>JAUHWY010000026.1 GCA_030427255.1 Bacteroidia bacterium | reverse complement strand
TAAAATTTTAGAAGGCTTTGAATCCCTCTACACGGCCACCTGCTTGCAGCGGTTGATCGATGCCGGGGCTTTGGTTATTGGTCGCCTCAATTGCGATGAATTTGCCATGGGAAGTGCCAATATCACGTCGCATTATGGCCCGGTTAAAAACCCATTGGACCCTGAGCGTGTGCCGGGAGGAAGCTCGGGCGGTTCTGCAGCTGCTGTGGCTGCCGGCTTGTGCACGGTGGCTTTGGGTACCGACACCGGAGGCTCTATTCGCCAACCCGCTGCTTTTTGTGGCGTGGTGGGCATGAAACCTAGCTATGGCAGGGTTTCGCGCTATGGACTTATTGCCTATGGCTCCTCCTTAGACCAAGCCGGTCCGCTTTGCCAAACGGTAGAAGACGCTGCCCTGGTATGGAAATTTATGGCCGGACCGGACCCTATGGACATGACCAGCAGCGAGCAACCGGTGCTGGATCCGGCCTCAACCAACGCAGAGGGTCCCCTCCGAATTGGGGTCTTGAAACAGGTTATGGAAATGGAGGGCATGCATCCCGAAGTTCGAGAAGCTTTTGACGCATACATACAAGGTTTGCAAGCCAAAGGACATGAGCTGGTACCCTTAGACTTTCCTTATTTGGACGTTTTGGTACCTACCTACTACGTCATTTCTACCGCCGAGGCCAGCAGCAACCTCAGCCGATTTGACGGCGTGCATTACGGCTACCGAAGTCCCAATGCCAAAAGCTTGGAAGAAACCTACAGTTTAAGTCGAAGTGAGGGTTTTGGAGCCGAGGTAAAACGGCGCATTATGACCGGCACTTTTGTTTTGAGCGTAGGATACTACGACGCCTATTACAAAAAAGGCATGCAGGTACGGCGTTTGATTCAGCAGGCCACAGACTCCTTTTTTGAGGCTTGCGATGTGGTGCTCAGCCCAACAAGCCCCAACCTTCCGTTTAAAATAAACGATACCAGCAAAGATCCCATTCAAATGTATTTGGAAGATTTGCTCACCGTGCAGGCTAATTTATCGGGAAACCCGGCCATGAGTACTCCCATACCCGGCAAAGGAACGCTTCCGGTAGGTGTGCAACTTATGGCTCCCCGTATGCAGGACCACAAGCTCTTTGCTTGGGCCAAGGCACTCAGCTAATTTTGGAGAAAGGAGGTTAAGCCGTATTTTGTGGTATGGCTATACCCTATCAGATTACAAGCTTGGAGGCCTACAAGGCCCAATGGAATAAAGCTAAAGACCAACCTGAAGTCTTTTGGTCAGAAATTGCTGCCCATTTTCAGTGGAAAAAGCCTTGGAACAAGGTGTTGGAATGGAACTTTGAAGCACCGCGCATTCGTTGGTTTGAGGGCGCCCAGCTCAACATCACCGAAAACTGTTTGGACAGGCACCTGGATTCCATAGGCGATCAGGCAGCTTTGGTTTGGGAGCCCAACGACCCATCGGAAGCGGTCCGCAGCTTGAGCTACCGAGAGCTGCACCAAGAAGTAGAAACCGCGGCGGCCATGTTGCGTATGCATGGAATTAAAAAGGGCGACCGGATCTGCATTTATTTACCGATGGTGCCGGAGCTTGCCATTGCCGTATTGGCCTGTGCCCGGGTAGGTGCCATTCATTCCGTGGTTTTTGGCGGGTTTTCAGCGCAATCCATTGCCGACCGAATCAATGACGCCCAATGCAATTTGGTTATTTGCTCCGACGGAGCGTTTAGAGGCAGCAAAACCATTCTTATGAAGTCTACGGTAGACGATGCCCTAGACCACTGTCCTTCGGTAAAGAAGGTACTGGTATTGACCCGCAGTCGCACAGCCGTATCCATGATAAAAGATCGAGACTTTTGGTGGAAAGACGCATTTGAAAAAGCCAAAGAAAAAAGAGCGGAGCTAGGCTATGCCGAAGTCATGGAAGCCGAAGATCCATTGTTTATTCTTTACACGTCGGGTTCCACAGGCAAACCCAAAGGGGTGGTGCACACTACGGCCGGATACATGGTTTGGGCCAATTATACCTTTGTAAATGCCTTTCAGTTTAAACCCGGCGATGTGCACTTTTGCACGGCCGATATTGGTTGGATTACCGGGCACTCCTACATCTTGTATGGTCCGCTAAGCGCAGGTGCTACCAGCCTCATGTTTGAGGGAGTTCCCACTTGGCCCGATGCGCGCCGCTTTTGGCAGATTGTGGAGAAACACCGCGTGCAGTTGTTTTATACCGCGCCTACGGCCATTCGCTCCCTAATGGGCAGCCCTTACCGACCTTCGGAAAACGACTTGTCGAGCCTCAGGGTTTTAGGATCCGTGGGTGAACCCATCAACGAAACTGCTTGGCAGTGGTATAAAGACGAAGTTGGAGGAGGGCGCTTGCCCATTGCCGACACTTGGTGGCAAACGGAAACCGGCGGCATCATGATTTGTCCGATTCCGGGCATTATTCCGGAAAAACCGGGTAAGGCTACGTTGCCCCTTCCCGGTATTGTTCCGGCGTTGTTCAATGAAAAAGGAGAAGAGCTCCATGCACTTAAAAGCTCGGGAAACCTGTGCATAAAAGCTCCTTGGCCGGGCATGCTCCGTACCACTTGGGGCGATCACGAGCGCTGCAAAAACACGTATTTTTCGGCCTATCCCGGCAACTACTTTACGGGAGACGGCTGCGAACGAGATTCCGATGGCTATTATAAAATTACCGGTCGAGTTGACGATGTCCTGAACGTTTCCGGCCATAGAATTGGCACCGCTGAACTGGAAAATGCCATAAATCAATTTACCGACGTGGTAGAAAGTGCCGTTGTTGGTTATCCCCATGAAATCAAAGGACAGGGAATTTATGCCTTTGTAATTCTAAATGGAACACCGGAAGACCCCGCACTCATTAAGCAAGATATTTTAGCTACGGTAAGCCGGCTGATTGGGCCCATTGCCAAACCCGACGAAATTTTATTTGTGGAGGCGCTTCCCAAAACCAGGTCCGGCAAAATCATGCGTAGAATCCTTAGGAAAATTGCCGAAGGACAGCCGGAGGCCATAGGCGACACCAGCACCTTGTTGGACCCGGAAGTGGTTAAAGCCATTCTTGAGGCCTCCCAAAACAAGCCTTAATTTTCGGTTGCTTCAGGAGCTTCAGCATTTACTTGAAGGCAATCGGCAACCACTTCATACAGCTCCAACATGAGGCTTGGGTCCTCCGAATACCATAAATAGGAAGCCCTAAACGCTGAGCTGTCTGTGTTATGGTATTCCAAAATCTCGGCAAACCATCGATCGGGGTCACTCGAGTATTTCGGCGGCAGCGCCTGCAAGCGAGCGGCCGATTCTGCTAAATGGATATCGGCAAGCAAGCCGGCCATGCGCTCTTTTTCAATAAGCTCCTTGGGCTTGTCGCGATCTAAATCAACACATGCATAAAATGCGAAGAGACCAAGAAACCAAAAGCGCCATCCGCCAAGCTGTCTCATGAATTAATAAAGCTGTATTTTTTGGATACCTGTAAGTATTCCATCTACATAAAGCTCCACCTTATACACCCCTTCCGGAAAAACTTCTTGTTCCCAAACCACTTCCCTGGTCAATGCAGCTCCGGTAAATTGCACCTTAAGGCTTTTGGAGTAGGGAAGTTCTTCTCCGGATTCGGAGCGGAATTTCTTCAACTGAGTACCTACATCGGCCATAACATAACCTTCCGGGTTAAACATGCGCAAGTATACGGTACGTTCTCCGGGAGGAGCCACTCGGTTTTCGGCTAGTGTAAAACTGATACTAAGTCTATCGGTTCTTCGGGCTTTATCAGTTTCTTTCTGTCTTCCGCCCGACCTTACATCAAGGCCCTTCACTTGTACAGAGGCAAATTGCAGTTGAGAGGCTATGTTCACCTTGCTTTGCAAAGCCGTATTGGTTTCTTGCGTTTGATTTAGAGCCACGGTAAGTTCCGTGTTTTCGTACTTAAGTCGTCGGTTTTCTTCTTCCAACTCTACAATGCGGGCCAGGTACTCGTCCTTTAACCTTTGCATTTCTGCAAAGCGCTGTTGCAATACTTGGTAGTCTTGGTTTTGGTCAATCAGTCGGGAAATTTGCCTTCTTTGCTCTTCTAGCTCACGATTGGCTTCTGCCAGCAATGAATCAAGCTGTTCTGACCTCCCCCGGTAGGCGTTTAGCTCTTCAACAGCATCGTTGTAATGGAGCTCAAGCTCTTGCTTTCGTTGGGTGAGCGTATCCACCTTGGCGACTTGAACCCTATGCTCAAAACTAAGATTGCGGTTATCTAGGAATTGGTAGATATTAAGCCCTACCGATGCCAATAGCAGCAAACTTACAATGAGCAGGACCGCACGTTTATTGTCTTTGGGGTTGGTAACTTCTTCCATTCCTGCTATACCGTGTGTGGCAAAGGTATAACATTTGCCGATAAGGGCTAAAGCAATCGGAGGATAGCCCCCAAGCCTTTTTGAAAAATAGTTAGCCGTATGGAGCCGCTACCGGGCTCGCTTTTGAAAAAACAAGAAAGTCTCTTTACCAGAAAAGAGTCATTTCCCTAGCCAATCCTTTCACGAGACTCTTCTTGATACCGGAAAAGTGAAAAACGGTATTTTAATTCAAGGTTCTGATTATCAAAAAAATAAAAATAATCATGGCATCAAGCCTAAAAAGCACACCCTTAACCCTTCCGGGGCCTCTTGTGTTAAAAAGGACTAATGCAGGGCGTTCCCAAACAAAGCCCAACCTTACACCAGTTCACAGAAAACTTTTCGTAATTGTCACAAAATCCGTTAATTTACAGCTTATAGCTTATGCTTAACTTGCGCTTAATCATTAAAAGGCATCAGATTCATTACTTTTGACCCAAATCTAGAAGCTTTATGCGAAACAGGTACTTATTTCTTACGAGCCTTGTGTTAATTGGCCTTCCCTTTGGAAAGCAATTGTCCGCACAAGCCACAAACCCGACTCCCCAATCTTTGCCTTACAGCGAAAACTTCAGCTCCTACAACGGCAGTTCAACCTCCTACCCCGCAGGATGGCAAGGTTGGGTTATTCCCGGAGGAAGCTCCTCTTCTTATACCACCGGTGCGCCTAGTGGTGACCAAAGCGTTTCCGGAGGCACTGCCTCTTCCTCAGGAAACGGCGTATATGACTTTCTAGGAAAAATAGGTTGGCTAAATTCCTCAGGTACAGCAAATGGCGTTGCCACCGCAATCGTCACCACCGGCCTGTCCAACATTACCGTTAACTATACCATGATGGTCATTCGGGACCCCTTCAATGGTTCCAACAATACGCGCATCAATGCGGCCGGTTTGCAATACAGAGTAGGCACTACAGGTAGCTTTACCGATGTTCAAGGAACGTCTTATGCCAGTAACGGCGTTGGACAAACCAGCGGCACTACTCCTCTAAACCCAACCAACTTCTCTATTGTGTTGCCTCCTCAGTGCGACAACCAAGCCGTGGTTCAATTGCGCTGGATTAGTAAAGACTCCTTGGGTGGTGGTTCGCGCCCCAGCTTTGCCGTAGACTCTGTTTCGGTTGCAGGATCAGTAAATACCGGTATTCCCGTTAGTCTTTCTTTCTCCTCCAACACGGGCTCAGAGGCCGCAGGCTCTCAAATCACCATCACTGCCACCGCTAGCAGCGCCGTAACCGCAAACGAAACTGTGGATTTAAACGTATACGGCTCAAACATCACCCCCGGAGATTACAACCTTTCCAACAGCACCATTTCTATTGCTAATGGACAAACCACAGGTTCGGTAACACTTACTGTTTCTGACGACGCACTCAACGAATTACCCGAACAATTGATTGTAGGAATCCAAAACTTATCCTCCGGATTAAGCATTGGCAGCCCTTCTACCGACACACTTACCATTACCGACAACGATCAGTTCATTGACTTAGCAAGCTTGGGAACTCCCACAGCCCTCGAAACCTTCGACCAAATGGATACCGTGGGCACCGGCCTTGGAACCTACCCAAGAGGTATTTATGTAAATGAATCCGGCTCAGGAGACTCCCTATACGATGCCGGCGACGGCAGCTCATTCTCAGGCGACTCTTACTCCTTTGGCACCAACGGCGTAGCCGAAAGAGCCTTTGGATCACTTACCACAGGCTCCATCTCCACCATTCTATTGGGCGCTGCTTTGCAAAACAACACAGGCTCCACTATAGACAAATTGGTGGTTTCTTACAAAGGAGAGCAATGGCGCACCGGAGGTAATGCAGGAGGAGATTCTCTTTATTTCGAATACTCCCTCAACGCTACCGACCTAAGCAACGGAACTTGGCTTCCTTTCAATGCTTTGGATTTTGCAGCCCCAATATTTGGCGGTTCCGGCACCAACCTCGACGGCAACCTGCCCGCCAATGGTCAAGCATTCTTAGATACCATTACCCTTACCTCACCTGTATTGAGCGGTGATACCATTTGGGTTCGCTGGAGAGACCAAGACATTCAAGGTAGCGATGACGGAATGGCCATCGACAGCCTAGTTTTTACACCCATTTTAACGCCTTGTCCTGAACCTACCCAACAGGCTTCCAACGCAACCTCTTCTAACCTTACCAGCAACTCGGCCACCATTACCTGGACCAATGGAAATGGAACCGGCCGCGTAGTGGTCCTTAGACAAGGTCAAGCGGTTGCTGATTTCCCGGTAGATGGCACCGGCTATACCCCAAACCCCAGCTTCGGAACAGCCGGTTCTGAACTAGGAACCGCTTATGTAGTTTACTCCGGATCCGCAGGAAATTCAGTAAGCGTAAGCAACTTACAACCAAACACCACCTACCATGTTGCCATTTTCGAATTCGATTGCAACCCGGAAGATTACCTTACTACAACTCCTGCACTGCATAGCTTTACTACCCCATCTGCTTGCCCGGCACCTACACAAGCTGCCACAACGCTAAGCTTCTCCAGCATTGCAAACACTTCTATGGATGTCACTTGGACCAACGGAAATGGTTCTAGCCGTTTGGTCATTGCTCGCGAAGGCCAAGCCGTTGCCGACCTTCCTCAAGACGGCACAAACTATCCTGCCAACGCAGCATTTGGCACTACCGGTACTGACTTAGGCTCTGGTTTTGTGGTGTACAATGGCACCTCAAACTGGGTAACCGTTACCAATTTGCAGCCCAATACCACATACCACTTTAGTGTTATTGAATACGACTGTAATCCGGAGGTTTACACCACCCAAGCGCTTACCGGCGATGAAACAACTACCAACTTGAGCATCAACCAGCAAGGTGAAAACCACCTTAGGGTCTATCCTAGCCCTGCTAAAGTTGGAGACATCATCCGCATTGATGGAATCGATGGACTTTGGACCTTAAACGACATTTCCGGACGCACCCTGCGCCAAAACATTCAAGGACAACTGGCCACTCAAGGCCTGCAAGCCGGAATGTATATCCTGCGCCACAGCAGCGGAAAAGCCGTACGCATTCTGCTCCACAAATAAGCTTAACCCGTTCCTGAACCTTAAAAGCCGCTCCATTTTGGGGCGGTTTTTTTTTGGGGCGCCTTTTCCGGTGCTTGGCTATACTCCGCAGTCCAAAGGGCAGTTTTTTTGGGCTTGGCAAGCGCTTGCAAAGCGCCGCGTTGCCAAGCCTCAAAAAACTAGCCCTTTGTCCTTTGCGGGGTACCGCCGCGCCCCGGGGCGCTTAAGCTCCGAAACCGAATCCATACCCTGAGCTTTAACCCTGAAATGGTGCCAAAGACCATAGAATATTATGCCTGCGTACAACCACTACATCCCTAAACCCTGCCCAAGGCTTCAAGTCCGAGTCTTTTAGCTGCCTTTAGGGGCTGTGTCGACCCCTCCGGGCAAAAAAAACACCCCTCCTACAAGCAAAATCATGGGCTGTGGAATGAGAACCATGCCCTTTGGAACGCCAAGCATAAAAAGAGGAACACCAACGATTCAGCGTGGAACACCCTGCGTTCAGCCTTAAACACCCAATCATTTACAGTCGAACGGAAAGCATTTAGCCTTGCATGCTAAGCATTCAGCTTGGAACGCCGTGCATTTAGCCTTGAACGCTAAGCGTTCAGCCGCAAATAGGGATGCATTTGAGCCCGAACAAAAACCGTTCGAGGCCGAACCATTCCCGTTCCAAACCGAGCCAAACCGGTGCTAAGTCAAATGCATCCTCATTCGAGCTTGAACGATTTCCTTCCGAGACTGTTGATGCGTTGCGTTTTCAAGGCAAATTAAGGCGCAGGCAAATAGAAAGGCCGGAGTTTACTAATTGTAAATGAGGACCTTGAGATTTGACTGCAACGCAAAGTTGCCGCCAGAATAGCATCGCATCAACAGTCTCGTTCCGTGCTGCACGGTTTTTCTTCCAAGCCGAAGGGTTTCCGTTCCAAGCCGAACGAATGGCGTTCCAAGCCGAACGATTTACGTACCAATGGGAGAAATGCAGCCATTAAATTAACCCAAGGTGGTAATGCCGCGTCCTTGGTCAATTTAAAATAAATTTTTGCTTCAAAAACCCTAGACTAAGGGGCTTTCAAGACAAAATAGAGGCCGCCTCCTTTGGAAGGGACGCCAAAAGAGCTCAGTTCCTCGTCACATATTACGCTAAGGCCAAAATTTGAATAAAAACCTCAATCCTTTATTAAGGACAAATCCGGGTAATGGTTACATACCCATCCCCGGTATTTACGGTGTTCAAGTTTTGAATGGGTTGGCCACCAAAGCTGCTGCTGTTGGCATACTGCCCATTTCCTGTGGCTACATTGCTCGCTCCACTAGCAATAAAGGAGCCACCGCCACCGCCGGAACCCGAACCGCCATTACCCGAGCCGCCACCGCCCGAATAACCGCCGCCGCCGCCGGAGTGCCCGCCGTCGTTTCCACCGCCGCCGCCGCCAAAACCACCAAAACCAACGTTTGGATTATTGGAGCCGGCTCCACCTGCACCGCCATTTACAAAGGCCAAACCCGGGGTAGAACTATACGTTCCCTGCGTACCATTGGTCAACAAGCCGCCGCCACCGGAATTCCCGGTACTTTGTGCCCCGTTTCCACCATTGCCATTGCAACCGCCAGATCCGGGTGATCCCCCATCACCTGTTCTTCCGCAGGTGTTGGTTGTACCATCAGAAACACCATAGTTTGTTCGTCCGCCACCACCTCCGGCAATAATTATAGGGGTATTGTTCGACTGGGTTACAAAACTTCCTCCACCCCCACCGTCTCCGGAACCTGCGCCGCCTTGTTGGCCAACCAAAATTTTAATGGGTTGACCTGCGGTCAAAGAAAATACCCCGCGAACAACAGCTCCCCGACCTCCGGGGCCTCCCTGAGCGCCGGCTGCTTCAATAGTATAGTTCCCCGTTGCAGGCACCGTCCACGTCTGAATTCCACCGGAAACCGAAACTACTCCACTGCCGTAAGTATTGTTGCATTGGCTTTGACTGGGTCCTGTTCTTCCGGTTTGCCCGCAAGTAGTAAACTGCCATTGGGTGGGCGCACAAGTGCTTATGGTTACGGATTGCTGGTTAGTGTCGGTGCACCCGTTTTGATTGGTTACCACCAATTGAACATTTACGGTAGCCGCCTGTGTCCAGGTAACGGATGGGGTCTGAGAAACCGAGGAGCCCGGAGTTCCATTCTGAAAAGTCCATTGGTAGGTTAAATTTGCCTGAGTTGCTTGAAACTGTACGGCATTATTGACGCTGGGGCTGCTGGGGCTATACGTAAAAGCAGCCGAAGGGTTACTCACATCTACCGATAGGTTTATTGCATTTGAGCTGCCGCAACTGTTAACCGCCACTACACTAATATTTCGAATGCCCGGACTGTTGGAAAAATTCACTAAAATGGAGTCCCCTGTGGCATTTCCAACCAAAGTGTCTTGATTGTCTATCGTCCACTGGTAGGAAGCTGCTCCTTGAACAGAAGGTACCACAAAAAGCACCAATGCGTCTCCCGGACACACTTGACTGGGCCCATTGATTTGTGCGGGGGCCGGAGGCGCCTGATTGCAATCGCAAGAAGTTGCTTTCCAACCTGTTGGGAAATAGGCTTCAAAACACTCGGTATCTGTGTTGTAAATCTGTAGACCAACCGCCGGGTTGGCAATTCCGTTGCGCTGTTGATTGCTTAGGCGCGGAATCAAAACCCCCGACTGACTGGATTGCATATCCAATACCGCAGAGGGGTCTGGAGGGTTGTTGCTGCCAATAGTTACCCCTTGTGCGGTTGCGCTTTGCCCAAGCAGGCAAACCATACCCAATAAAAAAATAAGACGTTTCATCATGCAATCGTTTTAAGGACAAATTCTTGTAATGGTTACGTAGCCTTGGCCGGAATTGGCACCGGAGCTGTTGGATGGGTTTGTTCCTGAATTGAAGGATCCTCCACCGCCGCCGCCGGAACTTTGGCCATCGCCACCCCCACCGGACCAACCGCCACCAGCAGAGGCTCGGTGCCCGACACCGGCTCCGCCACCAAATCCACCTTCGACGCCTCCGCGACCTGCATCTGCGACGCCGCCTAAACCTCCGGATAAGAAGCTCTGTCCGGCAATATTCGGTGCAGAACCGCTGCAGTTCTCTCCGCCTTTGGTGTAAAATCCGCCTCCGCCTGCACCATAAGAGCAAGACGAACCATTTCCTCCGGGTTGAGATTGCGTACCCGCAGAACCTCCCGTTCCGGCTCCCCCGCCGCCTCCGTTAATTCCTCCTAGTCCTGAGCTACTTCCGGAGCTGGTGCCATTTAGACCACTACTGCCGTGCAATCCATCCTGATTGCCACCGGCTCCTCCCCCTCCGCCGGCTACAATAAGCGGCACATTGCCGGACTGAAGAACCACAAAAGATCCCCCACTGCCGGCTCCGGAACTATTAGAACCTCCTCCACCCCTGTTGGGGGCCTGTTGACCAACCAAAATGCGCAAAACATCACCGGCACTTAAAATAAAATCGCCTTGCATTATTGCCCCTAAACCTCCCGGCCTTCCGGCACCTTGACCTCCCTGAGCACCTGCCGCCGTTATTTGGTAAGTACCTGAAGCAGGCACAGTCCACTCTTGAATGCCTCCGGAAACATTTACTACTCCAGGGCCATAACTGCTGTTGCATTGGCTTTGGCTTGGGCCCAAACGGCCTGTTGCACCGCAAGTGGTAAACTGCCAGGTGTTTGCTTGGCAATTAACCACCTGTATTAAACTATCAAGCGTATCTCTACAGCCGGCAGGACTTGTGGCAATTAACCGAACCTGCACCTGACCGGTTTGTGTCCAAGTTACCGAAGGACTGCTGCTAACCGAGGAGGCAGGGGTTCCATTCTGGAATGTCCAGGCAAACGTGGCATTAGGAGTGGTTGCATTGAACTGTGTCGGATTGTTTGTAACCGGACTGCTGGGATTCATGGTAAACGCAGCACTAGGGCTTGCTACCTGAACCGAAAAAGAGGAAGAGGGCGATATCCCGCAGGAGTTCCCGGCAGTTACGCTTATGTTCCTCGTCCCTTGAATGCTGCTGAAGTTTACTTGAATGCTGTCCCCTCCGTTTGAGCCAACCAGGGTATCTTGATTATCTATCACCCATTGGTATTGAACCGCCCCTTGCACTGGAGCAATTGAAAAAGTAACCACCGTATCGCCCGGACAAACCAAAGCCGGTCCTTGAATTTGACCCGGAGCAGGTGGGGCAGAGCTGCAGTCGCATCCGGTGGCTTTCCAGCCCGACGGAAACCAAACCTCTACGCACTTGTTGGTGGTATTGTAAATATGCAGACCTTCCGCAGGGTTTTGAATGGCATTGCGTTGGGCTGTGCTAAGCCTAGGCAAAAGTAATCCCCGGTTGGTAGATTGAAGATCCAATACGGCCGTAGGGTCCGGAGGGTTAGTTGACCCAATGGTTACGCCTTGGCTTTGCAAAATCAGGCTGGTGAACAAAAGAACAAAAAGTGCGAAAAGACGCATAATAGTATCGATTTATGGACAAACTCGGGTTATGGTTACGGAACCTTGTCCGGCATTATAGCTGTTTAGATTTTGAACTGGCGAGCCGTTGAAACTGCTGCTGTTGTTGTACTGGCCATTGGAAGTCGCCACATTAGAAGCTGTGGAAACCACGTAAGAGCCACCACCGCCTCCGCCATTTCTTCCATCGGAGTTGCCTGAGCCGGTATTGGGGCCGTAGTTTCCACCGCCGCCGCCGGAATAGCCGCCGCCGCCGCCGCCGGCATGGCTTCCATCGCGGTTATCACCGCCGCCACCAAAGCCAGCAACGGATCCGTGGCTTCCTATGATGCCATTAAAGTTACCAGAGCCGGACATGCTGTTCCAGCCTTTGCCGCCCCAACCCGATTGGGCATCGCCTCCATTGGTGCCAAAAATAGGGTCATTGTTGTAAGCCGGCAATCCCGAAGTGCCGGTATTGCCTCCTTTTCCGGGTAAAAAAACCGAACTTCCCGTAGTGTTTGTAATGGAGCCGCCGCCACCGCCGCCGGCAACTACCAAAGGTTGAGGTTGACCCGAAATCCAAACAAAGGTACCGCCGCCACCGCGGCCACCGCCATTTGCGGAGTTCCCGGAAGTGTTTTGATTGGCCTCTTGCCCCACAACCATGCGTACTTGATCGCCGGCATTAAGGGTAACATCGGCTTCAATAATAGCTCCAGGGCCTCTGTTTCCTTGGCTTACCCCATTTGGAATTCCTCCTCTGGCTCCTTCGGCGCGTATTCGGTAAGTACCCGAGGTGGGCACCACCCAAGTCTGTATGCCATTACTTACCGATACCACTCCGGTTCCATAGGTACTATTGCATTGGCTTTGGCTAGGCCCTGTATTGCCTGTTTTTCCACAATTGTTAAAGCTAAAGCTGGCCGGTTGGCAATTGATTACATTTATGAGGCTGTCCAAAGTATCTACACAGCCTGCCGGACTAGTAGCAATCAAGCGAACCTGCACCTGACCGACTTGTGACCAGGTAACCTGAGGGTTTTGGCTTACCGACGAGGCCGGCGTACCGTTTTGAAAAGTCCAAGCAAAGGTTGCATTGGCGGTTGTGGCATTGAACTGTGCCGCATTATTGATGTTTGGCGAAGAAGGGTTCACCGTAAAAGCCGCCACCGGATTGGCTACCTGCACCTGAAAGGTAGAAGCCGAAGAAACACCACAAGAATTACTGGCCGTTACGCTTATGGTTCGGTTGCCCTGCTGGCTTGAAAAATTCACCGCAATGGTATCCCCTCCATTATTGCCAACTAAGGTATCTTGATTGTCGATAACCCACTGGTATTGCACCGCTCCCTGCACTTGTGGAACCGAAAAAGAAACAAGGGCATCGCCGGGACAGACCAAAGCAGGGCCTTGAATTTGGTTTGGCGTAGGTGGAGCGGAGTTGCAATCGCAGCCCGTTGCCTTCCAACCCGAGGGGAACCAAACTTCCACACATTTATTGGTGGTATTATAAATTTGAAGACCTTCCGGCGGGTTTTGCAAGGCATTTCGCTCCGAAGTACTGAGTCGTGGCAACAACAGACCTCCATTGGTACCACTTACCTCAAGAGTTGCGTTTGGATTTGGTGGAGTATTGCTGCCTATGTTTACTCCTTGAGCATGTGCAGAAAGCCCAAGGACTAAACCGATGGAAAACACTAGAATAGAAATAGAACGCATGGTTGGTATGCTTTAGAATGCCTTTCAAAGATACGACCTATAAGGGTTAAACTCTGTTTATTACCTTTGAGAAAGCCTATATTTAAAGGAAAAATAAAGTACATTCCTTTCATAAAGGGCAAATTAGGATGAACCATAAAGAAAAGCTCCACCGCATCATTTTTGGCACCGACACCCCCGCCGGCAGGGGCTTCGATTTGGTCCTTTTGGTTAGTATTTTGTGCAGTGTGCTCGTGTTTATGCTGGACAGTGTACCGGCCATACAAACCGAGGCGGGGCCTTTACTCAACAGCCTGGAATGGTTCTTTACCTGCATTTTCTCCTTAGAATATGTGCTTAGGATTTACGTAAGTCCAAAACCAAGGCGCTATGTGTTTAGTTTTTGGGGAGTGGTAGACTTGCTGGCCTTGTTGCCCGCCTATCTCAGTCTGTTTTTGGCCAGCAGTCATTATTTGGGTGTGGTAAGGTCGCTTCGGTTACTTAGAGTATTTAGAATTCTCAAACTCGCGCGTTACCTAAGCGAAAGCCAAACCATGTTTAGAGCATTACGTGGCAGTGCTTACAAAATCATGCTTTTTATGAGCGGGGTATTGGTTTTGGTAATCTTACTTGGCACCATTATGTATGTGGTGGAAGGCCCGGAACATGGTTTCGACAGCATTCCCAAAAGCATTTATTGGGCCATTATAACCATTACCACCGTTGGGTATGGCGACATGGTGCCCATTACCCCCTTAGGAAAAACGTTGGCTTCTTTTATTATGCTCATCGGCTATTCGATTTTGGCGGTGCCAACCGGCATCGTTTCCGCAGAAATGACCAAACAAGGTTGGAAGCAAGAAGCCCCGAAAAAGTGTAAGGCATGCCAAACAAAGTTACCCCCCAAGGCCGCCTTTTGCCCGTCCTGCGGAACAGCTACAACATAAACTTAGGGCCTTGGCTTAAAGTGCAAAAGCTTGTATATTTATAGTTTGCGACCGAAATGCCTCACAAAAAACTGCATCCAAACCCGGTTTCCCTTAATTTACCTCTTATGAAATTGCTTTACCCAATCCTTTCTTTTTGCCTGATTTTTACAGCACCCTCCTTACTTGGACAAAGCTTTGGCGAACAAAGAAGTATTCGGCTAAGTGCACAACAAGAGCCAGGCGGGGGAGTTCGCCTAAATTGGACCGCTCCACCCGGAAATATAACGGGCTATAGCCTTCGAAAAAAGCTCGCCCAACAGCCTACCTATGGACCGGCCATTGCCACTTTAACCCCTTCGGATACTACCTTTCTCGACACGCAAGCCCAAATCGGTGAGCTTATTGATTACGTGTTGGTGGCTACAGGAAACAGCCTCAATCCCAGCAGCATGGCGCGGGTCTCTGTGGAGGCTACCCCCGAATTGCCCGGAAGACTCCTAACGCTTATCGATAGCAGCTTGGATTTTAACCTGCTTCAAAGTTCCATCAATCGTTGGCAAAGCGACTTAGAAGCCGAAGGCTGGATTGTACATAGGATGTATACCCAACCCGGAGACTCTATACCGCTCATTAGACAATCTATTCAAGCCCTATACCAGCAGTTTCCTGACCTTAGTCACCTCTGCTTGGTTGGTCATGTACCTGTTCCCTACAGCGGCAACATAGCTCCGGATGGGCATAACGATCACCAGGGCGCCTGGCCGGCCGACAATTATTATGCTGAGTTATTTGGTACTTGGACCGACCAAAGCGTGCAAAACACTAGCGGCTCTTCCTCGCGCAACCACAACGTACCCGGAGATGGCAAATTTGACCAAAGCGTATTTCCTGCCCAGTTGGATTTGGCGCTAGGCCGAATTGACTTTGAACAAATGCCTGCCTTTGGGGACAGGAACGCTCTTTTGCTGCAATACTTCGAAAAAAACCACCGCTTTAGGAAAGGCATGGTTACGCTTCCGGAACAGGGAGTAATAGACGATAATTTCCAAAGCTTTAATGAGGGCTTTTCGGCTCCGGCTTGGCGAGGATTTGATGCGCTTTTTGGCCCACAAAGCATTTTGGAAGCCGATTTTTTTGGAACCGGGCAAGCCAATGGCGCCCTTTGGGCTTATGGTTGTGGTGCAGGAACTTACACCTCAGCCGGAGGGGTCGGCAACAGCAATGGTTTTGCTTCGGACAGTTTGGCCATTGTGTTTAACATGCTGTTTGGAAGCTATTTTGGCGACTGGGACAACAACAACGCCTTTTTGCGCGCGCCTTTGGCATCCAAGGGCCTTGGTCTTACCAATATTTGGTCGGGACGGCCTTACGTATACATGCACTATATGGGTGGGGGCGAAACGATTGGAGAAGCCTTTAGAGTAAGTGCCAATGCGCCCGACTTTTCTTACGGAAATCCTGCCGGCCTGCGTGGTGTACACATGGCTTTAATGGGAGATCCTAGCCTAAGGCTCCATCATTTTGGCGGGATGGGGCCGGCACAAGCCACGGTAAGTTGTGACAGCCTTTCTCTACTTTGGTCCGTAGGCATGCAAAACCCACCACACAGCGTTCAGGTGGCTGTGCGCACAGGGCAGGGCGCCTACGTGGAACTGGGTACCTATCCTTATGGGGGAGGACAGGCCTTGGCGCTTCTCCCTCAGCCGGGACAATATCAGCTATTGGTGCGCCCGCTATATGCTAAAGAAACCGGAAGCGGCACCGTCTTTTTTCCCGGCGAAGGATGGATAGACAGTATTGATGTAGACTTTCCTTCGGCGCAGATTGATTCCGTTTGGCAAGACATGAGCGGCAACTGCCCCTACCACCTCCAATGGTCGGCACAGGGAGGAACAGCCCCTTACACCTTTGTATGGACCCGGGCCACCAACCAAACCGATACAACCACAAGCGGACTTTGCCCAGGCACCTATTTTTGGCAAGTAACCGATGCTCAAGGCTGCGTTGGAAAACTAGACACTTTGGTACTTCAACTGCCTGTGGGCATTGCGGATGCAGAAAAAAGCACGAGCCCTTGGTATCCCAACCCCTTTGAACAACGCATTTGCAACGAAGCCCTTAAGGTGGGGCAAAAGCTACGCCTGCAAGACCTTCAAGGCCGAACGCTTTGGGAAGGAACCGCCCCCCAAAACGCAGGATGTATAGCGCCAAAAGGCTTGGCCCCCGGCATTTACTTGCTTAGGGCAGAGGGCATGGCTCCCCAAAAAGTAATATTTAGGCCCGAAACCGACTAGAATGTGTAGCTGCAAATCGGGGAAAGTGCTCACCCATTCTATGGGCTTAATGCTTTGTCAAAGCTCGGATAGAGGATTGCACAACATTAAGTCAGCCTGGTTTTTGCTACGGAGCACCTGCCAGGGATAGAGCCGGCTAGCCTTTTGGGCCCGGGGCGGCAGGCCACCGAGCGAGGAAGTGGAGCGCAGCGAACTCCCGGAGCCGGATGGCCTGCCAGCCTTGGGCACAAAAGCTAGCGGGGATAGCCCGGCCGGCAGCCAAATCTACCCTAAGCCACGCCATAAAAGACTTGGGATTGGAAACCCTTGTTTGGCGTTGTATGTTTGTACTTATTAAATGTCGATTATGGGTGCACGATATGCCGTCATTATGGCCGGAGGGATTGGATCTCGCTTTTGGCCACTTTCCAGAAAAAATTACCCCAAACAATTTATTGACGTCTTAGGCACCGGAGAGTCCTTGCTGCAAGCTACTTGGCGACGACTTCAGCATCAATTTGAGGCTTCTCATATTTTGGTGGTTACCCACGAAGATTATGGCCATTTGGTGAAAGAGCAATTGCCTCAACTTCATGGAGCAAACCTGCTGATGGAGCCCATGCGAAAAAACACGGCGCCCTGCATTGCTTACGCCGCGCAGGTAATTGCCAAGCGGCAGCCCAAAGCCACCATGGGCGTTTTTGCCGCCGACCACCTCATTACCCGCGAAGAAGCCTTTAGCGAAACCCTGAACCTGGCCTATGGATTTGCCGAAACGGCCCACGCCATGGTCACCCTTGGCATAAAACCAAGCAGACCCGACACCGGCTATGGCTACATACAAAAAGATGGAGAACAACCCGGCACACCACAAATGTTTCGCGTAAAAACCTTTACCGAAAAACCCAACGAAGAGCTTGCCAAAACCTTTTTAAACAGCGGAGAGTTCCTGTGGAATTCAGGCAATTTTATTTGGCCGGTGGACCTGTTCTTAAACGCCTACAAAACCCACCAACCCGAAGATGCCCAAATATTTGAAGACTGGGCCAAAGAACCCGAAGGCGAGGCTTCCTCTGCCGGGCTTCGCAAAGCCTATTCCATGGTAAAAAACAACTCCGTGGACTATGCAGTAATGGAAAAGGCCGAAGTCGTTTATGTGATTGAGGCCGACCTGGGTTGGAGCGACTTAGGTACATGGGGCTCGCTGCTTCAAGTTTCTCAAAACCAAGGAACCGGGAATAGACTGGTGGGCGATCGCATTTTAGCGGAAGATACCGAAGGCTGCATGGTACACATGCCCAACGACAAGCTGGTGGTATTGCAGGGCGTTCGCGACCTCATTGTGGCCGAACGCGATGGCGTATTGCTCATAAGTCATATCCGCGATGAGCAAAAGGTTAAAAACATTGTGAATGAGGTGCGCATGAAATGGGGCGACCAGTTTCTTTAAAGCCCAAACAGTTTGCCCTAACCGCAGCGGCAGGGGGGGCTCTTTCGAAATTTAGATGCAGCAAAAACAAGGCTTTTGGTGGCCTCCTTTGTAAATTTTTGGGTGTCTTTTTTTGGGGCGCCTAATCCGTCTCCCTTTTCAAGTCCTCGTTGGCAGCCCGCATCGGGCTAAGCGGTACGTGGGTCCCGTTGGCTCGGGACCTCCGCCCGCCAAGCCCGATGTGGGCTCCCTCCTCCGGGCTTTCCAAGTCCGCCGGGGCGCAGGTAAATCTTCTTCCAAACAGAGCCTTCTGCCCATAGGGTCCTCTTACAGCTCTGTTTCCCACTCCGAACCCGGAAGCGCAGCAGCAAGCACCAGTTTCTTTTGGTATACCCAAGCTCCAATCAAAAAATTCCCGTGTTTTCCCGGAGGCACACGCCACTCTCCATTGGCGGCATTGGGCTTCCCAAAAAGCTTTTCGCCCAACTTCCCGGCCGATTCCGGGCTGTCCATTATGAGTATGAACTCATACAAAGGAAAGGGAGATTCATTGTTTAAGTAAACCACCATTTTGGAGATGGATTTTGAAAAACCCTCCACCAAATACACCTTACGGAAAGGGTTGCTTATGGCCTCGTTTTCGTCCAAAACCGCTTGGGGCAATCGCAGCAAAAAGGCATCTTGGCTCATGCCAAAATACAACTTGGCTTTTCTCACCTCCTTTGGAAGCAGCCTTTTTTGAGCTTTTAAGCTGTATTGAGCGGAGAGCGATAAGCTCAAAACGAAAGGGAGAAAAAAGAAACACAGCCTATGCATAGGTCAATGAATTGTGGATTTGAATTTAGTAAATAAACTTTTTCTACTAAACGCCTCTCTTAGTTTTGGCCCCCGGCCTTCAAAGCCCACTATTTTCAACACCCACCGCCAAAACCGGAATTCCGAGAGCATAAACAAAAGCTTAAGCCAATGCGCTAAGACCTGCGAAACCATGGCTAAACAAGAGACGGTACAATTTTTGGAGTATCTTAACTGAATGAAACGGCGGGTGCTGCGCTTGATGAAATGGACGGGCTTCTTGGGCTTGGTTCTTGGGCTTTTGATTCTTGCCTCAGATGCTTGGGTAAGGTACAGGTATGCTTCTTTTCGTCACCAAAGCTTAGACCAAACCGGGAATTTTGAAGTGGCATTGGTGCTTGGCACCGGCCGAAACCTTGGCAACGGCAGAATAAACCTGTACTACCAATATCGACTAGAGGCAGCAGAGGCCCTGTACAAGTCGGGAAAGGTAAAATATTTGCTGCTCAGCGGCGACAATGGAAGCGTGTACTATAATGAACCCATGACCATGAAACGCGATTTGGTGGCCAGGGGCATTCCTGCCGAGCGCATATATCTGGACTATGCCGGGTTTAGGACCTTGGATTCGGTAGTGCGGTGCCGTGCGGTTTTTGGTCAACAAAGGTTTTTGATTGTAAGCCAAGGCTTTCATACGGCACGAGCCGTGCATATTGCCCGGCACTTAGGCATGGATGCCGAAAGTTTTGATGCTCAATCGGTAGCCATGAGCCCTAGAATGTGGTTGCGCGAAAAGCTGGCCAGGTTTAAAATGACCCTGGATTTGCTTTGGGGCACCCAGCCTAAGTTTTTGGGTCCTCCCGTGCGTATTGGTCAATAATGTTCTTGCCGCTGCAATGGTTATCTTGAGCCAAAATTTGCGCCATGAAAATTTTACTCTTTGGACGCATTGTTCAGCCGGAGCATCGCAATTTACTTCCGGAGCTGCTGGATTGGCTGCGAAAGCACAACGCCACGGCCCTAATGTTTGGCCCCTATAAAGCCTACTTGAATAGGGTGTATGGTTTGGAGCTTGAGGTAGATACCTTTGAAAAAAGTAATGTGCCTCAGGATGCGGACGCCCTCATAAGTTTGGGAGGCGACGGCACCATGTTGGAAGCCATGCTGGTGGTTGGTTCCAGCGGTATACCCATGCTTGGCTTTAATTTGGGCCGGTTGGGGTTTTTGTCGCCCATTTCCAGAGAAGTATTCAAGGAAGCCTTAACGGCACTTGCCAAGCGTGCCTACAGCTTAGAAAAAAGGAGCTTGCTTATGGCTGAGGTAGCCGGCAAAGGACTTGGAGAACAGGCCTATGCTTTGAATGAGATTACCGTAATGAAAAAAGACACCGCTTCTATGGTTGAGATTCGGTGTTACCTAAACGAAGAGTTTTTCAACACCTATCGCGCCGATGGACTCATCATTTCCACACCCACCGGATCTACCGGTTATGGTTTAAGCTGTGGTGGCCCCATTGTACATCCGGCCTGCCCTACCATTACGCTTACGCCCATTGCCCCGCACAACCTAACCCAACGTCCTTTTGTAATTCCGGACCATGCCACCATACGTTTGGAGGCCTATTCCAGAAACAAAGAATTCTTGGTTTCCTTGGACAGTAGGAGCTATTCTTTAAACGAAGGCACAGCCCTCAGCATAAAGCGCGCTCCCTTTGCGATTCAATTTATCCAATTACCTTCGGTACATTACTTAGACACGCTGAGGAACAAACTTTTATGGGGAAAAGATGCAAGAAATTAACTGTTCATCGATTGTTGGAAAAAAAGTCTTACTTTTGAGCCCAAACCCGGGTTAAAAAGACACCTGCTAATTCATTACACCATGAAGCGCCTTTTGCTTTTTGTATTACTCATAGGCTTTGGAAGTGCCTCACTTACCGGCCAATCCCGTCGATATAAAAGTCAAGTAAATTGGCTTGACAACCTACAAATTGTAACGGGAGTAGGTATGATGAACTTCTTAGGTGATTTGGGCGGTGCCAACGACATCGGCCGTTCCTTTCTTGCCGACTGGGAATGGGAAGCACTTCGCCCCAATTTTCAAATTGGAGCACGCTACCAATGGCACCGTTGGGTAGGTACCAAAGTCTTTTTGAATTATGGCTGGGTTACCGGTAACGATGCTTGGACCGAAGATCCGGCGAGAAACGACCGTAATTTGAATTTCCGAAGCCATGTAATGGACTGGGGACTTCAGGCGGAATTTTACTTTTTACCCGATTTGCCACAAAAAGGGCGCTACCGTCGTAGAGGCGTTCGTGGCCGCAGCGGTCGTCCGGTATTAGGTTATGTATTCACCGGTATTAGCGGTTTTTGGTTTGACCCCACCGCCGTTGCTCCTTCAAACGGCATTTCTTATAGCCTACAGCCCTTGGGCACCGAAGGCCAGTTTGTATTGCCAACCCGTGACCCATACAGCCGCGTACAAGTAGCATTACCTTTAGGTGTTGGTTTTGCTTTCCGCATTACCGATGACATTAACCTTAACGTAGAGCTGTCGTACCGTCGTTCCTTTACCGATTATATGGACGATGTTTCTTCAACTTACGTGAATCCGTCGTTTTTCGAAGATCCCATTGCCGCCGAATTGTCGTATTACACTCAGGCCTACTATACCGATCCTGAGTTCCCCGGCGAGACCCCAACCTTTGGTGTAGGTCAGCAGCGCGGCAACCCACAAGACAACGATGTGTACATGTACCTTCAGTTTAACTTGTGCTGGAACCTAGGTATTTTCGACAATTCTAAGCCAAAGTATCCGAAATAAATTAAAGCACGGCTAACGGACAATTTTTTGAGGAGTTGGCCGTTTATCCGAGATAGTCTATGCGCGTGAATACCATGCTTAAAGGCTGCTTCGGATGGGCGGCCTACTTTTTTTTAAGCCATTCGCTGCTGGGCCAAACCCATGAATTTGGCATTGGCCCCGGGCTCACGTATTATGTGGGTGATGTGAATCCTACCGTGCACTGGCGCTCACCCCACCCGGGCGGTCATGCCTTTTACCGCCGGAATTTTGACTGGCATTGGAGCCTAAGGGCCGGTTTGCTTTACGGCCGCATTAGCGCTGCCGACTCCTTAGGGGTTTACGATTTTCAAGCCACACGCAACCTTCATTTTGAAAGCGACATCTATGAATTAAACCTTATTGGAGAGTTCAATTTCTTTCCGTTTAAACCGGGAAGAAATTCAGGCCGCAACTGGACGCCCTTTCTTTCCTTAGGATTTGCAGGATTTATGTTTTCGCCTCAAGCCAATTACAACGGAGAACTCATTCCTCTTTCGGCATTACAAACCGAAGGGCAGACCACGCCTACCTTTCCCGACCGAGAAGAATATCCAACGTGGAGCTTTGCCATTCCCTTTGGGCTGGGCTTCAAATTCATGCTCAACGACCGCTGGACCCTTATGACCGAATACCAAATGCGGATGACCTTTACCGACTACTTGGACGACGTAAGCACCACCTATGGCGATTTGGGCGAAATCACCCTCATTTCCGGCCAAGTGGCCGCCGAACTTTCAGACCAGTCCATTTCGGACTACAATGGCCCCATGCCTAACACCTTTTATCAAAGAGGTACCCCCAACGACTTAGACTGGTATGGCTTTTTCCACGTATCTTTGGTCTATAAATTCAATGACCCCAACATCTGTTACAGTGGCGTAGGCTGGCGGAAGGCCCGACGTTAATGGCTATGGATTTCAAAGCGCAAATAGATAAAAAAAGAGTGCCCGAGCACATTGCCATAATTATGGACGGCAACGGCCGCTGGGCTAAAAAGCAAGGCCGACTGCGGACCTTTGGCCATAAAATTGGGGTTAAAGCCGTACGCGAAACCGTAGAAGGCGCCTCCGAAATTGGAGTTAAGTTCTTAACCATGTATACCTTTTCTACCGAAAATTGGAAAAGGCCGGCTGCCGAAATCAAAGCCCTAATGGAGCTGTTGGTAAAGTCTATACATAAAGAAACGCCCACCCTAAACCAAAACAACATTCGGCTTCAGGCCATTGGAAACCTAGACCAGTTGCCGGAAAAAGCCCGCCTTCAACTTCAAAAATCCATTGACGAAACCAGCCAAAACACAGGAATGCACCTAATTTTGGCGCTTTCTTACAGCGCTCGTTGGGAAATCTTGCATGCCACACGCCAATTGGCCGACAAAGTGGCCCAAGGCCTGATTAAACCCGACGAAATTTCCGAAGCGCTTTTCCAGGCGGAACTTTGCACGGCCCAATACCCGGATCCCGAACTCCTTATTCGAACCAGCGGAGAATTGCGCATCAGCAATTACCTGCTTTGGCAAATTGCTTACAGCGAACTTTATTTTACGCCCAAACTGTGGCCCGATTTCACACGCGAAGACCTCTTTGAAGCTATCGTAAACTACCAACAAAGAGAACGACGCTTCGGACTTGTTAGCGATCAAATGCTTGTGCACTAATGCTTCTACGCTTTTTTTATATTCTTCTGCTCTCCACTGCCCTCGGCAGCCTAGCTTCCCTTCATGCCCAAAACAATGGAAGCTTTTCGGTCGATTATGCCCTGCCCAGAGATGTGGTTATAGACACTATTGAGGTAAGCTCCTCCTCCGAAGCAATCGACGATAAATACGTGGTTCTCCTTTCCGGACTTAGAACCGGTCAAAAAATATCCCTCCCCGGCGAGGAAACCAGCCGCGCACTTAAAAAACTATGGAACGAAAAGGTCTTTGCCGACATTAAGCTTTTGGCAAGAGAAACCCGCCCGGGCCATGTGGCCCTTACCCTGCAAGTAAAAGAGCGACCCAGACTCCTTAAACCCATCATTACCGGCATTAAAAAAGGAGAACGCGACGACATCACCGACCTCATCAAATGGTACCGAGGAGAAGTCCTCACAGAATACCTCATGAAGGTGACCGAGTACCGCATTAAAGACTACCTCGCCGATAAGGGCTTCTTAAACCCGACCATAGACTTCAGCACCTCCTCCGACTCCACCATGCCGCCCAATTTTGTAAACCTCCAAATCGACGTGCAGCGCGGTCAAAAAGTAAAAGTCGCAGGAATCGATATTCAGGGCAACCGCATGATGCCCACTTCCAAAATACGCAAAGCACTTAAAGAGGCCATTGTCGAAAAGTCGCGCATAGACATGCATAAAGACTTTTTGCGCTTTTTGGGTGGGCAACCCAAGTTTTCTAAGGTTGATTCTGTGGTCCTCACCGACGGCTTTTTTAAAGCCACCGCCGAATACCTGCGCAACGCCAACCGAATCAATATTTTTACCAAGTCGCAATACAACGAATACGAATGGGAAATGGCCCGCGACCAGGTCATTGCCCTCTATAACTCCAAAGGCTACCGCGACGCCCGATTCTTGCACGATACCGTGTACATGAAGGACAACGAAATCTTTGCCGAGTTCCTCATCGAAGAAGGCAACCAATACTTCTTTCGGGACATCAGCTGGTCGGGCAATCAAAAATATACCTCCGGAATGCTCGACACCCTGCTCGGCATTGAAAAAGGCGATGTGTATGACCAAGAAAGGCTGCAAAAGCGGCTCAACATGGATCCAGATGCCCTAGACATCAGCTCGCTTTACCAAAACGACGGATACCTCTATTTTCAAATACAACCCGTGGAAATGTTGGTGGAAGGCGACTCCATCGACCTCGAAATACGCATCTCCGAAGGAAAACAAGCCTATATCCGCCGCATTATCCTCACCGGAAATACCAAAACCAACGACCGCGTTATTCTAAGGGAAGTTCGATCCAAACCCGGCGATCTATTCCGCCGCTCCGACGTAATAAGAACCCAACAAGCCCTTTCTCAATTGGGCATCATAAACCCTCAAACCCTAGAAATTCGACCCATTCCTGACCCTGTAAGCGGAAACGTGGACCTGGAAATTATCATGGAAGAACAGCCCTCCGACCAAATCGAACTTTCGGGCGGCTGGGGAGCCGGACAGGTGGTAGGAACCTTAGGGCTAAGCTTCCGAAACTTTAGCTTGAGGAACTTGCTTCGCCCAAGCACTTGGTCGCCCCTGCCCAATGGCGACGGACAAACCTTGTCCATCCGCGCACAATCTACCGGACCTCAGTTCCAAGCCTATAACTTTAACTTTAACGAACCCTACTTAGGAGGATACAAGCCCATTTCTCTAGGATTCTTTGTGAACCACTCCACCTTTGCCTTCGGCCTTACCGACAGCTCCAGCAGGCTTTCTACCACCTCCGTAGGCGTTACCGTGGGCAAGCAATTGCGCTGGCCGGACGACTACTTCCAAATCATGGGAGGAATCACCTACATGCGCTACGACGCACGCGACTACCAGCTTATCTCCGGAAGTGCAGATAGGTTTTCCGGGGTTTCCAACAACATCAACATTAATGTAGGCTTGGTACGCAACTCCACCAACGATATGATTTTCCCCACCTCCGGTTCGGAATTTCGCCTGAATGCCCAGCTCACCCCACCCTGGAGTTTGTTCAACAACAAAGACTACAATACCATATCCGACGAAGAGCGTTTTGAGTTTTTGGAATACCACAAATGGAAATTCCAAGGCAAATGGTTTATCCCGCTCGACAAACGTGCCGGTGACCGCGACGCCAAACTGGTACTCATGTTGCGCACCGAGTTCGGCTTTCTAGGCCAATACAATGCCGCCGTTGGTATTACCCCCTTCGAGCGCTTCTTTTTGGGTGGCGACGGCCTCACCGGTTTCAACGTAGACGGACGCGAAATCATTGCCCAACGGGGTTATCCCAACCTCTCCCTTACTCCCGGCTCCAATGGAACATCTACGGGTGCTGTAGGTGGCACCATTTACAACAAACACACCGCCGAACTGCGCTTCTTGCTCTCCCCAAACCCTCAGGCAAAAATCTGGGTGCATGCCTTTGCAGAAGCCGGAAATGCTTGGCTCACCTTCGACGAATACACGCCCTTTCAAATCAACCGGGCCGTGGGCATTGGAGCACGTTTCTTTTTGCCCATGTTTGGTTTGCTCGGTGTCGATTACGGCTGGGGACTCGACCCCATTGGTCCCGCGCGTGAAATCCCCGGAGGCCAGTTTCACTTCATGATTGGCCAACAGTTCTAATTCTGGCCTTATTTTTGTACAAAATCAGATAAAACTTAAGCCCATGCGCTTTTTATCGTTGCTTCTTGTCCTCTTTTCTTTTAGCCAATTTGCGCAAGCGCAGCGCTTTGCTTACGTCGACACCGATTATGTCTTGGCCAACTTGCCTGAATACGCCTCTGCCCGCAAACAGCTGGACGAGCTCTCCGTAAAGTGGCAAGAAGAAATCGAAGCCAAACTCGCCGAAGTCGATAAAATGTACCGCGACTATCAGGTCGAAAAAATCCTGCTCAGCGAGGAAATGCGCATCCAACGCGAAAACGAAATCATTCAAAAGGAAAAAGAAGTAAAAGAGTTGCAAAAAAAGCGCTTTGGAAAAGACGGCGACCTCTTTACCAAGCAAGAAGAACTCATTCGCCCCATTCAAGACAAGGTATACAGCGCCATTAAAGAAATCTCGGACAACAAAGGCTACGCCATGGTCTTTGACAAAGCCGGTACCACCACCGTCATATACTCCAACGACCGCTACGACATCTCCGACGATGTCATCCGCGAAATGGGTTATGAGCCCGGAACGCTTTCCGACGAAGAAGAAGAGTTGCCCGAGGAAGATTCCGATGAATAAGCCCATTCGTTTGGGCATGTTCGACTCCGGCGTGGGCGGACTCACCGTAGCGCATGCCATTCGTCAGCGTCTGCCCCAAATAAACATGCTTTATTACGGCGACACCCTGCATTTGCCCTACGGCGATAAAGGACCCGAAACCCTGCAAACCTATAGCCGCACCATTGGACGCTACCTGCTCAGCCGCGGCGCCGACTTGCTGCTCATTGCCTGCAACTCCGCCAGTGCCTATGCCTACGATGCAGTGCGTGCCATCGACCCGGAGAAACCAACCCTTGACGTAATCCGACCTGTGGTTCAACATCTAGGAAACACCTGGCCCAAGGGAACCATTGGCGTTATTGGCACACGAGCCACCATCCGCTCCGGCATTTACACCCAATTGCTTCAAAATCAGTTTCCTCAAATTAAGGTCAAAGCGCTGGCCACCCCATTGCTGGCGCCCTTTGCCGAAGAAGGCATTGAGGACCCGCAACTGCGCAGCGCCATGGTGGCCCATTACCTCAAGCAGCCGGCCTTGCAAGAAGTCGACGCCTTGGTCCTTGCCTGCACCCACTATCCCTTACTCAAAAAGGAAATCCGTGCCCAGCTGCCCG
The DNA here is from genome assembly GCA_030427255.1 of Bacteroidia bacterium. Taxonomy (GTDB): domain Bacteria; phylum Bacteroidota; class Bacteroidia; order CAIKAF01; family CAIKAF01; genus CAIKAF01. The sequence goes on along the minus strand of JAUHWY010000026.1, from coordinate 21,430 downwards.
AACACACACAAATCGTGGATCCGGCCGAAATCCTAGCCTTGGAACTCCAAAACCGCCTCCCGGCACTCGAAGGACAAAGCCAAATGGAGTGCCTCGTGTCGGAGTGGACGCCGGCCTTTGCCCAAGCCGCCCAGCTTATGTTTGGCGAAAACCTGGAGGTAAAGCAACACAACATACATCCGGGCACTTAAGGTATTTGGGCGCCTAATCCGGTGCTCCCTCCAAGTCCTCGCTTAGGGCCTAAGGGAAGCAAGGCTTCCGGGGTCCCCAGATGGATCTGGGGCCTCCTCAGCTCTTGCTGCGAGACCGTTGATGCGTGGTGTTTTCAAGGCAAATTAAGGCGCAGACAAATTGAAAGGCCGGAGTTTACTAATTGTAAATGAGGACCTTAAAATTTGGCTGCAACGCAAAGTTGCCGCAAGAATAGACTCGCATCAACAGTCTCGCTACCCTAAGGCCCTAAACTCCGGGCTTTCCAATCGCCCCGGGGCGCGTCTTCCAATGAAAGACCTTTGATGCAACACAGGTTAGAAATTTGGACCTATCCGGCCCTAGGCCCAAGAAAGGCATCCACACGCACAGATGATTTATGGCTTGCTTTTCTGTTACAGCCATGCTGTTGCGCGTGCCGCATTGGGACAAAATAGCCGCCGGAACAGCAGCGGGTCAATGGTTTCGTTTAAGTCAAAAACGTCTTATTTCCTTCAAAAAGCAGTTTCTAACAAAATTTTAGAGTCCATTCGTGCAAAGTAACAAACCGGCACACTACATTTGCTTAATGATGCGCTATGCATTTTTGGCTCGGAAAAAAGAATTAAAGCACAGGGCTTCTTGGAGCTTTTTGTCGCTTGTTTTGCTTTCCTTCACCCTACAATTCCTGAGTTTTTGGGTAGTAGGGAACAGCCCTAAACGCTTGAGTGAAGATACGCACCTACGTTCCAAAACAACGCATCATAGCTCCTTTACAGTAAATCCTTGGGCTTTTGAGGGCCAAGAAGCTCTCGAGTTTGACTCCGAGGACTCTGAAGAAGCAAGTCAAGCCCACCTTTTGGCTACGTGTTGCCAGTCTTTTAACCCAAAGCAAGAATCCCTAAAGTCACATAAAAAGTGGCTGCTCACGCACAAGAAAAGCCCCCCGCTTTTTTTGCTTTTTAAGCAGTGGAAATACCACTTTCTTGAATCCTAAGGAGTCCCTCTTAGCACCCCTATTTAGAGATTAGAGCTTTTTTCTGCGTTTACACTCAGTAGCTCTAATTCATTTTACGGCCTTGCTTTGGCTCCTCTCTGCCCCATAGACCTTATGGTTTCCCAATAGGCATCTCATGTCTGTGCATTCCTTATGGATTTAACTCTTTTATTATGATCAAAAAATATGGCTTGGCCATTGGAATGGTTGCTCTCCTAGGTAGCTGCAGCCCCCATGAAAAAAAACACGAACAAACGGCTGAATTCAAAGTAACCTCAGCTATACAAAAAGACACTACCCTTTTTAACGAATATGTTTGTCAAATACATGCTTTTCAGCACATTGAACTCAGGGCCCTTGAAAAAGGCTATCTCCAAGAAATTTTAGTGGATGAGGGGCAATTTGTTAAAAAAGGGCAACTTCTTTTTCAAATTCAGCCAACCATTTATCAAAATGAGGTGCAAAAGGCAGAAGCAGAAGTAGCCTTTGCTCAAATTGAATATGAAAATGCCCAAGCGCTTGCCCAAAAGGACGTGGTGTCTCAAAACGAAGTTGCCCTAACCAAAGCTAGACTGCAAAAAGCAAAAGCAGAGCTCAGCCTGGCCCAAACCCACTTGTCCTTCACCCAAATTAGAGCTCCCTTCGATGGAATTGTAGGCAAGTTTCAGGACGTTCGATTAGGCAGCCTTTTAGACGAAGGAGAACTGCTTACCACCCTTTCGGACAACAGTAAAATGTGGGTATACTTTAATATTCCTGAGGCTGAATACCTCAACTATGCACTTGGCGAAAAAGGTTCATTGGACCATTTGCATTTACGCTTGGCAAATGGCTCCGAATTTAGCGAAGAAGGTGTCATTGAAACCATTATCTCAGATTTTGACAATACTACCGGAAACATTCCCTTTAGAGCTACTTTTCCAAATCCGGAACGCATTTTAAGGCACGGACAAACCGGTACCATTCTATGGCCAAAAGTGTATTCAAATGCTTTGATGATTCCACAAAAAACAACCTTTGAAATTCTAGAGAAAAAGTTTGTTTATGCGGTTGACAGCAAGGGTTTAGTAAGCCCGAAGGAGGTTCAAATATTGGGAGAACTAAACCATGTATACCTCATAAAGGGACTCTCGCCCAACACCAACATTCTATTGGAAGGCCTGCGCAAGGTTGAGTCTGGGGACAACATTCTATTTGAAAAGGTCAATCCGGACAGCGTGCTGCATCACCTAGACTTACACGCCGAATAGTACGCATTTACAAAAACTTACAAAGTCATGTTTAAGAATATCTTAAAACGGCCCGTGCTTGCGATTGTTATTTCCATAACCATTGTTTTCCTTGGGCTATTAGCCATAATTCAACTTCCGGTTTCTCAATTTCCTTCGATTGCGCCTACCACCGTAAATATCTTTGTGGCATATCCCGGAGCAAGTGCGGATGTATTGATTAAGTCCACCATTATTCCTCTAGAAACTTCTATTAATGGAGTACAGGACATGCGGTACATTGCTTCCGATGCTACTAGTGCAGGTGAAGGGACCATACGCGTAATTTTTGAGCCGGGAACAGATCCTAACGAAGCTGTTGTCCGCGTAAAAACACGGGTAGACCAGGTCATGCCCAACCTTCCTTTGCTGGTTCAACAAGAAGGGGTCATTATTACTCCTGTTCAACCAAGCATGTTGCTTTACGTAAACCTGTTTAGCGAAAAGGCCAGCTCCTTTGACGAAAAGTTCTTATACAACTATGCATACACCCGCATCGTTCCTGAACTACAACGTATTCCCGGAGTTGCTCAAGCAAATATTCTTGGGTCTAGACGTTATGCCATGCGCATTTGGTTAAAACCAGACCGCATGAGGGCCTACATGATTTCGGCCGAAGAAGTATTGGAGGCCATGAACGAACAAAGCGTTATTGCCAGGCCCGGCAGGTTGGGACAAAGCTCAGGAAAGCAGGCTCAGTCGCTCGAATACGTACTCTCTTATCCGGGCAGATATAACGAACCCGAACAATACCGAAATATTATAATACGCAGCAACGAAGAAGGTCAAATTATTAAACTCAAAGACATTGCCGAAGTAGAACTTGGAAGTCAATTTTTTGATATTTACTCCAACCTCGATGGCAAGCCATCCTCGTCCATTGTTTTAAAACAAACTCCAAACAGCAATGGCAGCGAGGTCATTAAAAAGGTGAAGCAAACCCTAAAGGACTTGGAGTCCGAATTTCCTGAAGGCATCCACTACACCTACAGTTACGACGTCTCTAAGTTTTTGGATGCTTCTATTGAACAGGTAATGCACACCATTCGAGATGCCTTTTTTTTGGTGGCTCTGGTTGTTTTCGTTTTTCTTGGCGACTGGCGATCCACACTCATACCCGTTTTGGCAGTACCGGTTTCTCTTGTAGGAGCCTTTTTTGTGCTAAGTGCTTTTGGCCTATCCATAAACTTAATCACCTTATTTGCCTTGGTTTTGGCCATTGGGGTAGTGGTAGACGACGCTATTGTGGTTGTGGAGGCCGTACATGCCAAAATGGAGGAAGACCCGCATCTTACTCCATATAAGGCAACCCAATTGGCTATTGGCGAACTCAGCTCTGCCATTATTGCCATTACCTTGGTAATGACTTCGGTCTTTGTTCCAATTGCATTCTTAGGTGGTCCTGTTGGGGTCTTTTATCGCCAATTTGCCATAACCATGGCCAGCTCCATTGTTATCTCGGGCTTAGTGGCCTTAACCCTAACCCCTGTGTTGTGTGCTGTTTTGCTTAAGAACCACCATGGCAAACCCAAAAAATCGCTTTTCGACAGGTTCATTAACGCATTCAATAAGTCCTTTGAACGACTCACCGGCAACTATGTATTGGTGCTTAATCGCATAACTACTCGAAGATTCCTAACCTTTGGCATTTTAGGCCTTTTTGTGGCCGGTATGGTTTACACCAACCATTTGCTCCCCTCCGGATTTGTTCCGGGCGAAGACCAAGGGACCATTTATGCCATAATTCAAACGCCACCGGGTTCTACCCTTGAACGAACCAATCAAGTAGCGCAAGAGCTTCAAAAAATTGCAGAAGAAGTTCCCGGAGTTGAATCAGTAACCTCCCTTGCCGGCTACGAAATCATGACCGAAGGAAGAGGCTCAAATGCCGGAACCTGCTTAATCAACCTCAAACCTTGGGATGAAAGAGACCTCTCTGTTCATGAAATTATGGAACTGTTGGAGCATGAATCCCAATCCATTGGAGCCGTTGTTGAGTTTTTTGAACCCCCTGCTGTACCCGGGTTTGGTTCTTCAGGTGGGTTCTCCTTGCGTTTGTTGGAAAAATCCGGAGAAACCGATTATCAAGCCTTTGACCAAATAAACAAAGACTTTATTTCAAATCTTAAAAAACGCCCGGAAATCACCGGTATATTCACCTTTTTCGCTGCAAACTACCCTCAATTTGAACTTGAAATAGACAATCAGGCGGCCATGCAAAAAGGGGTTTCTATTGGCAAGGCTATGGAAAACCTCAACATCCTTATCGGAAGTACGTACGAACAAGGGTTCATTCGCTTCGGTCGCTTTTTTAAGGTCTATACCCAAGCGGCGCCTGAGTACCGAAGATACCCTTCGGACCTAACCGCACTTTTTGTTAAAAATGAGGCCGGGGAAATGGTGCCCTATTCCTCCTTTATGAAAATAAAGGAACGCCAAGGACCAAATGAAATCACCCGATACAACCTGTTTAATTCGGCGGCCATTCGAGGACTTCCGGCTCCCGGATTTACCACCGGAGATGCCATTCAAGCCATTCGTGAAGTGGCCGAGAAAAGCCTTCCTAAAGGCTACGATATTGCTTGGGAAGACCTTTCCTTTGACGAATCCAAGCGCGGCAATGAGGCAATCTATATCTTTTTGATTGTCCTACTGTTTGTTTATTTGGTTTTGGCCGCACAATACGAAAGTTTCATTTTACCGCTGGCCGTTCTTTTATCCTTGCCCTTGGGAATTTTCGGCTCCTTCCTAATGCTTAAAATCATGGGACTTGCCAACGATGTGTATGCCCAAATCGGTATGATTATGCTCATTGGCTTGCTGGGAAAAAATGCAGTGCTCATTGTAGAGTTTGCCGTACATGAACGTCAAAAAGGTACTGCCGTGCATGTAGCTGCCATTCAGGGAGCTAAAATGCGCTTTAGGCCCATACTTATGACTTCTTTTGCCTTTATTGCCGGCCTAATCCCTCTTGTCATAGCTCACGGCGCAGGTGCCGTTGGAAATAGAACCATAGGTAGTTCCGCTATGGGAGGGATGCTCATAGGCACACTTATGGGAGTGTTTATTGTACCCGGCCTCTATTTTTTCTTTGCCTCGCTTTCTAAAGAAAAAGGACTTACACCCACCCAAAGCAAAGCTTCCCTTTCCGATGCATTCCTTAATCAACAAGCTCAAAAAGCGTCCCTACTCAAAAAGATTTCCAAACTCAACACCCTGCTCAAAGCAGCAAAACGTAAAAAATAATGAAAACTAATGCTCTGATTTTTAAGGCACTATGGGGAAGCCTGATGGCTGCTATGCTTTGGAATTGCAAAACCCCTAATATACCCGCAGCTTCGTCTAAGATGAACCTACCAAAGCAATTTGGTGACCAAAACTCCAAAGACAGCATCGGTAGCCTAATCCAATGGTCTAAAGTTTTTCAGGACTCCTTGTTGGTTGCTCTTATCGATTCCGGTCTTCACCAAAATAGAGAGCTGCTTATACTACAACAAGAAAGTATCATTAGACAAAGTGAGGTTCTAGAAAAAAAAGGAGAATACCTCCCCTTTCTAACTCTTGGTGCCGAAGGCGGATTAGAAAAGCCGGGGCGCTATACAAGAGCAGGTGCTGTGGAAGAAAACCTCAACATTGAACCGGGAAAAGCCTTTCCCGAACCCATGTCTAACCTAAGCTTGGGAGCTACTGCTTCTTGGGAAGTTGACCTTTGGAAAAAACTAAGGAATGCCCGAGATGCAGCTAAGTTTAGAGCCGCTGCCCAATTAGAGGCTCAACACCTCTTCGAAACCCAATTGGTGGCCGAAATCGCCGCTCAATATGTAGAGCTTTTGGCTTTGGACAAATCCCTATTGATTTTAAACGAAAACTTGCTTATTCAAAGGCTTGCACTTGAAAAAGTAAGGGAACTTAAGCGCTATGCCAAGGCAAACCAATTGGCAGTCAACAGGTTCGAGGCCCAATGGCTAAACACCCAAAACCGACAGTTTGCTCTGCTTCAAAAAAGAACGCAGGCACAAAACAAACTGAGGGTATTGACGGGAAATTTTCCTGACTCTGTGGCTCGAAGCTCTGCATTTGCTTTAAACTTGTTGGCCGACAGCTTACATCCCGGCGTGCCTGCAGAATTGCTGCAAAATCGCCCGGATATCCGTCAAAAAGAACTAGAACTTAAAGCGGCCCAACTAGATATTAAAGTGGCAAGAGCGGCTTTTTACCCAAAGCTCGACCTACGTTTTGGTTTAGGGTTTGAGGCCTTTAACCCAAGCCTTCTTTTTGACCCAAAGTCCTTGGTTTTTAATGCGGCCGGAGGTTTAATGGCTCCCTTAGTAAATCGGAAAGCCTTGCAGGCACAATGGAAGCAAGCCAATGCCAAACAAATCCAAGCCCTTTACGAATACGAACAAACCTTATTGCAGGCGTGTACCGATGTATTGAACCAGCTGGCCGGTATAGAAAACGCTCAGGCCAGTTATTCAAAAAAATTGAACGAAGTGGCTGTGCTTACACAATCTATTGAGGTGGCCAACGACTTGTTCTATTACGCCAAAGCCGATTATGTGGAGGTCTTGCTAACCCAAGAGGAGGCATTGAACGCCCAAATAGAGCTGATAGATATTCAAAAAGAAAAGCTTCTTTACCAAATTGGACTTTATAAAGCTCTGGGAGGCGGATGGCGCTAACCTCTGGTATTCTTCTAATTTATCTCAAAAACATGGAAGCCTTTACAAGAAACTATTGGGGCGCACTCCTGCCCGGAACACAGCCAAAAAAAGTTAACCAACAGCATAGCAAGGCATCAACAGCCCTTTGTTTTTTTTGGGCGCCTAATCCGGTGCTCCCTCCAAGTCCTCGCTTAGGGCCTAAGGGAAGCAAGGCTTCCGGGGTCCCCAGATGGGTCTGGGGCCTCCTCAGCTCTTGCTTCGAGACCGTTGGTGCGTGGCGTTTTCAAGGCAAATTAAGGCGCAGACAAATTGAAAGGCCGGAGTTTACTAATTGTAAATGAGGACCTTGAAATTTGGCTGCAACGCAAAGTTGCCGCAAGAATAGACTCGCATCAACAGTCTCGCTACCCTAAGGCCCTAAACTCCGGGCTTTCCGTTCGCCCCGGGGCGCGTCTTCCAATGAAAGACCTTTGATGCAACACAGGTTTGAAATTTGGACCTATCCCGGCCTAGGCACAAGAAAGGCATCCACACGCACAGATGATTTATGGCTTGCTTTTCTGTTACAGCCATGCTGTTGAGTGTGCCGCATTGGGACAAAATAGCCGCCGGAACAGCAGCGGGTCAATGGTTTCGATTCCTTTAGCTACTGCATTTGTGCTTTACCGTCTCTAAAACACCCTTACTTACGCTTACTTTCTGCATGGTGAAAAAGAGAGCGGCTCTAGGGCTACAAGCTAACAAGCATTAGTCTAAAGTTTCGTAAACAGCCCTTCCCTTTACCGTAAAATAGGGAAATAGGGTTTCAAACAATAGTTGGTGATAATAATGCACCGGCCTTGTATGTTGCTCCATAAATAAATCGCAGGCTAATAGCCAGCCGTCCCCCAATATCTGCATCCGCTCATACAGGTTGGCATACTCGCCCTTAAAATACTCCGGTCTTAAAAGGCCCTCTCCATTCATTGCTTCAAAAATGGCTAAAAACTGTGCTTTTCTTTTTGCTTGAAGCTCTATATAATGCGATTTAACTAAGGTGCTCTCCCTAAAAATCATATGCATTTCACGAAGAAGAAATCTATAATCAAAAAAAAGCTCCATGCTTACTCTGGTTGCATGATAAAGCTGAGGAAGAAGCCCATGGGCTTGGGCATAGCTTTCTATTTGACCGTCCATTTGCTTTACTAAATCAAAGTATAGCGCTTCCACCAATAAGTGTTTGTTGGGAAAATGGTAGGTTAAATTCCCAGGGCTAATATTCAGATGCTCTGCAATTTGTCTTAATCCTGTCCCTTCAATGCCTTTGCTATTAAAAAGCACCTTGGCGGCATCCAATATTTTTTTTTGGGTAGATTTCAATTTAGTACGACCGAACTATTTTTTAGTACATTTGAACTAAACTAATACAATTTATGGAAATTGCTATTGTAGGCGGTGGTATTACCGGCTTATGCACCGCACTCGCTCTTAAAAAAGAGGGTCACTCTGTTCAGATTTTCGAAAAAGAGGAGACACTTAAGCCCGTAGGAGCAGGCATTTGGCTGCAGCCGAATGCATTAAGGGTGTTGGATTGGTTGGGATTAAAAGAAGAAGTAAAAAGGAAAGGAATAGAACTCCGACGCATGGAAATTACCGATATGATGCTGCGTCCATACAAAGCCATTAAAGAAAAGGTAGTACAAGACGAGGAAGGAAATCAAACCGTGGCCATTCATAGAGCACGGCTACAGTCTCTGCTGGTAGCTGCCTTAGGCAGTAGCATCCCGTTTCAAACCAGCAATGGGTATGTAAGCCATAAGCAAACAAACTCTAAAATACTCGTAAAAATGAGCCGTGGAGAAGCTGTTTGCGATGTCCTTCTGGGAGCCGATGGCATCCACTCCTCTTTGCGCCGGAACCTGTTTCCCAAGGCTACGCTAAGAAGCGCTAATCAAATGTGCTGGAGGGGAGTGGCTGAAATGGAATTGCCGACTGAATATCAATCCATTAGCAAAGAGGCTTGGGGCAAAAACCTGCGCTTTGGCTTTTCTCCCATAGGCCCAAAAGAGGTGTATTGGTTTGCTGTAGCCTGCGGGAGTCAAATGCCCCGGCTTGAACCAGATTTGTTGAAGAGTATGCTCCTCCAAAAATTTTCTTTGTTCAACCCCTTAATTTCTAAAATCCTAGAGGCTAGCCCGGCCCACAAAATTCACCAAAGCCTTTTGCAAGACCTTAAAAGACTGCCCAAATGGCACTCTGAGCGAGTGTGCATAATTGGTGATGCAGCACATGCTACCACCCCAAATATGGGCCAAGGTGCCTGCCAAGGAATTGAAGATGCCTATTTTATTTCCCAATGTTTGGGGCTTCATGAAAAAAATCCGTTAGAGGCATTTCAGGACTTCGAAAACATGAGGCGAAAAAAAGTAGATTATGTGGTAAACACCTCTTGGCGCTTTGGGAAGCTCGCCCACCATAGACTAGGAAAAAAAATGTTGATTTGCGCAATTAAAGCTACTCCTGAACCTTTATTGAGCAAGCAACTCTATAAACTGTATTCCCTAAAGCCTTGGTAAAATTCCCCAAAAAACCATACTCCATTTCCACACCTCCTCACCCTAAACAACAATCCTTATATTATTGATAATCATAAGATAACAAACATCCTTCAAAAAACCTGCGTACATTTTGCTTTAAAAATAAAAACTATGCATCCTACACTACACTCCTTTTTAGCCGAATGGGAACAAGAAGCTAAAGCAACGCGTGCCTATTTAGCCGCAGTTCCCTTAGAAAAAGCCGACTGGAAACCTCACGAAAAGTCCTTTAGCCTGGGCAAACTGGCCGCACACGTCGCCGAAATTCCTTCTTGGATGAGAATTACCTTATTCCAAGACGAACTGGATTTTGCTACCAGCACCTACAAAACCCCGGAATTCAACAATACCGAAGCGCTGTTGGCGTTCTTTGATCAAAACTCGGCCGATGCCGTGGAAGTGTTAAAGACCTGTCCTATAGAAACCTTGGAAGAAATGTGGACCATGCGTCACGGAGATATGGTATTCTTCACCATTCCTAAAGGGGCATGCATTAGGACCTGGGTGTTTAACCACCAATACCACCACCGCGCGCAATTGGGGGTGTACCTGCGTATGCTCGATGTGCCCTTGCCTTCGGTGTATGGTCCCACGGCAGACGCCCAAGGATAAAATGTATAGCCAAATGTTGAAAAAAAGAACTTTTCAAGCCTTAATGCTTGCTTTTACCCTTTCGCCCTGGCTCAGCAGCTGCAGCGACGATTGCAATAACGAAGATCCGGTATGCAAGGAAACGGTGCCGGTCGACCAAGCCTGCCAAGCCTATTTTAGCCGCTGGTTTTACGATACCAATCAAAACCAATGCACGGAAATTTCTTACTCCGGCTGCGATGCTAAAGGTTTTGAAAGTAAAGCAGCTTGTGAAGAATGCCTCTGTGCGGAATAAGAGGCAATGGTCTAAAGCTTAAGGTAAAGGGACTTTAGAATATGGCCCCCCGGCCGTTTGGAGGCCCCTGCCGGAGCAAAGCCTTAGGCTGCCGTGGAGCGAGGAGGCCCCAATATTTAGGGGACCCCGCAGCCCCGGCAGCCTGGGCTTTGCTTTGGCAGGGCCGCAAAGAGGACGGACAGGGACGATGCTTTGCAAACGGAGCCGGGGCCCAAATAATTGCTTGGCCTTGGCCAAGCCTACAAGGCTTATCTTTGCCCCATGTCGCACTGGCTGATTTATGCTTTGGGCTTTGCCGCGCAGCTGCTGTTTTTCAGCCGGACGCTGGTGCAGTGGTTTCAGTCCGAGCGGGCAGGCAAAGTGGTTTCGCCTATTTTGTATTGGCAGTTTAGCCTGTTGGCGGCGGTGCTCATGTTTACCTACGGTATGCTGCGCAACGATTTGGCCATTGCTGCGGGACAGCTGCTTACCTACGCCGTGTACGTCCGAAATTTACAGTTCAAGGGGGCTTGGCGGTCCATGCCGCTGCTGCTTCGTTTGCTGTTTTTGGCATTGCCTGTGGCGGTGATTGCCTGGGTGGCCTGGCAACCGCAAATCCTTTGGGAACAATTGCTTCAAAACGAAGACATTCCGGGCTTTTGGCTCTGGTGGGGACTGTTGGCGCAGGTGGTCTTTACCTTTCGCTTTGTGTTTCAATGGATGGTGTCGGAGCGAAAAAAAAACTCGGAGCTTCCGCTGGGCTTTTGGCTCATCAGCGCCTGTGGCTCCCTAATGATTTTAGCTTATGCCCTGTTTAGAAAAGACCCGGTGCTGCTGGCTTCGCATAGCCTGGGCATTTTTCTATACCTACGCAACATTCGCCTCCATTTGGCCCAAAAAACCGCTTCTTAACCATGAAAAAGCAAATACAACAACTAAAAAATCTGGTTCAAAAGATTCTGACCCGCCTTATGTTTGGTCGTTACCTCAAAGGTTTGCACTCCGGTTCGCTGGTTATTGATTGCGGAGCCAATGTGGGGGACATTACCACAAAGTTAGCCGCAACAGGCGCCGAAGTTCATGCCTTTGAGCCCAATCCCTTTGCTTTTGAAGTACTCAAAAAACGGGTAGGAGAAAACCCAAAAGTGCATCTGCACCCCAAAGGCGTATGGGACAAACATACCCGCACCGAACTTTATTTTCATGAGGGTACCTCCTCCGGGGACGAGGCCTTTTGGGCTTTTGGATCATCTATTCTAGCCGAAAAAGGCAATGTACTCAAAGGAAAATCGGTGGAAGTGGAGATTATTGACCTCACCGAATTCATTGAAGGCTTGGATCGACCGGTCGATTTGCTAAAAATTGACATCGAGGGTGCGGAATGCGAGTTGTTGGAGAAGTTTATTGCCAAAGGCTTGCATCATAAGGTCAAACAAACCTTGGTGGAAACCCACGACAGCAAAATTCCGGGACAAAAGGTTAAAACCGACAAGGTGAGGGCTTTGATTCGGGAACAGGGGATTCGGAATATTAATTTGAATTGGCTGTGATAAAAGATTAGTAAAGACGGAATGCCTTCCGTCTCTTGCTGACGCGGTAAAGACGGAATGCCTTCCGTCTCTTGCTGACGCGGTAAAGACGGAATGCCTTCCGTCTCCCAATAACGAAGTAAAGACGGGATGACCCTAAGCGCTCAACCATGAGATAGAGGGGCTTAAGCCGAGCGTTTGCCGGCAATTTAACCCTAGCGCAATCAAGGTCAAAGCCCCGCCCCCATAAATACCCATGTAAATAAAATTCCAAATGTTTTATCTTTAGGTATATGCCATTTGCCAAATGAACGATTATGACCGACCATGTGCAAGAATACCTGAACAAACTCCCTACAGAAAGAAGAGGCACCTTCGAAAAACTGTACACCAGCATTGCCAAGCATATTCCCAAGGGGTTTGAAGCCCAAAAGCAATACAATATGCCGGCCTTTGTGGTGCCCCACAGCCGATTCCCTGAGGGATACCACTGCAATCCCAAAGAGCCACTGCCTTTTATACACCTTGCCGCGCAAAAGAGTCACTTTGCGGTGTATCACATGGGCTTGTATGCGCAGCCTGAGCTGTTGGCTTGGTTTCAAGAGGAATGCAAAAAGCGTATGCCGGTGAAATTAGACATGGGAAAAGCCTGCATTCGGTTCAAAAAAGAAGAACACATTCCCTTTGAGCTGCTCGGCGAGCTCGCTCAAAAAATGTCGGTCGAAGAATGGATTGCCCTATACGAAGGATCCGTAAAAAACGCCAGAAAACAGGACAAAACTTAAGCCCCTTTTTGCAAGCTTTGTGCGTAAATGCTGCGGATAATACCGTCGGACAAGCCGGTTTTGGGCACCCAAATCTGCTTAATTTGAGCATGTTTGCACATAAACAGAAAAATCTGAGCGGCAGGTAAAATCACATCGGCACGGTCCGGATTTAAATTCAAACTTCGAATCCGCTCATCATAACTCATGGCCGACAAGCCCTTATACATGCTTTGCAAGCGGCTTTGGCTCATGGGTTTGGACTCGGGAATGCCGGTCATTTTTTTAATTTTAATGATGTTGCCCCCGCTGCCAATGCCTTGCATGGCATCAAAGCTCCCATGTAGGTCTTCCAAGCATTCCTTCATAGACTGCCACTCCGACTCCCCTACTTTGCCATGCAGTAAACGAACCGTTCCTAACTTAAAACTCTTGCTAAACTGTTTGTTCCCTCTGCTAAACAGGGTCAATTCCGTGGAGCCGCCTCCTACATCCATATATAAATAAGCCGCAGAAGGGTCTAGTTTGTCTGCAATATGGGTTTCAAAAATAAGGTCGGCTTCTTCTTCACCCTCTATAATATTTATGTCTACCCCCGAAGTCTTCCACACTTCTGCCCTTACTTCTTCCCGATTTTCAGCTTCACGCATGGCGGAAGTAGCACAGGCCCTCCAATCTTCTATGCCATGCACTTCCAATAAGTTTTTAAAGGCCAGCATGGTTTTTCCCAACAATTGGGCTTTGGTCTTGGATATACGGCCTTCGGCAAAAACATCTGCGCCCAAACGCAAGGGAACGCGGGTAAGCGCAAACTTTTTAAAAATCAATTCCCCCTGCATGTTGGGGTAAATATGGTAGATAAGTAATCGGACAGCGTTAGATCCGATGTCAATGGCTGCAATTTTTTTAGGGAGTTCTTGCATAATTATGCTTCTATGCCAATGGAATAATGCTTGGCCAAGGCATCGATGGGGCGCTGAATGATTTTCCCCGGCACACATCCATGCTTTTTGGCACAAGCCCAAAACGCTGCCGAAAATACAAAAGCTATGCTGCCCACGGCATGAATCGGCAGTTTCTGATGGTCCGTATAAGGTAAGATATGGGCTTTAAAAAAGGCGTCCATACCTTCATCTATCAGGTTTTGTACATAATCGCTACCCTCCAATTGCTCCGCCAAAAAGGGAACAAAGCTTGCCAAAAAAGCGTTGGGCCGGGGTTTTCGGTAGGTTTGGTCCACAATCCAGGCTTCGGACAAATCAGGAAATCGCTCCTGCGCAGCTCTGTGCAAGGCTTCGGGAAGCTTTGCCCGCATAAAATCCAAAAGAAAATGTTTGCCCAACCAGGTGCCTCCCCCCTCATCAGCAAAAACATAACCGGGAGCGGCAATACTATCTACGATGCGCTCACCATCAAAGCAAGCGCTGTTGGCTCCGGTTCCTAAAATGCCCACAATCCCCGCTTGATTTCCACAGCAGGCCAGGGCCGCTGCCAAAATATCGTGCCCCACCACCACCGTTTGCACTTCAGGAAACCAATGTTTTACCACCTTTCGAATGCGTTCTTCGGCTTGAGGAGAGGAACATCCTGCACCAAAAAAGTAGAAGGCTTCGGGCATATACCCTTTTAAGGAGTCCGGCAAAGCCTCCATCAACGCTTCGGTAGATTGAATTCCGGGATTCATTCCCGGCCCTGAAACCAAAGGAAGGCCTGTGGCCGCCCACTGGGTTTTGGTTGAGCCCGCCTCGGCAAGTAAGCGTTTCATAGCTCTAAGGTAAGCACAGAAGCTTTAACCCAATCAAGGTCTATGCCTTGTGCCTTTCTTCTTGCTACGCTTGCGGCTGTTGATGTTCCAATTCAAGAGCTTTTACCCGTGGGTTCATTAGACTAAACCACAAGGGTGGAAGCATAGCCAACAGCATAGAACCGGGGTAACCCAAAGGCAAGGCCGGGGCATCTTCCCGGTGACGTAATATTTGGTATTTACGTGAGGCACGGTAATGATGGTCTGAATGCCTGGGCAGTTCAAACAAAACAAATCGACCTAAGGCATGGTCGCTGTTCCAACTGTGCCAAGGCTGCACGGGTTCGTAGCGCCCTGGGGCCGTTTCCTTTCGGCGCAGCCCATAGTGTTCTATATAATTTACCGTTTCCAGCATTAAAATGCCCACCAACCCCGCAAAAACTAAGGCGGCAGCAGGCACAGGCCCAAACACCAAATACAAAAACAATACATAAGCCAATTGCAATACCATATAATGCAGCATTCGGTTGTGCAAAGAAAAGCTCGACTTTCCACGCTTTTGAAGCAGTTGGGCCTCTATACGCCAAGCCGAAAACCACGTTCCAACCATAGACCGAAACCAAAAAAGGTACAGAGGTTCATTGAACCGCGCAGAAGCCGGATCGCGGTCGGTAGAAACCCACCTATGGTGGCCATGGTTGTGTTCAATAAAAAAATGATTGTAAAACGAAGGAAGCAATAGGATTATGGCCAAAAAATGATGCATGCTTTCTTTCCTGTGCCCCAGCTCATGGGCCACATTAATCCCGTTCACGCCCAATACCATGCCTAAGCTTATGAGCCAACCCAAGGCCAAATACCAAGGGAGTTCAGAATCCATAAAATGCCTTGCTGTTAAAAAAATCAAAAGATAGACCAGCGGCACATTGGCATACAATAAAAAATCAAAGGCTTTGTTTTGTCTCAAAACCGGTTCTTCCGACGGCTTTGGATTCGTTCTGGCGCGCGGCATGAGGTGTTCCATTATAGGAATAAACAAAAAACCCGCCAAAGGAACAGACCATAACCAACTGCTTTTCAAATAAATAGAAACAAAAAGCAGCAAAGGGAAAAAAAAACCGGGAAAATAGTGCAGCGTCTTTGGCATGAGCCTTGTCTTTATAACAGAAAGATACAAAGCAAATGCCTTTCGTTGCAAATCGTTCTTTTTAAACCGCAACCAGGCAAACTACTTTTTAGCATTATGGGAAGAAGACCAGTTAAAAAAATTAGAAGAGACGACTCTAAGGTAAAGCAAGAGTGGCTTGAAACCCTAGCCCCCATGTTTTTGAGTCAAGGATTCCGTCACATGGGCATGGACGAGGTAATCCACACGGTGGGCGTCAGCAAAGCCACTTTTTACAAATATTTCAGCTCTCGCGAAATGTTGGTTTCCGAAATTATCGAAACCAAACTCGCCGAAATCGCTCAATTCAAAGACGCATTGTTTGAGTTTGGCAAGCCCTTTCACGACCGCTACATCCATGCCCTCGAAATCGTAGGCCGCGCATTGCAGCACATTTCCGGACGTTTTCTGGAAGACGTGCAACAAGCGCACCCCGAACTTTGGGAGTCCATCGACTCTTTCAAAAAGTTCTCTTTGGAATGGTTGGAACAATTTTACCTGGAAGGCATGCGCGATGGGCATTTAAAGCCGCAAAACCCCAAAGTAATTGTGTTGGCCGACCGGGCATTTTTACGCTCCCTTACCAATTCTAATGAGCTAAAAGCATGCAACTTAAGCATGCAAGAAGCCTTTATGGGTTATTTCACCATGAAAGCCCAAGGCATCTTTCAAGAACCAACGGCTGTTATCCGCGCAGGCCAAACCTTAGCCTCTGCGGTAGCCTCAAATCAAGACGCCTAATGGCGACCCGTTCTTAAACGTTCTTTTCGTTCTTTTCGTTCTTTCTCCTTCGTTCTTTAATTAACACCCTGGACCCGGCACTTGTCGGGTCTTTTTTTTGCTCAAAATTTCCAAGGGTTTTTTTTGGGGGGCTCCCGGGTGCTTCCTCCAAGTCCTCACCCCAAGCCTAAGGGCAAATAGGGCTTGCAGGGGCTTTCCAAGCCGCTTCAGCTCCTTTTGCCCTAAGGCTTGGGGCTCCGGGCTTTCCGTGCGCCCCCTGCCCCGTCTTCCAATAAAATATTTCGGTCCAAACCGAGACCCTTTATTTGGCCAAGCTTCGTAATGCCTGGATTTGACTAAACATTTGAGCTCTAAACTGAGGTGCCGCTTGTTGCATCAGCGCTGCATCCGTAGGAAAGGCCAAGCGCCTTCCATTCATGGCCCTGCGGCTTTGCTTGGATAAGGCTCTGTTGTCGCCCCGAGCCGATCCCCATTCGTTCAAAAACTCTGCTGAGCCCGAAAACTTCCGCTGTGCTAAGATTTCTCCACTGCTGCCATCGGCCATTTGTATGCTGCCCAGCGCAGAAGCCGTTTTGATTTGTTGGTACAAACGCACCCTGACTTTAACCTCTCTAAACACGGTAACCTTAATGCGGTTGCCTGAGGTATCTCGGGCAATAGATCCATCGGCGTTCTTTTTGTACTCCCAACCGTCTTCTACTCGTGCCTTTTCTTCGTAATTGCGCTCCCGAATTTGCTCCGGAGAAACCACAAATTGGTCAAACCTTACCTCCATATAATAATGGTTGGGTTCGTTCATAATTTCTACTTGCGTAAACTCTACCCATTGGGTATTTAAGGCATTCAAGTCAATCCGCCGCACCTCTTCTTCAAAAGCTACCGGAACGGAAAGCCCTTCGGCGGGCTGCAGAGTTACCATAATCCTTGTTACTCCTGCGGCCTTTGCTCTGCGCAATAAATTTTCTGAGTCTTTGTAGCCCGGATTTAAGCGTTGCACACGTTGCAGCTTATCGTATGCCGTACGTGCATCAAAGCGGTTGGCTTTGGCCAAAAGTTCTTGGGCCGCCACATACAAGTCTTCTACGGCACGATTTTTAGAGTCTGCCAAATCTGCCGAATAGTCCCTAAAAGTAAACTGGTCGGAGGGCAAAAGCCTGGAGCCCTGATCTAAAGCCCTTTTTACAATGGCTTGACGGCTTTCCAGCTGTCGGTATATGTTGTGGATATTCTCCCAGGCGGTGGGAGAATCGCTCAATTCCAAGGTTCGAATACGAGAAAAGTCGGCCTCATTGGCCATTCGAAAGGCGGAGGCCATGATTTGCATATGCTTAACGTCGCTTGGTCTTTTATGAAGCTTTGCCGCCGCCAATTGAATGGCTTGATCGTAGCGTCCTTGCTCAAAAGCCTTGGAAGCCGTCATGCAGCTCTGAAGGGCTAAGGTTAAAAAAAGCCAAGGGAGCACGCTTGCCCCAAAAGAAAAACGGGCAAAAACGGAAGTATGTAAAGTAGAAAAGCGCAGCATACCTGTATTTTAAATGCAAAGTAACCAATTCCGTGCCAAAGCCAACGGCGTCTTTCCTATAATTGGTCGGGAGGGTTTCGATGTGTAGGGTCTTTCCCTTTTTGTACCTTCGCAGCAGACTCCAAAAGGCATGACTTACGAAGAACGCATACGCGATTACGCACTGGCCAACGAAGAGGTGGTAGTAATGACCGCCGAGAACCGTGCACTCATCCGGAGCTTGCCTCCCATTTTAGGCGATAGGCTCATAGACACCGGCATTACGGAACAAACCATGATTGGTGCCTCGGCAGGCCTTGCCCTCCGTGGTAGACGCCCCATTGTACATGCCTTGGGTTCTTTTTTAACCATGCGGGCCTTTGAATTCATACGCACCGACATTGGCATTCCGGGACTTCCGGTTAAGCTTTCGAGTTTTGTACCCGGCCTGCTGTCCGATGGCAACGGACCTACCCACCAAGCCATAGAAGACATTGGTCTCATGCGCGGCATTCCCGGCATGCAGGTGTTTAGCCCCGCCGACAACGAAGACATGGTAGGCATGTTAGAAACCATCTGGGACAGCCCACAACCTGCTTACCTTAGAGTAAATACCCGTCCCGGAGTCATTGCACACCTGCCCTTTGAAATCGGCAAAGCCGAGCGTTTGCAAGAGGGTAAAGATCTTTGGATTTTGGTGCATGGCATGCTGCTCGAAGAGGTACTCAAAACCAAAGACCTGCTCGAATCGCAGGGGCTTTCTGTGGGCATAGCCAACATGCGCAGTTTGGTCCCTATCGATGAAGCGTTTTTAAGCGAAATCACCGCTTCGGGAGTGCCCATTTTTGTGGTAGAAGACCACTTTAAAATCGGTGGGCTTTACAGCATCATTGCCGAATGGTTGCTCGACAAGCAGCGCACTGCTCCGGTGCACTCCATAGCCTTGGATCAACGCTGGTTTAAACCCGGGCTGCTAACCGAAGTGCTACGTTACGAAGGATTTACAGGGCCACAAATGGCTGTGCGCATCCTAGAGCAAATGAACATTGCATTTAATAAAGAACAAGTACTGGCCTCGCTAGGCAATGCCGCCGAGGGAACAGGCAGTACCCTTCCTTTTGTAGAATAAAAACTACCATATGCCGAATACCGTATCCTTACAGAACGACTACCCCAACATTAGCCGCTCACTCGAAATCTATGAAAAGGCCTTGCAATGCATGGCCCCTCCAACCCAAACCTTAGCCAAAGGCCCAGGCCAATACAGCCTAGGAGCTTGTCCTATTTACCTCAAAAAGGGAAAGGGAAGCCGAGTGTGGGATGTAGACGGCAACGAATATTTGGACTGGAATGCAGGTATTGGCCCACTTTCTTTGGGCTATGCTTGGCCTGCGGTCGATCAGGCCATTCGTGCCCAGCTGGAAGACGGCATTACCTTTTCGCTTATGCACGAATTGGAATACACGGTAGTGGAGCGCTTACAACAAATCATACCCAATGCCGAGTCGGTGCGTATTTCCAAATCAGGCGCCGACGTATGTTCTGCCGCCATTCGCATTGCGCGTGCCTTTACCGGACGCGAGCGGGTTTTGTGTTGCGGTTATCATGGTTGGCACGACTGGTATATTGGCGTAACCACACGAGATGCCGGAATTCCCGAAGCCGTAAAAGACCTTACCAATACCTTTGATTACAACAACATTGACTCCTTAAAAGAAGCCTTAGACGGAGACGTTGCCGCAGTGATTTTGGAGCCTTTTGTGTTTGATAAGCCAAAGGATGGCTATTTAGAAGAGGTTGCCCGCCTTTGCAAAGAAAACGGCACCTTGCTCATCTTTGATGAAATGTGGACCGGCTTTAGGTTAGCCTTGGGTGGAGCCCAAGCCTATTTTGGCATTAAGCCCGACTTGGCCGTGTATTCTAAAGCAGTAGCCAACGGCATGCCTATTGCCTTCTTGACGGGAAGAAAAGACGTAATGGACCATTTCAATACCGATGTCTTTTTCTTTACCACTTTTGGCGGCGAAGCCTTATCTCTGGCAGCTACCATGGCAACCTTGGACGAGCTGGAAAAGCATGACGTTCCGGCAGACCTGGCGCGTAAAGGCCAAAAACTCATGGATGGCTACAACGCCTTGGTGTCTAAATTTGGAATGGAAGCCTATACCTTGTGCAAAGGATATCCTTGCCGCACCACGGTTGCTTTGCTACCTGCGGCTGGTAATGCTTTGGAAGTAAAAGCCTATTTCCAACAAGAAATGGTAAAACGAGGTGTGCTTTGGCAGGGCAACCACAATATGATGGCAGCCCACAGCGACGAAGACATTGAATACACCCTTAAGGCTTACGAAGCCGTGCTCCCCTTGGTGAAAGAAGCCATTGAAGGGGGAGATGTTGCTTCCAAACTTAAAGGAAAGCCTCTGGAGGCTGTATTTAGAAAAGTGGACAACTTCAATACCAAGCCCAAAATGCGCAAATAAAGGCGGGCTTTGTTTTCATTGCAGAATCCCGTACTTTGAAGCATAGAATTTTGGCATGCGCAGCATCTATTACATCTGCATTTGGTTTGTTTTTTTGGCGGCGGGTTTCACCTTAAGGGCGCAAGACCACGACATGACCCTTCCCAAAGAACGTGAAGCCCTGCGTAAGCTTGCAGATGCCGATTCCATTATTCCTTTGCCCGACAGAGAAACAGGAGCCTTTAGCGGCATCTTTTTTGCCCGATCCTCTCGTAGCAAACAATGGGGAGTATTCAATAAACATGCCGACCCTCCGGAGGTGTTGCCCATGATGTTTGATAGCTTGGTGCAAGTGCACCACCCCGTTTATGCCTATTTAGGATGGCGCAAGGGAAAGCTTGGACTTATTGAAAACAAAAGTTGGTTTGGTGCGCCTGTAGTTGCCTTTAGCTATCAGGATGGCTTATATGCCCTGGATGCACGGCAAAACCACTACATATTGGTGCGCGAAAAAGGCCGATGGAAAGTGCTTGACGCACGCACCCGAAGCCCCTTAAGCGATAAAACCTGGACCGACCCTTGGGATATTCCCTTGCCTCCCAAATAAGTTCGGTCGAAAGGTTCAAGGATTTTAATAGAATGGCCCCCCGCCCGGACGGAGGACCCCCTGAGTGTAATGGGCTTGGGAGGCTTTTGGAGACTATTGATGCGATGCTATTCTAGCGGCAACTTTGCGTTGCAGCCAAATTTCAAGGTCCTCATTTACAATGGGTAAACTCCGGCCTCTCAATTTGTCTGCGCCTTAATTTGTCGCGAAAACGCACCGCATCAATGGTCTCCATTGTTGCCGGTGTGGAGCTTTGCGGAACGCCCGGCACCAATTAGCCTCCCGCCTGTTGGGCTTAGGAGGCCGCAGGCATGGGGCGGATAGAATTTCTAATCTTCTAAAAAAGCAGGGCCCATCACTT
>JAUHWY010000025.1 GCA_030427255.1 Bacteroidia bacterium | reverse complement strand
AACTTCGGCCCTGACGCTTTGTACTGACGCTGCTGTCAGCATCTTTGAGTCAGGAACTTCGTCCCTGACGCTTTGTACTGACGCTGCTGTCAGCATCTTTGAGTCAGGAACTTCGGCCCTGACGCTTTGTACTGACGCTGCTGTCAGCATCTTTGAGTCAGGAACTTCGGCCCTGACGCTTTGGTCAGGAACTTCGTCTTGAAAACACAACGCGTCAAGGGTCTCAAAATACAAAGGCCCGGATAGCATAAACGAATTTAATAGAATGGCCTCCCGGACCCCAAGGGAGGACCCGGCAAGGCTGCGTTTGTTTGGGAAAAACAGGGTAACGCCTTTATTGATGCGATCATTAATGGAAAGTGGAACACTTCTATGGTAGATGTGTCCAAACGAACGCAGGCTTGGCTGGCCGGAACAAGGGCCGGATAGGATGGTAAACTTGGATTGGAACCTAGGCCCAAAGGCAAAAAAAAGGCTTTTCCCGAAGGAAAAGCCTTTTGCGTTTGCATTATTTCACAGGAAATTACTCCTCAACCACGGAACGGCTACGGTCGCGTTTAGCGGGTGCCGCTTGCTCTTCCTGTTGTGCCATGCGCTCGTAATCGTCGCGATGGTAAACCACAGGTTTGCGGTAGGCCTTAAGTCCGGTACCTGCAGGAATCAAGTGTCCTACGATAACGTTTTCTTTAAGTCCCTCGAGGAAGTCTTGCTTGGCGCTTACCGCGGCTTCGTTCAAGACCTTGGTGGTCTCTTGGAAAGAGGCAGCAGAAATCCAGCTGTCGGTTTGCAATGAAGCCCGGGTAATACCCTGCAGGATGGGGTTTGAGGTTGCGGCAATAGCATCGCGCGCCTCCACCAATTTTGCATCTCTGCGCTTTAGGGCGCTGTTTTCGTCACGCAAACGACGAGCGGTAATGATTTGACCGGCTTTCAGCTCCGTAGAGTCGCCAGGTTCGGTAACCACTTTATGACCAAAGATGGCGTCGTTTTTCTCCATGAACTCCACCTTATTCACCAAAGCATTCTCAAGCAAGCTGGTATCGCCTGAATCGAGGATTTCTACCTTCTTCATCATTTGGCGTACAATCACTTCGAAATGCTTATCGTTGATTTTTACACCTTGAAGACGGTACACCTCTTGGATTTCATTTACCAAGTATTCTTGCACGGCGGTTGGACCTTTGATGGCCAAGATGTCGGAAGGAGTGGTGGCCCCGTCGGTAAGCGGTTGCCCGGCCTTCACGAAATCATTCTCTTGAACAAGAATGTGCTTACTAAGAGAAACCAAGTATTTCTTGACTTCGTTGGTACGCGAGGTAATTTCAATTTCACGGTTACCGCGTTTGATTTTACCAAAGCTTACCAAGCCATCGATTTCACTAACCACAGCCGGGTTGCTTGGGTTACGTGCTTCGAAAAGCTCGGTAACTCTAGGCAGACCACCGGTGATATCGCCAGTTTTTCCGGAACTTCTTGGAATCTTTACCAACACCTTGCCGGATTCCACTTTGGCACCGTTTTCCACCATGATATGTGCACCGGTAGGTAGAGAATAAGACCGCAATACTTCGCCTTTTTTGTCCAATACCCGAATGATTGGGTTTTTGGTTTTGTCGCGGCGCTCGGTAATCACCTTTTCGGTAAAACCGGTTTGTTCGTCTTGTTCTTCGCGGTAAGTAACACCGGCTTCGATATTTTCGAAGTCGACTTTACCTTCGAATTCAGAGATGATTACTGCGTTCCATGGATCCCAATCGCAGATGATATCGCCTTTGCTTACCAAATCACCCTCCTTAAAGTACAGGGTAGAACCATAAGGAATGTTGCTGGTAGTGAGTACGATGCCTGTATTTTTATCGACCAAACGCATTTCAGCGGAACGACCAATAACTACGGTTTTGGTTTCCCCTTCCGGAGAAGTATGATCTACGGTGCGTAGCTCGTCGATTTCGAGTTTTCCATCGTATTTGGCAGACAATTTGGATTGAGAAGCAATGCCACCGGCCACACCACCTACGTGGAAAGTACGCAATGTAAGCTGAGTACCGGGTTCACCAATGGACTGAGCCGCGATAACACCGACAGCTTCTCCGCGCTGAACCATATTTCCACTGGAAAGGTTTCTGCCGTAGCAGGCGCTGCACACACCGCGTTTGGTTTCGCAGGTAAGTACGGAACGAATTTCCACCATTTCGATGGGCGATTGATCCACTTTAGCGGCCAACTCTTCATCGATTTCTTGACCTGCCTCAATAAGCACTTCACCGGTATTGGGGTGAATTACTTCATTCAATGACACTCTGCCAAGGATTCGGTCATGGAGCGATTCCACCACTTCATCGTTGATTTTGAGAGCAGTCATTTGAAGTCCACGTAGGGTACCGCAATCCTCTTCAGTGATGATGACGTCTTGAGCCACATCTACCAAACGACGGGTTAGGTAACCGGCATCCGCTGTTTTAAGGGCGGTATCAGCCAAACCTTTTCGGGCACCGTGGGTAGAGATGAAATACTCGAGAATAGAAAGTCCCTCTTTAAAGTTAGAGAGGATAGGGTTCTCGATAATTTCATTTCCGGTATCGCCGGATTTTTGTGGCTTGGCCATAAGACCACGCATGCCGCAAAGCTGGCGAATTTGTTCTTTGGAACCACGTGCACCGGAGTGGAGCATCATATACACCGGGTTGAAGCCTTGTTTGTCCTCACTAATTTGTTTCATGAGGATTTGCGTCAGCTTACTGTTGGTGTGTGTCCAAATATCAATGATTTGATTGTAGCGTTCGTTGTTGGTAATGAAGCCCATGTTGTAGTTGCTCCAGACCTCTTCCACCTGAGTTTGAGCATCATTAATAAGCTCAACTTTCTCTTCGGGGATTACCAAGTCATCGATTAGGAAAGAAAGTCCTCCTTTAAATGCCATTTGGAAACCAAGACGCTTAATCTCATCTAAGAATTTAGCGGTGGTGGCCATATTGGTTTGCTTAAAGATGCGACCAATAATGTCACGCAAAGATTTCTTGGTAAGCAATTCATTAATGAAGCCGGTACCTTCGGGTACTACCTCATTAAAGAGTACACGGCCAACTGTGGTATCCAACAGCTCATTCTTGAGACTTCCGTCGGATTGACGCACATTCACCTTTACCTTAATTTCGGCGTGCAGGTCAACCCTACCCTCGTTGTAAGCTATGATTACTTCTTCGGGGCCGTAGAAGGTTAAACCTTCTCCACGCACAGGGTACTCCTCGGTGTGCTTGCGGTTCTTGGTAATGTAATAAAGACCAAGTACCATATCCTGTGAAGGAACGGCAATAGGGGCACCGTTGGCGGGGTTAATGATGTTATGTGCACCCAACATTAGAATTTGAGCTTCTAAGATGGCTGCATTGCCTAAGGGCACGTGAACCGCCATTTGGTCACCGTCAAAGTCGGCGTTGAATGCGGTACAGGCCAAGGGGTGCAATTGAATGGCTTTGCCTTCAATAAGTTTAGGCTGGAAAGACTGAATGCCCAAGCGGTGCAAAGTTGGTGCACGGTTAAGCAACACCGGGTGTCCTTTGAGCACACTTTCCAAAATCTCCCAAATTACGGGATCGCGACGGTCAACAATTTTCTTGGCAGACTTAACGGTTTTAACGAGTCCACGTTGAATGAGCTTACGAATCACGAAAGGCTTGAAGAGCTCGGCGGCCATATCTTTAGGCAATCCGCATTCGTGGAGCTTCATTTCTGGGCCCACAACAATTACGGAACGTGCAGAATAATCTACCCGCTTTCCTAATAGGTTTTGACGGAAACGACCTTGCTTACCTTTAAGTGAGTCGGACAAGGACTTGAGCGGACGGTTGGCATCGGTTTTAACCGCCGAAGACTTACGCGAATTGTCGAACAGAGCGTCGACAGCCTCTTGAAGCATGCGCTTTTCGTTGCGCAGAATCACCTCGGGAGCTTTAATTTCGATAAGGCGCTTAAGGCGGTTGTTACGAATAATTACCCTACGGTAAAGGTCGTTTAAGTCGGAGGTTGCAAAACGTCCACCGTCCAAAGGCACCAAAGGCCTAAGGTCTGGAGGGGTGATTGGTATCACCTTAATAACCATCCATTCCGGACGGTTTTCCATTCTGGAGTTGGCATCTCTAAAAGATTCAACTACTTGAAGCCTCTTTAATGCCTCTTGCTTTCTTTGCTGAGAGGTTTCGTTGTTGGCTTGGTGCCGAAGTTTGTAAGACAAATCGTCCAAATCTACCCGTTGGAGCAAATCGTACAATGCTTCTCCTCCCATTTTGGCCACGAACTTATTGGGGTCGTGGTCGTCTAGGAATTGATTTTCTTTGGGAAGCTCTTCGAGAATATCCAGGTATTCTTCTTCTGAAAGAAAGTCAAGAACTGCGAGAGAATCGGCTTTGGGTCCTGGTTGCACCACCACATACTTTTCATAGTAAATGATGGATTCAAGCTTTTTGGTAGGCAAACCCAACAACAAACCAATTTTATTGGGCAGCGAACGGAAATACCAGATATGCGCTACGGGAACCGTGAGCATGATATGACCGGTACGTTCGCGGCGTACCTTTTTCTCGGTAACTTCAACACCGCAACGGTCACACACAATACCTTTGTAGCGTATGCCTTTGTATTTTCCGCAGGCGCATTGCCAGTCCTTCACAGGACCGAAAATACGTTCACAGAACAGACCATCCCTTTCGGGTTTAAAGGTCCGGTAATTGATGGTTTCGGGTTTAGTGACTTCTCCTCGGCTTTGCTCCAGAATGTGATCGGGAGAGGCAAGGCTGATTACGATTTTAGAAAAGTCGCTACCGGTTTTGGCTTCTTTTTGAAAGGCCATATGATCCGCTTAGATAAGGTTTTACTTCCGAAATTATTCTAGGGTTATTTTGAGACCCAAACCTCTGAGCTCATGCAAGAGTACGTTGAACGACTCAGGAATACCAGGCGTTGGCATAGGTTCACCTTTTACGATGTATTCATATGCTTTGGCCCTTCCCATTACGTCATCGCTCTTTACAGTAAGCATTTCTTGAAGGATGTTGGCAGCTCCGAAAGCTTCGAGAGCCCATACCTCCATTTCACCGAAACGCTGACCTCCGAACTGAGCTTTACCACCCAAAGGCTGTTGAGTAATTAAGCTGTATGGTCCAATAGATCTTGCATGCATTTTGTCGTCCACCATGTGGCTTAGCTTGAGCATGTAGATAATACCCACGGTTGCCGGCTGGTGGAACCGCTCACCGGTTCCTCCGTCGTAGAGGTAAGACTTACCTAACCGTGGCAGACCTGCTTTCTCTACTTCGTTTTGAATGTCATCGATAGAGGCGCCATCAAAAATTGGAGTAGCGTATTTCTTATCCAATTTATGTCCGGCCCAAGCCAAGATGGTTTCGTAAATCTGACCCAAGTTCATACGTGAGGGCACCCCGAGAGGGTTCAACACAATATCTACAGGTGTGCCATCGTCAAGGAAAGGCATATCTTCCGGACGTACAATCCGAGCAACAATACCTTTGTTTCCATGGCGTCCGGCAAGCTTGTCACCTACCTTAAGCTTACGCTTTTTAGCGATGTACACTTTGGCCAGTTGAACAATACCGGAGGGCAATTCATCTCCAACCGTAATATTGTATTTCTTACGCTTGTGTACCCCGAGAAGGTCGTTATGCTTAATGGAGTAATTGTGAATAAGCAATTTAACCTTAGCATTGATTTCATCGTCTTTAATCCAGTTTTCAGGATTAATGTGGATATAATCAATTTGTGAGAGTGCCTTACGGGTAAACTTGCTGCCCTTTTTAACTACTTCTTCACGAAGGTTATTGAATACCCCTTGAGAAGTTTTGCCTTCCAACAAACTAAGCAAACGAGTGATTAGCTTGTCTTTAAGTTCAAAGAATTCCTTTTCGTATTCTTTGTCAAGGATTTCAAGCTCCTTTTTATCTTCTGCTTTGGTTCTTCGGTCCTTCATGGACTTAGAGAACAACTTCTTGTCGATTACAACTCCGTAAAGCGAAGGAGGAGCTTTCATAGAAGCATCCTTTACATCACCCGCCTTGTCGCCAAAGATGGCACGCAAGAGTTTTTCTTCGGGAGTAGGATCGGATTCTCCTTTAGGCGTGATTTTACCGATAAGGATATCGCCGGGAACTACCTCAGCACCTACGCGAATAAGTCCATTTTCGTCCAAGTCGCGTGTGGCTTCTTCGGAAACGTTTGGAATATCTGCGGTAAGCTCTTCTTGCCCCATTTTGGTATCTCTAACCTCCATAATGAATTCATCAATATGGAGAGAAGTAAAGATATCGTCGCGAACTACTTTTTCTGAAATCACAATGGCATCCTCAAAGTTGTAACCCTTCCATGGCATGAATGCCACAAGAAGGTTGCGACCAAGAGCTAGTTCTCCTTTTTCGGTACCGAAACCTTCACAAAGCACTTGACCACGGCTCACTCGCTGCCCTTTTTTAACAATAGGCTTTAAGTTGATGGTCGTATTTTGATTGGTTTTACGGAACTTAATCAGTTTGTAGGTTTTGACGTCATCGTCGAAGCTAACTAGCTTTTCTGCATCGGTTCTTTCGTACCTAATGCTAATTTTTTCTGCATCGACATACTCTACAACCCCGTCGTATTCTGCATTAAGCAGGAGTCGGGAATCACGCGCTACACGTTCTTCAAGTCCGGTACCCACGATTGGAGCATCGGGTTGAAGCAGAGGAACCGCTTGGCGCATCATGTTTGACCCCATGAGTGCACGGTTTGCATCATCGTGTTCAAGGAAGGGAATCAAGGATGCAGCAATAGATGCAATCTGATTGGGAGCTACGTCCATCAATTTAACCTCATGAGGCTCAGAAAGCGGGAAATCCCCTTCAAAACGCGCTTTGATACGCTGGCTTTGGAACTTTCCTTTCTCGTCTAAGATGGCATTAGCCTGAGCAATAATGTTTGCTTCTTCCTCTTCTGCGGAAAGATATACCACATCGTCGCTCAACTGTACTTGACCGTCATCTACTTTGCGGTAAGGAGTTTCAATGAAACCAAGTTTATTGATTCTTGCGTATACACAAAGCGAAGAAATAAGTCCAATGTTCGGTCCTTCCGGGGTCTCAATTGTACACAAACGACCGTAGTGGGTATAATGTACGTCACGCACCTCAAAACCGGCCCGTTCTCTTGATAAACCACCGGGTCCTAGGGCAGAAAGGCGACGTTTGTGTGTAACCTCGGCCAAAGGATTTGTCTGATCCATGAATTGGCTGAGCTGGTTGGTACCGAAGAAGGAGTTAATCACCGAAGACAAGGTCTTGGCGTTGATCAAATCAATGGGAGTAAACACCTCGTTGTCGCGCACATTCATACGCTCACGAATGGTTCTGGCCATACGAGCCAAACCAACCCCAAATTGATTGTATAGTTGTTCACCTACGGTACGGACACGACGGTTTGACAAGTGGTCAATATCGTCTACGTTGGCCTTAGAATTGATTAACTGAATGAGGTGCTTAACAATAGCAATGATGTCTTCTTTGGTAAGCACTCGAGTTTCAGAACCAATTTCTAAACCGAGCTTTCTATTGATTCGGTAGCGACCTACCTCACCTAAATCGTAGCGTTTATCGGAGAAAAATAGCTTATCCAAAACACCACGTGCGGTTTCTTCATCCGGTGGGTCGGCATTTCTTAGAACACGGTAAACGTGTTCAACAGCTTCAATTTCGGAGTTGGTTGTATCCTTTTGAAGCGTATTATAAATGATACTGAAATCGGCGGAGCTACCATCTTCTTTATGAAGAATGATAGACTTGGTACCGGAATTAAGGATTTCCTCAACATGTTCGGCTTCAATAATGGTTTCGCGATCAAGGATTACCTCGTTACGCTCAATAGAAACCACCTCACCGGTATCTTCATCGACAAAATCTTCAATCCAAGTTTTAAGTACACGAGCGGCCAATTTCCGGCCGACGCATTTTTTCAAATTGGTTTTATTGACTTTAACCTCGTCGGCCAAATCAAAAATGCCTAATACATCCTTATCGGATTCAAAACCAATGGCCCGGAACAAAGTAGTTACAGGCAGTTTCTTTTTCCGGTCAATATAGGCATACATCACATTATTGATGTCGGTTGCAAACTCAATCCAGCTTCCTTTAAAAGGAATAATACGAGCTGAGTAAAGTTTGGTACCGTTGGCGTGGCGGCTTTGCCCAAAGAATACACCGGGAGACCGGTGCAATTGAGAAACGATAACCCGTTCTGCACCATTAATAACGAAGGTGCCTTTGGGAGTCATATATGGAATAGTGCCCAAGTATACATCTTGGACAATAGTTTCGAAATCTTCGTGCTCAGGGTCGGTGCAATACAGCCTAAGTTTTGCTTTAAGCGGAAGGGCATAGGTCAACCCTCTTTCGATGCACTCGTCGAGGGTGTAGCGTGGGGGATCGATATAATAATCGAGGAACTCCAGCACGAACTGATTACGGGCGTCCGTAATTGGAAAATTCTCACTAAAAACTGCGTATAGACCTTCGTTTATACGGTTTTCAGGAGTGGTTTCCAATTGGAAAAAGTCCCTAAAAGATTTTAATTGAATTTCCAGAAAATCAGGATAATCTACCTGATTTTGAATGGAAGCGAAATTATGCCTTTGAGGCAAATTCGATTGTTGGGTAGAAGAATTTGGTGCCACCGCCATAAGATAGGACGAAATTAAGGAAAAGACAAATTAAAAGAGTACCTGAATAAACAGGATAAGACCCTACCCCATACAGCATATGGGGCTCGGGTCTGTCGGATTCCGTTCGGTGTGAGGAAGAACTTACTTAAGCTCAACTTCAGCACCTGCTTCTTCCAGCTGAGTCTTAATAGCTTCAGCTTCCTCTTTGGAAATACCTTCCTTAATGGCTTTAGGTGCTCCGTCAACAAGTTCTTTAGCTTCTTTGAGGCCAAGACCTGTAAGTTCCTTAACGGCTTTAACCACGTTAAGTTTAGAACCACCCGGGTTGTTAAGGATAACATCAAAAGATGTCTTTTCTTCTGCAGCATCGCCGCCTCCGGCGCCGGGAGCAGCAACAGCAACTGCAGCAGCAGCAGGCTCAATGCCATACTCCTCCTTTAAAATGGTAGCCAATTCATTGACTTCCTTCACGGTGAGGTTGACCAATTGTTCGGCCAATTCCTTTACTTCTGCCATGATGATAATTGTTTAAAGATGTGGATTCGGTGAAAATTTAAAATGAAGATTTAAGCAGCGCGTTCTTCGAGCGCTTTGACCAAGCCGGCAATTTTTTGACCACCGCCTCCTTGAAGAGCGCCAATAACGTTCTTGGCAGGAGATTGCAGCAATCCAATAACATCGCCGAGCAATTCTTCGCGGGATTTAAGCGAAGCCAGGGCTTCCAAATGCTCCTCACCAACAAAGGTGGCAGCATCAATGTAAGCCGCTTTTAAGGTAGGCTTGCCCATTTCTTTCCCAAACTGCTTTAGGAGCTTTCCGGGTACATTGCCGGTTTCGGCTACCATAAGTGCGGTAGTACCTTTAAGCGATTCAAACAGCGGAGAAAAATCCTTTTCGGAACGCTCCATGGCTTGGCGCAAGAGGGTATTCTTAACCACGTTAAGTTTTATACCCTTCTCAAAGCAAGCACGGCGCAATTTGGTCGTTTTTTCAGCGGACATCCCGGAGGTATCTGCTAAATAAAAAACGTCATTGCTGGCAAGCGTTTCGAGAATTGCTTCAATGGCCTGACTTTTTTCTGATCGGGTCATCAGCTATACGGATTTTAATTAACCTACGACAGTTTTAGCCTCTACACGCACACCGGGACCCATGGTTGGAGACATAAAAATGCTCTGCACATAAGTTCCTTTAGCGGAAGAAGGCTTGAGTTTGGCAATGGTTTGCAGGAACTCGCGGGCATTTTCCTGCAACTTTTCTGCCTCGAATGAGGTCCGGCCTATGGTCGTATGCACGATACCATACTTATCGACTTTGAAGTCAATTTTACCGGCTTTCACATCTTCGACAGCCTTACCAATCTCCATGGTTACCGTTCCGGTTTTGGGGTTAGGCATTAGGCCGCGGGGACCTAAAATACGTCCTAAAGCACCAATTTTACCCATAACGGCGGGCATCGTAACAATAACGTCTACATCAGTCCAACCATTTTTGATTTTCTCAATGTATTCGTCAAGCCCTACCATGTCAGCGCCAGCGGCCTTAGCTTCTTCCTCCTTGTCGGGAGTACAAAGCACCAACACGCGCACGCTTTTACCAATTCCATGAGGAAGCTTCACAGAACCACGAACCATTTGGTCCGCTTTACGGGGGTCAACACCAAGGCGAACGGCGATGTCCACACTGGCGTCAAACTTGGTAATTGAAAGATCTTTAACAAGTGCAGCTGCCTCACTGAGGCTGTATTCCTTGTCGGCTTCTACCTTACCAAGGGCTGCTTTCATTTTTTTTGTTAACCTTGCCATTGTTCTAATTAATTCGCGGGAAAATCTCCCTCAACGGTTATACCCATAGAACGAGCTGTTCCGGCAACCATACGCATGGCGCTGTTTACCTCAAAACAGTTCAAGTCCTTCATTTTAATTTCTGCGATTTCTCGCACCTGATCCCAATTTACAGACCCTACCTTTTTACGGTTAGGCTCTGGGGAGCCACCTTTAACCTTGCTTGCATCAATCAGCAAAACAGGCACCGGTGGGCTTTTGATAATAAATTCAAATGACTTGTCGGCATACACGGTAATAACCACCGGCAGCACTTTACCCATCTGATCTTGAGTCCGAGCATTAAATTGCTTACAGAAGTCCATGATATTGACTCCCTTTGCACCCAACGCGGGACCAATCGGGGGAGAAGGGTTTGCTTGCCCTCCTTTGACCTGTAGTTTAATAAAACCACTTACTTCCTTTGCCATGACGATTTAATATACGTTTTGTCCGTTAACTTTCTTTTTCGACTTGCATGTAGCTCAGCTCCAATGGAGTTTTTCGTCCAAAAATCTTAACCGAAACCTTGAGCTTTTTCTTTTCTTCATTGATATGCTCAATAATTCCGGAAAAATTATTGAATGGCCCATCAATAACCTTCACTGACTCACCTACCATAAAGGGGATATTCAATTCCTCTTCACTTTCGGCAAGTTCATCTACCTTACCTAACATGCGATTCACTTCAGGAGCACTTAGTGGCTGTGGGCTTCCACCCTTTTCACCCAAAAAGTTAATTACTCCGGGAACATTATTTATGGTATGCGGCAATTCTCCAATTAAAGCGGCCTCAATAAAAATGTATCCGGGATAAAGGCTTTGCTCTTTGCTTACCTTCTTCCCTTTTCGAATTTGGTAAATCTTTTCCGTCGGAATTAAGATTTGGCTCAAATAAGCCTCAACTCCGGCACGACGGACCTCCATTTCAATGTAGGACTTGATTTTTTTCTCTTGTCCACTGATGACCCGCACCACATACCATTTTTTTACCGTCTCGGACATCTCCTTCTTTGATATTTAGCTGCCAAACAGCAAGTCATACACCAATTTCATTACTCTGCTAAACACAGAGTCCATTGCGAAAACTGCAAGGGCAATCAAAAGAGAGGCCACGAGAACCACAATGGAACTGCTTTGAAGTTCTGGCCAGGTAGGCCATGAGACCTTATTGACTAGCTCCTCGTAACTTTCTTGTATGTAGGCTTTCAGTTTCACCTTATTCGTTTTTTGCACGGGTGCCTGGATTCGAACCAAGATCAACGGTTTTGGAGACCGTTATTCTACCCTTGAACTACACCCGTAAAAAAGCGGTTGGCGCTTCCTGAATACCCAGGAAGGCACCAACCGCATATCAGGTCGATCAATATTACTTGATGATTTCGATAACCTGGCCGGCACCTACCGTACGTCCACCCTCACGGATAGCAAAACGGAGACCCTTATCCATCGCAACAGGTACAATGAGTTTCACTGTAATAGTTACGTTGTCTCCGGGCATTACCATCTCACGTCCTTCAGGAAGGGTAATTTCTCCTGTAACGTCAGTGGTCCGCAAATAGAACTGAGGACGGTAACGGTTGTGGAAAGGAGTGTGACGTCCACCCTCTTCTTTCTTCAACACGTAAATCTCAGCCTTAAATTCGGTATGAGGAGTAATGGAGCCTGGCTTGGCAATCACCATACCACGGCGAATGTCCTTCTTGTCAATACCACGAAGCAACAAACCAACGTTATCGCCGGCTTCACCGCGGTCAAGAATCTTACGGAACATTTCTACACCGGTTACTACGGTCTTCATTTTCTCTTCTTGCATACCGATGATTTCCACTTCCTCACCGGAAAGGATTACACCAGTTTCAATACGACCAGTGGCAACAGTACCACGACCGGTGATAGAGAATACGTCCTCGATAGGCATCAAGAATGTCTTTTCTACATCACGAGGAGGAACTGGGATGTACTCATCCACAGAAGCCATAAGATCGCGGATGGTTTGTACCCACTTCTCTTCTCCATTCAATCCACCCAAAGCTGAGCCTTGGATTACAGGAGTGTTGTCGCCGTCAAATTCGTAGAAAGAAAGAAGATCGCGGATCTCCATTTCTACAAGTTCGAGCAATTCGGGATCGTCTACCATATCCACTTTGTTCATGAATACGACAATACGAGGTACGCCCACCTGACGTGCCAATAGGATGTGCTCACGCGTTTGTGGCATAGGACCATCCGTAGCGGCCACTACCAAAATAGCTCCGTCCATTTGGGCTGCACCGGTAACCATGTTTTTTACATAGTCGGCGTGACCTGGACAGTCAACGTGTGCATAGTGACGATTCGCTGTTTCGTATTCTACGTGCGAAGTGTTGATGGTGATACCACGCTCTTTTTCTTCAGGAGCGTTATCGATAGAATCGAAAGACCTCGCCTGAGAATGACCGTCAGCTGCCAACACTGAAGTAATCGCAGCTGTTAAGGTAGTTTTACCGTGGTCAACGTGACCGATGGTACCAATGTTAAGGTGCGGTTTTGTCCGCTGGAAGTTCTCCTTTGCCATGTTTAGAGATTTAGAACCGGTTGTGCAATGATTCAATTGTCAGAGCCAATGAGGGGACTTGAACCCCTGACCCCTTCCTTACCATGGAAGTGCTCTACCAGCTGAGCTACATCGGCTTTCATAAAGAACAAATGTCCCGAGGGACTTGAGCGGGAGACGGGATTCGAACCCGCGACCCTTAGCTTGGAAGGCTAATGCTCTAGCCAGCTGAGCTACTCCCGCTTTTTACCTCGCAACGGGGTGCAAAGGTAGTTGTTTCCAACTAATTTACAACACCCGAAGTGAAATAGTGGGGAGAGCAGGATTCGAACCTACGAAGCCGAATGGCAACAGATTTACAGTCTGTCCTCGTTGACCGCTTGAGTATCTCCCCATTTTGCGCATAAAAGAACGGAGCCGGTGGAGGGATTCGAACCCCCGACCAGCTGATTACAAATCAGCTGCTCTGGCCAACTGAGCTACACCGGCTGGTGCGCAAAGGGCTGCAAATGTAGTAAAGTTTTTATTCAATTACCAAAAACACCAAAAAAAAAATTAACGGTGGCGCTCCTTATGCTTTTCGACTTGCTTTCTTAAAGCATCCATGCATGCATCTAAAGACTCCTCAAAGCTCTTGCCTGTCTTGCCTGCAAATAAATCGTTGCCCGGTACTTTTACCCGAACTTCCGCTGTCTTGTTCGAATCCTCTGAGTTGTTCTCCAATTTGTAGTTCACTTCTATTCCTACAATCCCTTCATATAAACCATACAACTTCTCCATCTTCTTTTGCGTATGGTCTTTCAAAGATTCCTCTATATTAAAGTTAACCGGGTTTATCAGTATGTTCATCGTAGTATGGTTTAAATTTTGCCCAAATATAGGAGTTGCCGAGCATTCTTTCCGTCACCCTCAATAGCTTTCTCTTAAATTGTCTCAAAGCATTTGGCTCTGTTCGCTTAAAAATCTCTTCATTCCACTCTATAACTCATCGTTCATCTTCTAAGCTTACATTACTTGCCATCCTTGCTGCTGCCTTTCGGGTGTGCTTTTCTATACATCTCCCGCATGCGCTCAAATTCTACATGTGTATAGACTTGAGTTGCCGCTAAATTTGCATGACCCAACAGCTCCTTCACCGCCTGAATGTCCGCTCCATTATTTAACATCCATGTGGCAAAAGAATGACGCAAAAGGTGCGGACCTCTGTAACTCTCTGTGGTCAACTGACCGGTGTAATAACGTACCCTACGGTATAACCAACTCGCCTGAAGCGCTCCCCCTTTGTCGTTAAGAAATAGCTCCAGCCTTTGAACTCCTTTATCTTTCAAAAAAAGAGTCCGCTCATGCAAATAAGAACTCAACTGATCCATCAACAAGGCATGCAAAGGCAATATCCTTGCTTTGTTCCCTTTTCCGGTAACGCGTAATTGAGCACGTGTAAGGTCTACATCGGTTAATGTTAAGCCAATAAGCTCCGCACTTCGCATTCCTGTCCACAAAAACAACCCCAACATGAGCTTGTCCCTGTACCCCGAAAAGTCCTCTCGAAACACCAAAGTGTTTAGCCCTTCTGCTTGCTTGGCGGTTAAAAACCGCGGCGTCTTTTCGGCAACCCTCAAATTGCTTATGTCTCTTAAGGGGTGGTTAACTCCGAATCCTTTCTTTCGTAAATACCGGTAAAAGGACCGAAGGGCCGAAATTTTTCGATTGATGCTGGTCTTTGCAAGGCCTCGATGTTGAAGCCAAACCAAATACCTGCTGAGGTCTCCAGCCTCAACGTTCAACCAATTTGGGGATTGCTCCAAACCAAAAAGGAAGACCTGAACTTGGTTCAAATCTTCCTTGTAAGCTTTTATGGTATGTGCTGAGCACCTGCGCTCAGCCCTCAAATATTCTATAAAGGCCGGAACTAGGGTGTCGCTAAGCTCCGCCATATAGGCAAAGAATTAGGCGTTCTCTTCTTGGCTGCGCATGCGTTCGCGATAGGCAGCTTTGAGAACCTCGTCACGACGCTTTACCGAAGGTTTGGTAAAGTTCTGACGACCACGCAATTGCTTCATGGTACCTGTGCGTTCAAATTTCTTTTTGAACTTCTTAAGTGCCCGGTCAATATTTTCGCCTTCTTTAATTGGAATAATCAACATAATAAAACACCTCCTTTTGTCTGGGTGGGCAAAGGTAGTCTTTTCTGCTGCCTTTCCAAAAAAAGAACACAAAAGCTTTGGGAATAAAAATAAGGACTCTATATTTGCACTCCTCATTGAGGCCCCGTAGCTTAACTGGATAGAGCATCTGACTACGGATCAGAAGGTTAGGAGTTCGAATCTCTTCGGGGTCACTTAAATCAAAGGCTTGCAGCGTTTTCGTTGTAAGCCTTTGTTTGTTTAACACAATTTCTATCCTTCCCACCACTCCCCATTGGCTATTTTTACCAACATGCCCAAGCTATTGCACCTTAGATACTAGGTGAGATATAACTTATTAAAAAACAGTCACTTCAAATATCTACCAAAGAAAAAGCTCCTCAAATAGTCAACAAATGTTAAGTTGAAACGTATCTTTAGTATCCATATTTCGCTCAAATTCGTTCCATGAAGTCAACGTTCCTACTTATTTTATCTTTTGCTTGGAGCTTTAATTTCCTCGCAAATGCCCAAGAAACGGTGCAATTATTTGACCCCGCCCCTGCCAACAGTTCGGCTCCGGACTTGTCGCAAACCTTAGACATCTATTCCCTATACACCATAAACCCGCAAGGGTTGAATAAAATCCACAGCCTCGGCCATAAGCCATTTGTGGTACGCATACCCGATGGAGAAGGAATAGAACGCACTGCTTACATGACCCCTAGCCATATTTTTGAGCCGGGATATAAACTGCGCAGCTCCGACGGAATGCCGCACCAGGCAGATCCTGGCCTTCATTTTCATGGCCGGTTTGCAGGCGAACAAAAAAAGACCCTTAGCCTTTCTGTTTACAACGACCATGCCGTTGCGATTTTTGGCTCTGACAAAGGAAACGTGGTGCTGGCGCCCTTAGATAATCCCGACGGAAGCTTGCAAGCGTGGCATGTCGCCTACCCCGATCTCCAAATCGCCGGGCAAATGCCCTTTGAGTGCCATATGGAAGGCCTTCCGGAACTTCCCTCCAACAGCCAAGACCTGCCTCAAAACGCCCCCGAATCAGGAAACGATTGTAGGATAATTGGGGTTTTCATGGAAGCATCCTTCAAAACGTACCAAGACCGCAACAGCTCGGTAAACAACGTGCAAAACTTCTTTACCGCATTTTTTAATGAAGTAGCGCTGCTTTACGCAAATGAAGGAGTGAACGTGGCCATCAGCGAAATCTTTGTTTGGACCTCTCAGGATCAAATTCCTACCAATTCTTCCTCTGCAGCACTCCAAGCCTATGGGCAGCAACGTCAAGACAACTTTAACGGTGATTTAGCCCACTGGGTAACAACCGGTAATTTTGGAAATGGGGGAATTGCTTGGCTAGACGTTCTTTGCCGCTCGTATAATCCCAACTCCAATTCCGGTAGGTTTGCCTATTCTAATATTGCCAATAATTTTCAAGGAGTTCCAACCTATAGCTGGACGGTCATGGTCTTTTCCCACGAAATGGGGCACAATATAGGTAGCCGCCATACCCACAACTGCAATTGGCCCGGTGGAGCAATTGACTCCTGTTATGCCGTAGAAGGAAACTGCTACTCCGGTCCGGTAATCCCAAGAAAAGGAACCATTATGAGTTACTGCCACCTTACCAACCAAGGCATTGACTTTAATCAGGGTTTTGGGCCTTTGCCCGGCCAAAAGCTTAGAGACGAAATCAGCAGCAACAACGCCAGCTGTTTGGGAACCATTCCCGGAACCGATCCGCAACTAAATGCCAATGCCCCACTTTGTGAAGGAGACACTTTAGTGCTCACCACTGCAGGCGTAGACACCATTACGTATCAGTGGACCGGACCAAACGGTTTCAGTACTACAGGCGACACCATCCGTATTCCCAATGTTACCAGCCAAAACTCAGGAAACTACACTGTAATTGCCAACGATGGCAACTGCAATGTCTCCGATGTAGTTACCGTTCAAGTAACCGTGGCGCCACCTGACCCCAGCATTCAAATCATTGCCGGTACCTACTCTGTACCCGTATATGCCAATGCCAGTTATCAATGGTATGACCAAAACGGTCCCATCCCGGGGGCAAACCAAAATACCATCATCCCTTTGCAAGATGGCAGCTACTTTGCCATTGTTCAACTGCAGCTTTGCAACTTCGTATTGTATTCCGACACAGTGGTAAGAAATACCAACTCTTCCCTTGGCATGTGGGACGAACTCCAGCTGACACTTGCTCCTAACCCCGCTTCTGATCAAGTGCAAATACGAAGTCAAGGATCTTCCCCAATACAAAAGGTGCGTTTGCTCGACACAAGAGGAAGAGTGCTCCATTCTCAAAGCTTTGATTTGGCTGTTAAAGAGGCAATCATCTCCCTAACTAGCCGGTCCGCAGGCCTATATGTGGTAGAAGTCCAAGTGGAAGGCCAGGGAACACTGTACCAAAAACTCATCGTAAAACCGTAATTAATGGGAGTGATAAATGATGAATGATAAATGGTGAATGATGAAGGGTGAGTGGTGAATGATGAATGGCCTTTGCCTGCGCTTTCCCACGCTTAAACCTGTGCGGCTTGGCGTCTTTGCTTGCCGCCTTTTCTGCGCTAATGATGGAAGATGAATGGGGAATGATAAAGGGTGAATGATGAGTGGTGAATGATAAATGATGAAGGGTAAATGATGAAGGGTAAATGATAAAGGGTAAATGATAAATGGCCTTTGCCTTCGCTTTCCCACGCTTAAACCTTTGCGGCTTGGCGTCTTTGCGTGCCACCTTTTCCTCGCTAATGATGGAAGATGAGTGTAGAATGATAAATGGTGAGTGATGAAGGGTGAGTGATGAATGATGAATGATACATGGCCTTTGCCTGCGCTTTCCCACGCTTAAACCTTTGCGGCTTGGCGTATTTGCCTGCCGCCTTTTCTGCGCTAATGATGGAAAATGAATGGGGAATGATGAAGGGTCAATGATGAGTGGTGAATGATAAATGATGAAGGGTAAATGATAAAGGGTAAATGATAAATGGCCTTTGCCTTCGCTTTCCCACGCTTAAACCTTTGCGGCTTGG
Organism: Bacteroidia bacterium; assembly: GCA_030427255.1. Taxonomy (GTDB): domain Bacteria; phylum Bacteroidota; class Bacteroidia; order CAIKAF01; family CAIKAF01; genus CAIKAF01. The sequence continues at coordinate 30,989 of JAUHWY010000025.1, read as the reverse complement.
CGTCTTTGCGTGCCACCTTTTCCTCGCTAAAGATGAGTGTAGAATGATAAATGGTGAGTGATGAAGGGTGAGTGATGAATGATGAATGATAAATGGCTTTTGCCTGCGCTTTCCTAAGCTTAAACCTTTGCGGCTTGGCGTCTTTTCGTGCCGCCTTTTTCTCGTTAATGATGGAAGATGAATGGGGAATGATGAAGGGTAAATGATGAGTGGTGAATGAGAAATGATGAAGGGTAAATGATACATGGCTTTTGCCCGCGCCTTCCTCTGCCTAAACCGGTGTCTTTGCCTGCCACCTTTTCCTCGCTAATGATGGAAGATGAATGGGGAATGATGAATGGTGAAGTAAAGACGGGATGCCTCCCGTCTCTCAGTAAAGACGGAGAAACTCTCCCTCTCGGAGGCACCACCACGTCTCCGTGAACCTACTCTCCTACTCCAATTTATGATTTGGAAGATAATCCACGGCCCCTGATGGAGGAAACTAGCTGACACCAAAAGCAAGCCGCCGGCCCTGGAGCGAGGAGGCCCCCGATACTTCGGGGGACCCCGCAGCCCTTGGGCCGGCGTGCTTGGTTTGGGGGGCACTAGTTCCGAGAGCAGGAACAGGCCGCCCCCAATTACAACTTAAGCTTAGACAAAATAGCCGCAGGCACGGCGTCGCGATGTACCAAAAAATTAATGGTTCGCAGGCGAAGGTAGGCTGCCGTAGCATAAAAATACCCGCCACAATCGTTGGAATCATCGCCCCAAGAATTCTTTACTTTGTAGTAAATGGTGCCGTTTTGGTCCTTGTACTTTCCGGTAATTTGCATGCCATGATCATCGGTAGTTTCGTAGCGATCAAAGGCCTCTTGGCGCATGGCCTGACTCACTTTTTGCTGGGCTAAAGGCTCCTTCGCCGCCTCTTTGCGCGCCTCTGCGTCCTTGTCTTCCCAATCGCCGGCAGGCAGCACCGCAATTCCATCGCGGTGCATGAATCCCTTGTCGGAAACATCTGCTCCCCAGGCAACCGTAAACCCATTTTCCAAGGCATAATCCAATACCTGCATTAGCTCATCAATCGGCAAATTCCAAGCAGGTTCCCAACTCCAATTGTCCGGAATTTCAATGGGAAAGGATGCGTAAAAAGGATGATGGGTAAACGAGGTCAGGTCCACATAATTTTCGGCTTTAAGGCCCATATCATCGGCAAAACTGCGTGGTGTATAGCTCTTTCCTTGGTAGCTAAACTGCTCCGGAGCTTGGCCCAAATAAGCATCCAAAATGCCTTCCAATCCCTTTAACCACGAGGTGCTGAGCCTGCGGTTGGGATTGCTAACAACGGCCTTAACGTAGGCTTCCAAAACGGCATCCAATTCCCCGTGAAAAATCTCCTCTTCTCCGTATTTAAGCCCGGGAAATGCCGATTGAGGCACCAAACCTATATGCTTTAAAATGTACAAGGGGTCATGAAATGCGCCTCCAGGACCAAAATTATTCTTCCCGTGCATGCGAACAAACTTCTCAGCCTTAAGTAGATACACTTGATGAACCACAAACATTTCTGCCAAATCATGCCGGCCCTTTCCCATGCGAATCAACTCGGATTCAAGAAAAGAAAGGCTCGAAAAACTCCAGCAAGTCCCGGACCGATTTTGATCTTTTACATCGGTGGATTCTAAATCGACGAGCTTTGTTAGCTGTATATTACTGTCTTTGTGCGGCTTAACCGTTTCCTGCGCCATTAGCGACAAGCTGCAGCCAAGCGCTAAACCAAGGGTAAAAAGGTAGTTCATTGCAATAAAAGGTTTTGGTGAAAATAAGAAAGCTTTTTTTGGCGTCCCCCCCATCGGTCCTTTTTAAGTCCCGATGGGGGCCGGGTCTTTGGCTTTACTACCCCCTGCCCCGGGCTGCTTCGGCAAACCCGGAGGCCGGGCTTCCTATGGTCGCCGGGCCTCCGGGGCCGAAGCTAGCCCGCGGCAGGGCGCGGTACCGCCGCAGCCCCTGGCCGAAAATCTCCTTCCAAATGCAATCCGTTAAACCGAGCAGCTTTGGGTGGGGCTACTGTCTTTTGGTCTTGCTATCTTTGTACTGCATTTTAGGACAAATCGCATGTTTGAAAATTTATCAGAAAAGCTGGAATCGGCCCTTAAAGGCCTGCGTGGACAAGGGAAAATTTCGGAAATCAATGTTGCCGAATCCCTAAAAGATGTGCGTCGTGCCCTTCTCGATGCCGACGTCAACTATAAAATCGCCAAAGAATTTACCGATACCGTCAAAGAAAAAGCCTTGGGGCAGGAAGTACTCACTTCTGTTTCTCCCGGCCAATTGATGGTGAAAATTGTTAAAGATGAGCTAACCGAGCTTATGGGAGGCACCCATACCGACCTGCAGCTCAATAACAAACCTGCCATAATTTTAATGGCAGGACTCCAAGGCTCCGGAAAAACCACCTTTACCGGAAAACTTGGGCACTACCTAAAAAACAAAAAAGGCCGTAAAGCGCTGTTGGTAGCCGCCGACGTTTACCGACCCGCCGCCATTGACCAGTTGCATGTATTGGGAGAGCAATTGGATTTGCCGGTGTTTAGCGACAAATCCAGCAAAGACCCCGTCGATATTGCCAAACGCGCCATTGCTGAAGCAAAAAGTCAAGGCTACTCCGTGGTTATTATCGATACCGCAGGCCGATTGGCCGTGGACGAGGACATGATGCAAGAAATTGCTGCCATCAAAAAGGCCGTAAACCCCGACGAAATCTTGTTTGTGGTGGATGCTATGACCGGTCAGGATGCCGTTAATACAGCCAAAGCCTTTAACGACCGGCTCGATTTTAACGGAGTAATCCTTACCAAACTCGATGGCGACACCAGGGGTGGTGCAGCCCTCACCATTCGTTCTGTTGTAAACAAACCGGTGAAGTTTGTGGGCACAGGCGAAAAACTCGACGCCATTGACGTGTTCTATCCGGAACGTATGGCAAGTCGGATTCTGGGCATGGGCGACATTATTTCTTTGGTCGAAAAAGCCCAGGAGCAATACGACGAAAAGCAGTCCGAAAAGCTCCGCAAGCGCATCGAAAAAAACCAATTCGATTTCAATGACTTTTTGGGGCAAATCAACCAGCTCAAAAAAATGGGCAACCTCAAAGATTTAATGGGCATGATTCCCGGCGCCGGGAAACTCATGAAAAATGTAAATGTAGACGACGATGCCTTCAAAAGCGTAGAAGCCATCATTCATAGTATGACTCCTGAAGAGCGCAGCCAACCTCATATCATTAATGGAAAACGCAAAGACCGCATTGCCAGAGGAAGTGGCACTTCGGTGCAGGAAGTAAACAAATTGCTAAAGCAATTTGGAGAAATGAAAAAAATGATGAAGCTCATGGGCAATAAACAGCAAATGGGAAGGTTGATGAAGTCTATGCCCCCCAACATGGGAAAAATGCCTTAAATATGAGCAGCAATCCTCCCAAGCTCCTCGATGGAAATGCCTTGGCAGCGCTTTGGAAACAAAAAATCAAAGTCGCCTGTGCTGCTTTTGATCAAAAGCCCTGTTTGGCAGCCGTTTTGGTAGGCTCCGATGGCGCCAGCCAATCCTACGTTCAATTTAAAATGAAAGACTGCCAAGAAGTGGGCTTTCAAAGCAAATTGATTCAACTTCCCGAAAATACTTCGCAGGCTTCCTTACTCCAAACCATTGAAGACCTTAATAAAGATGCTTCAGTACATGGGTATATAGTGCAACTCCCCTTGCCAAAGCACATCGACGAACAAACCATTGTTGCAGCCATTGACCCCACTAAAGATGTAGATGGATTTCATCCCTTACATGCCGGTCGTTTGATGCTTGGCCGACCTGGTTTTGTCCCTGCAACGCCTTGGGGAATCGTAGCCATGATAGACCACTATAACATACCAACCGAAGGGGCAGAAATTGCAATTATTGGCCGCAGCCATATCGTTGGCCGCCCTTTGAGTGTGCTCTTATCTTCCTCCCCAAAAAACGGAACCGTTACTTTGTTGCACTCTAAATCTAAAAACCTAAAAGAACACTGTCTTCGTGCCGACATCCTTATTGCCGCCCTAGGAAAACCCGGTTTTGTGACTGCCGATATGGTTAAGCAAGGAGCTGTAGTTATTGATGTGGGCACTACCAGAGTACAAGACCATTCCATTGCCCGTGGTTGGCGACTCAAAGGCGACGTAGACTTTGAACAAGTTGCCCCAAAAACCAAAGCCATTAGCCCGGTACCCGGTGGCGTTGGTCCTATGACACGCATTGGTTTACTCCACAATACCTTAGAAGCTTATAAAACCTTTAACCCATGAATACCATTCCCAAATCGTTTGCCCGCAGACTTGCTTTGCCCATCTTGGTCATTTTTGGCCTGCTAACGAACGGACTGTTTGCTCAGGAACCTCTTTCCGTCGGCCAAAGGCTCAAACTTTCCGATGCCAACCAAAATTTTAGGACCGGCTATTTTTTAGAAGCCAAGAAAGGCTACGAAGCACTCTTGCTCGAAGTTCAAGACCGCCCCGAAATCAACTTCATGGCAGGAAAATCAGCATTTAACCTCCGCCGATACCAAGAAGCCCTGGCCTTTTTTGGCCAAGCCGATTTCACCGGTAAAGAAGTGCCGGAAGACTACCATTTGTACCTTGGAAAGGCCCTGTTTATCACCTATCAAATCGATTCCTCCAAAAGCCATTTCACCTTGGCCTTGCAGGGACTGGATGAAAAAGAAAAGGCAGAAAGCGATGCAAGCCTCTACTTAAGCTACATCACCAATCGGGAAGCCTTTATGCAAAACCCCGAAAAAGTTACCCTTAAGCCCATTAGTCAAGTCAACACCCCAGGGCACGAAAGCTCTTCCTGCCTTAGTTTAGACGGCAAAACCCTCTTTTTCACTTCCAGCCGCAAAGAAAATACAGGTACCGGTAAAGACGAGGCCTTCGATATGTATTTTCAAGACATTTGGTACGCCACGTGGGACAGCAGCAGCCAAGCTTGGTCTGAGCCGTCCCTTTTGCCGGGCGATGTGAACACGCCGGAACACGATGCCAGCTTGGGTATTAACCCTCAGGGCGATCTGCTCTTTGTGTATAAAAGCGAACAGGGAGGAAACATCTACTACACGCGCCGCAAGCGAACCGGTGAATACCGCGAACCCAAACCTATGGAAGGCCAGGTAAATACTTCTTATTTTGAATCCGGAGCCTCTATGAGTGCCGACCGTAAAAAGCTGTACATCATTAGCGAAAGAGAAAAGCGCGGAGCTCAAGGCAGCGGTGATATTTGGATCTTGCACAAAGACAGCAAATATGCCTACGACCAACAAGAAAACCCCGGAGCACCGCTCAATAGCATATACGACGAAAACTCCGTGTTTATACACCCCGATGGAAAAACCCTCTTTTTTAGCTCAAACCGTGCCGAATCAATGGGCGGCTACGACATCTTTATGTCCCGCAAAGAAGGAAGTAAATGGCTTCCTCCTGTCAATCTTGGCTATCCCATCAACAGTGCCGGCGACGAAGTGTATTTTTCGGTAAGCCCGGACGGAAACAAAGCTTGGGTGAGTAGCCGACGCCCCGAAAGCATGGGGGGCAGTTACGATATCTATGAAATAGATTTACGCGAATACGTCTTTCCACTGGACCGCAAAAACGAAGGACCTCAAAAACCAACCGTGTGCATGATTCAAGGAAAGGTACTCAGCAAAGCAACTGCCGAACCTCTCGAAATTGAACTGGAACTTTTCAACGCCAATGGCAAATTGATAGAGCGCTTTGAAACCGGAGAAAACGGCACCTATTTGCTAACCGTAGAAGGAAATCAAGATTATGTCCTAAAAGCTACAGTCCCCGGGTTCAAACCTGCCGAAGAATCCTTTAGAGTGGAACGCTTGGAAGGTAAAACCAACGCAGTAACCAAAGTTTTTCTCCTAGAAACTCAATGAATACTCGGAGCCCTGGAAATGAACCCCTTGTCCTCAAAGCGCATAGCCAGCCTGTCTATGCCTTGTGCGCCATAAATGATGGAAAAGAGTGGTTTTCGGCTGGGGGTGACCGCGTAGTCCTGCATTGGACAAGCCCATCCGAAGTGCAAGCCATAGCCCAAACTACCGCAACCGTTTATTCTCTTTGTTACGACCAAAAACACAAAAGCCTCTGGGTGGGACAAGCCGATGGAAGCTTGCTTTGGTTGGACTTAGCCAATACACGCATCAATAAACGGATTGAAGCAGGAAAAGACCCTATTTTTCATCTAAGCTTGGCTCCCGACCAAAAGCACCTGGCTGTTTTGGGACACTCCGGCAGGTTGGATTATTATGACCTCCAAATCGGCACCTTGTCTAAGTCTTGGCCTTTGCCGGCCAATAAATGCCGCCAAATGTGCTGGGATAGCACAGGCAAACGTTGGAATATTTGCGCCGACGAAGGAAGCCTCTGGATTTTTGACCCCGAAAACCCAAACCACGAAATCCAAAAACTCACTTTAGCCGAATGGCCTTTGTTTAGTTGCCTAAGCTTAGAAAATGGACAACGAATTGTTGGGGGAAAAGACGCTCGGTTGTACTTCTTAAACCCACAAAACCGCCTTATATTCCCAGGCTTAGAAGCCCATAACTATGCCATTTACCGCATAAAATTAAGCCCAAACGGCAAATACTTCGCCACCGCTAGCCGCGATAAAACGGCCAAATGCTGGCAGGCCGATTCCGGAAAGCTCCTCGGACGCCTAGGAAGACCCAACCACAAGCAAGGCCATACCCACTCCGTAAACGACCTGTGCTGGCTCAACAACCAAACCCTACTTACCGCCGGAGATGACAAAAGCCTGCGCTTATGGGAATTACCAATAATCTGAAAATATGCCCATTTGGTTTAAAGAATTTAGTCCCGAAATGCTCGACACCTGGTGCCAAAACAGCCTGGTTGATCATCTCGACATCCGTTTTTTGGAAATTGGAGAAGATTACCTCAAAGCCCAAATGCCCGTAAATGCGCAAACCGTGCAACCGGCTAGAAGATTGCATGGCGGAGCCACGGCCGCTCTTATAGAAACCATTTGCAGCGTAGCCGCCAACATGACCCTAAACCCTAAAACCCATCTGGCATTAGGACTTGACCTTCATGTGAGCCATTTAAGGGGCATTCTGGAAAATAAAGGCCCGGTGGAGGCCATTTGCCGGCCCGTGCGAATTGGCAAAAGTGTTCAAGTTTGGGAAACCCTTTGCACCGACCCAAAAGGAAACAAAACCGCCAAAGGACAACTTACCTTGTTTGTCCAAAAAATTGGAAACTAATGCACTTCCGTGAATTTTGCAGCACGGGCTGGGCCGATTACCAACTGCTTGATTTTGGCGACCAATTCAGGTACGAACAATTTGGAGATTACCGACTCGTTCGCCCTGACCCGCGAGCCTCTGAAAAACCAGGCACCCCGCTAAAAAACTGGAAAAAAGAAGCCCATGCATGGTTTACCGAAACCGGCCACCAACAAGGCACTTGGGAGCTTTTTAAACCCATGCCCGAACATTGGGACATTGGCCTCCCGGTGGGTAGCGGTCTTAAAATGAACCTAAAACGCACCCAATTCAAACATGTGGGCCTATTTCCGGAGCAACAAGTCAACTGGGAGTTCATCTATTCTACTTTATTGGACCAAGCAGATTCCAAGTTCCTAAACGCCTTTGCTTACACCGGTGCTGCCAGCATTACTGCCAAAGCAGCAGGTGCCGATGTAGTTCATATAGATGCCCTAAGACAATTGGTAGATTGGACCGCCCTTAACCAAAAAAAGTCAAATGTACAGGGCATCCGCTGGGTTGTCGACGATGCTCTAAGCTTCCTTAAAAAAGAACGCCAAAGAGGCAAAACATACAAGGGGCTGGTTATGGACCCTCCCGCTTTTGGCAGAGCACCCGGTGGCAAACGCTGGCAACTCAAAAGCCAAATTCCCGAATTGTGGGAAAATGCCTTGCATCTTCTCCAACCCAATGGCTTTTTAATTTTAAATACCTATGCCCAAGGAATTTCAAGTATCTTAGAAGGCTTATTTAGCAATAAACTACCCTTTTACCTAAAAATAACCCATGGTCCACTTTATTTGCAGGACCAGTTTGGAAAAAAATTGCTTACAGGATGGATTACCTTAGTGGAACGAAAGGCTTAAGAATAAGTCTATCCCTTGCATGGTTTGCCGCTTTTTTTGTGCTTTTGAATGGCTGTGGCAATACTCCAAAAGCCAAGCCTTCCCAAGTGGAAAAGGCTGCTTTGGAGACCAAAACGCCCGCTCCCGGACTGGCTTGGAAAGCCACTTCTCCAAACCAAAAACAGTATATTTTCATAAAGGGCTGCTTTAGCAGAGCCACCGGACCTTGCGTGCTCCTTTCCGGTACCGAACGTAAACTAATTGTTGAGGCAGACCACCTCCTTCTCGAAAATCGGGTCGCCAATGTGAACCCTCCGCACTCCATTTTAGAAGCCTTTCAAATGCCGAATCAATGGACCATTAAATCGGCAATATCCCCCGAAAAGTTTCAAAAATTAAAACGCTGGTGTGTAGACAGCCTTAACGTAAATTTGGAAGATTACGATCGGGTATATCCCATGATTTTGCTGCGAAATGTGTTCGAAGAAGCCGCATTTATTTCACATATACCGGGCTACAGCGAATCCCTGGAATCGCTCTTTATGACTATGGGTTCTACCCAAGGAATTCCTATGTCTAACCTAAGCCGAAACCATTTTCTTTCCGATTCCTTTTCCCTTAAACAACAAGTCAATTATTTGGCCGAGCTCCCCGAACGCATGAGTGAAATTAGAACTTATGCCAAAATCTGCCTCAAAGACCAATGCCGAAAAGACATTACTACTTGGGAACAAGAACTGAACCAATACTACCCTTTTCCCTCTTTGTTCCATCTTTTGGTTACCCAACAGGTCAACAACTGGATGCCCAACATTTTAGACAAAAGCAAAAGCCAAAACCTCGTGGTTTTGGTCGGCGCAGAATACTTACCAGGAAAAGACGGCTTGTTGGAACAGCTCAAAAAAAATGGGTTCACTATGGAACCCATTCAAGAAAAAAAGGGAGAACAGTGGGAGTCGAACCCACGACCTTCAGAACCACAATCTGACGTTCTAACCAACTGAACTATGCCCTCCATTTCAAAGACCTGTTCAAAGGGAGTGCAAATATACAGTTTATTCCAAAATTGAAAAGCTTCTATTTGTTTTTTTCCAATTTACGCCAAGACCACGCTTGGCAATGGCAGCAAATACTTAGATACGCCTCTTTGCTGCTCTTGAGCATCGGTATGGCGCAGCTTCTCAACAACCGCCTTGAACTGGCCCGCTTCGAAGCCCTGCTCCTAACCGGTTCCCTGCTCAGCCAAGCATGGGTCTCCGGACTGCTCCGCGCCGGACTTTCCACCCGGGCCCCAAAAAAACCGGGGCTTATAAGCTATTTCAGCCTTGCCGCTTTTGCCCTACTTGCTTTACTTAGCCTTGAATTGCTCGAACCCTGGATTGCCCAAAAATTTGACCGAAACTACCTCTTTGCCAGCCCCCAAGAAAAATGGTGGTTTAGGCTTTGGTTCTTTGGCCTCACTACAGGATTTCTGCTCGACTACCTCTGGCTCCACCAAAGCAATTTTCGAGCCCTCTGGCGTTGGAGCTCCTTGCTGCACACCGCCTATCCCCTGTTCGCCCTTCTCCCTTTTGCTATTTTCTCAGAGGTTTCCATCAGCCAAATCTTTCAATGCCTCGCCCTATTAACCTTATTGCGAAGTATTTGGGCCTTGAACATCGCCCTTAGAAACCACCTCTCTGACTTCAATATCAAAGAACTAAAGCAGCTCTTATCCCTTTCCTGGCCTTTGATTTTTCTCAGCCTAATTGGTGGCTATGGCCTGCAAATAGACGGTACCATTGTGCTTGGATTTGGAGGTCCGCTGGCCTTTTTAATTTTCCAATACGGCGCCCGCGAATTTCCACTAAGCCAACTACTCGCCGGCGGATTTTCGGAATCCCAAGCCCTCAATTACAAGAACTCCGGCGCATACCAAAATTGGTATGCAAGCCAAAAAAGCATTCTCTTGCTCAGCTTTGTCCCCTCCATTTTGCTCATGTGGACCGCGCCAATACTGTTCAAGCTATTTTTTGGCAGCGACTTCATGGCCTCCGCAGAAATCTTTCGACTCTACTTATTACTGGTGATTCCACGCATGCTTTTTCCGCAAACCTTGCTGCTCGCGCATGGCAAAAACCGAGCCTTACTCACCATCGGTATCATAGAATGGCTGCTCAACATTGGCCTCAGCCTTTGGTGGATCCAATCCTTTGGCATCATCGGCGTCGCCTGGGCCACGGTAATAGCCTTTGCCATCGAAAAAATACTCCTCATGGCCTACACATTCCATGTGCACATCCCGGACTTCCAACTTTGCCTGCCCAAACGCAGCTTTTACCTAGGCTCCATATCCTTAATTCTTTCCTACGCCGCTACTCAAATATGGTCGTGGTAGGTTTGGGGCCTTCCCTCCGATGTTATTTCATCTTCCAATGCCGGCCTTTTCCCGGTCGACCTCGCCCAAAAGCACGCAACAGCAGTGCTGCGGTGGCTTTCCCGAAGTGTCGGGGTCGCCTCCTCGCTTAGCTGTTGTGGCTTTTGGGCTTCGGCGGCCCTCCTTTGGGCCGGGTGGCCTCCATGCTTAAAATCCTGCATCCTTTGAACTAAATCCAAAAAAAACGGCTCTACACTAAGGTGCAGAGCCGCTTCGGTTTTTGGCGAAAAACCTTTACTCTTCGCCGTACAGTCGGTCCATTTCTCTATTGTAAACCTCTCGGAATTTTTCGGCATTCCAATCCTGCCTAATTTCCTTGCGGCTGGCAATGCGCTCGGTGAGGGCAAAGTAAAAGGACTCCATGTCTATCTCCACCGCTACATAGGTCAAAAACCTATTGTTGTCTTTCTTAAAAGACTCCTCACCCAAAACCTTAACACCTGCCAAACGAGTATTTAGAACCTCTCGGGTTATGTCCTGGAATTTCTGATTAAACTCCATGGCATTCCCAATGTTACGTTCGCCCGCATACCTTTCGGTAACTCCTTTCATCATGGTATTGACGTTAGAAGCCAGTTCCTTTTTTGCGTTAAACAGCGCATTTTCTTTAGAAAAATTCAAATTGCTGCTTTCGGCTGACCCTACCGCCCTAAAGAACTTCTTGTTCGAACGGTATTTGCGTTGACTAAAGGGCTCGTCTAGGCGGGTAACTTTTTCGCCACCTACATTAGGTGTTCTGCTTTTGCAAGCATAGTTGGTGCTTAAGGCAAGCAACATGAGCCAAATAAAAAGGGAACTACGGGCAAACATAGGCGTGGTTTTATTGTCCTTCTTCAATTTTACGCATCTCCTCGTCAAAAATCTCTTCGAACTTTTTCTTGTCGTATTCCAACTGAATCAAGTCCTGACGAGAAATTCGCTCGCTGATGCCATTCTTTAAGGTCTCTTTGTTGATTTCCAAAGCAACAAAGGTGCGGAATCGGCCATCCTCAAGCACGGTGCTTTGCTCGCAAACGGTACGGATATCAATCAAGGTTTGATCTACAACCTCACGGGTAAGGTTCTCAAACTTCTGGCTAAAATCGGACTGGTTGCCAATCTCGCGCTCGTTAACGTAACGGTCGGTTACCGATTTAATCTTTGTTTGAATCGTAGCCGCCAATTGCTGCTTGGCCAAAGTCAAGGCCTTTTCTTTTGCCAAAGAAATGTCGCTGGAGGTCCCAATTTGAGAGGAACGGAAAAATTTGTCGTCGGTGGTGTACTTGGGACCTTGGCAGGGCAAACTTTTAAGTTCGGTACCTACTTGATCTTTGGTCACCTTTTTGCTTTTGCATGAGCTGAGGCCTACTGCTCCTACTGAAGCTAAGACCAACATAACGGTTGTAACACGGAGTTTCATGATCTTGAATTTTGGTTTCTAAATACAAAGCAAGTCCCGTGCCAAAAATTAATTTTTACCAAACAAAACGAAAAACAGCTTGGCGTTGTTATATTTAAATAAAGTAACATGCCATGCTCCAAAAGCTACTTCATTACCTGAATCCGCTTACCCTTTTCCGCAGGTCGTCCTCAGAAGACAAGCCAAACATCAACCTACGAATGATGCACGGCATCAATCGAATTTCGATTTTTATGTTTTTGATTGCCTTAGTACTGGTGTTTGTAAAGGTTTTTGGAAATTAACCTGCCCAAGCCACCAACCATTGGTCTTCAGGCAAGTATTTTTGGGCAGCCTTTTGCAAGTCTTCGGGCCTAAGGTCCTTTAATTCTCGCTGTTGTTTCACAATCCAAGCTGCATCCAATTCCATAGTATTGCGCCATATCCATTGGTCCATTTGCAAAAACGGTCCATCAAAGGCCCGGGCTCTTTGCCCCGCAATATAATTTTTGACCAATTGCAGTTCCTCTTCAGGAATGCTCAATTCCATCATTTTCCGGGCTTCTTTTTGAACCTCAAGCAAGGCTTCCTCCAGTTTATTGCGGTTTACTTCTGTGGCTAAGGTCCAAGCCGAGGCCAAGCGCAAATGCGCAAAGCCGGTGCCAATGCCATAGGTTAGCCCTTTTTCTTCCCGAATATTTTTCATGAGTCTGCTCCCGAAAAAGCCGCCAAACAAAGTCAGCATGGCATGTACAGCCGCATAATTGGGCTCTGAAGGAGAGGGAGATGGGCTGTAGACCCTAAGGGCTGCCTGAGATTTATTCTCCATAGCCACATGGTGCTGTCCCGGCTTATAGGTTCCCGGCCTCACCAAAGGTTTAGCATCTCTTTGACCAAGGGGCCATTCAGCCAAAGAGGCACAGAGCGCATTTAGGGTAGCCGGGGAAAATCCTCCACTAAAATAAAAGGAGGGCCTTAGGCCTAATAATTCCCTCTGATACCAATCCTTAAGCGTTGTACTTTGAAAACCTTGCAGCTGCTCTTCTGTTAAAAGCCACCCATAGGTATGTCCTTCAAAAAACAAGGATTTGGCCTTTTTATTGGCTTGCCAAGCAACTTTTTGGGCCTGTTGGGCTAAAGCAGCCTTTTGGTTATGCACCAATAAGTCCACCTCATTTTGAGGGAATTCGGACTCAAACAAGGCCTCTCTAATCAGAGGCAACACAGCCGACCATTGCTCTTCCAAAAAATAAAAACTGAGCTGCAATAGGTCTCCGGAAAAGCTACGGTGCATATATGCACCGGTACTTTCTAAGGCCAAATGCCAAGCATCGGCAGATTTTTGACGGGTACCCTCACCCAGCAATTGGCTCAGCAACCAACTTAGCACAGGTTTATCACCCAAACCTTGGCCCACCGAATACACCACATCTAATCGGCAAGCCGGCTGCTGTCCCCCGGGCAGAGCGTACAATTTAGAACCTTGAGGCAAATCATGCTCAGAACCATGAAGCAATACAATCTCAGAGGCTAAGTGAAGGGCAGGCGCCTTTCTTCTATCGGGCAAGGACAAACTCATGATTTTTTCTTGGCTTTGTAGTGAATGATTGAACAGTTGGTGTCTACCAAATAGCGCATTACCGTTTCTTGCAATTTTTCTGCACGGATGTTCCGGTAGCGTTCAATTTCGGAAAAAGCATCTTCGGCGCGGCTTATCCATTCAAACCATGCCAGCTTAAGTGCTCTTTGTTGCACAGAACTTTGCTCAAATGCTTCTCGAGTTTGCAACCTGCGTAGGGCTTTGTTTAACTCTGAGGCAGGGATAGGTTTTGCTAAAATGCCTTTGAGCCAAGCTTTAAGCTTTTCTTCGGCTTCTGCGAGGTTTTGTTCAGGGCGCAGGGTTCCGGAAAACAATAGCTGTCCGGGGTCGTGGCTGCCACTTACATAAAAACCTCCGGCAGTAAACACCTGATCTTTGCGGACCAAATCTCGGTTAAACCAACCGCTGTCTCCAGCACTGCATAAATCAGTAAACAAGTCCAGTGCATGATAGTCCGGATGGGTACGCTCGGGCATATGCCAGCCCATCCACAAGGCATCTAAGGGTACATCCCGCTCCAATGCTAAAAACCTAGGCTCCTTTTGAAGCGGTTCTTTTGGGTACGGATGCTTACCCAAGTTCCGCATAGGAACAGGGCCAAACCAGTGCTCCACTTTCTTTAGACACGCTTGAGGATCCAAAGGTCCCACCAAAGCCAAAACCGCATTATTGGGTGCATAATGACCAAAATAAAAAGCTTTGATTTCCTCTAAAGTGGTTTTCTCCACATGCTCCGGAGTACTTCCAATGGTGGGCCATCTGTAAGGATGCACTTTATAGCTCAACTTTCTAGACTCCAACCAAATATCTCCGTAGGGCTGGTTTAGGTAGCGTTGATTGAATTCCTCAATCACCACTTTCTTTTGGATATCGAGTTTTTCTTGGCTAAAGTCTAAGGAAAGCATTCGGTCGCTTTCGAGCCAAAGGGCTGTGTCAAGATTCTCTGCCGGCAAAAGGCAGTAATAATTGGTGATATCGTTGTTGGTAAAGGCGTTATTGGTGCCACCGGCTAGCTGCAAAGGAGTGTCAAAAGAAGGAATGTGCTTGGACCCTTCAAACATCAAATGTTCAAACAGGTGGGCCAGTCCGGTAGTTTCCGGTTGTTCGTCCCTTGCGCCAACCTTATAGAGTAGGTTAACCGCAACCATGGGGGTGGAGAAGTCGGGTTGAACCAAAAGTGTTAGTCCATTGGCCAAAGTAAATCTATGCAAGGAAGTATTCATGAAATAAAGGTCCTTAATTGTACAAAATGGTCTAAGGTTTGGCAAAACTCTGCCCAAACTTCTCGGAGAATTTCACCGGCAGGCAAAATTTCAGAAAACAAGGCAGAAACCTGGCCTATTTCCAACTCGCCCTGATTCAAATCTCCTTGGAACATGCCCAATTTGGCCCGTCCTCGGCCAAGCAGTTCCGCCAGGGTTTCTTTGTTGGCTCCTGCCTGATATGCCTCTATTACTTGCTGAAAAAAAGGATTCTTGAGCAGGCGAACGGGAGTAAGTTCTTTTAAGGTAAGCAAGGTATCGCCTTCCTTTGCCGCCAAAACGGCTTCTTTAAAAGCCAAATGTGCCGAAGACTCTTCCGAAGCCACGAATCGGCTGCCCATTTGCACGGCTTCTGCCCCCAAAGCAAAAGCAGCGGCCATGGATTTTCCGTTGCCAATACCTCCGGCAGCAATCACCGGAATATCCACTGCTTGTTTTACCAAAGGAACCAAAACCATAGTGGTTGTTTCTTCGCGGCCATTGTGCCCTCCGGCTTCAAAACCTTCGGCAACCACTGCGTCTACACCGGCTTGTTGCGCTTTAAAGGCAAATTTGGCAGATGAAACCACATGCACCACCGTAATTCCGGCTTCCTTAAGCTTAGGTGTCCAAGTAGCGGGGTTTCCTGCCGAGCTAAATACTATGGGTACTTTTTCGTCCAAAATGGTTTGAATGTGCTCCTCAATATTGGGATATATGAGCGGCAAATTGACGGCAAATGGTCTGTTGGTGGCCTTTTTGCAGCGCTGAACATGTTGCAGCAACACCTCGGGATACATGGATCCTGAACCAATAATACCTAAACCACCGGCTTCAGAAACTGCCGAAGCCAACTCCCAGCCGGAACACCAAATCATACCCGCTTGAACTATGGGGTATTGAATATCAAAAAGTTGGCAAATCCTGTTGTTCATGTTTGTTTTTGCTTATGCAATGATACTAAAAGCAGGTCAGCTGCAGATGCCCAAATGGGTTTGAAACAAAGGGCAAGAAAAGTGGGTTTCTAAGGAGGGATTAGGCCCCGGGTATCCGACTCAGAAAGAGGCTTGGGCTCAGCAAGCCTTTTGGCAGGCATGAACCACAAAGGTTGGTAAAATATTTAAGCAGCTAAGCGCCTAATGCATACCCATAAAAGCAGGGAAGGTATTTATAAACCTAAAGATCAGTGGCAAAGGGACAAAATACCGGAGGTTCATTCGGAATCTAGCGAAGCATTATCTTTGAACATTGAATTCGATAAACATATTCATGAAAAAAGACCGGGAAGTATTTGACCTTATTGCCCGCGAAGACATTCGCCAGCGGGAGGGTATTGAACTGATTGCCTCTGAAAACTATGTTTCCGAACAGGTTATGGCAGCCATGGGTTCGTGTTTGACCAACAAATATGCCGAAGGCCTTCCGGGCAAACGGTACTATGGAGGCTGCGAGGTAGTTGATGAAGTGGAGCAATTGGCCATAGACCGTGTTAAGCAATTGTTTGGTGCTGCCTGGGCTAATGTGCAACCCCATAGCGGAGCACAGGCCAATGCAGCCGTTATGCTGGCCTGTCTAAAACCGGGAGATAAAATACTAGGCTTTGATCTTTCCCATGGAGGGCACCTTACCCACGGTTCACCTGTGAATTTTTCAGGGAAATTGTACGAAGCCTCTTTTTATGGGGTTCAAAAGGAAACCGGAACCATTGACTGGGACTTGGTGGAGCAAAAAGCCAAAGAAATTAAGCCGGCCATGATTATTTGTGGGGCAAGCAGCTACAGCAGAGATTGGAACTACAGTAAGCTTAGAGCAGTCGCCGATGAGGTGGGTGCCTTGTTGTTGGCCGATATTTCACACCCTGCCGGACTCATTGCTACGGGTTTGTTAAACGACCCACTGCCCCATTGCCACATCGTTACCTCAACCACCCACAAAACCCTCCGTGGGCCTCGTGGCGGGGTAATTATGATGGGACGTGATTTTGAAAATCCTTGGGGACTTACCACACCTAAAGGTCAGGTAAAACTCATGAGTCAACTACTAGATGCTGCCGTTTTTCCCGGTACCCAAGGAGGCCCGTTGGAGCACGTAATTGCCGCAAAGGCGATTGCATTTGGTGAAGATTTGGCGCCTGAATTTACCGACTATACCAAACAGGTGGTGCAAAATGCTCAAGCCATGGCTGAGGCATTTAATGATTTGGGGTATCACCTGATTTCGGGTGGCACAAACAATCACTTAATGCTGATTGATTTAAGGAATAAGGACATTACCGGAAAGGCAGCCGAACATGCCTTGGGGCAGGCCGGAATAACGGTAAATAAAAACATGGTTCCCTTTGATGACCGCTCCCCTTTTGTGACTTCAGGCATACGGGTAGGCACTGCGGCTATAACTACCCGCGGCATGCAAGCCAAAGACATGGCGGGTATAGTAGAGCTGATTGACCGAGCGCTAAGGCATGCCGAGGATCCACTGAAGCTGGCCGAGATTCATCAAGAAGTAAGGGCGCTAATGAGTCCTTTGCCCATTTTTGCTTGGTAAAATACCGGAACCCCAGAAAGGTGGCACCCGGCAGCTGAACGGCCGTACGATACCAAAAGCTTGGACTTGCTTGGGCGAGGATGCGGCGCGCAGCAAGCACCCAAAGCCCTAGCAAATCCGCTTTTGGTGAGTACGACGGCAAGCTTGGCCGGAAAAGAATACTAAAACAAAAAAGATGGGAAGCCCCCGTTAATCCTTTAACCTAAGGCCACGAATTTCCCACTGAAAATTGGGCATTACTTTGAGCAGCTGTCCGCTTAGGTACAGGCTGTCGGTGCTAAGAAACCGTCCTTCAATCAGGTATTCCGGGTCAACGGCCATGGCGGGGTTGTCAGGAAAGCGCAGCACGGCCAGGCTGTCCATGAAAGGAGACCATTGGGTGTAGGGCGATGCAACACCTTCTCTAAATTGAATCTGGAGGCGGTTGGAAGCCAAAATTTCGATGGTGCCCTCGTAGGCGATGGTGGCGGTGCAGGAGTCATTGGTGTCCATAATAGGACAAGCAAAAGATTCAAAATAGAAATCTCCGGTGTAGGGCACTCTGTAGTCCTCGATTTCCGGATCGGGAGTACAAGCCGTAAACAGGATGCTTAAAGCTGCGCAAAATGTGTAGCAACGATACATAGTATCCTATAGACGTTTAAAATACGCAAAAGGTTGTCCGAGGCTCAAGGAGCGGTTCGGAACAAATGAAGCATTCCCTGCCGTTCGGTTACATTATCGTCGAGCAGAAGCACCCAGTAATAGACCCCTTCGGACGCAGGATTGGTGGTATTTCCAACGGTGCCGTCCCAACAGGGTTTGCTTCCGGTGCTTTGGAAGATCCGTGTTCCCCAGCGGTTGTAAATCCATAGGGTAAAGCAATATTCGTTTTCCAGGCCAATGGGGCAGAAAAGATCGTTAACTCCGGGGCTCATAACCGGGGTAAAGACATTGGGCATGTCGAAACTTAAGTAGTCGGAGAGTGCACCACCGGCAAAAGGCTTGCTGAGGCTGTCGCGGCAAGGGCCATTCCAAACCACCTGTGTTAGGGTAACCGCGCTATCGTAAGGAAATTCTGCTAAGTTAGATCCGGGCGCTAAGGGATTGCCGTTGAGGTACCAGACCACCGAATCGCTGTTGGTAGATAAATCGCTAAGGTTAAGCTTCATTCCTAAACATCCCCCGCTTTCTTGCCAATCAAAATCGGCCAAAGGCAAGTCTGTTTGCACATCTACAAACACGCTATCGATCCTCTCGCACACCCCCGGAAATCCGGGTAGGAAAGTCTGCAGCACATAAGTCGTGGGGCTGTTTGGCCCCGCCAAAGGTCTGGGAACTGTGTCAGAATTTAAGCCGGAGGCCGGGGTCCATTGGTATTGAAAACCCGGCAAAGTATCGGTGCTTCCGATGGGTACTTGGTCGCCGAAACAAATGAGTTTATCCGTGCCTGCAAAGGCCGTAGGATCCAAGACCTTCACGGGCTGTCTAAAAGTGTCTATACATGCCCCGCGTTGGGCTGTGAGTATATAGTTTTGGCTAGCAGAAGGCCAAGCATTGGGAAAAGGAATACCGGGGTTGCTCAAACCGGTAGTGGGCGTCCATTCAAAATTTGACCTTCCCGTAGTATCGGCTTGGTTTAGGTTAATGGTGTCGCCCGGACAAAGCACCAGTTCGGGCAAATCAATAATGGGAGAAGGGTCCACCTGCAATATATAGTCAAAGGTATCGCGGCAGGTGCCTAGCTCAAATATTAAGGTGTAGGTCTGGTCGGCAGCGGGAGTAACCGAGGGGTTTAAAAGGGTACTGTCGCTAAGGCCGGCAGTTGGGGACCAAATAGGGCTGGCGTTTCCGGGCAGGTCCGGGTGCTGGAGCACAACGGTTTGTCCCGGGCAGAGCAATAATGTAGTGTCTTGAATATCGGGCAATGTTTCGACCACCACCAACTGTTGTAGCGTATCGGAGCAGGCACTATTGGTGAGTACCAGGCTATAGGTTTGGGTACTTGTAGGCGAGGCAATGGGGTTTGGGATGCTAGGGTCTGAAAGTCCGGTATTGGGTGTCCAGGCATAAGTTACGGTAGGATCTCCATTGGGAGGAATGCCAATAGGGGTTTGGTCACCAAGACATATGACCACTTGGGCCAGGCTATCGGCGGCATTGTCCAGCACCACCACTTGCCTGGTTATGGAGTCTACCGGATTGCAATTGCTTCCGGAATTATCAAAAGCAAACAGCGTAACGTCGTAGACTCCGGATTGCCCATAAACATGACTTGGATTGGCTTGTGTGGAGCTGTTTCCATCGCCAAAATCCCATAGGTAATCGGTAGCACCCACGGAGGTATTTTGAAAACTAAGTGCCGTGGGTAAACAAACCGAATTGGGCACTAAAAAGTCGGCTATGGTAGAAGGGAAATCAAAAGAGAATTTGAACACCCCATTGTTGCAATTGAGTGCATTGTTGGTTTGGCTATGGGCATTTGGGCTGGTTGGAAAGTCGGAAAAGCCACCACAACCGGCACAGACGCTTTGATAAATCACACCTTTTCGGTCAAAGCGTGAAGTTCCTCCATCTACATGTTCGCCGCTGGTGGCTCCGCCGTAAAAAGAGCCATAAATCAATTGGTTGGCATTATCATCGATTACCATGAGGTAGTAGTCGCTTCCGTCGGTAGTGGTTTGAAATGCCGTTCCGGGAGTAATGGGCATTCCGGCAGTAGTACTTCCTGTAAAAAAGCTTGCATTCACTACCCCACCCCATCCACTCAGGTATATTTTATTGCACACGTCCACCAAAAAAGCGGAAGGAGAAATGTCGGGGTTTCCATCGCCGGTTCCAAAAGCTGTAGACCAAACTATGGCAGAAAAATCGGGGGCGTATTTTCGAATAAACTGTCCACTGTTTGGTATGCTAAACGTAGCGTTTTGAATCCAAAAATTGCCGGGCGTATTGGTTTGGCCAAGCACGTAGATATGGTCGGTTCCATCCAATTGTACAAAATAGCTTTGGTCATAATCGGGAGAGCCAACAAGCATGCTATTTAAGAGGGTGGTACCATCGGAAGAAAACCGACTTACAAAACCATCAGAAATACCTCCCGAGTAGGTATTGAAGGGAGTATTGGCGGTAGGAAAGTTTTGGGAATTGGTACCTCCGGTCACCAACAAGTCGTTATTGGCGTATAAATCAAGCGAGTAGATGCCATCGTTTTGGCTTCCACCAAGGTAAGAGGCCCAAATCATGGTCGTAAGGGAGTTGTCCATTTTCAGAACCACACCATCCTGTTGACCGCCTCCAAAATTGGCTTGAAAAGCTCCATTGGTAACGGGAAAATCGTTGCTGGCCGTTACCGTGGCCACATAAATATTGTTGAGGTTATCGATAATGATTTCACCCCGCACTTCATCGGCATAATTGAACCGAAGGGGGGCTCCCTGATTTAGACCGTCGTTGCCTGTGCCTCCAATAAAGGTTGAGGCCAAAAGTGCATCGCCTTGTGCAGATAGCCGGCTAATGAAAATATCTGAACCACTGTTGTAGTCGATGTTCATGGAGGTGGTGGTAGCAGGTGTACCGGCATTAAAACTGGGATCGTATGCGGAGGAACTTACCGGATAATCAGCCGAACCGGTGGTGCCATAAATAAAAAGCTCGTTGAAACTATTGACCACCATGGAATGCGGCACCTCGCTTCCACTTCCCCCAAGGTAGGTAGACCAGACCAAAAAGCTTCCTGTGGTATCGTATTTAGAAATGGCTAAATCGGAAGGGAAAACGGTTCCATGCCCACCATTCCATGTGGTTTGATAAGCCCCAATGGAGGTTGGGAAACCAATGCCATTGGCAATTCCACCGGTATACAGAAAACCTAAAGCATCGTAAGTGGCTGTGTAGCCCCAGTTATCGGTTGTGGAGCCCGAGTAGCTGCCAAACACCAAGGAAGGGTCAATGGTAAGGGGCAAGTCTTTCCTGTACTCCCCCAAGTCAAAACCGAGCACCTGTTTGCGCAAATTAAAGGCACAAGCAACAAAAAGTGTATCCCCTTCCGGCGATATTTGGTAGGCCACCGGGGCCTCTTCAAACACTGGACCGAGACTGGTTTCCATACGTAAGCGTCCATCGACCAAGGAGAGAGACTCTGCCCCTGAAATCTCCAATTGAACTTGATTGGGTTGTACTCCCGCCTCTAAATAAAACTCGTATTTAATGCCTTGAGCCTGCTTTAAAAAGCGAACAGCCACACCTTGCCACACGTCCCAAGCCTGAATACGCTCAAAGGGATGAATATTGGATTTCCAGCGGGAAGGATCTTGGCCATAAATAAAATTCAGGGTGCTTTTTAGGGGCGATTCTCCCTGCCAAGTGAAGTCGCCCAAGGGATTTACCGGACGAATGGATAGGGCATGTGCCTGAATAATTTTGTCCTGGGCCCCGGCCTGCGTTCCTTCTCGATGGTGCTGGTGCATCCATGAAAAATCGGCCCAATGGTAAGTCCAACCGCTTGAAGTAAAAAACACGGCACCGGAAGGCAGCTCGGCTTTAAAAGCAAAAGGCTGTTGCCATTGCCCTTGGTTAGGAACAAAAGTATAGGGTGGAATATGGGCTTGGGCCCCTAAGCCGCTGCACAAAAAGAGTATCAGAACAACTATAGAGCGTGAAGCAAGCATGGGCAAAGGGGTATGTATCATAGCATGAGCCTTCTTACAAAAATAGGGAAAAGGCAGGGTTGAATCAAGTATTTTCTATGGATTGCGGCTTAACGGGCCCTTAGTGCAACTCCTCGGCCCGGAAAAAGCACAGGCGGGGCTGCCGGGGTTTGCTGCGCGCCACCGCGGCAGCCCACGCCTGTGCAATTTTTCGGACCTGTGGGGTTTCCCTGCGGTCCCTGGGGCATAAAATTTTGGCAAAAAGCGAAAGTCATGTATATTTGCGCCCCATTCGGGGTGTAGCTCAGCCCGGTTAGAGTACACGTCTGGGGGGCGTGTGGTCGGAGGTTCGAATCCTCTCACCCCGACAAAAAGCTGCCGTTTGGCAGCTTTTTTTTTGCCCGAACCCGTATCAATTGAAACCCTTGACGGCCTGTGTATTCAAGCTTATAATCCTGACCAATGCGTCTGGTGCGAAATCCCTGACTCAAAGATGCTGACTCAAAGATGCTGACTCAAAGATGCTGACTCAAAGATGCTGACTCAAAGATGCTGACTCAAAGATGCTGACTCGAAGATGCTGACTCGAAAATGCTGACTCGAAGATGCTGACTCGAAGATGCTGACTCGAAGATGCTGACTCGAAGATGCTGACCGTAGCGTCAGTACGTAGCGTCAGCACGTAGCGTCAGCACGTAGCGTCAGCACGTAGCGTCAGCACGTAGCGTTAGTACTAAGCGTCAGGAACAGGAACTCCGCCAGAATAACAAGGCCTTAACGCTTTCCATAGGTGTAATTCCAAAGCTGGATTACGCGTCGTTTTTTCCTGATCAGCCTCCTCTATTCAGGTTTCCAAACTTAATTGGTTTCGGATGCTAAAGTTGGTGGTTAGTCACCGACAGCAATTGGCGGAAATGGATGAACTATTTTTTTGCAAAATCTCAAAAAAAACAGACGATTTCTTAGGCCAAAATCGTAAACAAAAAGCAGTTCAAAGGCTCAAGGTTAAATGTTACTTTTCACCTGAAAAGTAAGCATAAATTAAAATTAAAAATCGCTCTAATTCACTTCATTTCAAATACTTAAAATAAATATATCTTTACTTAAATTTAATAAATTTTTAACTAAGAGTAGCTAAGATGGCATTTAATTACAGAAATATATCTAAAGTTAAATTCACAAACCTAGGTAATAAGCTCATTATCAGTAGCTTAAATGCGCAAAAAAAACCAACTATTTTTCCTCATTTCTATTTCATTTCTCGATTCAAATTAGAAACTTTGAAGTACCGCCAACTGCCAACCCATTTTCGTGCAATTGGTCAGACACACTTTAAGCTGTTTATATGAAAACAAACGGTACTAAAACCGGGGCTTTCGGCCGACTATGGACCACTGCCCTATGCTTACTTGCCCTAACATGGCAAGTACATGCCCAATGCCCCGTTCCGGGGGTCACTAGTTCTTCGGCTACTTGTGGACAAGGAGCCACATTAACCGCATCAGGTTCTACAGGTATTTTTAGATGGTACGACGCCCCTACAGGCGGCAACCTCTTAGGTACAGGGCTAAACTATTCTACCCCGGCCTTATATGCCCAAGCCACGTATTATGTAGAAGCGGTCAATTCCCTGACTAATCCCTCTTGCATTAGCCCCAGAGCAGCTGCTTTGGTTACCGTTAATAATATTCCTGTACCAATTGCCCTTGGCGATACCATAAGCTGCGGTAGCCCTGCTACTCTTTTTGCCAGTGGTTCTTCAGGGCAGTTTCAGTGGTTTGCTGCTCCTACCGGTGGCCAACCCATCGGCACAGGAGGCTCATTTAGCCCTCCTTTCACAAGCCAAAACACATTATTTTATGTGCAGGCAACCACCAACCCTAACCCCGTTCAAACGGCTACCTTTAACTTTACGGGTGGGCAACAAAGCTGGGTAGTTCCAGCCGGTGTGTTTTCTGTTAGCATAGACGCACAAGGCGCTCAAGGTGGCCAAAACACCACTTACGGAAACCGTGGAGGTTTCGGAGGTCAAGTTTTGGCCAATCTTGCCGTTACCCCCGGCCAAACCCTATTTATTTTCGTAGGTGGATGGCCCAACACCTCCACCTCCGGAGGCTACAATGGTGGGGCCAACTCCAATGTATCTAGTCAATATGGACAAGGCGGCGGTGGTGCCACCGACATTCGAATTGGCGGTACAGGCCTAGCCAACCGAGTTATCGTTGCCGGTGGTGGTGGCGGTGCCGGCTGGAATTGCGGAACCGATGGCTCTCGTGGTGGCGACGGCGGCGGACTTACCGGCGAAGCCGGTTATTATTGCAGCAGCACAGCCAACACTACTTATAACGGAAGAGGTGGAAGTCAAAACAGCGGTGGTGCTGCAGGTACGAACTGGTGCTGCCCAAGCAATGGAAGCCTAGGAAACGGCGGCGGCGGCGGCTATAGAGGCGGCGGCGGCGGCGGCGGCTATTATGGTGGCGGCGGTTCCTCCTACGGAGGCGGCGGTGGGGGTTCCTCCTTTTCCGACCCCGTTTTGGCCTCTAACGTAACCCATAATCAAGGCGTACGCACAGGTCATGGAGTGCTCAACATTACCTTTGTTACCCCATTCTGCAACAGTGCGCGTATTCCCGTGCCTGTAATTGTAAATCCTATAGCCAACCCCGCCACAGTTAATGCAAGTGGTACCTGTGGCGACACACTTAACCTATCTGCAAGTGGTTCTACAGGTTTCTTCCGCTGGTTCGATGCTCCTACAGGAGGTAATCCCATCAGCACCAATACCCAATTGACTAGGCAATTTGTTACCAACTCCGATACGTTCTATGTAGAAGCGGTAACCGACCCCAACCCATTTGGTTCCTTCAACTTTAACTTTACCGGTGGATCACAACAATGGACGGTTCCCGCAGGAGTGTTTAGCATAACCGTGGACCTGTATGGTGCTCAAGGAGGAACAAACCCCAGCTTTGGAGCCGGAGGATTGGGCGGTCAAGTAACCGCTGACATTGCCGTTACTCCAGGACAAACCATATTTATTTACGTAGGCGGTCAACCCAACAACACTACCAGCCCAGGATGGAATGGCGGTGGCAGCGGTAGCAGCAATGGCCGTGGTGGCGGTGGTGCTACCGATATTAGAATTGGTGGTACCAGTGTCAACAACCGGGTACTCATTGCCGGAGGCGGCGGTGGTGCCGGCTACGATTGCGGATCCTTTACCAATGGCGGTGGTGCCGGTGGCGGTTCAGGTGCGGCCGGTGCAGGCTTCCGTTGCAATGGGCAATCTACTACTTATGTAGGTCAGGGAGGTACCCAAAACTCCGGAGGCAACAGCGCTAACAACGGAGGACAAGCGGGACAGCTTGCTCAAGGAGGAAATGGAAGCACCAATGCCGGTGGCGGCGGTGGCGGCTACTACGGTGGCGGCGGCGGCTGGTACGGCGGCGGCGGCGGCGGATCCAGCTTCGCCAATCCTAACTTGGCCAGCAATATAACCCACAATCAGGGCGTACATACCGGCAACGGTACCGCCACCATTAGCTATACCCGTAATTTCTGCTCAAGCCAACGCATACCGGCAATTATGACCGTATCTCCAATAAGTGCTCCCATAACCCAAGGCGATAGTGTCACTTGTGGAACACCAGTAACACTAACGGCAACCGGAACCCCATATCCGGTTAATTGGTACGATGCGCCCACAGGAGGCAACATTTTAGCTACAGGAAGTCAAGTGTCACTCCCTCCCGTTTTGGGTTCAGACACCTTGTTTGCAGGAGTTACCCTTATCAATAACATCTCCGGAAACCACACCTTTAACTTCACAGGTGCGCCTCAAACCTGGACCGTACCGAACGGTGTTTCTCAAATCCAGGTAGATGTGCGTGGGGCCCAAGGCGGCGCTTCAATACCTAGCCCCGGCAACAACCCCGGCGGTTTAGGAGGAAGAGTTCAAACTACATTAAACGTTACACCGGGCGAAACACTCACCCTTCACGTAGGTGGCACCACCAGTTCAAATACAGGCGGCTGGAATGGCGGCGGAAACGGAAGCGGCAGTGGTGCCGGCGGTGGCGGTGGATCCGACATACGTAGTGGTGGAACAGGATTAGCAAACCGTGTGGTTACTGCCGGTGGCGGTGGCGGAAGCGGATGGAATTGCTCCACAGGTATGAGTGGCGGAAACGGCGGTGGCTCCGGCCAGGCCCAACAAGGGTTTAACTGCAACAGCCAAGATTGCAATACAGGCAGCGGAGCCACGCCAACCACTGGAGGCCAAGGTGCCACTTGCGGTGGCTGTGCCACGGCAGGAACAGCAGGCCAAGGAGGTACAGGCGGTACTTGTGGCAGCTCCGGCGGCGGCGGCGGCGGTGGCCAATTTGGCGGCGGCGGCGGTCGATATGCCGGCGGCGGTGGCGGCTCTTCTTTTGCCAATGCCAACAGAACCAGCAACACAACGCATACCCAAGGCTTTCAGTCAGGAAATGGTCAAATCATTATCTCTTATAATGTGAACCTGAGCTGCTCAAGCCCAAGAGTACCAGCTCCCATTTGGTTGGATTCGCTTCCAGCACCTACCGCTTCGGGAGATACCAGCTTCTGTGGAACAGGCTCTGCACCTCTAAGTGTGACCGGACCTCAAGGGAACTATGTGTGGTACGATACCATTGGCGGAAATATCGCTAATGTTGGACAAAACTGGAATACCCCTCCTTTGAATGGCCCACAAACGTATTATGTGAATTATACGGTGAATGGTTGCCCTTCTAAATACGACACCGTAAGGGTGCAAGCAACCCCATTCCCCGTGGCAAACTTAGCTCCTGTAACCGGAAATTATTGCCAAGGCTCTCTACCCTTAGACTTAGGTTTTGTACCTCCGGTGCTTCAAGGCACCCTTAACCTTACCAATTGCGGTGCAACAGGTCGCTCCGGCCCTACGCAACAGCAGGCCAACACAGCTTATGGCCCCGGTGTAGTGACCGTAAATGCAGGAATTCAGGAATGGACAGTGCCGTTCACAGGAACTTACAGAATTACTGCAGCCGGAGCCCAAGGTGGTGACGGCGGCGGAAACCAAGGAGGACTTGGCGCTGTGCTGGAGGGAGACTTCCAATTAACAGCGGGCACTACGCTTCGTGTTTTGGTAGGTCAACGCGGTGGCAGTAGACCACCAAGCGGATCCAACTCTGCCGGAGCAGGTGGAGGAGGTACATTTGTTGTAGATGGCAACAACACTCCCCTTATTGTAGCCGGTGGCGGCGGTGGTGCAGGCAGCGGTGGTGCAGGCCTTCCCGGAGATATTGGCCTTAATGGCACAAACTCCTTATCCAATGCGGGTCAAGGAGGTATCAATGGCGGCGGCGGTGGAGCAGCTCAAAATGGAACCGCAGGCACCCAAAACACCCCCGGCGGAAACGGCAACTCTTGCTCCTTTGGTGCAGGTGGTGGTGGTTTCTATACCAAAGGAGGTGAAAACTGTTCCGGCTCCGCACCCAACATTGCCGGCGAAAGCTTCTTAGCCGGAGGTTTAGGCGGCGCAGCAGACGTAGGTCGCTCGGGTGTCGAAGGTGGATTCGGTGGTGGAGCTGGTGTAGGACACCGTGCCGCTGCCGGAGGCGGATGGTCCGGTGGCGGAGGTGATGGAAACACTGCCGGCGGCGGCGGTGGTGGATCTTTCAATGCAGGAACCAATACTCTTGCAACAACAGGAGCAAACCAAGGCCATGGCTTTGTAACCATTACCTATAATATTCCTCAGCCTTCAGACACCTTTGGTACTTGGTCAGGCCCTGGTATTGTTGACAGCATTAACGGTATCTTTAATGCTAGCCAAGCCAATATTGGTACAAACTATGCAGTTTATACCGTAAGCAATAATGGATGTACATTCCAAGATTCTATTGCTATAAATGTGGTAGCAGGACCGGACGCTTCAATCAGCACAGCTCCTCCTAGCTATTGCGATTACAGCAATACCGACACCCTTGTGGCCCTAAACTCCGGCGGTATCTGGTCAGGTAATGGCATTGTAGACCCCAATCAAGGTATCTTTGATCCAACTAGCGTAGCTCCCGGAACCTACCAAGTATACCATACTTTGGTAGACCAACAAGCAGGTTGCTCGGTGACAGATTCCCTTCAAATTGTGGTTAATCCTACCCCAAATGCATCTGTGGTAAATCCGGGAATCGTTTGTTCGGCCGACCAACCTTTCAATTTGTCTCCGGTAACCCCCGGCGGCACTTGGTCCGGCAGTGGAATCATAAATACGTCCAACGGTACATTCGCGCCAAACCCTAACCTTGTTGGAAACAATACCATAGTGTATAGCGTAAGTCAAAACAACTGTTCAAATACCGATTCTTTGGTAGTAACGGTGTTGACTTCACCAAATGCCAGCATAGCCAATGCTCCTATGCAAGTTTGTGCCAATGCACCCTCTCTATTGCTCACTGCAGCAACACCAGGCGGTTCTTGGACAGGCAGCGGTATGGCCAACCCCAATTCAGGCTTATTTAGCCCACAATTGGCTGGTACTGGAACGGCCCAAATTGTTTACACGGTTTCTGCCAGCAACAATTGCTCCGCTACCGATACGGCTTTTGTAGTCGTGAACCCCTTGCCGCAAATTAGCGTGAGCCCCAACACCATTCAGCAGGCTTGTGCCGGTACTCCCGTAACTATTTCGGCTACAGGAGCGGTAAATTACCAATGGATGAACAATGGAAACCCAATTAGTGGAGCCACTCAAGCCAACCTAACCACTCTAAATGCAGGAGCATACACCGTTATGGGCGTGGATGGAAATGGCTGTTCGGCAAGTTCTCCGTCCGTGCAAGTAAACATTCTTCCTAACCCGGTGATTTTCCAAATAAACGCACCTTCTGTTTGTGAAGGCCAAGTCACCAACTTCACGCAAAACAGTGGCGTGGGTCAAGGAGGAGTCATTAGCACCTATCAATGGGATTTTGGCAACGGCAACACGGGTTCAGGTTTCCAAACCAATGAGACCTACAGCTCTGCAGGTCAATACACGGCTCAGCTTATTGCCACCACTCCCGAAGGTTGCGCAGACACTGCCACTCAATTGGTAACTGTGCACCCGAGACCTAGTATTGACTCGATACTAACCACCGGTGCTTGCTTCCCGAATCCGGCCAATTTCCAAGCGTTCACCTCAGGGGCAAGCGTTCAGACCTACCAATGGAACTTTGGTAATGGAAACACCGGAAATGGCCAATCCGTAGTTCACCAATACCCTTCTGCAGGCACCTTCTACTACACCATTACCGCAACCTCTAATTTAGGATGCCAAAGCACTTTCAATGGAAATGTAGTAGTAGACGATAAGCCCGAGGCGGACTACTTGTTCACCCCAGGCTGCACAGATCAGCCATTGCAGTTCTTTGACGTTTCTAACGGTAATATTTCCGGATGGAACTGGAATTTTGGTCCTGCAACAGACAACCAACAGAACCCCAGCTACAGCTACAGCACACCAGGTGTATACACCGTTAGCTTAACGGTAAGTACCCCCCAAGGTTGTACCGATGTACATACCAGCCAGGTTACTGTTAGCCAAACTCCTGATGCTACTTGGTACGAAACCAATCAAGGGGTGAATCAGGTACAGTTTACTCCATTCAATCCTTTGACAGGAGCAAATTACCTGTGGACATTTGGCGATGGAACTTCTTCCAATGCTATTTCACCCTTAAAGCAATATGGAAATACAGGATTCTATCAAGTCTGTTTGACTACCACAAAGAATGGTTGCGAAAACACCGTTTGCGATACCATCTACGCCAAAGATGTCTTTGGCTTGGAAAGTCAAGACGGCAACGCTATAGGTTTACAGGTTTTCCCCAACCCGTTTGGAGAAAGCTTCCGCCTAAGCTTGAACTTGCCTACCGAAAAAGAGGCAACCCTCTTGCTTCAAGACTTACGTGGCCGCACCGCAGCTAGCCAAACGCTCCAACCGCAAGGTGCAGGGCTTCAAACCTGGAACATCGATGCCCGTTCTTGGGGCTTGAGCAGCGGCACTTACCTGCTCAGTGTTCAAGTGGGTGACCAATGGTACACCACACGCATTGTGCACCTTATCGATTAATTCCAACCGACCGTTTTAAAAGCCGCCTCAAAAGGGCGGCTTTTTTTATGGCCAAAACCGAAGCTATAGAACACATTCCTCGCTCCTTCCTTTTAGCTATTGTATTTGGGGCGCAACCGGGCCCTTACCTTTACTCCGTTGCATCTCTTGCTCCCGCTTGCTAAAAAGGAAAAGGAGCTTTCCCAAAAAAAGGGACCGCTCTTTTCCTTTAAGCCGCGGGGCAAGAGCTGCATCCGGGGTATCGGTGCGGTCCCTGCGCCTGTACTTTCTAAAATCTTGGAAAGCTAAAGGTTCTCCCATTTTAGCCATACTCAAACCTTCCTGAACTCACCTACTCAAACCTGAAGGCTAAGCTTAGCTAAAAAGGCTTACTCAATTTGACATAGGCCACTGCAAAAAATGAACCCCGACTTTAAATCTCTAAAAAAACAATAAACTAAATTCGAATAGTCAAAACCAAAAGCTAAACTTTAAATGTTAATTATCAATTCAAAAAATATCACAAATAATAAGTTTTATACAGTAAACAAAAATCAAGCTCCCAAATAAGTTCAGAAAGTCTATTTTGTTTTAGCTCTGATAAACAGGCTTTTATTACTTTATAAAAGTAATTTTCGTTCATTTATCATTCTTTTTTATGAAAACTATCAGATTTTTGATTTAACTTTATATAGGTTAATTAAGTTTCAACCGCCCTAAATACTTTGTTATGAGTAAAACCTTTACACACCGAAATAGTTGTAAACTATTCGTAATCATGGCGCTATTTTGGAGCATGCTTCCAAGAGGATATGCCCAATGCCCCATTCCTTCGGTAGTTAGTTCCTCTGCCACCTGTGGCCAAGGAGCGACACTCACCGCCTCCGGATCTACCGGCATCTTTCGATGGTACGATCAAGCCTCAGGCGGCACCCTCTTGGG
>JAUHWY010000024.1 GCA_030427255.1 Bacteroidia bacterium | reverse complement strand
ATATTCTACCGAGGCCATTTCTGGGCAAGCCGCAAAGGGAATCGAGCCTGCCGGAGATGTAGAGGTGGTCTTCTTTTTCCCAAAAGATTTCAGAGCCGGCGGAGTGGTGGTTTAGGGGCACCATAAAGGAGGTATCCCAAATGCCGTTGGGATGCATGCGGCTGAGGGTGCGCTGGCCCAGCGGAATGGGAGGCAAGCCTTCGGGAATGCAGGGGGTATGTACCCTGGGAATAACCACAAAATAGACCATGGAGTCCAGGCCTAAACCATGGTTCGGAATGATGCAACCTGAGTAGGTTCCTATTCTTCGGTTGGCCAAGCTGTCCCAGGAATCGTCCCAAAGCCCGTTATGGTAGAGCTTGGCCAATTCATCGCCGTTCCTCCAAATGTAGCCGTCTTCGACAGCAATCATGTCAATGCCACCGCCGCCATAACCCACATACGGAATTAAACTGGAGTCTGGGGATCCATCCAAAAAGAAGCGCACCCAACTGGACCAATGCGCTTGTCCTCCACGGGTTGGGTCCGAATAGTATTGCTGCCAGAAGTCCCCATTGATTAAAATTTGATTGGGGTTTGGACCAAAGAAAAAGCTAAGGATATTCGAACTATTGTGTCCATTGCCTGTGTAGGAATTGATTTCCATCCAATGCACATTGGTCATAAAGGTGGTGTCAAGGACAAAGCTTTGGGCCCTCATGGGCAGGCTTAGCCAAGCCATGCCCAATACCCATAAACCAAGCTTTAATCCTTTTTTCATTGAACCACTAATTTTCCGGTGCACAAGGGAATATCCTGCTTATTGACAATTTTATAAATATACGTTGCTTTTGGAAGACCATCAAGTTTAACGGAGTAAAAGGCGGGCATTTCTTTTAAATCCAACCGCTTTACTTCTCTTCCGTTCAGGTCAAAAAGGCGAAAGGTGGCAGTCACTCCCTGAAGGTATTCAAACTTAACCTCGGTTTCTGCAGGGTTGGGGAATATATTGCAGTCCGGTATGTCCAAAGCCCCTTTAGCTGCATCCACAGGATTCGGGCTAGGTTTAGGAGAGGGGCTGCTTGGCAGGGCCAAACAAGTATCGTAAAAGAAACAAAGTACGTTGCGGGCCATTTGAGCCGATCTGCCCTGATGGTTGCTTCCAAATTCCAGCAGGCTGTCAATCCAATCTTGGGGCAGTCTATCCATGGTGTAGGCGGAGTCCACCATGGTCTTTTCAAAGTTCAGCCAGGAAGAAAACTCAATCCATTCCTCCCTATGGTAACCTTCCAAGGGTATGAGGGTATCCAAAGATTGGAAATAGGCATTCGCCGAATCGGTTTGCCCTTTAAGCATGTAATAATCCGCTAAGGCATACCAATCTTCTACTTCGTTTCTTTGTTTGTGCCAATAGGCGATGCTGTCGGTCGCCAAGATGCTGTCGTTGGCATAGGCATTCAGCATTAAGCCGAAGGATTGATCCCGTTCAAAATACAAACGTCCAATTTGGGATTCCAAATCTGCCAAAGGTCCTGCATCGCTCCAGGCCGTAATGATGAGTTCTAGCATGTATTCAGGCATGGGGTTGGGAATGCTGTACCTCAAAAAGTTAATGAAAGAAAAGCTGGTGGTAGCATCTATATTGGCCAAGCAAAGTTCCAGCAGCATGGCATCCGGCAAAATGCCGGTCAAAGCCGCTTGGCGCAAGGCATGGGTAGAAACGTAAGGTGCATAATCCATAAGCGAATCTCGAAGCATCCAGGCATCTTGGTCCCAATCGTTCACGATTTGATTGACTAGAGCGGGCGTGCTTCCTCCATCCACCAATTGGTGCAAATTGTATAACATTCCTGCCAATTCGGTTTGTTTTTCTCCAAATTGAGTGATGGCTTGGCTTTTCAAAACCGAGATATCGGTTTGGTAACCCGGATACACGCCAATTACTGCCTCTGTGGTGCAGGAGGGTGGGTTGGGAGCAGGACTAACCAGAACCGTTGGGCTGGTATAAATAGGTTCGGATAATCCACCGCTATGGTACCAGTGCATTTGCGATACATTATTAAATTCGTCTATGTCCATAAGGCTGGAATTCTGATTAAAAGTTCCTCCTTGGCCTTGGGTTGCACTGCCTTGGTAATAGGCAATACCTTCATCCTGATCACCCAATTGAATTCGAATGCCGTCCTCTCCCATGGGGTAGGCACTTGGTCGAAGGTTGCACTTGGATTGCAGACCTTGAATATTTTGTTGTCCGAAGCCTCGATTATAACTAAGGTAGAGCTCTCCATGCCTTAAGCTTCGGAACTCATTTTTATACACCTTATTTGCAATGCTCCCGCCATTGTTCCATTGCACTCCATTGGAGCCTTGCCCGGACATCCATTGGCCATCAAAGAAGTTTTCCTTTATAGACACGTACCGAGCCTTCAAATTGTATATTCCTTGTGTCCAGTACCTTCTGTCGCCACTGACGTCTGTTGGCATATCCGTTGGATTCAAAAAGAAATTGGAACGGGAGACCCAGCCATGATTCGAGTTGTTGTAATGAATCCCCCATATGTTGGAACGAAATTCTGCTTGGTCCACAAGTGGGGCCAATTTTGTAAAGTTGTTTCCACTAGTTGCTTCAATACCAGTACCTAATCCATAGAAAGTACAGCGATCTAAATTGCTCTCGGCACAGCTTGGGTTTCCGGGAAATGTTGTTGGGTTCACTGAATTGCACCTGCCAAGCACCCTATAATGGGCGTCGATACTAAAGATTCCCCTTGTGTATTGTTGGTCCCAATTCTTGTTGGTACGCAAGTCTTCGAAATCGCAACCACTAAACTGTACTCCCTTCACCTTCCAAAGCGTAACATGGTTTAAACCATCACTTCCAGCTCTAAAATTATCGTCGGTTGTAAACAAAGAATTTATTACACTTCCTGAATAGTCCGGTAATACGGAAGGGTTACATGGTCCGGGCGTTCCATTATTGTAAGATGGGTAATTGGAATAAAACTCAATGCCCCGTCCGCAGTTTCTAAAGGTGGCCCCATTGGCGGTAATGATTCCCCCGATGGTGTTCCAGTCTCCTCTAACCCAGTTAGTAATTCCGGTTCTGGCATGCTCCAAGGTTCCCCCATTAATGTAAACGTAGGCTTGATTTTGTTGGGTTTGAGTGGTGCAGGAGTTGCCCATAGCCACAATTCCATCCCAAAACTCATCATCGCATCCGGCAGTAATGGTACCTCGAACAATCAATCGGGCACCGGGTTCCACAATGATTTGACTTTCGGCAGGCATTCTTAGGGTCATGGACGGTCCAATAATGAGGGTATAGCCGGCTTTTACCAAAATGCTGGTTATGAGCGACCTGTTTGTGTTCCAAGTTTGGTTGGAGTTAATTATGGTCAAGGTTTCCAAAGGTTCTTCCATATCGGGCAATGCCAGTTTCCAGGATCCACGCCCAAAGGTGGTTACAAACAAGGTATTATCGCAAGGGTTATGGGTCATGGAGGTCACTGTGGCTCTTGGAAAACCTGTATAGTAACGCCATTCCGTTTCATCAGGATTTAGGTAATAGATACCGGCATCGGTACCTACAAACATTCGAGGTCTGGAGTTTGTGCCGGGTTTTTCGGTGCCCGGTTGAAGAAACAGACGTCGAGCGGGAAGGGATTGCGGGTATCCGGTAAATGTTCCGGTAGTATAATCACCGTTGGGATCCATCAAATGCCATTTCGTCCCGGCGTTTGTACTTTCGAAAAAGCGCACCCTATTGTCATAGCCCCCGGCGATGGCCCAAATTTTTTCAGGGTCTAGGTGAGAAACCCCAATGTCAAAAATCATAGGGTTGGTTGGCATAGTGCCTGTTATTCCCGAACAGGAGGAGGGGTTTATGGTAATATCCTTAAACCTTTCGGTCTGATTAACGTCTGCGGCTTCGGTTGGAGAGGGGAAGCCGGTTTTAGAGACGTAGATTTTAGACAATATATCCTTGTAATTTCCTACCAATGGTGGGGGAATAGCATCTCCGCTTCCGGCTCCAAGGAGTGTATAAATATAATTCGGGTTACTGCTTGGGATTTGAATGGCTTCGACTCGGTTTTCATAGGATTTTCTTGGGTATGTTCCGCCCCATGGGTCTAAGGTAGTGAGGTTGGTTTTCCAGGTGTCTGAGGCTAAATCCATACAGTTGGCACTACAAGAATTTGCAGTATCAGAAATTTTATAGATTTCAGAAGCACCAACATAGAATTCGTCTGGATTGTATGGGTTAATTATGGATGGTAAACGAGAGAGTCTGGACTTTTCTGAATCTCCGGGGTCTAAAGGTAATGTTATGGAACTAAGCGATGCATCAGAAACCGGACCCCATGAATTAATTTTTCTAGTTTGGATATCTCCACTTTTTGTGTGCATAAAGGGGAACCTTGAGTGGTGGCCAAGGAAGGTTAATCCCCACCCTTCAACACCATTTATGTTTCGCCAATCGGCACTGGGGTAATTTTTTTTATAACCCAAGGCATTATCATGGGCAATTACCCCATAGCCTTCTTTGCCGGTTTTATTTACATCTCCATCCCAGGTTAAAAAACTGTTTATTCCCAAGTTTCTAAATGAGGCCAAATTAATATCGGAATCTTCAAAAAAACTAACCCCCCCATGGTGAGCTGCAAAGGCCGAAGCAGTATTTGGTATAGACTGAAAATCGTGAAAATCAGGCCAATACCCATAAGGGCCAGTGGTTCCATAAGGTAACACATTTAGATTCTTAGAAGTGTAATTTAATCTATAGCCATTCATAGAGGACAGAACGAGTTTATTTACATCATTCCCTGAAATATCCATACCCAGCCAACAAGAAGCATATGCCTCACCAAAGTCTCCCGCCCCTGTTTTGCATTTGCTGATTGTTGTTGAGGTATGGTTGAAATCAGTAAAAATCAATTCTAAACCATCGCAATGAGAAAATCTGTAAACGGCTATAGCGGCACGCCAAAATGGGCAAGTGTAATTTGGATTAGTAGCTCCGGGGCATTCCCAGTAATTGGAACAGTCATTCGCAGTATTGGACCTTGGAAAGCGCTCCCTTACAAAGCCAAAAACATATACATATACTACTGATTGTTCTATAGAAGGGAAGTTGGGGTTTGTTATGCAGCCATTGGGATCTGGAGCTACAGCAACATTTGCCCTGTAGGGCAAAAACGTTCCATAATCGCTGCAAGTTTCGTTTGCTAGTAGGTTTGGACAGTTTTGATCCCAAAAATAAGGTTTTTTGTAACTCCCTATGGCGGGAGGGTAATTGAACAAATTTTTGAAGCCACTTATACCTGCGTCATCCCACCTCATTAAATAATCAATCGAAACCAAAGTTGGGTTTTGAGATTGGGTGTTGAATTCTACTTCAGCTACACCACCTGCTCCTGAGACATATAAGATATTATTGTTGTTTGGCAAAAACTCCAATCCTCTCCAACCCATATCTCCGGCTGTCTGTGAAGTATCAATCATATGCAAATTAAGGTTTACCCAAACGGGGTTTGCGCTTAGTGAATTATTGGTGTAAAAAACACCTGAGTTCGTGGCGATAACCAATAAGTTTGGTTTGCTTGGGTGAACAACTAACCTACGAATAGCATCCCGTTTGCCCATGAAACCGGGGCTAAATAAATTGTCATTTAGTTTGGTCCAAGTTCCTCCATCATCCGTTGATTTATACACGCCATGACTATAGAACTGCATCAGCCCTGACACTTGGGTAGATTCAGATCGTAGGCCTTTAAAGTCGGAATGACCGGATGATATGAAAATAACATCGTTACCTCCTGCATCCTTGGCTACAGCAACATCCCCCACGGTGGTATTGGGAAGGCCTTGATCTGTATTCAGGTTGACCCAGTTAAATCCATTGTTGGTAGATTTCCACAGTCCTCCGTAGGAAGAACAAGCATATAGGGTTTCGTTTCCATTTTGTCCATAAGCAGGATGAAGCGTAATTCTATGGATTTGACCACTTTTTCCGGCTACTGCGGCCCCTGTTCCTCCTAAAGGCCCAATTTCTTGGACTTGCG
The DNA here is from genome assembly GCA_030427255.1 of Bacteroidia bacterium. GTDB lineage: Bacteria > Bacteroidota > Bacteroidia > CAIKAF01 > CAIKAF01 > CAIKAF01. The sequence goes on along the minus strand of JAUHWY010000024.1, from coordinate 43,209 downwards.
GAAAATTACCACCCAAAGGAGTATTAATACCGTTCGGGTAGGTGGCATTGAACCACTGCGAATACTGATGAAAACCAATCGCCCCAATGGCGTTATTTCCATGGGGGTGCAAGTTTGGCATTCCCAAAAAGGCGATTCTATCTATAGCCTTTTGGGCGCCCGTTCTTGGAGTAGCCCCAAATGGAGCTAAATTGTAGTATTCCTTTAATACATCATAGGTAGTGGGTTGTTGAGCAATTACTACAGAAAATTGCAACAAGAATAGAAGAAGTACGGTAAGTAGGCGCATAATTTGGCGGTTAAAGTTTGAGGCAAGGTATACCCTTTTTTTTATTATCAAAAGCAAAACACTCTTTTTTTTCTCAAAACACCCTTTTTATTAAACTCCCAAAAGGGAAATGACTTTTAAATTTTAATGTATTGCTTAGATGTAGGTTAAACTGCTCAAAAGTTCTAACGAATGTTAAGAAATTATTTTGGCCATTTTGAATTTTTCCTAACTATCACCCTTGATTCTATTTTCTAGTGGTATGTTAATCAAGGTTTTGACTCAAGAGGTATATTGATTGGCTTAATTTTGACTTTTGGATTTGTGTTCTTGAAGAAAAGCCCGTAACTTAACCCAAAATTCAATCCATGCCATTTAAAGTAATTGTTTTGGTGGGCTCCTTGTTTTTGGCTTTTGCGGGCAAGGGAACTGCTCAGAGTTCTAATTTCCAACCCTTTTTGGGAGATACGCTCACCCGTTGGGAGGGGCTGTTGTCGTATTTTGAGCCTTATTATCCGCATCCTTATGAGCCACCCACCACCATTAAAAAAGGTTGGAAGGTTTTTGGCCATTTTGAGGTAGAAGCCCGTCCTTGGGGTATCGTTGATAGCGTCATGCTGCATGCCGTCAGGTTTCGCTATCCCGGGAAATCTGACTGGGAATCCGATGGTTTGTTTTTGTACGAAGACACAAACCACTATTTTCTTGTTCAAACCTATATAATCAGGATTAATATCGGTGGGGGAAAAGCTTTCCTTAATAACGCCTTTATGGATTCAACCGAAAGGGCTGATATTCTTCCTGACCTCAATGGGGCCGTTTTAGCTTATCCAGCCAATTTACCTAGGGTGTTTTTGTCGCAGCTTGGGGCAAAGCCTGAAGTAGAAGATTTTCCGGAGATAGTAACCTATCATTTTGAGGATAATGTGGTTTTGGGAAATAACTTAACTCCTGCCGGAGGAGATTTGGTGGGAGTATCCATTGATTCGGTAAGCTACCTGAATAATCAACGCATTGCTTACACCTCAATAAGCAAGCGGGAGTATGGTTACTTCGATGACTCCATTTATTATCCCATGCTCTTGAACCCCGGACCGGATCCTGAGGAACCCTATCAATACATTGAAGGTGCCGGAAACAATTTTGTGCTTAGTGGAATAATTAAAGAGGTCGGACTACCCTATGTTGATAGTCCATGGAACCAAGATCATCATATGTCCTATGCCTCTACCTTGCACCTCTCCAGCCTTTCTTGCTATTGGCGCGACGGCAACTTAATCAGCACCCATGGCTTGTATCCGGTATATGGTTGCGGCTCCCCTCTGGATTCCGCCTGGCAATTTACGGGCATGCAACAGGCCCAAGAAGCCACCGGAGCGCTCCTTTATCCCAATCCAAGCCAAGGCATGGTGCGCATTGAAGCCCAAGAACTGCACTCCGAAGCCAGCTTTTTCTTTGTATCCATGTCGGGTAAGGTGGTGTATTCCATTCAAGGCATTGACCCTCAACACCTGAATACCCAAAGCCTGAGCAAAGGGCTTTATGTGGTCTTCTTTAAAAATCCGGATGGACAAACGTATCGGGTAGGGCGTTTGGTTGTTCCATAACTAGCCCACGGTTGAAACCGTGGGGTATACCGTGGGTTGCGACGGTTCGCCCATGGTTGAAATCGTGGATATATCGTGGGTTGCGCCGGTTCGCCCATGGTTGAAACCATGAGCTATGTAAAATCGCCCCCCGGCCCCAACGGAGGGCCGCCCGCAGCCCCGGGCTAGCCGGCTTTGGGCGAGGAGGTGGTCCCGTTGTTTCGGGTAAACCCCCGCAGCCCTAAGCCGGCTTGCTTGGGGCAAGGGAGACCGCAGTCAAGGGCCGGATATGGAGCTGAGGCTTTCTATGGAACCGGGGCCCGCCTAACCAACCCAGGACTGAGGTCGTGGGCTCAGGCGGTCCATGAAATCGTCGAACAGGTAGCGGCTGTCGTGGGGACCGGGGTGCGCTTCGGGGTGGTATTGCACGCAAAATGTGGGCTTGCTGCGGTGGCGCATGCCCGCTACCGTTCCGTCGTTGAGGTGGCGATGGGTCAACTCCATGTCCGGATGCCGGGCGAGCGCCTCTGCATCCACCGCAAAGCCATGGTTTTGGGAGGTGATTTCGCCTCGACCGGTGGTCAAATGGAGGACTGGATGGTTTACGCCACGGTGGCCGTGTTTCATTTTATAGGTCGGAATGCCCATGGCCAAGGCAATGATTTGGTGCCCAAGACAAATGCCGAGCATGGGTTTGTCGGTGGCTATGAGCTTTCGGGTGGTTTCAATTACTTGTTGGAGGGGTTCGGGGTCGCCTGGGCCATTGGTAATGAGAAATCCATCGGGTTCCCAAGCCAGTATTTCTTGGCTGTCGGTGTGGGCAGGAAAAATTCTTAAGCGGGCTCCACGTTCGGTGAGCAGGCGCAGCATAGCCGCCTTATGGCCAAGGTCCAAAACAGCAATTTTGGGTCCTGCCGAAGGCCAATTCATGTCGGTGGGCTCGGATACCGTGACTTCGTTGACCAAGGCGAGGCCTTGCATGTCCGGAGTTTGGGCGAGAAGGGTGTTTCGAGTTTCTTCGGATAAGTCCTCGGTGCTTACCAAGGCGTTTAGGCTACCGGCCCGGCGCAGTTTGCGGACCAAGGCACGGGTGTCGATGTTGTAAATTACGGGTACACCGGCTTCGCTGAGCCAAGGGTCAAGGGCTTGAGAGCCGGGCCGAAGGTCGGTTTGATTTCCGCTGTAATTTCGGCAAATAAGGGCACGGAGGGTTGGTCCTTTGGATTCGGATTCGCCTTCGATGATGCCATAATTTCCTATGTGGGCATGGGTCATGACCAACATTTGGCCGGTGTAGGAAGGGTCAGAAAATGTTTCTTGGTAGCCCGCCATGGCTGTGTTGAAGCACAGTTCGCCGGTAACGGTGGCCTGAGCACCTGCGGCCAGTCCGTGAAATTCAGTGCCGTCTTGCAGTCGAAGCACGGCTTTGTGCAAAGGTTGCGGTTGCGCCATGGGGCAAAGGTAGACAGAAATGCGCGGAATCTTACATGAGGGATGGGTCTAAACACTCCATTTAGGAAGCCTTAAGTTGGGAAGCCCCCTTTTTGGTTTGACTGGTCAAGAGTTTGCAGGCCATAAGGTTTGAAGCTTTACCTTTGGGGCATGCGTATAGCCATCAATACACGGGTGTTGATTCCGGGCCAAGTGCATGGGGTTGGGGTTTTTACCCGTGAAGTTTGCCAAAGGCTGGTGGCCATGCGGCCTGAGGATGAGTTTTTGTTTTTGTTTGATCGGCCTTTTGACCCCTCGTTTATCTTTGGGTCCAATGTGGAGGGCAGGCATTTGTTCCCCCCGGCGCGGCATGCCTTTTTGTTTTATGTTTGGTTTGAGTGGCAGGTAGCCAGGGCTTTGCATCAATGGAAGGCAGATGTGTTTTTTTCGCCCGATGCGTATTTGAGTTTGCGGTCATCGGTTCCTTCCTTGCCGGTGATGCACGATGTGAATTTTGAGCGTTTTCCACAACACTTTAGGTACAACCACCGATGGCATTACCGGCGGTTTTGGCCAAAGTATGCGGCGCATGCGGCAAAAATTGCCACTGTTTCGGAGTTTAGCAAGTCGGAGATTGTGCATTTTTATGGGGTGCCGCCTGAAAAGGTTTCGGTGGTAGGCAATGGAGTGCAGCCGGAGGCTTGGCCTGCCTTATCGGCAGAGGAGCAAAGGGCTTTTAGGGCAGATCATACCCAAGGAAGGCCCTATTTTTTCTATTTGGGTCATTGGTATCCTCGAAAAAACTTGGTGGCTTTGGTCAAGGGATGGGAGCACTATCGGGCATCCAGCCCCGAAGGAGCGATGTTGGTATTGGCAGGTCGAGATTCCGGCGATTATGCTGCATTGCACGAGGCCATTGAAGCTTCGCCGTTTAGGGCGCATATAGTATTGCCCGGAGCGGTGGCGCAAGAAGATGCCCGGAAGTGGATGGGTAGTGCTCTAGCTATGGTTTACGTAAGCATGTATGAGGGTTTTGGTTTGCCCATGTTGGAAGCCATGTCGGCCGAAGTTCCGGTATTGGCCGCCCAAGCAACGGCCTTGCCCGAAGTAGCAGGAGAGGCGGCTTGCTGGGTAGACCCGCGCAACATTCACTCTATGGCCGAAGGGATGCAGCGCTTGGCCGGAGACGAAGCCTATCGAAAGGACCTGATAGAAAAGGGCAAAAAGCGTTTGGGTGACTTTAGTTGGGATGCGGTGGCGGAAAAGGTATCGGAGCTTTTGAACGAAATTCATGAAAAGCATGAGGTATCCCAAAAAAGGTGAGCCCTTAACCGCCGGTTGCGATGAGGCCGGAAGAGGCTGTTTGGCGGGTCCGGTTTTTGCTGCCGCTGTCGTTTGGCCGGTAGAGAAAGAGCTGCCGGGCTTGAACGATTCCAAGCAATTGAGCACCAAGCAAAGGGAGGCCTTACGGGTGCATATAGAAGAAAACGCTTTGGCTTGGGCGGTAGCTTCTGCGGATGCTCAAGAGATTGATCGAGTGAATATACTTCAGGCCTCTATTTTGGCCATGCATAGAGCGGTAGAAATGCTCAGCCTTAAACCGGAGTTTTTGTTGATTGATGGAAATAGGTTTAAGCCTTATTTTGGGATACCGCACCGCTGCGAGGTAAAAGGTGACGGCAAATTTGCCTGCATTGCGGCAGCTTCGGTATTGGCCAAAACGCATAGGGATGCGTACATGCAGGGCTTGAGCAAAAGCTATCCGGCCTATGGTTGGGAAAAGAACAAAGGATACCCCACGGAGCTGCATCGCAAAGCGATTGCCCTGCATGGTTTGACTAAGGAGCATCGCTTGAGTTTCAAGCGCTAGGGTAAACAAAGGATTGAATTTTAAATTTGAAAGGGAAAGGCTGAGGTTTGACTTTTACATTTAGACTTCACTAAGCGGGGATGTTTGAGAACCTAAGGTTGAAAGGATTGCTGAACACTGGGTTGTATATTTGAAGCCATGGGCATGGATGAGTCATGGAGGAATCGAGTTTTTGGCCAGGCGCTACGCTTGGGTCTTGCCCTATTGTTTTTTGGATTAGCAAGTTCCAACAGCCTAATGAGCATTGGCTTGGGTGTGTCGGTAATGGCCTCTTTGGCTCAATGGAAGCGTTGGCCGGCGGCTTGGTGGAAAGGGCCAATGGTATGGGGGCCTTGGCTTTGGTGGTTGGCCCTGTTGTGGCCATTGCTGCATGGAGGGGCGCAAGATTTGATATTTAGGGATGTTCAAATGAAGCTTGGCTTGCTGTTGTTTCCATTGGTTTTGCCGGCCTTGGCATTGCAAAAGCGGGCGATGGTTTGGGCGATGGCTTGGGCTGCTGCCGGGGTTGTTTTTGCGGTGCTTTGGGGGAGCGTGGAATATTTTAGGGCTTGGCCTATGGCGGATCCCAGGACTTTTTCCCCTTTTGTTTCGAATGTACGTTTAGCCACTTTGCTGGTGTTGACCGCTTCGTGGTTCCTTTTGTATGGGAGCAAAGCCTGGGTTTGGGGCTATGCATTTTTTGCCTTGTTGGTGCTATTGTTTATGCAATCCTTTACGGGGCTGTTGGGTGCCTTTTTGTTTTTGGTTTATGTTGGCTTAAGTTCGCCCCGTCGTTGGATTTGGTTGGGGGTAGTGGTGGTTTTGGCCATTGGTGGCGGGAGTTATTTGTTCTACGAGTGGCATTTTTACAAGCCGGATGGCTTGCGCGCAGTTGGGCCTAGCTTTAGTCCGAACCAACACCCGTACAAATATCAGCCGGGGAATCCGGCCATAGAAAACGGACATTATGTTTGGGATTTTGTTAGCCCCGGCGATTTGCATCGCTATTGGCCGGAGCGGAGCACGATGCCTTTGGAGGGACTTCATGCCAAGGGAGGCTCTTTGTACCATTGTTTGGTAAGGTATATGACTTCAAGAGGCATGCGCAAGGATGCCTACCATTTGCGGAAGCTAAGCGATGATGAAATTCGGGCTATTGAGCAGGGCACCGCCAATTGGTTGGAATTGCAGCGGCCGGCCATTCGAGCAAGGGTAAATGCCTTTTTTAGGGATTTGCATCAATTTAGCTTGAATGGCGACCCGAATGGCAAATCCTTTGCTTTGCGGTTGGTGCTTTGGAAAACTACTTGGCACTTGGCCTTACAAAAGCCTTGGTTTGGGCATGGCATGGGGAATTTACGTCCACGGTTGGCAGAAGCCTTGGAGCAAAACCATCCGGGATTGGAAGCGCGTTATCGTTTGAATCCTCACCAGCAATGGTTGAGCTTGTGGGCTAAGGGCGGTTTGCCCTCTGTAGTTTTGTTTGTATTGGGTTGGGGGGCTGTATGGTTTTGGAAACCAAGGCCGGTGGGTTCTTGGTTTTTTGGCTTTTGGTTTCTAATGAGCTTTGCCTTTTTGGGCGAGGATGTACTGGATACTCAAGCAGGCCTTTACCAGTTTACGGCCTTTTGGGTGCTTGGAGGATTACATACCATAAACAGTCAGGGCCATGAAGCATAGTTTGTTGGGTTATGTGGCCTTTAGCGGCAGCTTGCACGCCTTGGTTAAGTTGGGTTGGGTGTTGGTGGTGGAGGTTTTGGTGCAACGCAGCATGGGGATGCAGGCTTGGGGTTCCTTTTATTCGGCTTTTAGCCTAAGCATGGCCTTTTATATTGTGCTGGATGCGGGTTTAACCACCTATTATACACGGCAATTGGCGGCATCGGCTATGCGTAAGGGAGAAGGGTTGCTGGGCTTGGTTATGCTTAAGGCGGGATTATGGTTGTTGCATGCCTTGGTGGTGGGCTTGGCCGGGTTGATTTTGGGCTTGGGTTGGGGACAAATTGTTTTGGTGTTGTGGTTGGGGGCCAATTTGGCCATGCTTTCTTACGGCCAGTTTTTTCGTTCGCTTTTTTCGGCTTCCGGACGGTATGGATTGGAGGCGGTGTTGGCCAATTTGGAGAAGTTGGTTTTGCTGGGACTTTGTTTGTATTTTTTGGTTGGGCCCGGAGAGGGCTATGATTTTAATCCACAGAGTTATGCGGCCTTGCAAAGTTTGGCGGCTTTGGTGGGTTTGGGTTTTACGGTAGTTTTGGTGGCTCGGAATGTTGGTTTTTCCGGGGCTTGGTTTCCATGGGCTTTGCTCAAGAGGGTGCTAAGGGAAGGCTATCCTTATGCCATCTTGAGTCTGCTTATGGGGGTTTATTTGCGTTTGGAGCCCATTTGGATTGAGCGGGTGCAGGAGTTGGGGGCTGCTGATGCAGGGCGATATGCGGCTTCGTACCGCATAACGGATGCCTTTTTTCAGTTTAGCGCCTTGTTTTCCGTGATTTTGTTGCCTTTGGCGGCCAAATGGCAATATCGGAAGGCTGCTTCGGCGCGTTTGTTTTGGGCGGGTTTGGCGCTATTGGGAGGATTGGCATGGGTGGTTTTTTTGGCCTGTGGTTTTCGTGGGCAATGGCTGGCCACGCTGCTGTATGGAGCGGAGGGTCAGCATTTGGGAGATTTGTTTTTGTTGCATGGTTTTGCGTTGGTTCCTTTGGCACTTTCGCTGGTTTCGGGGACATTGGCAACGGCTTCGGGTAAGGTTAAGGCCTTGGTTTGGATTTCATTGGGAACGCTGCTTGTTCAAATTGGGGCAAATGTTTTGTTTCAACGGTTTTGGGGTATTGAAGGGGCTGCGGCTGCTTTTGCTTTGGGTCAGTGTTTGCATGGTATGGCCACTGCCGGGCTAATTTGGAGAAAAGGGGGATTGCTATTGCAAGGGCGGTGGTTGGTTCGTTTGTTGGTTTGGATGTTGTTTTCGTTGTTGGTGTTTTGGGGCTTGTCTTTAAGTTTTGCGGGAGATTTGCTTTATTTAGGGCTTGCTGCTTCTGTTTCGGGAGTGACCCTTTTGACTTTATTTTGGCCGCTTTGGGCTAGATTGAGGCCGAATGGGTGAGGTCCTATGCTCCGTTTTTGGAGATTAATAGAATGCAATGGCGCCATTAAACGCCCCTTTGCGGCTTTGCGACTTTGCGTGAAACCGTTGTAGCGGGGTAGGGCACGCAGAATCCATTCATTATTAAAGAGACGGGAGGCATCCCGTCTTTACTTTGTCCTTGAGAGACAGGAGGTATATCCCGTCTTTACCTAGTCGTCTGCCATAGAGACGGAAGGCATTCCGTCTTTACTTTGTCCTTGAGAGACAGGAGGTATATCCCGTCTTTACCTAGTCGTCTGCCATAGAGACGGAAGGCATTCCGTCTTTACTTTGTCCTTGAGAGACGGGAGGCATCCCGTCTTTACCTCATCATTAATCATTAATCACCATTCACCATTCATCATTCACCACTCACCATTCATCATTCACCATTCCCCCCTTCTTCCAACCGTGCAAACTTCAACAACAAACGTTTTTCGCCACCTTCAAATAAAATGGTAGCCGATTTGTCCGGGCCCTTTCCTTCTATATTTAGCACTTTTCCTTTGCCGAACCTGTGGTGTCTTACCAGCATGCCGGGTCGAATCTCGGAAGCGCCAAGCCCTGGTTTTCCGGGCGCTGCTTTGGCTTGGTTGGTGCTCCGCAATTTGGAATGCTCCGGAATCGAAAATTGCCTGCTTAGTTTCTTTCTAAAGGGATCTGAGGGACCTTGGATTTGGCTCATTGGATCATAAGCCGGTTTGATTAGGTCAATCAGGTCCTGATCCAGTTCGCTAATGAATTGGCTAGGTTCGTTATGGACCAATTGTCCCCAGCGGTAGCGTGTTTCAGCAAAGCTGATGGTGAGTCTTTCCATAGCCCGCGTTATGGCTACATAAAACAGCCTACGTTCCTCTTCCAATTCTGCTCGGGTGCTCATACTCATTTGGCTTGGAAACAAGGTGTCTTCCAATCCTACAATAAAAACCACAGGGAATTCGAGGCCTTTTGAGGCGTGAACGGTCATAAGGCTTACTTTGGGCCGTTGATCGTCGTCGGTTTCGTCGGCATCGGTAAGCAAGGCCACGTCTTCCATAAAGGAGCTTAGGGTAGGCGTTCGGTCAATAGTGCCTGCCTCCACCTGATCACAAAACTCTTTGATTCCATTGAGCAATTCCAATACGTTTTCGTAGCGGCTCACCCCTTCGGGAGATTTGTCGGCATAAAGTTCTTTGAGCAAGCCGGAGTGTTTGGCAAGCTCTTGGGCAAGCTCAAAGGCATTTGCCTTGGTGGCCACTTGCCTGAATCTTTCCAGGCCGAGTCTAAACTCTTGAATTTTTCGTTGGATGCCGCTACCCACCGAAGCGCCAAAGCCGGCAGGGTTGCCCATTACTTCCCAAAGACTTACGTTTTGATCGTTGGCGGCCACCAAAAGTTTGTCTAGGCTAACCTTTCCAATACCTCGGGCGGGATAATTTATGATTCGCTTGATGGCCTCTTCGTCCTGCGGGTTAATAACCACTCGGAAATAGGCCAAAATGTCTTTGATTTCTTTGCGTTGGTAAAAAGAAAGACCTCCGTAAATCCGATAGGGAATGTTTTGTTTGCGCAGCGCTTCTTCCAGTGCCCGAGACTGAGCATTGGTTCGGTAGAGAATGGCAAAGTCTGAGTGCTCTTTTTGCAGGTTCATTTGCAGCTCAAAGATTTGATTGGCTACAAATTGCCCTTCTTCGTTATCGGTAAGTGCTCTATAGACTTTTATGCGTTCGCCCGAAGGGTTGGCCGTCCAAACTTTTTTGGGAAGCTGTGCCTTATTTTTGGCAATCAGGTGATTTGCGGCATCCACAATGGTTTGGGTGCTTCGGTAGTTTTGCTCGAGTTTAAAAGTTTGTAGCTCAGGGTAGTCCTTTTCAAAATCCAAAATGTTTTGAATATTGGCGCCTCTAAAGGCATAAATGGACTGGGCGTCGTCGCCTACTACGCAAATGTTTTGATACAGGGCTGCTAACTGCCGGATGATGGCATATTGCGCAAAATTGGTGTCTTGAAACTCATCGACCAGAATAAATTGGAAGCGGTTTTGGTATTTGTACAACACTTCCGGAAATCGGGCAAAGAGCTCATAGGTTTTCAAAAGTAAGTCGTCGAAGTCCATGGCTCCTGCCTTAAAGCAACGTTCGGTATAGGTTTGGTAAATCTCAAACAACCTAGGCCGACTGGCTTGCTCATCGTCGGAAATAAATTCTGTGCTCTGCCTGTAGGCGTGGGCAGTGATTAAGGCATTTTTTGCATTAGAAATTCGATTGTAGACGGTATTGGGCTTGTAAATTTTATCGTCAAGCCCCATTTCGTTGATGATGGTTCGGATGAGGCTTTTGGCATCGTCGGTATCGTAAATGGAAAAGTTGGAGGGGTAACCTAAACGGTCGCTTTCACTTCTCAATATGCGGGCAAATACGGAGTGAAAGGTTCCCATCCAAAGGTTTTTTGCTTCGGAGGGACCAATAACGGAGGCAATACGCTCCTTCATTTCTCTTGCAGCCTTGTTGGTAAAGGTGAGCGAAAGAATATGAAAAGGATCTATGCCTTGTTTCACCAAATAGGCGATTCGATAGGTAAGTACCCGGGTTTTTCCTGAGCCGGCTCCGGCAATTATCATCACCGGACCTTCTACCGAGGTTGCCGCTTGGCGTTGGGGTTCGTTCAGTTCTTCTAAAAAATCCACGTAAAACAAGCTTAGCTTGCAAAGATAGGGCAGCCAATCGGCAAAGCCCATAGCAAAGCTCTAAGCTTATTCACTATCCAACTGTTTATTTATGAATCCGCTCATAAGGTCTATGACCTCTTTGGCTACATGGTTAGGGTTTTCATATTCTTTGGGCTCAGGTCGGCCTATTCCGGGCATAAGTTGGTGGTTCAGGCCCTCTAAAATAAAATACTCGAAGGGAGTCTTGTGGAGGTTCTTTACCCTCCGCCACTCGTTTACCTGTCTTTGATTTACTTGATAATCGCGAGCTCCAAACAGCAATAGGTAGGGTTTTTTGACCCTTTGGGCGGCATGATTGGGGATGCTTTTTAAATCTTGATGCCAATAGGCCCATGGCAAGCCTAAAATTTGAGGAGTTTTGAGCAGACTATCGGATAAACCTTGGGATTTCAATAGTTGAATGCGTTGTTTTAACCAATCTAGGTTTCTGGTTTCACTGTCAGAGATTTCTCCATCCAGCGCTGCCAAATAATTCATTTGTTCCGGAAGAATGGTTAAAACCGGTTGGGCAGGTGCTGCCAATCCAACCCAAGCCTTAATTGGATTTTTTGGATATTGATCCAAATATAAGGGTACCATGGCGCCCCCATGCGAATGTCCGGCCAAGAAAAGGGGTATGGTTTTGTACTCGGGATGTTGTGAAAAATATGCCACCAAGGCATGCAAGGGTTCTATGTATTCGTCTTGCGTGGTATAGTTTCCCGAAAACCAATCCGGGTGGCTTCGGGTAACTTTTTCATATCTAAAGCAGGCCATTTTTCGAGAGCTTAGGCCTAAAGCAAGGTCTCTAAACATTTGATTGGGCCCCAGGGATTGATTTTCGTCGCCGGGTCCACTTCCATGCACCAGAATAACGAGGGCACGTGTGGGAGCGTTGCTGGGTTTGCTTAATATGCCATGGATGGCTCTTTCCTTATAATCGATATGGAGGGTATCTTGTGCTAGCCCTGCCTTATTAACATAATCGGGGAGCGGACTGTTTCTGCTTTGGTCGGAAGGCTTTATCCACAATCCGGCAAGCCCATTGGGGTGATTGAGCAGCCACAGGTCGCAGCTTTTTGAGCCTTTAAATAGAGGAACAATCCAGCGGTTCGGAACAATGCTGGGCAAAGGGTTGCCTATGCTATCGGGAGCACCACCCAGCAAAGGGTTAAATGTCCAAGCCAATTTTAAGCTGCTGCTGTCCAAACTTTGTTGAACCTTTGGAATTAGGAGCTGCCAAACCTGTGTTGCTTGGTCATTTTTAAAAAAGCTCAAAGCCATTTCTACCGATTTTGGCAATTGAGCAGCTGGGGAAAGGCAGCATGCCCCAAGAATAAGCGATAAAATAAGCCTCAAAACCATGCTTAAACATACAAAGCTTTGGTTTTATGGCAGCTTAAGTTAGGCTTAAATGGTAACTTTTGCCGTAATGGTGTTGACCCTTGGCGGCACACAAAGGCTTAAGCCTTGAAATCGTTGCGACAAAAAGGAAGGAAAAGAAGGGCCCATTAGGGCGGATAAGGCACCGTCTGCGTCGGCAACCAAAACCACCAAGTCGATGGAATGCGCCTCGGCATAGCGCAGGGTAGCATGACCGGGATTTTTTCCGTCCAAGATTTCTTGTCGATAGGCAATTCCTTTTTTACGGAAGAATTGAGCTGCTTGATGTAGAATTCCGCGTAAGCGCGCTCTATCTTCCTTGTTTTTTCGACGTTCTAATCCTAGAAGCACCACTTCGGCGTCGGTAAACTGAGCCAAAAACAGGGCATAGGGTATTTTTTCTCGGCTGTGCATGTTTTCGGCATCAATGGCCAAAAGCATGCGTTGAAAGCGCCCCTCCATTCCGGGGGGAATGGCCAAAACTGCGGCCTTCCAATACAGACTTAGTTTGTTGGATTGGTTGCCGTGAAACATGGCATCTTGGTTTCGTTCTCCATGTACCCCTAAAAACACCAATACATCGGGATTTTCTTTGAGCTTTTGCTGTATGCTTTTGGTGGTTTTGCCTTCCAGCCAATGCACAGAAAGCTCTACCGGGCCATCTTGATTGATTTGGTGATGTAGGCTGGCAACTTCTGCCTCGCTTTGTTCCTTAAAACTGCCCGACTTGCCTTCTTGAGCTAGTTGCTCTTGGGCATATTTATCGCCCACAAGCCATAGCTCAACAGGCAACTTGGTTTTGCGACCAATATGAATCGCTTGAAATAACGCATTGTGTGCCGTGGGTGAAAAGTCAAAAGGCACCACAAGCGACCGAAAATGGAAAGAAGAAGCCATACGCACAATTTTCCTTTAATTTAAGAAATTAAAGCATGCGTGTCAAGTCCTTTTGAGTAAACTACGGTTTTGAATTAGTTTTTAAATATAAAGTCAAAACTTTGAATTTCAGTGCTTTTGCTTATAAACAATACGCATTGTTAAGCTTTGTTCTGCCTTAGTTTTCGCAACAGACGGTACTTTTCATATACCTCCCAAGCCGAAATCCTAGCGATGGTCCAACCTTCTTTTCCATCTCTCCAGCCTTGGAGCAACACCAAATCCCGAACAAAACGTGCCGTAGCATGCAGCATAGGATCCCAAATCCTTGCTTTCTTTCCAGCCTTCAAATAGGCCTTGGCAGCAATCTCTGCAAATTTCCCGGCCTTTTGTTTGTGGTCTTCGGCCCCGGAAAATGAGAAATGAATCAAATGACCGTTCAACCAAACTTTTTGTTTTCCTTCTTTTGGTTCAAAGGCATCGTGCGGATTCATGCCTACCCATTCACCGCTATCCGCGCGCCATAAACGCCATTTTTTATCCGGGTACCAAGCTCCGTGACGTATGGCTTTAGTTCCATAGTGATTCAGCCTTTTCCAGCCGTATACCTCCGCTGTTGGTCCCTCTTTCTTTAATTGAAGCATGGATGCCCGTGCCTGCTCATCCAAACGCTCGTCCGCATCTAAGGAAAGAATCCAATCGGCTTTGCTTTGCTTTCGAGCAAAGTTTTTTTGCTCCACATGGCCTTCAAAAGGGTGGTGAATAACCCTAGCCCCTTTAGACTTAGCAATGGCAACCGTATCATCGGTAGAACCTGAATCCACTACCACCACTTCGTCCACAATATCCCCGGCAGAATCTAAACAAGCGCCAATTCGATGCGCTTCATTGAATGCTATAACCACCAGGGCAATGTTCATGCGTCCTTTTTACCAATCAAATGCACAAATTCCGCAACGTTGGCTGCCATTTCCATAAAGTGACTTTGTGCCGGATTGGAGCTGTCCAAAGCTGCCGGGAATCCTTTGTCGCCGGATTCCCTCAGGCCTTGAATCAAAGGCAACTGCCCCAACAAGGGCACCTTAAGCTCTTCGGCTAATTTGGCGGCGCCTCCCTTGCCAAATATATAGTATTTGTTGTCCGGCAATTCTTCCGGAGTAAACCAGGCCATATTTTCCACCAAGCCAAGCACAGGCACATTGATATTGGGCATACGAAACATGGCTATACCCTTACGGGCATCGGCTAAGGCAACTTCTTGTGGGGTACTCACCACGATGGCTCCGTTAAGTGGTGCGGTTTGCACCAGCGACAAATGAATGTCGCCAGTGCCCGGCGGCAAGTCCACCAACAAATAATCCAAGGCCCCCCAATCGGCATCGGTAAACATCTGCGTAAGGGCTTTGGAGGCCATGGGACCCCGCCAAGCCACTGCTTGGTCGTCGCCGGCAAAAAAGCCAATGCTCAGCATTTTTATGCCGTAATGCTCCACAGGTTGTATTAAACTCCTTCCGTCCTCATACTTTTTTAAGGTAGGGCGCACGTATTTGGTGTCCAACATCAAAGGAATAGAGGGCCCGTAAATATCTGCATCCAAAATCCCCACTTTGGCCCCCATGGAGCTTAAAGCAGCGGCTAAATTTACGGTCACCGTAGATTTGCCAACGCCTCCTTTCCCTGATGCTACGGCAATTACGTGCCGTACTTCCGGAAGAATTTTTCGGGCCTCGTTACGTGCCGTTTGATTCACCGAAAACTGAAAGCTCACGGGTGTTTCTCCCAGTCCGGCAGCTTGTAGCGCTTCTTTGATGTCCTGCTCCAGCTTCTTTTTAATATGTAAGGTGGGGCTCAGCACTTCCACATCTAAATGCCAGGTGTCGCCCACCAATTCCAATTGACGGATGCGCCCTTGATCCACTAAGTTTTTTCCGGTCACCGGATCGTGCACCTGCCCTAAGGCGTTTAAAAATTGTTCTTTGCTTACGTTACTCATGATTTAAATCTAATTCAATGTTTGGGTCCCAAAAGTGCTGTTCAAAATCTTGGACAACATCCTCGTTCACTTGAATTCCTTCGGCTTCAAGCAAGGCCTGCATTTGCCCGGGAAAGGCAAAGTGGTGTTTGCCACTCAGCATGCCCTTTCGGTTCACCACTCTATGGGCAGGAACCATAGGAGAAGCTTGGTGCGAGGCATTCATGGCATAGCCTACCATGCGGGCAGATTTGGGACTGCCCAAGTAGCGTCCAATAGCTCCGTAGCTGCTCACTCTACCTTTGGGAATGAGTCGAACAACTTCCCAAACCCGTTCAAAAAATTCAGAGGCCATCGCTTCCTATTTCAAAACAAAGGTAATGGATGTCTCTTCCCATTTCCAGCCACATGGATTCATAAAAGGTGCGAATATGCAGCACTGATTCCGGCCCATAATCTCGGTAAACGTTTTCGGACCGTTCCAAGACCCGAAGTCCTTGCTCAGCCACCACCGACTCAGTATATTCAAACAGCATGCGGCTGTCGGTTTTTAAATGAATTTTGCCTTGTGGGGGCAAAAAGCTTCGATACCGACTCAAAAAAGCAGGTGAAGTAAGCCGCTTTTTCTCTTTGCCTTCCCTAGGTTGTGGATCCGGAAATACAATCCATATGTCGCTTACTTGGTCTTCGGGCGCAAAAAAGTGAGGAATCAAATGAATGCGCTGCCTCAAAAAGGCCACATTTTCTCGTCCTTCTGCCTCTACTTGTTTGGCTCCTTTCCAAAGACGAGCGCCTTTAATGTCCATGCCTATAAAGTTGCCTTTAGGGTAGCGCTCCGATAGGCCCAAGCTGTATTCGCCTTTGCCGCAAGCAAGCTCCAATGTAATGGGCCCCGGCTGTTTAAACCAAGACTGCCATTTGCCTCGCCACTCAAAGCCTTCGTTAATCAGGCTTTGGTAATCGGGTTCAAACACATGCCCAAATTGTTGATTTTCGGCAAAACGCTTTAATTTTCCTTTTCCCATGCGTATTGGTTTCAAAAATAATCGGAGTTGCCGGGCCTAAGCACCCACTCGGTATGCCAAAGTCCCTTGGGTGCTTGCAGCACATGAACCACGGCTGCGGCTACATCTTCGGGCTTGAGCAATTGGGACGGGTCAAATTCCAAGCCGTCCCAGCTTGCCGTATGCGTTGCCGAGGGATGGATTTGACACAGCTGAATGCCCAAGGGCAACACTTCTTTTTGCAGTGCTTCTGCCCACTGTCTGAGTAAGTTTTTGCTTAGACTGTAGGCCGGAGCTTCCGGTCTCAACTCTTTGGATGCAATGCTATTGATTAGTACGATTTTACCCTGGATCCCTTTGCTTTCCCAAGCTCGAATTAAGGACAGGGCAATCGTTTCAGCGGCAAAAAAATTGTTTTGCAAATGGGGCATAAGGCCATTGACTTCGCTCAAAAGCGGCCCGGTGGCAAAGTTTCCCACATTTAGCACAGCGGCTTCAGGCAAAGGGTTCCATGCCCGGCAAAGTTGATCCCTACCTTCAGCGGTAGCCAAATCGGCCGAATAAACCATGCTTTCTGTGCCAAATTGCTGTTTCACATACTGTTGCAAGCGAATGAGCTCATCTTTAGATCTGGCATTCAAGGCCAAAGCATAGCCTTGTTGGCCCAGGGCAAGGGCACAGGCACGGCCAATTCCTTTGGTGGCTCCGGTAATTAAAATAGGTATAGCCATGGAGCAAAGATACCTTAGCTTTGAGAAACGGAAACCAAAGATTTGGCAAAGGAGTAAAAGGGTGGGGGCCCCGGGCGGGCTTTCACCGGTAGCCTCCCAAGCAAAACCACGAGGCTGCAGGGCTGTGGTAGCTTCCTTTGGTCGCTTCCTCGCCTGGCAGCCTCGGGTTTTGCAATGGGAGGGCTACCGCGTTCAATCCCTGGGCCTTAAGTTCCATGTGTAGCCATGAATTATTGGAAGAAGATTTTGGGCCCCGGACAGAAGAAGTCAGCCTGTGCCCCGGGCCGGCTAGCCCATGCCGGAAGCGAGGAGGCCCCCGATGTTTCGGGGGACCCCGGAGCCCGGCAGGGGCAGCCGGGGCGGGGTGCAGCTGCGCCTGATGGCCGGAAAAGGCCCCCAAATAAAAACCCAAACAAAGAATTAAAAAAGATTCCTGAATGATTTTCAAAAGCCGGTATTGGATATTTCAAAAAAAACCAGTTCCTTTGCAAGCCCATTTTTGGGCATAATATCTTAGGTAAACGAGCGAAAAGCATGCCAACGATTCAACAGTTAGTGCGCAAAGGGCGCAAAAAAGTGGTAAAGAAGAGTAAATCTATTGCCCTCGAAAGCTGTCCTCAGCGTCGTGGAGTATGTGTGCGTGTGTACACAACCACTCCCAAGAAACCAAACTCCGCATTGCGTAAGGTAGCCAGGGTGCGCCTTACCAATCAGCGTGAAGTGAACGCGTATATTCCCGGAGAGGGACACAACCTGCAAGAGCACAGCATTGTGTTGGTGCGTGGCGGTCGTGTAAAAGACCTTCCCGGTGTGCGTTACCACATTGTGCGTGGAGCCCTCGACACCGCAGGTGTAGAAGGCCGCAATCAGCGCCGTTCTAAGTACGGCACTAAGCGTCCGAAAGAGAAAAAATCCTGATACATCGCTAAGCAAAAATTGACATGAGAAAAGCGAAACCAAAAAAGCGGATCATACTTCCCGACCCCCGTTACAGCGACACGCTCGTTACCAAGTTTGTGAACAATTTGATGCTGGACGGTAAGAAACAAACCTCCTACGATATTTTTTATGGTGCCATGGACATCGTAAAAGAGCGTATTCAAGAGGAAGAGCCGGTGAATGTATGGAAGCGTGCCTTGGAGAACGTAACTCCTTTGGTCGAAGTCCGTTCCCGTCGTGTAGGTGGTGCTACCTTCCAAATTCCCCAAGAAATTCGTCCTTCGCGTCGTTTGTCTATGGGCATGAAATGGATGATTTTGGCAGCCCGCAAGCGCAACGACAAGTCTATGGCGCAAAAGCTGGCCAACGAAGTAATGGCCGCTTACAACAACGAAGGTGGAGCGTATAAGAAAAAAGAAGATACGCACCGCATGGCAGAAGCCAACAAGGCATTCTCACATTTCCGTTTCTAACACATAATACGAAGGCCCACAAAGCTATGGCACGTGACCTAAAATTTACGCGGAACATTGGTATTTCCGCACACATTGACGCCGGCAAGACCACAACTACCGAGCGTATTCTTTATTACACCGGAAAAACCCACAAAATTGGTGAGGTGCACGATGGTGCAGCTACCATGGACTGGATGGTGCAAGAGCAGGAGCGCGGTATTACCATTACCTCTGCCGCAACCACTTGCTTCTGGAATTTTCCAACCCGTCAGGGTCAAGCCATTCAAGGCGAAACCAAGCAGTATCAAATCAATATTATTGATACTCCGGGCCACGTAGACTTTACCGTGGAAGTAGAGCGCTCGCTTCGTGTATTGGATGGAGCCGTAGCTCTGTTTTGTGCCGTAGGCGGCGTAGAGCCACAATCCGAAACGGTTTGGCGTCAAATGAATAAGTACAATGTTCCTCGTTTGGGCTTTGTAAATAAAATGGACCGCGCCGGTGCCGACTTCTTTAATGTAGTGGAGCAGGTTAAAGCCCGCCTTGGTGCTAAGCCTGTGCCTCTTCAAGTTCCCATTGGGGCCGAAGAAACCTTTAAAGGCGTAGTGGACTTGATTTCACTAGAAGCCATCATTTGGGACGAAGCTTCCGAGGGTGCAAAATACGATAAGGTAGATATTCCAGAGGAGTTGAAGGGCGATGTGGAGCATTGGAGAAATTACCTCTTGGAAACGGTTGCTGAGTACGACGACTCCCTAATGGAGAAGTTCTTCGACAATCCCGATGCCATTACGGAAGATGAAATCATTAACGGTATCCGCAACGCTACGCTTGCGCTGGATATTGTACCCATGCTTTGTGGCTCTGCCTTCAAAAACAAGGGAGTACAAACCATGCTTGATTGTGTAATGCGTTACCTTCCTTCTCCGGTAGATGTTCCACCCGTAAAAGGTGTTAACCCGGATACCGACGAAGAAGAAATTCGTAAGCCAAGTCCGGACGAGCCCATGGCTGCTTTGGCGTTCAAAATTGCTACTGACCCCTTCGTAGGTCGTTTGTGCTTTTTTAGAATGTATTCCGGTCGTTTGGATGCAGGATCGTATGTATACAACGTGCGTACCGGAAACAAAGAACGTATTTCACGTTTGTTCCAAATGCACTCCAACAAGCAAAATGCCATTGACTTTATTGAAGCCGGTGACATTGGAGCAGGTGTTGGTTTTAAGGACATTCGCACCGGCGATACCTTGACTTCAGAGAATAAGCCCATTGCCTTAGAAGCAATGACTTTCCCTGATCCGGTAATTGGTATTGCCATTGAGCCTAAAACTCAGGCCGATGTTGATAAGCTAGGAACCGCCTTGGCTAAATTGGCCGAAGAGGATCCAACCTTCCGCGTGCACACGGATGAAGATAGTGGTCAAACCATTATTGAGGGTATGGGTGAGCTTCACTTGGACATTATTATTGACCGTCTTAAGCGTGAGTTTAAGGTGGAATGTAACCAAGGAGCTCCTCAGGTAGCTTACAAAGAAGCCGTTACCGGTAGCGTTGAGCACCGTGAGGTGTATAAGAAGCAAACCGGTGGTCGTGGTAAATTTGCCGACATCGTATTTAGCTTAGAACCTCGTCCTGATGGACAGCCCGGCTTGGAGTTTTTGGACCAAGTGAAAGGTGGTAATATTCCTAAGGAGTTTATTCCATCGGTTCAGAAAGGTTTTGAATCGAGCATGCAAAATGGGGTTTTGGCCGGTTTCCCGGTTACCAGTTTGCGCATTACCTTGAAGGATGGTTCTTACCACGCGGTTGACTCCGATGCGGTATCTTTTGAGCAAGCAGCAAAAATTGCTTACCGTGAGGCTATGCCTAAAGCAAGTCCTATACTTTTGGAGCCCATCATGAAAGTGGAGGTAGTAACCCCAGAAGAAAACATGGGCGATGTGGTAGGCGACTTGAACCGTCGTCGTGGACAAATCGATGGTATGGACGATCGTGCCGGTGCCAAGGTTATTAAAGCCAAAGTGCCACTTTCCGAAATGTTTGGTTATGTAACTAGTTTGCGTACCATCACATCCGGTCGTGCGAGCTCTACCATGGAATTTAGCCATTACGATCCAGCACCTCGAAACATTCAGGACGATGTAATTGCCAAAGTTAAGGGCAAGGCTAAGGCCTGATTTTAGGGAATAAATACAGAAAAGACCGCTCCTTATGGGGCGGTTTTTTTTGTGGTTTCTGAGAAATAAGGTTTTTGGCCTAAAATCCTGTAAAAAAAGAAGGTTTTACTATTGCTTATTTAATTCAAAAAGTGCACCTTTGCAAGCCCGTTTTAAGGGTAAAGTAAAGAAGCTTCAACGCATGAGCCAGAAAATACGTATTAAGCTGAAGTCTTATGACTACAATTTGGTAGACAAGTCTGCCGAGAAAATCGTTAAGACCGTTAAGGGTACAGGAGCCGTAGTAAATGGTCCTATTCCTTTGCCGACGCACAAAAGGATTTACACGGTACTACGTTCACCACACGTCAATAAGAAATCACGTGAGCAATTTCAACTTTGCTCGTACAAGCGTTTGATGGACATTTACAGTTCTTCAAGCAAAACCATTGATGCTTTAATGAAGCTGGAGTTGCCCAGCGGTGTTGAAGTTGAAATTAAAGTCTAGTAATAAATCTGCGGTAAGAGTCGGCTTGTTTGACTCCGCTGCCTAAATCACAACAAAATGTCAGGATTAATTGGCAAAAAAATTGGGATGACCAGTTTATATGATGAGCAGGGAAAAGCCATCGCCTGCACGGTCATAGAAGCCGGTCCTTGTGTTGTAACACAAGTAAAAACCAAAGAGCGTGATGGTTATGATGCCATGCAGCTTGCCTATGGCGAAGCCAAGGAAAAGCATGTAAATAAGGCTCAGTTAGGCCATTTTAAAAAAGTGAAGACTTCCCCCAAGAAGCATGTGCATGAGTTTCGGTATTTTCCGGAGCTTTTGGAAGCCGGAACAGAAATTGGAGTTGACCTATTTCAAGTAGGAGACTTTATTGATGTTATGGGCACTTCTAAGGGTAAAGGGTTTCAGGGTGTAGTAAAGCGTCATGGTTTTGCCGGTGTGGGTGACCGTACTCATGGTCAGCACAACCGTGCAAGGCACCCGGGTTCTATTGGTGCTGCATCTTATCCGGCACGGGTTTTCAAAGGAATGCGCATGGCAGGCCAAATGGGGAACGCACGGGTTAAGGCAGTAAACCTTAGAGTGCTTAAAGTGATTCCCGAGAAGAATCTATTGGTTGTTAGTGGCAATGTGCCCGGTCATAAAGGCGGCATTGTACTCATTGAAAAATAAGTTGGCATAAAGAAATCATGGAATTAGCCGTAATATCAAAAGAAGGGAAAGAAACAGGTCGTAAGGTTTCCTTAGACGATTCCCTATATGGTGTTGATCCCAACGATCATGCCATCTATTTGGATGTAAAACAACACATGGCCAACTTGCGTCAGGGTACGCATAAAGCCAAGGAGCGTGGTGAGATTAGCGGGTCTACTCGTAAATTGCACCGCCAAAAAGGAACCGGTGGCTCTCGTAAGGGCAGCATCAAGAACCCATTGTTCCGCGGTGGTGGCCGAGTGTTTGGTCCACGTCAACGCGACTATGGTTTTAAGCTCAACAAAAAAGTGAAGCGTTTGGCGCGTCGCTCAGCCATGAGCTATAAAATCAAGGATGGTTTGGTTAAAGTGGTGGAGCCATTGAATTTTGAGCAACCCCGCACCAAGGACTTTTTGGCAATGTTGCGTCACCTGCAATTGGATCAGAAAAAGGTACTTATTGTGGTGGCCGAAGATGCCGGAAATGCCTTTTTGTCTGCGCGTAATTTGCCCGGAGCCAATGTAATTACAGCCAACGAGCTGAATACCTATGAAGTAATGGATGCGGAAACATTGCTCATTGCAGAGAATACCATTTCGCACATCGATAAACTGCTAAGCTGAGGATCATGGCAAGTCATATTATAAAACCGTTGGTTACGGAGAAAATGACCGAAGCGGGAGAGAAATTTAACCGCTATGGTTTTTTGGTTAATCCCAAGGCTACTAAGCACGAAATTCGTAGAGAGATTCAAGCACTTTACGATGTTGAAGTAGAGCGTGTGCGTACCATGAATTACATTGGGCGTAAAGTGACACGCTATACCAAATCGAATGTATTGACCGGCCGCAAGCCTTCGTACAAGAAAGCAATCATTACCCTGAAGGAAGGTCACACCATTGATCTCTTCGCAAATATCTAATTATGGGTTTAAGGAAATTTTCACCAGTTACTCCGGGTACGCGCTTCAAAATCATTAGTGATTTTGAAACCGTAACGACCAATAAGCCGGAGAAAAGTTTGTTGGCGCCCCAAAAGCGTTCCGGAGGTAGGAACGGTAGTGGTAAAATGACCATGCGTTACATGGGAGGCGGCCACAAAAAGCGTTACCGTATTATTGACTTTAAGCGCGATAAGGATGGGATTCCCGCAACGGTAAAAAGCATTGAATATGATCCCAATCGTTCTGCTCGTATTGCTTTATTAAGCTATGCGGATGGCGAGAAGCGTTACATCATTGCACCTCATGGTTTAGAAGTAGGCCAAAAGGTACAAAGTGGAACAGGCAGCAGTCCGGATTTGGGCAACGCATTGCCTATGTCTGAGATACCTTTGGGTTCTGTAGTACATAATATAGAACTTAAGCCTGGACGTGGAGCAGCTTTTTGTCGTTCTGCAGGTTCATCGGCTCAATTGGTAGCCAGAGACGGTAAATATGCTGTCTTAAAGATGCCTTCCGGCGAACAGCGTATGGTATTGGTTGTATGCAAGGCGGTGATTGGTAGCGTATCCAATCCCGAACATTCACTAACCGTGCATGGAAAAGCCGGCCGTAACCGTTGGTTGGGTCGTCGTCCTAGAGTTCGTGGTGTGGTAATGAATCCAGTGGATCACCCCATGGGTGGTGGTGAAGGCCGTTCTTCGGGTGGTCACCCAAGAAGCCGTAAAGGTTTGCCTGCAAAAGGATACAAAACCCGCAGCAAGAAGAAGTATTCTTCTAAATATATTCTTGAACGTAGAAAGAAATAATTAGATATGGCACGTTCACTTAAAAAAGGCCCATTTGTCGATTTCAAGCTCGAAAAGCGCGTAGTTGAAATGAACGACGGCGGCAAAAAGAATGTCATTAAGACCTGGAGCAGAAGGTCAATGATTACTCCTGACTTTGTTGGGCATACCATTGCCGTTCACAACGGAAACAAGCATATTCCCGTATATGTTACGGAGAATATGGTTGGGCATAAATTGGGCGAATTTAGTCCTACACGCACTTGGCGTGGTCATGCCGGACAAAAGAAAGACAAAGGCAGAAAATAAAGGTTACAAGATTTAGAATAAGCAGCTATGGGCAGCAGAAAAAGACTTGCGGCAGAGGCCCGCAAAGAAGCGAATAAGACCAAATATATGGCACGCTTGGTAGATTATCCTACCTCACCAAGAAAGATGCGGTTGGTTGCGGATTTGATCCGTGGCATGGATTGCAATAAAGCTTTAGACGTATTGCAGTTTACCCCAAAAGCCGGGGCTCTTCCAATGTCTAAGTTGCTGCGTTCTGCCATTGCCAATTTTGAGCAAAAATCAGGATTACGTGCAGATGCAGAGCCATTGTACGTGAAAGAGGTTTTTGTAGATAGTGCAAAAATGTTGAAGCGTATTCAACCGGCACCTCAGGGTAGGGCGCACCGAATCCGTAAGCGGTCCAACCATGTAACTATTATTGTGGATACCAAACAAGCAACAGAACCTGTTGCTGTTGAAGCCACCAATCAAGAATAAGTATTTAGCGTAGCAAGCGAATTATGGGACAAAAGACAAATCCAATAGGCAACCGTTTAGGTTACATCCGTGGCTGGGAGTCCAACTGGTACGGTGGTAAGAATTACACCGAGAAACTGGTGGAAGACCACACCATCCGTAACTATATCCGTGCCCGTTTAGCCAAAGCCAGCATATCACGTATTGTTATTGAACGTACGCTTAAATTGGTTACAGTAACTATTCATACTGCTCGCCCAGGTATCATTATTGGTAAAGGCGGTCAAGAAGTGGAGCGGTTGCGTGAAGAGCTTAAAAAGCTTACCAAAAAAGAAGTGGGCATTAATATTGCTGAAATTAAGCGTCCTGAATTGGATGCCCGTCTTGTTGCCGAAACCGTTGCTCGCCAATTGGAGGGGCGTGTGAATTACCGTCGTGCGCTTAAAATGGCTTTGGCCAGCACCATGCGTATGGGAGCCGAGGGTATTAAAATTGCAGTGGCCGGCCGTTTGGGCGGTGCTGAAATGGCACGCCACGATTCCTACAAGGAGGGTCGTATTCCATTGCATACATTCCGTGCGGATATTGATTATGCCTTGGTTGAAGCCCATACTACCTATGGCCGAATTGGAGTTAAGGTTTGGATTATGTTAGGGGAAGTTTACGGCAAACGTGACTTAAGTCCAAACATTCCTAATCAACGCCAAGGTAAGGGGCCAAGTGGGGTATCTGCACCTCGCGCCAAAAGAAAACGCAACTAATTGAGGGAGGAAAAGCATCATGTTACAACCGAAACGTACAAAATACCGTAAGGTACAGAAGGGCCGAATGAAAGGAGTGGCCCATCGTGGACACCAAATTGCCTTTGGATCTTTTGGATTGAAATCTTTAGATTCTGTTTGGATGACCTCCAGACAAATCGAGGCGGCTCGTATTGCACTAAACCGGTACATGAAAAGGGAAGGGCAAGTATGGATTCGCATTTTCCCTGACAAGCCAATTACCAAAAAGCCTGCCGAAGTGAGGATGGGTAAAGGTAAAGGTAACCCTGAGTACTGGGCTGCTGTTGTGAAACCGGGAGTGATTATGTTTGAAATCGACGGTGTCCCTATGGACGTAGCAAAAGAAGCTTTGCGTCTTGCCGCTCAAAAGCTTCCTGTGCGTACCAAGTTTGTTGTACGTCGCGATTATGCGGCAGATTAAACATTGAATCATGAAGAATATTGAAATCCAAGGGCTTTCTGATGGAGATCTCAGTGAAAAAATTGCCCAACAACAAAAGGATTTGGTTCAATTAAAATTGAATCATGCCGTGGTGAACTTAGACAACCCCAATGAGATTAAAGCTTCTCGCCGTTTATTGGCTCGTCTAAAAACCGAACAGCGTAAGCGGATTTTAGCTTCAGCTTAAAAGAGGCTAAAAAGCATGGAACCGCTGCCGACAGGGAGCGGTTCTTTTTTGTCTTTAATTTCTGTAAAAAAATCTAAGTTTGATATTGGAAATATCAAAATAAACCTGCACCTTTGCAAGCCCGTTTTTAGGGGTAAAACATTCAGTTAACACCATTTTGGTACGGATATGACCGAAAGGAAAACACGAAAAGAAAAGATTGGGGTTGTTACCAGCAACAAAATGACAAGCACTATTACTGTAGCTGTCGAACGTCGCGTAAAGCACCCCAAGTATGGAAAGTTTGTAAAACTTACCTCACGTTTTAAAGCACACGACACCAACAACGAGTGCAATATTGGTGACACCGTACGCATTATGGAAACGCGTCCGTTGAGCAAAACCAAGAATTGGCGATTGGTAGAAATTATTGAAAGAGCAAAATAATCATGATACAGCAGGAGTCCAGGTTAAAAGTGGCGGACAATAGTGGTGCAAAGGAAGTGCTCTGCATCCGTGTTCTGGGTGGTACGCGCAAGCGGTATGCTACCATTGGAGACACCATCGTGGTTACCGTAAAGGATGCCATTCCTTCGGGTAACATGAAAAAAGGTGCTGTGACTAAAGCGGTAGTTGTTCGTACCAGTAAAGAGATCCGTCGTGTAGATGGTTCCTACATCCGATTCGACGATAACGCTGTGGTATTGCTCAACGCACAAGGCGAAATGCGTGGTACCAGAATCTTTGGTCCTGTGGCCCGCGAACTTCGCGAAAAGCAATTCATGAAAATCGTTTCACTGGCACCTGAGGTGCTCTAAGTAATTGTATTATGCCCACAAAGCTCAAAATAAAAAGTGGCGATTTAGTCGTAGTAACGGCAGGAAACCATAAAGGCGAACAGGGAACTGTACTTTCTGTAGACCTTAAAAAGAATCGTGCCCTTGTAGAAGGAGTGAATTTGGTGAAACGTCATACCAAACCAACTCCCCAACAGCCCGAAGGGAAAATTGTAGAAAAAGAAGCGCCGCTTCACATTTCCAATTTGATGGTGGTTGTTAAAGATACCCCCTCTCGTTTGGGTCGTAAACTGGATGAATCAACCGGTAAGTTGATTCGCTATTCTAAGAAAACCGGAGAAACTATTAAGTAATGAGTGCGCCTCGTCTGATTAATAAATACAAAGAAGATATTGTTCCGGCTCTAAGCAAAGAGTTTGGTTACAAAAGCATCATGCAGGTGCCCAGGCTTCAAAAAATTGTGGTAAGCCAAGGCTTAGGTGCTGCAGTCTCCGACAAGCGTATTGTCGAAAATGCCGTTCAAGAGCTTTCTCTTATCTCCGGTCAAAAGGCCGTTGCTACCAAGTCTAAAAAGGACATCTCTAACTTTAAGCTTCGGAAGGGCATGCCCATCGGTGCTAAAGTTACCTTACGAGGCGAAAAAATGTACGAATTCCTCGATCGTTTAATTTCGATTGCACTTCCTAGAGTCCGTGACTTTAAAGGTGTTCCTGCCAAAGGATTTGATGGAAGAGGAAACTATAATCTTGGCGTTACCGAACAATTGATTTTCCCTGAAATTGATATCGATAAAGTAAGTCGTATCAATGGTATGGATATCACCTTTGTGACCAATGCGGAAACAAACGAGGAAGCTTATGCTTTGCTCAGAGGTTTCGGTATGCCTTTCAACGATATCAAACACGAACAAACGGAAAACGCTTAAGATATGGCCAAAGAATCCATGAAAGCCCGTGAACGCAAGCGTCAACGCCTAGTTGCTAAGTATGCTGCGAAACGTAAGGCGCTTAAAGAAGAGGGAGATTACCAAGGTTTGGCTTTGCTTCCCAAAAACTCTTCACCTGTGCGGTTGCACAATCGGTGTCAACTCACCGGTCGTCCTAGAGGGTATATGCGTCAATTCGGTATCTCTCGGGTGACTTTTCGTAAAATGGCCAACGAAGGCAAAATTCCTGGCGTAACCAAAGCTAGTTGGTAATCATATTTTAATTCTACCATGGATCCTATTGCAGATTATTTAACTCGAATAAGGAACGGCATTAAAGCACGTCACCGTGTGGTTGAGATTCCTTCCTCCAAAGTCAAAAAGGGAATTACTCAAATTCTTTTTGATCAAGGATACATCTTGTCTTACAAGTTTGTTGACGAGGGTCCTCAAGGCACCATTAAAATTGCTTTGAAGTACCACCCCATGACCAAACTTTCTGCCATTAAACACCTCAGCCGTGTTTCCCGTCCGGGCCTACGTAAGTACTCCGGTTCCGAAGGACTTCCTCGGGTGCTCAATGGCCTTGGCATTGCTGTTGTCTCTACCAGTCATGGTCTTATGACCGACAAAGAGGCCCGCGCTAAGAATATCGGTGGTGAAGTTCTTTGTAAAATCTATTAATCCAAGCTCATGTCAAGAATAGGAAAAGCACCCATTCAATTGCCTTCCAACGTTAGTGTTGAAGTGAGCAAGGGAAACTTAGTGTCTGTTAAAGGTGCCAACACCACCTTAACCCAACAAGTGCACCCCGATATTAAGGTGAACGTAGAAGACGGAGTGGTAACACTTGAGCGTCCTACCGAACAACCTCGTCACCGTGCCATGCATGGTTTGTATCGCTCTATCTTGAACAACTTGGTAATAGGTGTTTCTGAAGGTTACACCATTAACTTGGAAATGGTCGGCGTAGGTTATCGTGCCGAAGCCAAAGGCCAATTGCTTGATTTGTCTTTGGGGTATTCACACAATATTGTTTTGGAACTACCCAAAGAAGTTAGCGTGGAAGCAAAAACCGAAAAAGGTAAGGCTCCTTTGGTAACGCTAAAGTCTGCCGACAAGCAGCTCGTAGGTCAAGTGGCCGCTAAAATAAGAAGCTTACGTAAGCCTGAACCATACAAAGGAAAAGGTGTACGCTTCCAGGGAGAAGTTATTCGTAAAAAGGCCGGTAAATCTGCCGGTAAATAATATCAGAACATTTCGACATGCCTGTTGATAAGAATTCACGTCGCAAAAAGATTCACCTGAGGGTGCGTAAGTCGGTAAATGGTACCGATCAAAAACCAAGACTCTGTGTGTTTAGGAGTAACAAGGAGATTTATGCTCAATTGGTTAATGACCTAACACACCAAACCTTGGCTTCTGCTTCTACAGCGGAAAAGAACTTCGAAGGAAGTGGCAAAACCAAAGTAGAGCAATCCGAAATGGTGGGTCAACTTATTGCCGAGCGTGCACAAAGCGCCGGTATCACGGAAGTTAAATTTGATCGTGGTGGTTATTTGTACCACGGTCGTGTTAAAGCATTGGCCGAAGGCGCCCGCAAGGCAGGTCTTAAATTCTAAGAAATCTCATGGCACAAACGAACGTTAAACGGGTTAAGTCCAGCGAAATTGAGCTGAAAGACCGATTGGTGGCCATCAACCGTGTTACCAAAGTAACCAAAGGCGGTAGGCACTTTTCTTTTGCCGCTATTGTAGTGGTTGGTAACGAAGATGGGGTAGTAGGTTTTGGTTTGGGTAAAGCCAACGAAGTGACCGAAGCCATAGCCAAAGGCATTGATGATGCTAAAAAGAGCCTTATCAAGGTTCCCATTTACAAAGGTACCTTACCTCATGAAGTGGTGGCTAAGTTTGGCTCTTCTAAGGTTTTCATGAAACCCGCTGCTTCTGGTACCGGTGTTATTGCCGGTGGAGCCATGCGTGCTGTTTTAGAATCGGTTGGTGTTAAAGACGTTCTTTGCAAATCCAAAGGTTCTTCTAATCCGCACAACGTTGTTAAAGCAACTATCGAAGGTCTGGCCAGTTTGCGCGATGCCTTTACTGTTGCTCAAGAACGTGGTGTTGAAATTAATAAAGTATTTAACGGTTAATTTACCTGTCATGGCAGAACAAACCATTCGCATTAAACAAGTTCGGTCAGGTATTGATCGTCCTAAGCGTCAAAAAGCGACCTTAATAGCTCTTGGTCTTCGTCGAATGAACCAGGTTGTAGAGCATCAAGCCAGCCCCCAAATTTTGGGCATGGTTAAAAAGGTAGAGCACTTGGTAGAAGTAGAACAAGCCTAAGATATTCTAAGATGAAACTGCATACACTTAAGCCAGCTAATGGCGCCACACATAGCGAAAAGCGTATTGGACGCGGTGAAGGTTCCACACGTGGTGGCACCTCTACTCGTGGCCATAAAGGCGCTAAAAGCCGCTCCGGCTACAGCAAGAAGATTGGATTTGAAGGTGGTCAAATGCCTATACAACGTCGTCTTCCTAAATTTGGTTTTAAAAACTTTAACCGGGTTGAATACAAACCACTTAATTTGGATACGCTTCAAGCTCTAGCCGACAAAGGAATTACTGAAATTAACCCTGAAGTGCTTAAAAGCAACGGTTTGGTTTCTAAAAATGACCGAATCAAAATCCTTGGAAGAGGTGAACTTAAAGCTTCGCTTAAGGTTTCGGTACACGCCTTTTCTAAATCTGCTGCCGAGGCTATTGAAAAAGCCGGTGGAAGCGCTGAGAACGTTTGATTGTTGATCGTTGACTGATGAAGAAACTGATCCAAAAACTTAAGGAAATCTGGAAGATTGAAGAGCTCAGGGAGCGTATTATAACTACTCTCCTTCTGGTAGCTGTCTATCGCCTTGGCTCGTATATCATTCTTCCCGGTATTGATACAGATGCCCTTTCGCGTGAATTGGAGAATCAACAGTCAGCGAACATCCTCGACCTGATTAATATGTTGACCGGAGGAGCCTTTGCTAAGGCTTCAATTTTTGCTTTGGGCATTATGCCCTACATCTCCGCCAGCATTATCATACAGCTTTTGGGAGTGGCCGTACCTTATTTCCAGAAGCTGCAGAAAGACGAAAGTGGTAGAAACCGAATGAATCAAATTACTCGAGGGCTTACCGTCCTGATTACTTTGGCTCAAGCTCCCGGTTATTTATCGCAATATGTGCCTGCTTCTACGCACCCAAACACTACTTCATGGTGGATATTAGCAGTAACCATTCTGGTAGCAGGTACGGTATTTGTTATGTGGCTAGGTGAGCGCATTACAGACAGAGGTTTGGGCAATGGTACTTCCTTGATTATTATGATTGGTATCATAGCCACGCTACCAACAGGTCTTTTGACCGAGTTCCGCTCTAAGTTAGAGCCGGACGGAGGCGGATTGGTTCTTTTCCTTATGGAAATGTTGATTCTCCTTGCTGTAATTATTGTTTCTGTATTGTTGGTGCAAGGCGTACGTAAGGTACCCATTCATGCCGCTAAGAAGGTGGCCGGAAACCGCATGTACGGTGGAGCGCGTAGTTATCTTCCCCTCAAAGTGAATTCTTCCGGTGTAATGCCCATTATTTTTGCTCAAGCACTTATGTTTTTGCCCATCGCTCTTGCCGGGTTTGCTGACGATGGTAGTGCTTTTGTACGCGCCTTCTCTGATTATACCGGCTTTTGGTATAACCTAGTCTTTGGTTTAATGGTGGTTATTTTCACTTACTTCTATACCGCCATTATTGTAAACCCACAACAAATGGCCGACGCACTCAAGCGCGAAGGCAGCTTTATTCCAGGGGTGAAACCTGGTAAAAAGACTGCAGAATATATTGATGCGGTGTTGAGCCGTATTACTCTTCCGGGATCTATTTTCCTTGCCGTTGTGGCTATCTTGCCCGCTTTTGCTACTTTGGCCAATGTGAATCCCGGTTTTGCACAATTTTACGGTGGTACATCTCTCCTAATTTTGGTAGGTGTAGTACTGGATACCCTCGCTCAGATCGATTCCTATCTCAAAATGCGTCAATACGACGGATTGATGAAGACAGGAAAAGTTAGGGGCAGGATGACTGCAGGTTACCCAACTTCTTCTATCTGATGTTTACCAAACCAATGGTTCAGGTAAAATCAAAAGAAGAAATTGAGCTTTGCAGACAGAGTTCTTTGGTAGTTGAGCAAGCACTTGCTGCTGTTGCGGGTCGAATTGGCCCGGGCATCAGCGGTCTTCAAATCGATGCACTTGCCGAACAAGTCATCCGCGATATGGGAGGTGTTCCGGCCTTTAAAGGCTTTAACGGATTCCCTTATTCGGTATGCTTTTCGGTAAATGAACAGGTTGTTCACGGATTTCCTTCCGATGAGTTGCTGAAAGAAGGCGATATTGTTACAGTGGATATCGGAGTATTAAAACAAGGTTTCCACGGTGATTTTGCCTATTCATTTGCTCTCGGTGAGGTTGGTGAAGAGAAGCTTCAATTGTTGAAAGTGACAAAAGAAGCCACCTACCTGGGAGTAGCGCAAGCCATTGACGGCAATCGAATTGGAGATATTGGTGCAGCCGTTCAGCAGTACACGGAGTCCTTTGGATATGGTGTAGTGCGTGATTTGGTGGGACATGGTCTTGGTCGTGAATTGCACGAACCGCCTGAAGTACCTAACTACGGAAAGCGAAACACCGGAACGGTGTTGCGTTCAGGTATGGTACTAGCAATTGAACCTATGATTAACATGGGGCAAAAACAGGTGAAGGTGCTAAAAGACGGTTGGACCATTGTAACCAAAGACGGTAAACCCTCGGCTCACTTTGAACACAACGTGGCTGTTCAAGAAGGCGAGCCGGACTTGCTGAGCAGCTACACAGCTATTGAAAACGCAATTAAAAACAACAATAATCTAACGTTTGTATAAGATACATGGCTAAACAGGCTTCCATAGAACAAGATGGCGTCATTATCGAAGCATTGTCTAATGCAATGTTTCGCGTGGAGCTTGAAAACGGACACATCATTACGTCTCATATTTCAGGAAAAATGAGGATGCACTATATCCGCATTTTGCCCGGAGATAAGGTGAGGGTACAAATGTCTCCCTATGATTTGACCAAAGGCCGTATAGTATACCGTTACAAATAAGTGCATTATGAAAGTTCGTGCCTCATTAAAAAAACGCAGCGCAGACTGCAAAATCGTCCGCAGAAAAGGACGACTTTATGTGATTAACAAGAAAAACCCCAAGTTTAAACAACGTCAGGGCTAAACCTATTTTTTCAAAACTATGGCAAGGATCGCAGGTGTAGATTTGCCCCGCAACAAAAGGGGAGAAATCGGACTCACGTACATTTACGGAATTGGTCGCCAAACGGCGCGACGCATTCTCACAGACGCTAACATTGACTTCGATAAGAAAGTACAAGAGTGGTCTGATGAGGATTTGGCCAACATCCGTAATTATGTTAACAACGAACTTAAGGTGGAAGGTGCACTTCGTTCAGAAGTTCAGCTCAACATTAAGCGGCTTATGGATATCGGTTGTTACCGCGGTATCCGCCACCGGGTAGGTCTGCCTGTACGTGGTCAAAAAACCAAGAACAATTGCCGTACCAGAAAAGGTAAGAAAAAGACGGTACCTAACAAGAAAAAAGCAACCAAGTAATTAGCTAAGCGACGATGGCCAAACAAAAAACCCATAAGAAAAAGGTTAAAGTGGAAGCTGTTGGACAATGCCACATCAGCGCAACGTTCAACAACATCATCATTTCACTTACCAACAACCAAGGACAAGTTATTTCTTGGTCAAGTGCAGGTAAAATGGGCTTCCGCGGGTCCAAAAAGAATACTCCTTATGCCGCTCAACAAGCCGCTACCGATTGCTCTAAAGAAGCATTCGACTTGGGCTTGCGCCGCGTAAAAGTATACGTTAAAGGCCCCGGTTCCGGACGCGAATCTGCTATCCGCACCGTCCATAATGCAGGTATTGAAGTCACCGAAATTGTGGACATCACTCCTTTGCCACACAACGGTTGCCGTCCACCAAAACGTCGCCGCGTTTAATTCATTTTTTCTAAAGATAGATATCCAATATTATGGCACGATACAGAGGCCCTAAAACAAAAATTGCCCGCCGCTTTAGAGAACCCATCTTTGGCCCTTCCAAAGCTTTAGAGCGCAAAAAGTATGGCCCCGGTATGCACGGCCCGTCTAAAAGACGCCGCAAGCAATCCGAGTACGCTATTCAACTTATGGAAAAGCAAAAGGCAAAATACACCTACGGTATTCTCGAAAAGCAATTCCGTAAAATGTTTGTCCGTGCTTCTACCCTTAAAGGCGTTACCGGTGAAAACCTGTTGATGCTTTGCGAATCTCGTCTGGATAATGTCGTTTTTCGCTTGGGTTTAGCCCCTACACGCGATGCCGCTCGTCAGTTGGTTTCTCACAAACACATTACCCTTAATGGGGAGGTCGCCAATATCCCTTCCATAACTTTACGTCCCGGCGATAAAGTAGGCGTAAGAGAGCGTTCCAAATCCCTAAGCACCATTCAAAATGCTTTGGCCTCCGCCGGAGCAGGATTGGACTGGGTATCCTTCGATCGCAACAGCATGGAAGGTACTTTTGTCAACTCTCCAAAACGTGAGCAAATTCCTGAAAACATTAAGGAACAGCTCATCGTCGAACTTTACTCTAAATAATTAAGCTCAAACGTCCACCTTTTATGGCTATTTTAGATTTTCAGCGGCCAGATAAAGTCATCATGATTGAATCAGATGACACCCGAGGCAAATTTGAATTCCGCCCTCTGGAGCCCGGCTATGGTATAACCATCGGTAACGCCCTTCGCCGTATCTTACTCTCTTCCCTGGAAGGCTTCGCCATTACCTCTGTTAAGGTGGAAGGCGTCGATCATGAGTTCTCTACCATTAAAGGGGTAGTAGAAGATATGACCGAAATCATTCTTAACCTTAAAAAGGTACGCCTTAAGCGGCAGATTGATTCGGTAGATTCCGAAAAGGTTAACATCAGCTTCTCCGGAGCCGAGGCATTCACCGCAGGGGACATTACCAAATTTACCTCCGCTTTTCAAATACTGAATCCGGATCTGGTAATTTGCCACATGGACTCTTCCGTAAAACTCAACATTGAGCTTTGCATTCATTCCGGTCGTGGCTACCGTCCTGCAGACGAAAATAAGGTCCTCATCGATGAAATTGGACCCATCGCCATCGACTCCATCTTTACCCCTATCGTAAATGTGCAGTATGCCATTGAAAATTACCGGGTAGAGCAAAAAACCGACTTCGAAAAATTGGTGATTGATGTGCAAACCGACGGCTCTATCATGCCCAAGGAAGCACTTAAGGAATCTGCAAAGATTCTTATCCAACACTTCGCCTTGTTTAGCGATGAGAAGATCACCTTGGATACGGAAGAAAAGGCGCAAACCGAAGAATTCGACGAGGAGTCACTTCACATGCGTCAATTGCTCAAAACCAAATTGGTTGACTTGGACCTTTCGGTACGTGCCCTCAACTGCCTCAAAGCTGCCGATGTAGAAACCATTGGCGATTTGGTTTCGTTCAACAAGACTGACCTGCTTAAGTTCCGTAACTTTGGTAAAAAGTCTTTGGTAGAACTCGAAGACTTAGTTAAAAGCAAAGGTCTGCAATTTGGTATGAATGTTGCCAAATACAAACTGGATAAAGACTGATAACGTAAACGGCGGTAAACGCCCAATGGATTTGTCATGAGACACGGAAAGAAATTCAATCACCTAGGAAGAAAGGCTGCCCACCGCAATGCCATGCTTATGAACATGGCCAACAGCCTTATTTTGCACAAGCGCATCCACACCACCGTCGCTAAAGCTAAGGCCCTGCGCGTGTTTGTGGAGCCTATCCTCACCAAAGCTAAAAACGACAATACCCACTCCCGTCGGATGGTATTTTCTTACCTGCGCGACAAACATGCCGTTGCTGAGCTGTTCCGTGAGGTGGGCGTTAAAATTGCTAACCGCCCGGGCGGCTACACACGCATCATTAAGTTGGGTGCACGTCAAGGCGACAATGCCGAAATGGCCCTTATTGAGTTGGTAGACTTCAACGAAAACCTACTCACCGAGCAAAAGGCCAAATCTTCTACCCGTAAGCGTACGCGTCGTGCCGGTAAGGCTGCCACAGCCGGAACGGAGGAGGCAAAAGCCCAGGAAGAGGCGCCTAAAAAGGAGGCCAAAGCACCCAAGGCCAAAGCCAAAGCCGAAGAGGCAGATACATCCAAAGAAGCGGATGCGCCAGCCAAGGACGATGCTGCCGATCAGGCGGAAGACAAGGCATAATACAACAACAAATCATGCCTATATGGCAAGTAAACCGCCTCATTTGAGGCGGTTTTTTTTGTCCAATTCCTTTTCTTGCCACAGGCATGTTATTTTAGTTTTTTGGGGCCTGAATTACCCTCCGGCATAAAATGAGACCGTTGACGCGTTGCTATTCTGACGGCGACTTTGCGTTACGGCCAATTCTCAAGTTCCTCATTTACAACTAGTAAACTGCGGACTTTTAAATTGACCGTGCCTTAATTCGCCTTGAAAACACAACGCGTCAACGGCCTCAAAGTGTATCACAAGTCCTCCGGCCTCAAATCCTCGCCATGGGCCTAAGGCAAGCCGGCGCTCCGGGGTCTCCCGAAAATCGGGAGCCTCCTCGCTGCCCGCTTGCCTAAGGCCCAAGGCTGTGGGTTTTCGGCCTCCGTACCAAGGCCGGGCTATATTTGAAGAAATCCCGGCTTCAATACCTAATGCAACACAAAGAAATTCTCCAAAAAGTCCCCGAACGCTTATATACCATAAGTGGATTAGGTCTACCATGCTTAGAATAAAATTTACCAAGAAATGAATTTGGGTTTTACTCTTACAGGGAAACGTTTATAAGCGTTTAATAAACGACTTTACCTTTAAAAACTCCGAAATTTGCCATGAGGGTGGGCACGGAGTGCTGCGCAGGATAAATGTGCTAAATGCTTTCAGATTTTGGAGAGAAATCAGACGCAAAGCACTGCAAGAACATCTCATTAAATACTCCAACCCCTGATTCCAAGGTGGTGTCTTTTAATTTTAGGTGAGCAATTTTTTTGTTGGTTATTGAAGTGGTGTTAGTGTTAGGTTTACACACTTTTTTAGACATTAACAGCAATGCTTTTGCCTTCAAAATACTATTGTTTTTAACGTCCTATACGTACTCGTTCTAATTCCTTTTCCCTTTCCCTTGTAATCTTTCCCGATGGGTAATCATACCTGTATATATAATAACCATCACCTTCCCAGACTCTTGAAATGACGAGTCTACAGTTTTTATAACCATCTTCACGATAAAGGGCTCCATCTTTTATAAATTGAATATGCTCCACCCACCCAAGATCTTCGTTTATGAAAATTTTGGAACTATTCTCATTTTTGTAGAATGGTTCTTCTGGATATGAATCTTTTATGTATTCAATCAATTCTAAGCTTCCATACTGTTCTTTCCATGCAATTTTTAATGTACCCTTATTTAAATGAAGAAAATGAGCAAAATTATTTGAATCAAGGGCCATTGTACTTGAAGAGGTCTTACTTAAGCTTTCTACTCCATTTACTTCACCTGCGGTAATTCCCTCCACTATTTCACCATAGTCTTCTCTATAAACCGTAAAACTTTTATAGTTGTTTGAGGCTATAAAATTCCAACCATGAGGTCTTTGAAAGGAGGAACCATTTTCAAAAAGTAGACGAGAATTGAAGCCTCTTATATTTAGTATACCATTATCCACCCCATAACCTAATGATACAACCTGAAAAACTCCATACCCATTCACCCGATTAATCAAATATGAACCACCTTGGTTGTAAGCATTTGCAACACCAATATCTTCGTAAGTAGTATCCAACAAGATATTTTGGTGGCGGTAAAGTTCAAAAGGTCCAAGGTAAAGAGTTCGGACCAAAGTCCTTCCGTTATTGGATTTCCTTTTCGAGACCTCTTTCCTAAATTCTATATTGCCTAATTCATCATACCCGAAATAGATACCAGGCAGAATTCGACCAAGGCTATCCAATTTATAGGAAATATAAACTTCCCCACTAGACCAATAAAGCACCGAGTCTTTATGGTATTCTTCACTTTCAGCTGTCTTGGTTGAAATCTTAAAAATACAAAGTGAATCTACAGAGTTGAACTGTTCGCAGGGTATCTCTCTAAGCACTTCAGAGTAATCAGACTCTAATTTCATGGAATTTTCAATCACATAACACGCTTCTGTTTGGCTCATTAAAGGGCTAAAGGTGGCTAAAAAAAACAAAACTTTCATTTTAAGTTCATTTAAAGGGTTGTAATCGTTACTGTTTCGATTGTCTCCATTCTAATGAAAAAGAATTTAGGTTCAATATCACGAACAGTACAATTTGAATTTTAACGGTGATTAAAGGGATTTATTTCTCATGAAGGATGTATGATCACAACAAGAACTTTGCCTGAGAATTGGATTTTGGAAGGGCAAAGGATAAGGTTTACTGAGATTCCTATCAACCATAAAAAGAGTATTGACAGGAGTTACCTAGATTGAGAAGTTACCCCCAATAAACGTTTATAAGCGTTTAATAAACGATTCCAGATTTTGAAAACCCCGAAATTTGCCCAGGGGTGGGCACGGCTTGCTGCACAGGATAAAACCACTGGATGTATTCATTCTTCTGAGAAAAGGCAAACGCAAATCTCCTAGGGCCCAGATCTTTAGATGCCCTTGTCCCTTGATTTCAATCAGGGAACAGGGGAGTCTGAACTACTTTATAGAGTAAAGAAACTGCAAAGAGTGGCCTCCAAGGCCCCAAGGGAGGACCCGCCGCAGCCGCTGCATTGGTTTGGGGAGGCCGAGGAGGCCCCTACGCTGCCGTAGGGGTCTATGGACGACCTAATGCTTCGAGTAAGTCACCGCATGTCCCCCAAACCAAGCAGGGGCAAGGCTGGCCGGAACAAGGGCCGACTAGAATTCCTGACGCAGCCACGGAGGAAAGGCCCAAAACAAAGAAACTTCAAATTGGATCATTCGGTTTGGGAAGATATTTTAACAGGCAATAATGAACCCCAAACTTATTTTTTCTTTCAATAAAAAAGTTTTAAGGATACCCTTTTTCGCATTTGCCTTTGTACCAGTAACGCCCTTGATCTCCGTTTTCACTAATAATAATTAATTCGTTGAACCTAAATGTTTTTATAAGCGCAATTTCATTGCGGAAACAAATCGTATCTCCAATAAAGGAATGTTCGATATGGTCATTTGATAAACATATGAAGTCCCCAATATGGTAACCTCCATTGTATTTCCAAAAGGTATTGTTTCTATTTTTTCCTTCCCTACAGCCAAAGAAAAAAAACAGTAGAATTAATGAAAGAAATTTTATTGAACTAATCATCTGAATTTCATTTACATCCAAATTTATTTTTTATTACTGAATTGTTTATTATCCGCTGACCTTGCTGCCTTTCCTACGCTCCCATTCCTGCTTTGCCGCGGCATATTGCTTCGGTTTTTTTAGAAACAGGTATATAAGAACCAAAGGGATGAGGGCAAAAAAGCCCCAAACGTTTGCCGCGGCGCCAAAGATTAAAATCCCAATCAAAAAACCGATGAAAAAGGCATCAAAAAGTGGTTTGGGCCGGTTTTTTTGCAGCCACTGTTCGAGTGCTTGGTCCGTCTGTTGTGCCCATGGATTCGCCTCCTTTCCTGATTTATGGTCGTTTAAGCCCATATCCACTCCTTTTACTCTGATATTTTATTAAAACAACCGAAGTCCAAAGGTGTTTCTGCCAACCGAGTTATGAAAGGGCAGGGGAGTCGGCAACCGCTAACTTCATTCCTCTGCCTCAAATTTTTTGACGCATTCCAACATCATGTCTGTGCTTATGTCAAGTCCTAACAGGCAGTTAAAAAGGGAGGCATACTCCGGATGGCTTTCTTTGAATTTTTTGTACAGTACATACGGATCTCCTGCAATAAGCTTCCCATCACGTCTTGTGGCCACTGGATAGATAGGGGAGTTGATGTCTTTGGACAAATAGCCATGATAACCGCTGTAAAAAGAAGCGGTGGAAGTTTTGTTTTTAATCATACTCAAAAACGCAGCGCCATTTCCGTAAAAAACAATTTTGCCAAAACTTAACACCATTACCGGCAGGTTTTTATCTCTTTCTATTCTAAACAGATTGTCGCCGTAGGTAAACCCCCAAATATCGGCCGCCTTTATTTTTGTGGCTTTTCCACCGTTTTTTAGTTTCAGGGTAAAGCTATAGAGGGGAATGGTGTACTTAACATACTCGTCATAGGTTTCCCCTTTCTCGGCTTGAAAATCTTCAAAGGTGTTGAATACGGTAACTTGCGCCTGCACCATACATGCAAAGCAAGCAAAAACAAGAGAAATCAGGGATTTCATGACGCCTTGGATTAGGGATTAACTCTAACAAATATAAAGAATTGTGGTAAACAACCTCAATGGTAGGTTTTGGGCCCTTGCCCATAGCAAAATTACGCTCTGTATCCGGCCCTTGCTCCAGGCTCTCTTGCTCCAACCAAGCCGCCCTAAGGCTGTGGTGGTTCCGCAAAGCTACACCTCCTCGCCCAAAGGCGGCTAAGTTGGAGCATCAAGCGGCCTTTTGCTGGGCCGGAGGGGCGATTCTTTGGCATGTAATTATCCTATGAGATTGTGTCTTCGTTTTATCGCTATCAAAAGATGGGTTCTTGCTATTTTTCCTTGGTTGGGATTGGGTCCCCTCCGCTAACAAAGCAATATTTGTACATCAAACGCATTCCTTCTCCCACTGCCTGGGCGATTGCCCGAATATTTTTCTAATTTTCGCTGCTCATTTTAATCCAACTTCCATGCGCCCATCTCAAAATCCAATCTATTAGGTTTTTTCAGGAGATTAGCTTCATTCATTTTAAGTTAAATTGCGCTTATAGTCTAATTTATATTTTATTTATCGTGAACTTATTTGTCAATTGTAAAAGCTGCGGACATTCTACCCGTTTTTTTTGTCCCTTTATTATGGACAGGGGAGAATTAGCGCGGTCTAAGGGAAGCTCCATCGAAATCAAATGCCGGAACTGCGCCCATCTTGATCGGTATCATCCCAACGAGATCTACAAAAAGCAGAATCATAGAATGAATTTGGTGTACCTGATTATAACTTTTGCCTTGGCCATTGGCTCCACCATTTTCTTTACCAACAGCTATTTTGAAAAATCACTTTTTGGATTTACCATAACATTAGCTTCACTCAGCCTTCCCTTCGCCATTTATTTCATCATGCATAGGGCAGAACTGAGTAGAGTTAAGAGATTTAACCGGTATAAGGTCAAGTAGCTAATTTATTGAAGCCCTTTAATTGTATTTTTAAAATTTGGTTGGCCTTCTATTTGGAGAAGCATTTTTTAGAGAAACTCAAACATTTATTTAGATATTTGGGTGGAATTGTTTTTTAATTAACACCAGGGATTTAAACCACCATCAAATTGAACATTTAATATGGATAAGAAAGGTGCAGTACTGCTAATGGATATAGTCATTGGGGTATTTACATTGATTGGATTGGTAAGCCTTGCCATGCAAGGATTTAACATTTGGGCCATCGTTTCCTTGGGCTTCGCTGTGGCCCACACTGTGCTAAGGCTACGGAAAAATGAAAGGTATTTTCCTCTGGCATTGGCCTGGGCAATTAGTCAAACCCTTTTCTTTTCCATTTCCACGGGAGTGGAACACTATTACTACGGTTCCTTAGGTCCTTGGAATCCGATTTCATTACAAATTGCTTTGTTATTGAATCAGGTTGTTTTGATAATTGGACTTTCTCCTATGGGCATTGGATTTTATGTGTTAATGTACTATTTGAATAGTTTACGTCCATTAGATAAAGAATTGCGCATAGTACCTTTTCGAAATGCGGAGGGTTTGGGAGAGATTTTGGTAGAGGTATCCGCATTACAACAGTTTTCTTTTAGCAAAATGGTTTATAAGGCAACCATAGTTTCCTCATTAAATGCTTCCAATGTTGGTATGATGGGGCTGATTTATCCAAGGAATTCAAGAGTCGGTGTATTAGGAACCAAGCCTTCGGCATGCATTGCATACTTCCCTAAATATTTTTCCACGGGCTCAACAGAAGCAAAAGAATTAAAGGTATCTGGAACAGCCAGGCCAACTTCTCAGGGACGAAAGTCTGAGTAGAATACTTTCCCTAAACCAATCCTGTTTCCGTGTCATTAAGTGGTTGTGGCCTTATCCTTTCCTATACTTTCGTGGAAGTGGTTCATGGATTGGCTATGAATGATCCATTCCAACTTTTTTGCTAAGCAAATCTTTAGTTAATTTAAATGATTTAGTAGCCCGTAGGATTGCATGGGCATAAATTTTCTAATAGTATTTGTAGGGCTTAATTGCTGGAGGATCAGAAGTAATGCAGACCATTTTAGTTGTTTTTATTCGTAAGGAAATGATATCGAAGCAATACTTTTTGGTAGCTCTCTTTAATTATAAATTTTACATATTTGTTTGTTAAATAAATAACTAAAGAAAAGAACAAAAGTTGGGCGGGAATAAGAATGGTGAAAAGAAGCCGAGGGATATCTGAAAATAGCATAACCAAAAGGCTAGAAACAAAAATAATCCCATAATATAGAAATCCAGAAATGTTATCCAGTTTAATGCTCAATTCGGGTTGTCCAATCTTTGAAACTTTTATATACAGGATACTGATAACAATCATTATTTTGCTGAGACTTAAAAAGTAAGTCATTTTCATTTTTCCTTCAACTTCAATACACACTGCAGACTCTCCTTTTATGGTAGTTTTTGCGATTGGAACAAGCTCTCCAATTTCCTTTAATAGATCTGTTATAAGTCTGGTGTCGAGGCTAGGAATGTTGGTCATAATTAAGCGATTTTATCCTACCTATGGTCGGGTTGGACAGTTTGGGGGGTCAAATATAAAGTATATTCCAAGTTAAGAGTATTCATCAAGGTTTTAAAGCAAATGGCTGTAAACCGGCTTATATTCTGTGTTTGACCCCGCAAAACGTTTACAAGCGTTTAATAAACGACAGTGCTTTTGAAAACTCCGAAATTTGCCCTAAGGGTGGGCACGGAGGGCTGCA
This sequence comes from Bacteroidia bacterium, assembly GCA_030427255.1. Lineage (GTDB taxonomy): Bacteria > Bacteroidota > Bacteroidia > CAIKAF01 > CAIKAF01 > CAIKAF01. The sequence goes on along the minus strand of JAUHWY010000024.1, from coordinate 738 downwards.
AGATGTAGAGGACATTTTCAGGAACCCTTTACACACTTTTTTAGAAACTACCTAGCTGAGATATAGTGAGCGCATTGGACGCATGAAAAGAAAAAATGGCTTCATTTTTCCCTATTGCTTTTCAAGGTCTGCTTCCAAAGGCAGTTGACACACGGAGGGGAATCTGCGCCCCGGCGGAGGCCAATTAGCCTGCCGAAATAGGGTGCACAGCCGCCGAGAGGGCAAGAGCGACCACAGGAAGCTCCTTGGCCTCGCTTGGCGGCGTAGCAAACCTAGGAGGCAGCTAATGGCCGGAGACGGATTAGGCGCCCAAAATACCCCACAATAAAAATCTACTTAAAGTGAATTTTAGCGGGCGAAAAATTCTTTCAAAAGTTTTGATTTTTGGAATGGCTTTTTCAAGTAGTAGAGGCATTAGCCTTGGGATGCTGTACTGTGATAAAACTGGGGCTGGGTCGGACTTGAGTTTAAATAAAAAGGCTTACCCCATGCGAGGCAAGCCTTTGTTTGTAAAGTGGGCCCTGCTGGGCTTGAACCAGCGACCCTCTGATTATGAGTCAGATGCTCTAACCAGCTGAGCTAAGAGCCCTCCCAAGGGGCTACAAATGTAGCATTTTTCGGGTTTTCTTGTTTAACGCACGTAAATTTCTCCATGGTTGGAGCAGCTGGGAGCGGTGGCCGTAGTATAGCTGCTTTGGTTTCTCCATTGCATGCGTACCGGGGTGCCGTTGCAATCGC
>JAUHWY010000023.1 GCA_030427255.1 Bacteroidia bacterium | reverse complement strand
AACGTGTCGCATTATTTTCCGGGAGATACCAATATAATTGTAGATACGGTGAGTCACTTGCCCCACCACCCCTCTTGCTATGCCCTTACCGGCGTGAGCGAAGCAGAAAAAACCGGTGCTATGCTTCGCTTTTATCCAAACCCGGGATCCTACGAAGTTCGCTTGGCCGGTTTGAGTCAAGAAGCAAGCATACATTTGTTTGACCAACAAGGTAAAAATCAGGGTTCTTGGTCGGTAAAGCCCGCAGCCAATGTATTGAAGGTAGAAGGTTTGCCCTCAGGGCTGTATTATGCTCAAATCCGTTTGAAGGACGGAACGGTGTATTACCAAAAACTGGTGCTTCAGTAAGTTGAGACTGTTGATGCGACGCTATTCTGGCGGCACACCTGCCCTGACGCTTCGGTCAGGAACTTCGTCCCTGACGCTTCGGTCAGGAACTTCGTCCCTGACGCTTCGGTCAGGAACTGCTTCCCTGACGCTTCGGTCAGGAACTTCGTCCCTGACGCTTCGGTCAGGAACTTCGTCTAGAAAACGCAACGCATCAACAGTCTCAAGTTGGTTTGGTTTGGCAAGGGCTAGTTTCAACGGCGGGTGAGTGGCCATAATATTAAGACTTCTCTAAAGAGAACTTTGGTTCGGAGCTTAAGCGCCCCGGCGGAGTTGGAAAGCCCGGAGGTTTTGGCCTTAGGGCAGCAAGTGTTGAGGAGGCCCCCGATGTTTGGAGGGGGACCCCGGAAGCCTTGCTGCCCTTAGGCTGAAACCGAGGACTTGGAGACGGAGACGGAAATGGCGCCCAAAAAATCCCTCTAAACATGTGCAATGCAAAAAAGCGCTATGCTAGAAGAGGTTTGGGTCAGTCGTAGGGGATGAAAAACTCTACGCGGGTGCCGCGGGGGCTGCCGTCTTCGTCGTAGAGGTCGGTGATTTTAAAGTTGGCGGGTCTGTCTCTCAATTCGTTGACGAGTTGTAGGCGGTCCTTGGTAATTTGAATGCCTTTGCTGATGTAATCGCTTTGCTGGCTGCCTTCTTTTAGGGCTTCGCGTTTGACGCGACCGATGCCGTTGTCTTCGATGAGGCAGTAAAGCATTCGGTTGGGCTTGGTTTCAAAAGAGATGAGCAATTCGGCGCCTTCTTTTTTAGGCAAGAGGCCATGTTTTATGGCGTTTTCAACGAAGGGTTGAATGATCATGGGCGGGATTCGGATGCTGGTTTGGTCCAACTCTTCGGGAACCAGAATGTGGTATTGAAAACGGTTGCTGAAGCGGAGCGTTTCCAGGCCCAAATAAAGTTCCAAAAGGGCTATTTTATCCATTAGAGTTACGTCCTTTTGGTCCGATTGGTCCAAAATCATGCGCAATAAGCGGGCAAATTTGCTCAGGTATTGGTTGGCTTCCTTTTTGCGGTCTGTGTTGATTAAGTTTTGAATTGACCCAAGGCTATTGAACAGAAAATGTGGGTTCATTTGCGCTTTAAGGGCGGTGAGTTTTAGCTCATTTAATACTTTGTTGTATTCTGTTTTTTCCCTTTCCCGCTTCTTAATGTACTTAACTCTAAGTAGAATAAATAAGGCTACCAGACCTACAGCCAGCAAGACCATAAAGACCCGAAAGAGCATGGTTTGCCAGTAGGCCGGTTGAATGGAAATTCGGATATCGATGGGCTGGAGCGACCTTTGGCCGTAGCTATCTAAAGCATAGGCGGTGAAGTGGTAGTCTCCGGGCGGCAAGCCGGCAAAATTTATGATGTTGCTTTTGGTCTGGTACCAATTGCTGTCGAGCCCGTCTAATCGGTAGGTGTAGCTAATGCCCTCGGGGTTGCTGTACGAAATTCCATGCAGTTCCAATTCTAGATTGTTGCTGTTGTGGTCCAGCTGCTCCAGCTTGCTCACTTGGGCATATTCGTCGTTAATTTTGACCCCGGCCAAATGAATGGGAGGTGGAGGCGACTGTTTTCGCATGCGGGACCGGACAAATAAATTAAGTCCTTCGTTGGTGGCTGCCCAGACCGAGTCGCCTTGCACCAGCACTTGATTGATTTCTTCGGCAAGCAGGCCCTCGGCTTCTCCAAAATGGCGCATTTGGTTTGACTCCGGATGAATTCTATCCAGTCCTTTTCTTCCGGAGACCCAAAGGTTGCCTTGGTCATCCAAAAACACATGGTTTACCATATTTGAAGCCAGACCTACGCCGCTATGGAAGTGATAAATAGCTTCTTTCCCTTTTAAGCCGAACAAACCTGCGCCTAAGGTACTCACCCACATTAAGCCCCGTTTTGGGTCGGAGCAAATGCTTGAAATGCGCTGGTTTTTAAAGGTAGAGCCATCGACCCAAAAACGATTGACCCCGTTTCTAAACAAACTCAAGCCCCATTCGGAAGCGTAGAGCAGGCCTTCTTGAGCGACATCGAATTCGAGGGAACCGATTCGGCCAATGAGCTGCCGGTTCAACACTTTTCCTTGGGCGTTTAGTTGCACCAAACTATTGCCGGAACCGACCCATACTTCTTGGTCCATTCCTTCGGCGAGGGAACGCCCGGGCCGATTCAAAACGAGGCTTATTCGGCCGGATTTCCAACGAAAGATACCACGTTCAGTGGCCATCCAAATGCTTCCGTCGCTATGTTGAATCAACTGATTTACCCTGGAAGAAACGTAACCGGCTTTTCCCTCCAGGAGGGTTTGCATGTTTCCGTTTTTCCATTTAAATACTCCCCCGTCGTCAGCACCAACAGCTAAGCCTTCCCTACCCAGATCGAGCAAACTTGTTATATGGTTTGCGGCCGGCCTGTTGCTTCGTCCAAAGCGTAGGGTACGGGCTTGAGGCACAAAATATAGTCCGGAACCCGGGGTGGCAGCCCAAATATTCCCCTCAAAATCAAGGGCTAAAGATTGGACTCTAAGTTCTTTCAAAAAATGGCTTTTGGTAAACCAGCCCTCTTGGGAATCGTAGCCCAACTGAACTACGCCCATGCTGGTCCCCAACCACAAATCACCTACGGCGTCTACCAACAAGGCTTGCACTACCAAGTCCGGGGCTTGGGTTTTCCATAGGGGCAAAGGCTCCAGGCCCGGATCAATAGCGTAAAGGCCTCCGCCATAAGCCATAAGCCATTGTTTGGTTGGGGCATGCCAAACCAATGGTTGGGGCATGGCTTCTCTGGATTTGAAAATTTCTTCGGACTCTTTTTTCCACTTCCCTGAAGAAAAACTATACCAAGACCCGCCAAGATTTCCGGAGGCGACCAATTGCCCTTTATTGTTCTCGGCAAAGTTCATGATCACTTGGCCGGGCGTCTGGTAACTACCTAAAATTGAATCGTTGCGTGTTTGAAAGACCCATTGGTCATAGCTGCTAAACCAAATCCTATTGTTTTGGTCGTAATAAACGGAGGCAATGTTGTGTCGAGCCAGCCTAGGGATTTTATGGTAGGTTTCGGCTTGGCCTTGCACAATGCGTCCCGGGATTCCTTTTCCGGTGCTGAACCACAAATCGCCCAAAGGCGTAGGTGCCAGCACCTGCACTTCGTTGTCTGGCAAGCCTTCTCCGGTGGTGAAAGTATGAAAGGTTTTGCCGTCGAACCGAGCAATTCCGGAGTTGGTGCTTATCCAAACATAGCCTTGGGCATCGGTACAAACCTGGTGTATTTCACTCGAAGGAAGGCCATCTGAGGCCGAAAGGCGTCTATGCACGACTTCTTGCCCATATCCTTTAGAGACAGGAAGCAAGCCGAACAAAGGCGCAAAGAGCAAAAGAAAGAGCCTGTGGGAAAGAGGCATAGGGGTTCTTTGCTCAAAAATACATGGAATTTATGTAAGTCGGTAGCAAATTGGCTGTCAATTATTAACCAAAAGTTTAAACCCTTTACCGTGCACATTTAGAATTTCTAAACGCTCGTCTTCCTTTAAATATTTGCGCAGTTTGGTAATATAGACATCCATGCTGCGGGCATTAAAATAGCTATCGTCTCCCCAAATGGTTTTCAGTGCAAAGGTTCTGTCCAAGGTTTGATTCAAATTTAAGGCCAACAAGCGGAGCAACTCACTCTCTTTGCTGGTGAGCTTTTTATCCTCACCATTTAGGCTAAGCATTTGACGCGTGGAGTCAAAATGGTAGTTTCCAATATCAAATTGGTGGTCCTTTTCGTGCAAGGAAGGTAAGCTGGAGGAGCGTTTTAGGACGGCCTGCACCCTCAGCAGCAACTCTTCCATATTGAAGGGCTTGGTAAGGTAATCGTCTGCACCGGATTTAAATCCTTCGATTCGATCGTCGGGCAAAGATTTAGCGGTTAAAAAAATGATGGGCATGCCCTCTTTGGCCTGGCGAATTTCTTTGGCCAGGGTATGTCCGTCCTTTATGGGAAGCATTATATCCAAAATACAGAGGTCAAAGCGCTCTCTTGAAAACACATCGAAGCCTTCTTGGCCGTCGGTGGCAAGCACGGTTTCAAAGCCTTTAGCAGCTAAGTATTCTTTGAGCAGATTGCCTAAATTGGCTTCGTCTTCTACCAGAAGAATGCGGGGATTCATTTGTTCCATCAGTCGTCTTTTTTCTGTTTTAATGGCAACGAAACCGTAAAACGGCTTCCTTCGTTGAGTTGGCTCTTCACCTGAATGTGTCCGTGGTGGCTTTCAACAATGGACTTTACATAGCTTAGTCCAAGGCCATAGCCTTTCACATTGTGCACATTACCGGTTGGAACGCGGTACAATTTATCGAAAATTCGTTTTTGATCGTCTTTGGAGATGCCAATTCCATTATCGGCAATTTCAATGCACAGGTAGTGGTCTTCGTTCCAAGTGCTTACCACCACTGAGCCTTCTTGCTTTCGGCTGTACTTAATGGCGTTGTCTACCAAGTTAAACACCAAATTGGTAACCATCACCTCGTCGGCCTCCACCACAAATTGTTGGGCGTCTAAATTGCGTACCACCTGAATGCCCTTGCTTTGGGTCTGCATTTCCAAACTTTGCAACACACGCTCCACTTTTTGGTGCATGTCTACTTTACGCAATTTGAGCTCCACTTCGCCTCGGTCAAACACCGCGGATTGAAGTACATTTTCCACCAGCATTCCCAGGCGCTTGTTTTCTTCTGCAATCATGCCCACATACCTGTCGCGCATGCTTGGAATCTCTTTAAGGTCCGGATCGCCCATGGCTTGGCAAGCCAAGGATATGGTAGAGATTGGCGTTTTAAGCTCGTGTGTGATGTTGTTGATAAGGTCGTTTTTAATCTCTTGGATTTTCTTTTGCCGGAAAATAATGAAAATGGTAGCGGCAAAACTGATGATGATAATAACAATCAAAACCGCAGAGGCCACCAGCAAAAACACCAGGTTTTTAATTAAAAAGCCCGTTTTATGGGGAAAATGCAACAACAATTCCGGTCCCGGAACAAAGGGGTTTAAGCCCAAAGGAACGCGGTAAGGGCTTTCAGCTAAGGCCTTACGATACTCTGAGGGTGCTACTTCAAAACCCTGATTCACCCCGTTTAGCACGCCAAACACCCAGCTGGTTTTAATGCCTTGGTTGCTGAGTCGGTACTGTATAATTTCTCTAAGCAGGGAAGTATCAATGGCCGTTGGGCGACGCATGGAAAAATCCGTCATCATTTCTCGAAAGAGCTGCCCAATCATTTCGCGGCTTTGGTCCAGCATATCGCCGGGGTTCAAACCGCTTCCTGAATAAAAATCGGCCTGCAACTCCTCTTCGTAATAGGCCGACAAACCATCTTCAGGCGAAAAAGGGCCCAAACGCACAGAGAAATGCTGCTTCTTGAGCCCCGGTCGGGCAGACAACATATTCAGCACACTGCTGCTGTCCTCCTTTCGACACACCCGAAGTTGGTTTAAGGAATCTATATGTTGTTGCACCTGAGCCTCAAAAGCAGGCCAGTTAAACATTTTCTCAAAGTCTTGACGCCAACTTGCCTGCTGATAATCTAGCGATATATTGGAAAGCGCCTCATAAACCCCTTGATTGAATTGCTCTTCGCGTTGGTCAACGGCCCTGCGGATCCAAATAATCTGAACCCCCACCAAACCGGTCATGGCGAGGAACATGAATAAAATAATTAGGCGGACCACTTTTGGCTGCATAAGGCAAAAATAGGGCATAAACTCCCTAAAAGCAGTCTGTTTTAACGTAAATTGGATTTTGGGCGCCCGGGCGGGTGCTTGGCTTTACTGCCCCAAAGCGTGCTTCGGACCGGCAAACCCTGCAGCCGGGCTTCCTTTGGTCGCCGGGCTGCCGGGGCCGGTCTCTTGCCCGCTTTGGCACGGTACCGCCGCGCCCCCTGGCGCTTTTAGCTCCGTTTAAAAACCATTTTGGCAACGTCTCGTTGCACCTTAAACAGAGGATCCACCCAACGGGTCCAAGACAAATTCAACTTCTGCAAGGCCTCAGAAGTGGAATTTAAAGGCTCTCCCTCTTTTCTTCGCTTGGAATTTAACCCCTTACGAATAGCTCCACAGACCAAATAGCTTAAATGAATATTGATGAACTCCGTTTCCTCTAAAGTAAAACCGGACTTCTTTACAATTTCTCCGTAATAATCTACCGGACGCCCCTTGCACAGCTCATCGCCCTTTAGGGTTTTGTCTACCCGTTCAAAAAGCACTACGCGGTGTTTGCTCACGCGGCACATTTCAGTGAGCAATTTGGCCATCATTTCCTCGTCCGTATTGTGCTGCAATACCGTAGCGGAAAAGACCAGGTCAAAGGTTTGATCCTCAAAGGGAAGCTGTGTTCCATTGATTTTGGTGAGTCCAATCTTTCTTCCTTCCAAATTTTTGGTGGCCATTTCTACCATATCCGAAGAAATATCGACCCCTTCCAAACGGCTTGGACGTTTTTCGTAAATAAAACGAAGGTTTCCTCCCGGCCCGTGCCCAATTTCCAGCACGCTTTTGTCTTTCACATCCAGGCTGTCGAGCATTTCCAAAAACCGCTTGCGCTTGTAGCGGTAATACGGTTCGTCATCACCGGCAATAACGTTTTGTCCATGCCGTTCCCGTATGCGCTTTGCCACTTCTGACCAATAAGGTTCAGGATGATAATTGCCTCCCATGTGCTTAGAATTCTGGCCCAAAGTTAGGGAATTCTATTCGCCTGCCTTTTCGTTTCTTTGCATTATGCTCCCTAAGGCTGCTCATCAGGCTATTTCTTTACTTGCCCAATTAGAAGCATGTGGCTTGCGAAAGGTTGTGTTGGCCCCGGGGTCCCGCTCAGCTCCTTTAGCGCTTGCCTTGGCTTCTTTCCCCAAGCTAAAGGTGTGGACCAACCCCGACGAGCGCGCCGCTGCTTTTGTGGCCTTAGGCTTGGCACGGGCCTTTGAGGAACCGGTTTTGCTTCTTTGCTCCAGCGGCTCCGCAGGCTTAAATATGGGCCCGGCCCTTGCAGAAGCCTACCACCAAAACCTTCCTTTGTTGGTGGCCACCGCCGATCGGCCCAAACGCCTATTGAATACCGCCGAAGGGCAAACCATGCTGCAATCGTATTTTTTCGAAGGCTTTTTGAAGGACCGCTTCGAACCTGAGGAGCACATGGAAGATTGGCGCTCCATAGGGCAAAAAGCCTGGCAAATTGCTCGTGGACCAATTCCGGGCCCGGTGCATTTAAATCTGCGCTTTGATGAGCCTTTGTATTTTGAAGGAAAAGACATTCCCGAAACTCTAAAACCCATCGGCGAGTTTCACAACGCATTCCAAGAAAAGGTATTGCCGAACTTTCCACCCAAGCTTTTGGTTTTGGCCGGCCAACTACCTAGAAGCTTGGCCCAAGCAATAAGGCCTATGCTGGAGCAGGGCATTTCTAAGGGCCTCAACTTTTGGGGCGACATTTCATCCCACCTTTGGGACCTTTCCCCCTTTGGTGCCTATCCTGAATGGTTGTGGAACCAAAAAAATCCGGCCCAAACACCTGAGGCTATTTTGGTTATTGGGGGCACGCTTTTGCCCCGCCGATGGGATGCCTTTGTGCAGTCAAACCCAAACGTTCGTTGGTTTCAAGCCCTGCATTTTGGACCGTCCTCTCCACGGTTTCATCCAAATACCCAATGCCTGGATTTGCCGCTGCCGGAGCTAATGAATCAGCTAAGCCTTAAGGATTGGGAGACCATAGACATGCCCAAAGCCGTGCCTCCATTACCGGAAGGTTGGCACGACCTAAGTGCTGCGGCCTTGTTTTTGCAATCTCTCCAAGAGGGCGATGCACTTCACCTAGGCAACAGCATGTCTATTCGCTATGCCTCCTTTTTAAGACACGTAATGCCCAAAAACCTTGAGGTATGGTGCAATAGAGGAGTAAGTGGGATAGATGGGGTGCAGTCTACGGCCTGCGGGCATGCGGTGGCACATCCGCATCAAAGGCAGTTTGTACTTACCGGAGACCTTGCCATGGACTACGACAACAATGGCTGGCTGAGCTCACCACCCCCACCTCCCATGACCCAAATGGTTTTAAACAATAGCGGAGGACAAATCTTTCGATTGCTACCGGGGGCGTCAAAAGCAGCCCAAAGCGAGCGGCTTTTTGCCACCCAAAGTCAACGAAGTTTTGAATGGTTGGCCCAACGCTTTGGTTGGCAATATCTAAGGAGCGATGCTATGCCGAGTGCTATACCTGCCGTTCCAAAAGAGCAAAGCCTGTTGTGGGAAGCCCAAACCCAACCAAAGCAAAGCAAAATTGCCTGGCAGGCTTGGCAGAAGTCAATTTTGGAACAAAAAGCCTGAACAATTGCTTTTTTAAGCTGTAGTTTTGTTCAAATAATTGGAAGCATGAGTGCACGCGATTGGAAACCCCTAAAGTCTTACCAAGACATTTTGTTTGATTACTATGACGGCATTGCGCGTATTACCATCAATAGGCCCGAAGTGTACAATGCCTTCCGGCCCGAAACCAACATAGAAATGTTGGATGCCATGGAGATTTGTCGCGAGAACCAAGACATTCGAGTGGTGATACTCACCGGCACCGGCGACAAAGCTTTTTGTTCGGGAGGCGACCAAAATGTTAAAGGTACAGGGGGATATGTAGGGCAAGACGGTGTTCCCCGATTAAATGTACTGGATTTGCATAAAAAAATCCGCTCCCTTCCCAAGCCGGTGGTGGCTATGGTTAACGGCTATGCCATTGGAGGTGGGCATGTGTTGCATGTAGTATGCGACCTTACCATTGCAAGCGACAATGCTCGCTTTGGTCAAACAGGACCCAAAGTAGGTAGTTTTGACGCCGGTTTTGGCTCTTCCTATTTGGCAAGACACGTAGGACAAAAAAAGGCGCGTGAAATCTGGTTCCTTTGTCAGCAATATACCGCCCAAGAGGCGCTTGACATGGGCTTGGTAAATAAAGTTGTTCCTCTTAAGGAGCTGGAAGATACCACGGTGGAGTGGTGCCAAATCATGATGAAGCGTAGTCCTCTTGCGCTTAGAATGATTAAAAGAGGTCTAAATGCCGAACTGGACGGGCAAGCGGGCATTATGGAAATGGCCGGAGACGCCACCCTAATGTATTATTTGCTGGAAGAGGCTCAAGAAGGTCGAAATGCCTTTTTGGAAAAACGAGATCCGGACTTTTCTAAATTTCCACGTTTCCCTTAAGCTATGATGTGGAAAGCTTGGATAGAAGCCATGCGTCTTAGGACGCTGCCCTTGGCCCTTTCCGGAGTTGTGGCAGGCGCTGCGGCAGCCAAACTGGAAGGGTTCTTTCGGGTAGAAGTCTTTTGGCTTACCCTTTCCACGGCACTATTGCTTCAAATTCTTTCGAACCTGGCCAACGACTATGGCGATTTTAGTCATGGCACAGACAATAATACAAGGGTAGGGCCGGAGCGTGCCTTACAAAGTGGCAAAATATCCCCTTCCGCCATGCTTAAAGCCATTTGGTTGGTGGGTCTTTTGGCTTTTGCTTCAGCTGTTGCTTGCATTATGGTGGCCTTCCCTCCGGACCGTTATGCCGAAATTGCGCTCTTTTTGGTGCTTGGCGGTTTTGCCATTTGGGCTGCTCTACGCTACACCATGGGCAAAAACCCTTACGGGTACATAGGTTTGGGGGATTTGTTTGTGGGTCTGTTTTTTGGCTTGGTGGCCGTAGTTGGTTCGGCTTGGCTCCACGCCGACCACCTGCTTTGGCCGTCCCTTTTCCCTGCCATAGGTGTGGGTAGCTTTGCCATGGCCGTGCTGCATATGAACAATATGCGGGACCAAATAGGCGATGCAGCCTCTGGAAAAATCACCCTTGCGGTTCGGATGGGTATGCGGGGCGGAAAACAGTATCATGCGCTTTTGGTTGCCTTTGGTCTTGCTTGCTGGGCAGCCATCCCTTGGTATTACCAACTTGCGGGTTGGCCTCTGATTCCGGGTGTGCTTATGGCAAGCATTCAACTTACGCTTACGTTTCAAAACAAAAACTTCCGTGGCTTTGATGCCCTATTGAAAGGCATGGTATTGGCTACGCTTACCTTGACCGCCGGTCTAGCTTGGATGGTTTTTGGCAATGCCTAAATAAATGCAGCAGTCACCAGATGTTTTCGACCAGCTTAGAGCCCTTAACTTTGGCCCTTTAGCCGCTCAATGGACTTCCCGCATTTTGGAGTTTAAAGAGCCGGCCAAAACCAGCAGAAACACCCTCAAATACCATAAGGTCTTTTATTTATATGTTTGGGAAAAGCATGCACCGGATTGCCGGGGCATTGGAGAAGCCGCCCCCCTACCCGGTCTTTCGTTGGAATCTGTCGAAGCGGTGGAAATGGCTTTGCAAGACTTTTGCAAACAACCGGACGCTTGGGAAAGCTTTTTGTACGAGCACTTTGCACAGGTGCCTTCGGCCCTCTTTGCTTTGGAACAAGCCTTATTGGATTTAAGCAGTGGTGGCCGGCAAAAGCCCTTCCCTTCTAAGTTTACCGACGGTAGGGATTTAATTCCCATCAATGGTTTAATTTGGATGGGCTCAGCGGACGTAATGGTAGAACGTATCAATCAAAAACTCAACGAAGGGTTTCAATGTCTTAAACTAAAAATTGGTGCCCTGGATAGGGCTGAAGAGTGGCATATTTTAAAAGAGATACGAAGCCATTATGGTGCCGAAGAACTGGAAATCCGTGTAGATGCCAATGGCGCATTTAGCCCGGAAGAGGCCCCTGAGGTACTTGACTTTTTGGCAGAAATGCAGGTGCATTCCATTGAACAACCCATTGCGGCCGGCCAAATAGAGGAAATGGCCACCCTTTGCGCCCAATCTCCGGTGCCCATTGCTTTGGACGAAGAGCTGATTGGTTTATTGACTCGAGAAGCAAAACTGGACTTGTTGGAAACCACGCTTCCTGCCTATATCATTCTTAAGCCAAGCCTTTTGGGAGGATTTGCACAGGCCGAAGAGTGGATTGAACTCGCCCAGGATTTGCACATCGGTTGGTGGGCTACTTCTGCCTTGGAGTCCAATGTGGCGCTGAACCAAATAGCCCAATGGGTATACACCCGTCAAAATCCTATACCCCAGGGCTTAGGTACCGGCCAACTGTACAGCAACAATCTAAAAAGTCCGCTTAGTATGGAGGGGCCTTTTCTTTCCTACCTTCCCGATACCCCCATGGAATGGCCGGATTAAGCATTTGTGGAGCACCGCCGGAAGTTTGGTTTCAAACGCAAGGTTCAGATCAGGCCAAAGAAATCCAAGCCATAGTAGAAGCTTGGAACAATCCTTCCATAGACCGTTTTGCTTTTCAAAGCTCCGGAACTACAGGAAAAAGAAAAACGCTTTGGTTCAGCAGAGCGCAAATAATAGCCTCAGCGCAGCGCACGCACCGCTGGCTGGGTATGCGGCCGGGAAATCGCTGGCTTTTGGCTTTGCCGCTGCATTATGTAGCAGGTCGTATGATTGTGTATCGCTGTTTGGCAGAAGGCATGGATCTTTGGCCTTTGGAGCCCTCGCTTGACCCCTGGCAAGAAGCCTTGGAGGCCGATGCGGTGTCGCTTACCCCAAGCATGATGCTGCACATGCTAAATCAAGCAGAAGGGAAACAGAAGTTTAAGCAAATCCGTCAAGTGCTTTTGGGTGGAGAACCTGTACCCCAAAGCCTCTTGTCTATGCTAAGCACTTGGCAGCAACCGGTGGTGTGGCACACCTATGGAATGACTGAAACCCTTACCCAAGTTGCCGCAAGAAGGCTTTGCCCAAATCAAACCTTGGAGTTTAAGCGGGTGGATGCATCTTTGGAGTTTGGGGTCTCTGAATCCGGAACCCTTAGTGTTACCGACCATCTATTGAAGCTATCTCATTTAGAAACCAAAGATGCGGTAGCATTGATTGGCCCGGAGGCTTTTGTTTGGAAAGGTAGAATAGACCAAGTAATCAACAGCGGTGGAATTAAGCTGTATCCCGAAGATTGGAAATCGAAACTCAGTCACCCTTGGCTGAAAGGAAAACATTGGCTGGTAGTGGGTCAACAGGACCCAAGCTTTGGTGAAGTTCCAATACTTTTGGTTGAGACCAATGAAGTGCCGCCGGACCAATTGCTGCAAGAGCTCAACCTAAAATTGAGCGGAGTCATGAAACTTAAAGGAATAAAGTACGCAGAAAGGCTTGAGCGGGGCGCTACCGGAAAAATAAAGCCTCCCAAAGCCTCTGAACTATGAGCTAATGCTTCAACTCATGGGGCAATTGGTGAAAATTCAATGGAAAACGGGAAACTTTCCAAAAACACCTAAAAGAGATTTTTAAAACCCAAAAGAGCGTCAACAATGCCTAAAGTGGATTTTTAGCACTTTAGGTTTGCCCCATATGGTCATGGAATGGCCCTCAAGCCGGGTTGGGGTGAAACAAATCAATAATCTTAATGTGGTTTCTGGAAAGCTCTATGTGTCCTCTTTGCTCCAGCTTTTTAAGCAAACGAGAAATCACTTCGCGGGAGGTGCCCAGCTCATTGGCAATGGTGCGATGCGTAGCTTCAATGGTGTAGGAATTGGCGGCCTCGCTTAAAACCCTTAGGTGATTGAGGAGCCTTTCGTCCATTTTCTTAAAGGCAATGCTGTCTACCGTTTTGAGCAATTCCTCGAAGCGGTATTGGTAAGTTTCAACCACAAAATAGTACCAACTTGGATAATTCCGCATCCATTGGTCCATTTTCTCAATAGGAACCTTAAGGACTTTCACCGTTTCCATGGAAACGGCCTTAATTTTAGAGATGCGCTCTCTTCCGGAACAAACCAAAGAAATGGCGCAGGCATCGCCGGGTTCCAAATAGTACAGGAACAACTCCTTTCCATCTTGGTCTTCTCTAAAGATTTTAACGGTGCCCTCCAAAACAAGAGGTATGGATTGAATGGGCAGGCCCAAATCCATAATGAGGGTATTTTCGGGGACTTCCTCCAAGGTTCCAATTTGAAGGATTTCTTGCTGAAGCTCAGGTTCGAATTGCTTGAAGTACTTAAGAAAGGCTTGCTCCATGGGTACAAAAATACAAAAACGGAGCGGGATGGCGCAGGGACAGAGGCCGGGAGCGGCGGGTTGCAAGGCCGTGCAGGAGCTTGGCCGAGGAAGTGGAGCTTTGCGGAACTACCGGAGGCCTAGCTATCTGCCGGCCGGGCAGCCCGCCCGGAGGCCGATGGCCCGGTTGCGCCCCAAATAAAAAAAGGCTTCCCAAATGGAAAGCCTTTTTCATTTTTTGCTGAGAGTGATTACTCTTCGGTGCAAGTGATGTCGTCAGACATGTCTGCAACAGACATTTGAGCATCTACATACTGCTGCCAAGTAATACCTGTACCTGCGTCGTCGTAGTCTTCTTCGCAAACAGTAGTTGTAGTACTAGTAGCATCAAATGTGCAAGTAATGCAGCTGCTTCCACCGCAAGAAGCCAACACGAAGCCGGCAGCGGCAAAGATCATAACCAGTTTTTTCATCGGTATGTGGATTAAGATTTGAAATATGGCACAAAGTAAAACAATATCCATCTAATTATCCAAGCTTTTTTTAAGGAATGTTAGTAAAATACGATGTTTGTACCCTTTTTTTTATGGCATGCAACCTTAAACTACCTTAGGGCATCTTTAATGGTTGAGCTTAAAGCTCCATCCAAATCAGGGGAAGCAGAAATATTGCCTCCGTACAAAGACGGAACAAACCCTGTTTGGCCAAAAAGGGGTGTCCCAGCCAAATGCCGGCCAAGAAGCCCAAGAGGATGGTGATTCCGATTGCATGTGGCCAAGCCATTAGTTGCCAAAAACCCATGGCCCAGCAAAGCCCCAGACAAAGCAGCCATAAGAGCCACATTAGGCGTTTGAGTCCCCTTAAACCCAACCACTGAGCCACGGTAGACACGGGCTCGTTTTGCACATAGGAGGCCTCGAACCAGGCTATGGTATTGAGGTTGAGCCAAGCCAAAAGCCCCAAGACCAACGAAGGGAGCACCAATTGTCCGGGAAATGCCTCAGGCAGCTGGGCAGCAATGGGCACACCTAAACCTATGGCATAGCCCAGAGCCACCAGCATTTCTTTGCTGTAAAACTCCATGCCAAATAGCCGCGAAATAACTACCATAAGGTAATAGCCCACTACTACAAACAAGGCTAGGGTAGCCGACAACCAAGTATCAAGATTCATCCAGCCTATGGCCAAAGTAAAGCAGCTCAGCAAACCCACCATTACACCTATCCAAAGCAAGGGTCGGTGTTTAAAATAATAGTTTCGACGGTGGTTGTCCGGTGCCGAAGTCATGGTATAGCTGTCGTAGAGGCGATCGGCCAAATAAATGGACCAAACGGCCAAGCAAAGACAGCATAGGTCCACCGGATTGGGCTTTACGCCTACCTGCTCTCCAAGCCACATGCACATGATGGCAGCGCCCAAGGCAACGTCCAGACTCCAATAATGAATTCTGGTCCAAAACCACAACAAGGGACGCTCCAAGCCCATGTTAATCGAGCAGTCGGGAAAGCAGCGCCGAGAGGTGCAGCTTGTCGTGTAAAAAGGCCGGAAGCTCCTCAATGGCCATGCGCTGTTGGGTCATTCCATCCCTTTCGCGAAGCGTCACCTGTCCATCTTCCAAACTATCGTGGTCAATGGTAATGCAATAAGGCGTTCCAATGGCATCTTGTCGACGGTAACGCTTTCCAATGGCGTCTTTTTCGTCGTATTGGCAAGAAAAGTCGAGTTTGAGGGTGTTGAACAGGTTTTTGGCCATTTCGGGTAAGCCGTCTTTCTTGACCAAAGGCAAAATGGCTATTTGAATGGGCGCCAACCACCGTGGGATATTGAGCACTACCCGTTCGCTGCCGTCGGCAAGCGTTTCCTCTTTGTAAGCAGCGCTGAGTATGGCCAGAAACATGCGGTCGAGGCCAATAGCGGTTTCTACCACATAGGGCGTGTAGCTTTCGTTTAGCTCGGGATCGAAGTATTGCAGTTTTTTTCCGGAATGTGCTTCGTGGGCTTTTAAATCAAAGTCGGTGCGGCTATGGATGCCCTCCAGCTCTTTAAAGCCCATGGGGAAGTCAAATTCAATGTCTGTAGCGGCATTGGCATAGTGCGCCAGCTTTATATGGTCATGAAAACGATAGCTTTCTTCAGGAAGGTCTAAGGCGCGGTGCCAGCGCATGCGGAATGCTTTCCAGTATTCGAACCACTCCATTTCGGTGCCGGGCCGCACAAAAAATTGAAGCTCCATTTGCTCAAACTCCCGCATTCTAAAAATAAATTGGCGTGCAATGATTTCGTTGCGGAAGGCTTTTCCTGTTTGGGCAATACCAAAAGGAATTTTTTGCCGGCTGCTCTTTTGCACATTAAGGAAGTTCACATAGCTGCCCTGGGCCGTTTCGGGGCGTAAATAAATGGTGGCCGCTTCACCGGAGACGGAGCCCAGTTCGGTAGAGAACATGAGGTTGAATTGCCGTACCTCGGTCCAGTTTCTGGAGCCCGAAATAGGGCATGCAATTTCCAAATCCACAATCAACTGGCGCAGGGCGGCAAAATCGCCCGCAGCCAAGTAGCCGGCCATTTTGTTTTTGATATCGTCAATTTGCTCTTGGTAGCGAATGACCCGGTCGTTGGTAGCGCGGTAAGTTGCTTCGTCAAAGGCTTCTCCAAAGCGCTTGGCGGCCTTTTGGATTTCCTTTTGTTGCTTGCCGCGGATTTTTTCCATGTAGTCTTCCAGCAAGACGTCGGCGCGGTAGCGCTTTTTGGAGTCCTTATTGTCAATGAGTGGATCGTTGAAGGCATCTACGTGTCCGCTGGCTTTCCAAACGGTGGGGTGCATAAAAATAGCGGACTCCAAACCCACAATATGGTCGTGCATACGGACCATAGCTTCCCACCAATAGCGGCGTATGTTTTGCTTAAGCTCAATGCCGTAGGGGCCATAATCGTAAGTGGCGCTTAGGCCATCGTATATTTCGGAGGAGGGGAATACAAAACCATATTCTTTGGCGTGTCCTATAATGCGCTTTAATATGTCTTCCTGCTGAGCCATGTATGGGAATTTTGGACAAAGGTAACACCTAGCGGCGGGATATAATTCCGAGCCTGTGGCTTATTCTGTTGTTTCGGTTTTGGGGCGGCATTTGGCAGTAAAAGACTAGCCACTTAGAACGTCAAAAGACCATTTTGCCCCACAAAAACCTTGGTTGCTGTCTTCATAAATCATAGGATGGTGATAAAGGTTTTCGTAAATTGAAAACTAAATAAAATTATACCCTATGAAAACAAATATGGGCAAGACCGACCGCCTTATACGCGGCCTTTTGGGCCTAGCTGCTGTAGGTCTGTTTTTTACGGCTTGGATTCCGGCTCCTTTCCATTGGATTTCTTTGGCCGCAGGCGTCCTGCTTCTGTTTACTGCCTTGGTAGGCGTTTGCCCCGGTTACATTCCCTTTGGATGGAATACCTGCTCCACAAAAAAAGCGCCCTAAGGCGCTTTTCTGTTTTTTGTTTGGAGATTATTACTCCCCCTGTCCCAAAGAAAATCCTCGCTCTCCGTCAAACAGGTACAAGTGCTCGGTTTTTATTACCTCTAAACCCGCCTCATGAATGGCCTGTTGCAAGGCGAGCACCTGGCCATAATTCAAAGGAGTATATTCTTGGGTATTGGAGTCTTGGTGCACAAACCTACAGCGCCAGTGGTCGGTGCAAAAAGTTTGTGAAAAGCCTCCGGGATATACCTTTACGCCCCGGTTGGTAATCATTTTCAATTTTATGGGCGCAGGGCTGGCCGCCTCCAGCTTCTTGCCAAGGTCTTCGGGGTTTCCGGGCAACCAATCCAAAAACACATCCACACCCACCAATTCCTTTTTGGGCGTAGGTCTATGGTATTCGGGAGTTTCAATGGGTTTTGATGTAATAAATTCATCGGCTTGAATTTCTATACCGGCCAAACGCTCAATAACCGCATCGGCAAAAGCTTGTGTGCCTACCTTTTGCTTGCTGGTTTCGGCTCTGTAAATATCTGCTGTATGAATGCCGTCTTCTAAGGTTTTAAGCCAAGCTTTACGAATTTTAGCGGCCACGGCAGCCTGGCCAATATGCTCCAACATGAGCATGGCTCCGTTCAACATGCCGGAGGGGTTGGCAATGCCTTTCCCCGCAATATCAGGAGCAGAACCGTGTATGGCCTCAAACATAGCCAACTCTTTGCCAATATTGGCCGAACCGCAAAGGCCAACCGAGCCGCTAATTTCTGCTGCGATGTCCGAAATAATATCGCCATAAAGATTGAGGGTCACCACCACATCAAAGCGATCGGGGTAGCGGGCCAAACGAGCGCTACCGATGTCAATAATCATCAGCTCTTGCTCAATTTCAGGATACTCAGCCCCAATCCTGCGAAACACATCGGCAAACAAGCCGTCGGTAATCTTCATGATGTTGTCTTTCACCATGCAGGTTACCTTTTTACGCCCTTGATTTCGGGCATAATCAAAAGCGTAGCGTACAATTTTTTCTGTTCCGGGAATGGAAATAAGCTTCAAGCATTGAAACACATCCGTGGTTTGGCGGTGCTCAATTCCGGCATAAAGGTCTTCTTCATTTTCACGAATAATGACCATATCCATATCCGGAAAAGGCGAAGGAATCCAAGGTTTTAAAGTAAAGGCCGGACGCACATTGGCGTAGAGCCCCATGCTTTTGCGTATGGTTACATTTAAACTTTTGTAACCTCCGCCTTGTGGGGTAGTGATGGGTGCCTTAAGAAAAACGCCGGTTTCAATGAGTGCATCCCAAGCCTCGGCAGGAATACCGGAAGTATTGCCCGAGCGATATACTTTCTCTCCTATTTCAATGTAGGTAGGCTCAATAGCTGCGCCTGCCGCCTCCAAAATACGGAGTGTAGCATCGGTAATTTCAGGGCCAATGCCATCTCCCTTGGCAATTACTACTGGGGTTTTCTTATCGCTCATAGCTTTTGATGTATAAAGACCTGTTTAGATTTCTTTTGGAAGCTTTTCGCCTTTGATGACACGGATTGCAACAACACAAGGCCAAATCGGTTCTTGAACTGGGTGCAAATTTTCTAAAGTCGTGCATCGGAATTGATTCGGCAGCCAAAGTTAAAAAAACCATCTCCTTTGAAGCATTATTTTTTCGAAAGCAGACAAATCTCATTTCCATTTTTTAGGGAGGTTATTATTTGGGGGGCAATTCCGGCGCTTTCTTCAAGTCCTCAATTCGGAGCCAAGGGTGCGCAAGCCTGTGCGGGGTCTCCCCTTTGGAAGGGGAGCCTCCTCCATGGCGCGCACCCTAAGCTCCGAATTTCCGAGCTTTCCGTGCGCTCCGGGCCCCGTAATTCTCCAAAAAGCATTGTTTTAAGCCTAAACTCCTTGGGGCATTCGGTCAATCTCCAATGCCTACATACCTGCTAGGCCTAAGCCCCAAAAAATCCTATTGAGTGTTTAAAAAAGGAAGCACTTTCGACAACCTCACCTTTGCCCAATAAGGCAAGTTTTTGGAACGGACCTTAGTTGACTTCTGCTAATTTTTGAGCCATTTTAGAGGGTAAGAAGCCATGATGCTCCTGAAATTTACGGCTAAATTTACTCACGCTACTGTAGCCAATATGATAGGCTACTTCGGAGACATTCATTCTGCCTTCACTCAGCAGCTCCAATGCATAATTCATCCGTAGCTTAAGGTAAAATTGATATACAGAGCCTCCTACTTGGTCTCTAAACACAATCTTGAGCTTAGAGACACTAACCCCGCCAAAGTCTGCCAGTTGTTGCAAACTTAGGGGCTGACCACTTAAGTTGGCCTCCATAAATCTGATAACCATTTGGCACAGGCTTTCACCGCTGCGGTTGCGATTTGCCTTGAGCTCTTCTTGCACTTGAAACAAATTCCTCATCAACAAGTAAGCGAAGAAGCTTTTTTCAATTTCAGCGCCGGAGGCAAAGGCCTCTTCGCTACTAATGCGCTCTATGCTTTGCCTTAATTCGGCATCGTGTATGGGCACCCCTGTAAATGACTGAAAAGCGTCGAGCTGATGTAAGGAATGTTGCCCATGGTGCATTTTTGCAGCCAAGCTAGGAAGCCAAGAGGAATGCCCAACCATACCCAAAACTACTCCCTCCCTAGGTTTTTTAGCTGTTGGCCTTCCGTCTTCCATACGCCAGCAGGTATGAAAGCAAAGGGTAGGCAATCCGATACTATGGTTTCCATCCTTCGCCAAATAACAGGTCAACAGAAAAAAGGGGCCCTCAAAGTTTAAGCTGCTTTGGTGCGATGCCTCTCGTTTACCGAAAAACATCAGCCATTTTTCATCGGGCGAAAGGAACAAGCCCTTTTCTTTGGCTAAAGCACCGGTTAGTTGAGTAGGTAAATACCTTGGAAAAACGTGCGCATCCCTATGTTTCATAAGGTAGTTCTTAAAGGTTGGTATCCATAGGGGAGATTCAAATGTAAATACTCCATTCTATCTTTCCATAGGCCCCATTAGCTTTTTCCAGAACATGTACAAAATTCCAAAAACAGGAGGCATTTTCCATTTTTTGGAAGGTCGTTTTCCCGAAAAGTTTAGCAAAGTGAACGATTTCTATCCCTTCTATACCAAAGTCAAAAAAATATCCTTACTTAGTCTTTGGGAAACTATAAAGCCGAATAGGCTTTTACATGAGCAATAATACATTTGCATGCCAATTGTATCAGACAATTCGCTGCTTAGGCAGTTTAAGCATACGTACCCGGAGCTGGCAGCGCTTTGGGAGGGCAGTCCTTCCAATGCATTTTGGCTATTGGAAGAGGGAAAGGAGGGCATGCAGTGGATCAGCGAACCCTTGGCCCGTCAATTGGGCTACCAACCCGAGGAGTTCCAAAACCTAAACGTGCAGATGTGGGACCTGTTGCACCCCGACGACCGGTCCCTCAGCAAAAAAAGGTTTAATGCCTACTTAAAAAACCAAGAGCCTTTTGAACATACCGTGCGCTATTTGCACAAAAATGGGCACACCGTGGCGGTACACTGCAAAGGAAAAGCCGTGCTCAACCCAATAAACAATACCAAAGTCCTTTCCGGAGTCCACCTCTCCTCCTCCGGACTTTGGGTAGGCCCAGAATTGCAACCCGAAACCCAGCTCAATAAGTTTCAGCTGTTTAGTCTCTTTTTCAACAACTCCCTATACGGCGCTTTTTTTATGATGCTAGACTCCCCCATTCAGTGGGACGAAAAGCAAGACAAAGAAGCACTCTTAGATTATGTAATGGAACACCAGCAGGTAACCGAAATCAATCAAGCCATGCTGGACCAATACAATGCCCAACGAGAGGACTTTATCGGATTCAAACCCCTCGACTTTTTTCCGCACGACCCTAAAGGTGCAAGAGACCTGTGGCGCCAACTTTTTGACAAGGGCAGGTTAAAAGTAGAAACCAACGAGCGCACCGTAGACGGCAAAGAAATCTTTTTTGAAGGCGACTATGTGGTTTTGTACGACGACCAAGGGCGCATAACAGGCCACTTTGGCATTCAGCAGGAGGTAACCGAGCGCGTGCGTTCCCAATCGCTTTTAAAATCTAGTAGGGAGCAACTTTTGCGCATTACCCAAAACATTCCGGGAGTCGTTTATGAGCTGCGCATTACCAAGGCCGGATGGTTCTCTTTTGACTTTTTAAGTGAAGAATGGAAAAGCCTGAACATCAACCTAACCCCTAACGGCCTTTTTCGTGATGCCAGCGAATTGTTTTCCATTGTTCTTTCTCAAGATATTCCTGAATTTACCCGCAAAATCCAGGCCTCTTACCGAGAACGTGCGCTGTTTGACCACAGCTACCGCATTCGAAATAAAAATGGGGAAATAAGGTGGCATCGTTCCAGATCACGCCCCGAAGTACTCCCTAACGGCGATTTGCTTTATGCAGGACTCTTTTACGACGTCACCTCCGAGCACGAAACTGCAAATACGCTTAGCCGCTTAGCTTTGGTGGCCGAAAAAACCTCGGACATAATATTGACCTGCCAACCCAACGGAAAAATGGACTGGGCCAACTTAGCGCTGGAGAGACTGCTTGGTTATGCCCCCGAAAGCATGCGCGGTTTTTACTTTTTTGACTTGGCCTCGGGGCCCGATTCGGATCAAGAAAGTCTGGAACTTTTTCAGGAGTGTCTTGAACATGGAAAAGCACTTCAAACAACCACCATTTTATATCATGCCAGCGGAAAACCCTGCTGGTTTAATGTGCAAATAACCCCAATCACTCAAAATGCGAAGCATTACCAAAGCATTGTGGTGCTCCACCCACTAGACGAGCTCATGGAAAAACAAGCTTCCCTGCAAAGGCTGGTGGATTTAAGCTCTGATCAAAACAAGCGTTTGCAAAATTTCGCCTACATCGTTTCCCACAACATTCGAAGTCATGCCGCCAACATTAGCTCTTTGGTTGAACTGCTCGACACCAGCTCCTCACCCGAAGACCAAGAGCAGTTCAAGACCATGCTTAAGAAAAGCAGCACCCAGCTCGATGAAACCATCATGCACTTGAATGATGTAATCTCACTAAACAGCGAACTGAGCACTTCTTATGTTTCTCTCAATGTCACCGAAACCATAGAAAAGGCCTTGCAGCCTTTGAGTCAAAAAATAAAAAACAGCCAAGCTGAATTGCAATTCCATATTGCAGCCAATGCCTCGGTATACGCCGTACCCGCCTATTTTGAAAGCATCGTATTTAATCTAATCTCCAATGCTTTAAAATACCACAAACCGGGAGACCCTCCTGTAGTAGATGTTTTTTGGGAGACCAAGTCCGACCACCATTTGCTCAAGGTTCGTGACCGCGGCTTAGGGATTGACTTAACGCGTTATGGCGATCGCCTTTTTAATATGTACCAAACCTTCCATCGAGTGCAGGATGCCAAAGGCATAGGCTTGTTTTTAACTAGAAATCAAGTAGAAGCCATGGGTGGTGAAATCGGAGTAAAAAGCAAGCCAAACGAGGGCGCTACCTTTTGGGTGAAATTCCCTCTAACTCCTAACACAGAGGTCGCAAGCAACAAAACCTAAACAAAACCGCCCTCGCTATTCAAAGAAAGGAAGAGCACTTCTTTATTGTATCGTTCGTTACGCAGCTGTCAAACTACTTGAACAACATAAGCCCTATCCACAATCTTGCGGGTACGTTGCTTAAGCAAGCGAATGATTTCTTCTTCACTTTTGGGCTGTTCCGGATTCAGTTGCACATAATGCCTAGCCAGCACTTTGTATTGCTTACACATCAACAAAAACCAAACCGTAGTGAAGTCGACTTTTCTAAAAACAATGGCCTCTTCACGGGCATAACGATCTACATTATTCAAAAAATCTTCGGGCATTTGGGTCCAATGACGGCTGCTGCGCACATGGTGACCAATATGGTACCCATCGTTAAAGCACTTTTTGTTGTAAGGCGAGTTGATGCAGGTTAAGCTATTGCGGTAACAATTGTCGGGTGTTTCCGCATCTACAAAAGCATGTTGAGCCCAGTTACCGGCCATCATCATCAGGCGACTAAAAAACAAGGGCAGCCAAAACACCACCAAAGTTGCCTCCCAATTTAGGAACGAAAGCGCAACACCTAAGGCAAGAAACGACAGCTCACCAACGATAACGCGCTTCATAATTGGGGTACGCTTTTTCCCGTGTAAATAGTGTACCAACTCAATCAGTCCAATAAAAAAGAACTCAGAAAAATAGATTAAAAAACCACGGACACTGTCCCTACGGTATTTCATAGTGGTGCTTAAGTCCGACTCGAGGTTATTCTCGGGATGATGCATGGCGATGTGGTGCCCAAAATAGGTCTCCGGAGTCTCTCCAAAAAATGGTCCAATAAACCAAGGAATTAGATTATTGAATCGCTTGTATTTATTTTTAAACAAGCTGCGGTGAGAGGTATTATGGAGCATTAAAATAAAAGGTCCCAAAAACACGGCCCAGTTCAAAAACAAGTAAACAGCTGCTACCCACCAAGAAAAATCCAAATACAGCCAAATGGCCATAGGAGGAAAAATAAGCAACAACAAAAAGCTAAGCTTTAAAAATGGAAAATCCCTTACATCGTTAATGTAAGGCTCCATCAATCGCTCAAAACTATTGAGCCTGTCTTTTTTAACGTAGGTTGGGTCGTCAATGCTAATGAACCCGTTCGAAAGCATACCAAATGGTTTAATTTGCGCCAATACAGACGCCCTGCAAAATACGTGCTTTCATGGGATATATACAAGCCTGCCTTTACCGCATCATTGAGAGTCGGGAGTACTCTGTCTTTACCTTATCATTGTGAGGCGGGAGGCATCCCGTCTTTACTTCATCATTGTGAGACGGGAGGCATCCCGTCTTTACTTCATCATTCATCATTCACCATTCACCATTCATCATTCACCATTCACCATTCATCATTCACCATTCACCATTCATCATTCACCATTCACCATTCCCATTAACTGAGCCTCACCAACTTTTTCCGATACGCCGTAAACACCGTTGACCTAGACACAAATCCAACATACTTCCCCCCTTGCTCCACAGGCAAGTTCCATTGCTGGGTCTCTTCAAACTTTTTAACCACCTCCTTAACCGGCGTTTGTAATTGAATCCGAGCCGCCGGTTCATCCATCAACTGAGCTGCTTTTAACACCTCGTACTGTTCGGTATTGAACATGACAGATTTCAGGGTCTCTAGAGAAATAACTCCTTTCAAACGCCCATCCTTATCCACCACCGCAAAAATATTTCGCCTGCTTTGGCGCACTACCTGAACAATGCTACCCAACAAATCCTCCGGAGCCACTATACTTACATCGGTTTCCAGCACCTCTTTCAACTCCATTTGTTGCAACAAGTCTTGGTCCTTATGTCCGGTAAAAATCTGCCCTTTGCGTGCCATGCTCAACAGCTCCATGGAATAAGGCCGGTATGCACGTGCCATTAAATAAGCACTTACACTCACAATCATTAACGGAATCATTAAACCGTAACCACCCGACAATTCGGCAATAAGAAAAATCGCGGTTAGTGGCGCAAACATTACCCCCGCCAATACTCCGGCCATGCCCACCAAAACAAAACTATTTTCCGGCAATTTGGCAAGCCCAATCTGATTGAGCAGACGCGCAAAGAAAAAACCAACAAAGCCTCCGGTAAACAAGGAAGGAGCAAAATTCCCACCATTTCCTCCTCCGTGAATGGTTAGGCTGGTGGCCCACACCTTGAACAAGGCAATAAGCCCTGACAGCACCAGCAAACTCCAGCCCATGGGAAAGGCTTGTGGCAATTCATAGGCCTCTAAAAGAGCCTCCGCCTCACCGGTAAACAACTCGGTTATGGAATGGTAACCCTCTCCAAACAAAGGAGGAAAAAGAAAACAAAGGGCCGCTAAAGCAACTCCTGCACCCAGAGCCCGCCACCAAGGGTTTTTTATACGCTCCAATCGGCGTTCTGTCGCTCGATTCACATAGGCGTAGTACAAGGAAACGGCACCGCAAAACAAGCCCAGAAGTACATAATACGGAACGTTTCGATAATCAAAGGTCTCAGACAACGGAACATTAAACAAGATAGACTCCCGCAAAATAATATGCGAGCACAAGGCCCCGGACACCGCCGCTACTATAAGTGGAATAAACTCGGTAATAGCAATGCCCGACAGCACCACTTCAATCGCAAACATCACCCCGGCAATGGGCGCGTTAAATACCGCCGCTATACCCGCAGCCACACCTGCCGCCAGCAATAGCGTTCTATCCTTGTAGGTAACATGGTAAACTCTTCCAAAATTTGAGCCAATGGCCGCTCCGGTAACCACAATAGGCCCCTCCAACCCGGAACTGCCACCTAAACCCACGGTTACTGAGCTGGTCAACAATTGACTATGCATGCGAGAACCGGGTATCATACTCGACTTGCGCGCAATGGCGTGCAATACCCGCGCTATGCCTTTGCCGTCTTTGCCTTTGTACACCCAACGCACCAAAGCCACTGCAGCAAAAATGCCCAATAAGGGAAAAAAAGGAAGAAAAAAAGAGGGATAGTCAAAGGGATTTTGCTCAATAAAAAAGCGGTTGATAAAATGCACCGCAGTCTTAAGCAACACCGCCGCCAAACCTGCTGTAAGCCCAACCAAAATACCGCTCAACAACAAAAAGCTTTGCCTGTCTAAGCGGCTTTGCAACCACCGCAAGGGAAAGCGGTGCCACAGGAGCCTTCGCTTCCAACGCTGGTGGGTCATTCCTCCTGTGATTCATGGTTCATGGCCACAAAGGTACTCAGGCCACCCAAAAGTCCTAAGAAATCTACCAAACGATGCGGACCAAGCCGTTGCCCGAACGAACACCGGTGCTCATTTGCGTATTTATATTTCCCGGAGCAGACACATAGCCTGAACCGCCCCCGCCGGCATCTACCGAACCACCGCCGCCGCCATACCAGCCGCCGCCACCGCCGCCGCCGCCATGGCTTCCGCCTTGACCTCGGCCTCCTTGACCAAAGCTGCCGGAATTAGCACCTGAACCTCCATTGCTTTGAGTTCCGCCTAAGCCGGGGGTACTTCCCCAGGTATTCTGGCCGTTCGTCCCATTTGATCCGCCCCCACTGCCTCCGGAAGTGGGCTGCCAACCGCCGGAACCGCCGCCGCCACCGGCCACTACCACACGGTTGTTTAGGGTAGTTCCGTTCTTGCGCACATCAGAAGCCCCGCCACCGGCACCGGGCCTCTTATTATCGTCGGAACTGGCATTGGTTCCCCCGCCGCCGTTCCATCCGCCTGTGGAAGTCGATAAAATATAGTCTTGTCCTTTTCCGCCCACATACACATACAAGGTTTCGCCGGGACTCACCGGCACATCTGCCTGAGCATAGCCTCCAAGTCCACCCTGACCATTCCCTACAGGGCCACCGTTTCCTCCTTGGGCTCCCCAACACTTCACCGTAATGTGGCTGCCGCAAATGGCCGGAACCACAAATGCTTGCATGCTGCCCGTAAAATTAAAGGTCATGCTGTCGTTGGCCAAGCAGCTCACTACTTGCACCGTATCGGTTCGGCTGGCGCTGCATCCGGAGGAGTCGGTTACCGTTAAAGTCACCGTTTGAGCACCCAATTGATTGAATTGCACCGTTGGGTTAGCCCCGCTAAACGAAGGGGGCGTGGCATTGCTAAACAACCATTGAAACGTTGAAGTCCCCGATTGCAATGCCAAAAAACTTGCCGGAGTTTGATTCGAAATCGTGGCCGGGGCCTGATACGTTGTCGAAGGAAACTGCGTGCAATTGCAACGGAGCGTGCGCCAACCGGCCGGAAAATAACTCTCCACACATTCCGAGGTGGTATTGTAAATGGTCAAACCCACCGGCACCTGCTGCATGGCATTGCGGTTGGCCTGATTGATGCGTGGCAACAAAAAACCACGGGCGGTATCGCTCAATTCCAATATGGCATTGGGGTCCGGCAGCTGATTTTGATGCCCAATCAACACACCACCCGTTTGCGCAGGCAGGGAACACACCAAAGACAAGAGTACAACAAGGAATAGGAAACGCATGCTTTTTTTTTCAAAACTACGCCATTGGTTCTATTTCCACAAGGATAGGAAATGGGGCCCTGTTCCATGTACTGTTCATGCAACTTATCCTCCCCTGGTTTCGGGCTCCCTTGCCCAAAGCTTGCAGGGCGGGCTTCCGGTTGCTCCGCAAAGCTTTGCATCCTCAGCCACGCCCTGCATAGCTTTGGGCTTCGGGCGGCCCTACTCCCGGTCGGGGGGCCATTCTTTTCCATCCCTCTTCTCAATAATTACCCGGCTTTGTATCTTTGACTATGCGTTTTTCTTGCCTAAGCACTCTTTTTCTTCTTTGTACAGGTCTTTACCTTAACGGCCAAACCACCACCCGAACCGGTCAAAGTTTTCCGGAAACCTGCATTGGCGAATGGACAGGAAACCTGGAAATATTTGCAGGTCAAGAACGTAAAGAACAGATTGAATTAAGCATAAGACTTGATCCACCGGACAGTTTAGGCTACTTAAGCTACACCTTGGTGTATTTTGGCGACGGCAACATAGAGCGCCGCCCCTACACCCTTAAACCCCACGAAAGGCCGGGATATTGGTACGTAGACGAAAACAACGGCATTGTACTCCAGGCACGGGTAATGGACAGAACCCTTACCAGTATTTTTAAAGTAAAGGAGCAAGTGCTCATTTCAAAGTGGACATGCCAAGGCGACACCTCCCATTGGGAAATTTTGGTTTATCCGGACCTTTGGGAGCCTGTAGGCGAAACCGAAGGGGAGGAAATCACGGCTTCTTGGCCCCTAAGCACCCAATCGGCGGTGCTTGAGCGGGTGCGTTGATTGAACCCAAACCGCTTTTGTCCCAAAAGGTACGATTTACGCCAAGAGCATCCGCTCCGGCCTAAGGTTCAACGCTTTAATAATTAGACCACTTTCTTCTCCACGCTCATGCTCACTTTCACGCTCACTCCCAAACTCCCCAGAGCATGGCCCCTCGGCCCCAACGCAGGGCCCTCCGAAAGCAGGGTTTAGCGGCGCTTAAACGAGGAGGTGAAGCCTTGCGGAACCCCCGCAGCATTAGCGCTGCTTAATCCTGCTAAGGAGGACCGGAGCAAGGGCCGAGAAGAATACCGGAGCCTCCATTGGAACCGGGGCCCATAAGCCAAAAGACAAAAAAAGAGACCGCACCACACTAAAAATTGGCACGGCGTCGTTTTATTTAAAACTACTGTCCATGCTGCGTTTTCTTTGCATATACATACTTATTGGTCAGGGTTTTGCATTGACCATACAGGCCCAATTGTTTCGGAAGCAAGCGCCGGAATTTAAGCTGCGGTTGAAACAAGAAATTATACCGCACACTTGCGGCGCCTACGCGCGCTTATACATCGAATCTGAGGGCTACGACAGCTTGCGTTTGCAGGAGCCGTTTCGAGCGCTGCCGCTCCATGGTTTGGATTCAATTTTCATAACTCAAACGACCGATATAGAAGTACTGGCTTGGCGCTCCGATCGCGACAGTCCCATAAAAAGGCGGATACAACTGCCTTTTTATCCGCCTAAGGCAAGCATTAAGCCCGCTTGGCCCCCTAACAAACCCTTGGAAGGAGATACGGTACGCCTGAACTTTTCGGCCGGAGGGCTCAACAGGCTATACTTTAGATTGAATGGAGGTCCTTGGGCCTACCAGAAAGATTCAACCTGCCTGCTCATACCTGGTTTGTTTGAACCCAAAAACAGAATAGATTTGATGGGAATTGGACGCTGCGAAGACACTGTTTTCCACTCCTGGTATATTTCTCCTAGGGCCTATACCAAGGTGGATGTACCAAGCGATCCGGAGGCATCTCTGGTTTGGCACTTTGGTCTAACCGATTCGGTGCGCCTGGAAGGCTACCCTTACCCCGTAAAGGTGATAGACTCTTTGCCTTACCGTGCCCTTCCTTCCAAACGTACCATAAGGTTTCGCGTTTTCCCCAAGGAGGCCAAGCACTATAGCAAAACCATTGATTTACCCGACTTTTCGTACGATAAAGGAAATTTTTGGGGGCCGCCCGTTGCTTTTGTTGGCGATAGTGTTTGGCTGCGCTGGAATTTCCCCTATGCCCAAGCGGTAAGCTTAGAAGACCACGCAGGAGCGTTTAGCACAACAGATTCGATAAAAATATTGGCGGAGCGCCCAACAACCTATTACCTGCGGGTTGACGGAAAGTCGGGCTTCGGTTTTACCTCGCTCAACCTGCCCTTGCGCAAGCGAAGGTTTATAGAGTCAAAAAAACGCTACGAACATGTAGCGCATGGAGAACCGGTGCGCATGGACATTTTTGACACCCGTTTCGAAGGCGACGAAATGGTACTCAAAGTATTGGTGCATAATAGCCGAGGAGAAATGATTACCGGAATAGGCGATGTTTCCGAACGCCAACAACGCCTTATCTTTAGAGAAGTACTTCACGAACGCTTAGGAACTCTGGTGCGTCACAAAGACTTTAAGCTGCGTGAGGTTTCCAAGCATGTACTCCCTCCTTACCAAATAGGTATGGCGCTAGACTACAGCGGATCCATGAACCAAGATATTGGTATGTTGGAATATGCCCTAAAAAAGTTTCTGGAAAAAGTGCCCGGCAGCAGTTCCGTAGGCCTTATAAAATTTGACCATCGGCTACAAATGGCGGTGCCCTGGACCGACACCAAAAAAGAATATACGGATAAAAAACTGTTTCGGGGCTTAGACACCCTTGGGGGAGGAACAGCGCTAAATGCCGGCATAAGTTATGGGCTTCAAATGCTAAAAAATGTGCAGGGAACCCCTGTGCTCATGGTGTGGACCGATGGAATGGAAAACAGCTCTGGTGTGTATGCTTTTCAAATGCCTGTCGAAATCAACGAACTGGCAAAAATGGCAAGAGCTCAGGGGGTTAAAGTAGTACCCGTGGTGATTGGAAATGCCTACCGTACCGAGTTGCAAGGCCTGGCCGATGCCACAAACGGAAACCTAATGGAAGTCTACAACCCAAGCGACTACCTGCGGCTCTTTGCTGAGATTCCCCTCTTGGAGCAGCATTACTACGAAATTCGAATCAAGGCCCAACATCACCCATCCCTGCAAAATATTCGCTTGGTTTTTCAAAACGAAAAAGGAACTTTAGACACCGCTGCCCGAAGAATGGACCTTCGAAAGGAGCCCTTAATTGCCGATACAGGAAGTCAAATGGCATGGCCCGACTATGTGCCGCTATTGTTGGATGGGAAAAAACCCCAAGGGCTTCCTCAAATACTGGCGCTACATCCCTACGATGCATCCGATGTCCTGGGGGATGGGTCCTTAATTGTGCACTATGCAAACATTCTAAAGGGAATCCCCAATGTTGAGCTTATGATTTTTAGCCATGCCGACCTTAAAGGCTCAGAAGCCTATTGCAAGGCCTTGAGCCTGGAACGGGCCAAGGCCTTAAAGCAAAAACTCATAGAATTGGGTGTTGACGGGGAAAAGGTTCACTTTAAGGCCTTGGGCAAGGCCTACCCCATTCATGCCAAGGAGTATTTTTCATGGCAAGCCGACGAAAACCGGAGGTCGGAGGTGGTTGTATACCAACCTTAAAAAAAGAATCCGTTTGCAGGCCACACCAAACAACTAAGGGCCCAACAAAACCGGGCCCTTTGACAGGACGCAAGACCGTTGCCCATTTCAATTCGTCCAAAAAAAAAGCCGACCCCAAGGGATCGGCTTTCTCTAAAAACTAGTGTTTATCAGAAGTAGAACATCAAAAATAGGGCACCGTTAAAGTTGTCGGTGTCTACATTGAATCCATTGTTTCCTGACTGTACTTGAGTACGGGTAATCACGTTGCCGCTAGCCGCTTCAAAGCTTTCGAACTTGCTTTCGCCGTCGCCTGTTACTTGGTAGGTAAGTCCCCAGCCAAATTCTCCACCAACGGAAATTTTGGGTGCGAAGAAATACTCAATACCTACGAATGGACGCACGCCAAAGCCAAATCCGGCTCCGTCGTTTGTGCTTACCAAACGCTCGCCTTGTGCAGCAGCACTTCCGTTACCAAAATTGGTAGTGGTGGTAGGCGCGGGGTTTACAGGGCCAAAAGCGTTGCCATACTCGTAGCTTGAGCTACCAAAATTCAAGGCAAAATGTGCTTCGGCACCGTAGAATCCTTGTACACGGCCTTTGCCGCGACGGAATTCATAACCGGCTCCCAATACATAGGTCTGGTTGTTCAACTTTTGACGGTCAAGCACCAAGCTGTCGGGATTGTTGGCTACGTCGTCGAATACGTAGTTGCCGTTGGTTTGGCCGTTGATGCCAATGCGAAGGTGGGCACGAAGGGCGCGGTTTTCGCTAAGCATGTACTTGCCAAACAACACCTGGTTGCCCAAGTTGCTGATGAATTTATTGTTACCGGCAAAAGTGTTGTTTTGATTGCCGTTGAACATGTTGCCAAAGAAAGACAATACAGGTACTGCATTGAATCCTAGGCCTACGTCGCCTGCTTCAGGCAAAATGGGTTGCCCCTTTTTGCTTACCAAAGCGTCGGTTTGGGCCATGCCGGTGCCGGCGGTAAGTACCGCCAGCCCCATGGCCAAGATATATTGTTTCATACGAATCTTATTCTTCGATTTAATGAGTCAAAATCAATTGAAACGAGTCATCACGAAATCAGTCTCGCGAATGTCGTCTTCAAAGATGTTTTGGTTCACAGGATTGCGACCATAAATTTTAAGACCGGTCACGAAGTTTCCGTTCTCAAAATAGGTGGTTTGCGTTTCGAAGTCAGCAAAACGAACTTGGATGTTGTCTTGGCCGCTTACCGGAATACGTACAAAGTATTGACCGTTGTTATCGGTAGCCACTTTGTATTCTTGTCCGTTACCATTGTTGGTGATGAAGGTCAACACAACTCCGGCAGGAACATTTTCTTCTTCCGTATTTACAGAAGTAACCTCAAAGGTAGAGTTACCGTTGCCACCGCTGATGGTTACGATATCGCCAATGGTGTAACCTGTACCGGCTTGGCTGATGTTGAAGAAGTTCACCTCGCCATTACCACCAACGTTGTTGATGTTAACTTGCATGCCGCTTCCGGAGCCACCATTTACAGGAATATTGTTTCCGGTGTTGTAACCTGTTCCGGCATCGATCTGGTTGGTTCCGTTTACTTCACCCACGTTGTCACGGAAGGTAGCAGTAAGGGTACCACGCATAATGGCGCTAGTTACAAAATCGTTGTTGGTCATGTTGTACTGGAAATCAGAAACGAGAGCCTGACCTTCGGTAAGCATCAACATTTGGTTATTTCTCTTGTACACGGTGCGAGCCACAACAGACTCTTGAAAGCCTTGGTCGTTGGTAGCAAGCAAGGTAGCGTCGTACTCAAAATCATCAAATACTACTTCTACAGGTATGGGGTTTGAGGAAACCGGCAAGGTAACCTCGTAGGTTCCATCGGCACCAACAGTAGTACGAGTAATGATTTTGTCGTAGGTAAAGTTGGGATCAGGATTCTTGTCCAAGTCGCGGCTATCAATGATAAAAGTGATGCCGGTTCCTTCCGGAACATTGTCGGAGGCAATGGAGGTCATATCCAACATGGCAGTTACACGACCTTTAATCATTCCCATTCCGGGCTCCATTGGAGTTTGTTCGTCTTCGCTACAGCCTACAAAAGCCAAAGATCCGGCTAATGCTACTAGGGGCAAAAATTTGTTTTTCATAACAGTGTGTGATTTGATGCCGCAAATGTACAAGGCTTTTTCTTTTGAATTGTGGTTTTTTCTTAATAAATTATACCCCACTTCGAAAATTGACATTCAATCTTACACTCTCTTATTACGGCGCCATTTTCAGAAAACCACCTTTAATTAGCCCATTTCGTAGCTCCCACAATGCAAAAAGACTGCTTTTTAACAGATTTGCAGGGCAAAGATTACAAAGGGTTGCATAAAGACTCGCCATTTCGGAGCAAAATCTTACACAACAATTCTTGCAGCCAAGGAGCCAATGTCCGAAAGGGCGAGAAATTGTAGCTTTAGGCGATACTTATAATATATGCAGTGGCATAGAGTCTTAAATCACTTTAAACACCATTCCTCTCCCCTAAGCTACTACCTGTGGAAGCTTCGTGGAAAACCCGGAGATTCCTTTGTCTTTAGCACCAAACGCCTAGGGAAAATCAAGGTGCCTCTCCGCTTACTCAATACCTACAAGGAGTGCTTCTTTGACAACACTTACCTCAAAGGCTTTCCGGAAACATTCAGCCCTAAAACCTGGGTAGATGTTGGAGCCAACGTGGGTTATTGCTCCTTCGCCACCCTCAATCTTTACCCCAACTGCCAAATCCTGGCCGTAGAACCTATGCCCAACAATTTGGAACTCCTACGCCAGTATTTAAATCTTGCGCCCCTTGCCAAAAGCCAAATTCAGCTGTTCCCGGTTGCTTTAGCCGCAAAAGTAGGTTCCATTCACTTACACTACGACCCGGCGGACAGCTACACCACCTCAGCCAGCTGCCTGGCCCCACACACCAAGCAAAGCCAACAATTGGAAGTGCCCGCCCTAAGCTTGGAACAACTGCTTAACGATCAACATTGGAATCAGGTAGACCTTGTAAAACTTGATTGTGAAGGGGCCGAATACCAAATCCTTGAATCGCTTTCGGAGAACCTTTGGCCCAAAATCACACGATGGGCCATCGAAACCCACAGCTCTTCCAATCCAAACCATACCCTTGCCAAGCTATTGTTGCTGCTCCAGTCCAAAGGATATCGTTGCCGCAGCAAAGGCAGTAAAATTTGGGCTTGGCGTTAAACAATAAGTTGAGGACACACCTAAACTCCTAGGATTGCATGCTTTTTTTGGGGCGCCTTTTCCTGCCCTCCCCTTTAGTTTGCAGCCTGCCTTAAAGCAGGCCTAAGCTTTGCAGGGTCCCCCTAAAATTAGGGGGCCGCTGCAAAGCAAAGGCCTGCTAATAAGCCAAGCCACAAAGCTATCGGATCGGTCAGGGGCGCAAATCCTCTTCCAAAAAAATGGACGACTTAATAATAAACCACTTCACACTCCGGAAGCAATTCCCGAAATTTTTCTACATCCCTTTCCCGCGTGCGTGAATTAAACACCCTTAAAACCCGTAAGTTTTTAAGCCCGTACAAGGGTTTCAAATGACGTACTTCCGTAGCCGAAATGTCAAGGTGCCTTAAGGCTGCCAAAGCCTCAAAGCCCGATAAATCATCTAAAGGAGTAGATGCCAAATCCAAATGTTCGATGTTTAAAAAGTATAGGATGTGCTCAGGCTTCTCAAGCAAGGTTCCTCCGGCATCTAAACGCTGCAGAGCTCCATTCCTTCGCAGCGCCGAAAGGTCCGAAATTGGATTGTCCGATATATTGACTGTTTTTAAGGTGTGCACCAAAGCCAGAGGGCTCAAATCAGAAATCCCCAAACCGCTCATGTTTAGGGACTCCAATAATGGGAGCCTGGCCAATGGAATTAAGGACTTAATAGGCCTTTTGCTTAAGTCCAAACTTTTAAGGGTTTCTAAGCGATGTAAATCTTCCTTCCTCGGAAGGTTTGGCAAGATTTCCAGAAAAAGTGCTTGCCATGTAGAGTCTAAGCCATTCCAATATTTCTCCAATACAGCGGAATGCCAGCAAAGCTCCCATTCCGGACGGGCAGACAAATAAGCAATGGCTCCAATAGAGTCTAAGGGATTCTCCTCTGCTTGAACTACTTTCAACTGTGGCAGCTCCGTGAGCATGCTCAAACTCTTTACCTTATTTTGATTGAAATGAATTTCACGCAACTGGCTCATGCTTTGGACAAAACCCAAATATTCAAGCCCGGTTTGACTCAGCTTTAGTACTTTAAGCTTACTCAGGCCGGCCAAAGGAGAAAAGTCAGCAATCGGGTTGTTGCTTAAATCCAAATATTCCAGCTTAGACAAAAACCTAAGGGGGCTAATGTCTTCTATGCGTCTGCTTGGTAAAGCTAAGCTGTCGATCCGAACCAATGCATGCAAATATTCTTTCTTGGTTCTATATTTTCCCTGAGCTGTTTTCGCCTGTATTGGCTCTTTCCAAACCGGGGGAAGTCCCTCCCACCAGGCTTGAATATCGCTAGTGCCAAACATTACCAAAACATCAGAACGCAAATGCTGAAAAGCGGCTACGGAAGCTGAACTTATGGGTGTATCATCGCAAAAGACATACCGAAGCTTTGTTAAGTCTTTGAGCGGAAGTAAATCCTTCAACAAACTGTTTTCCAAGTTCACTCTCTCCAATTGAGGGCAGGAGGCCAAAGGCGCCACATCCGAAATTTTGCAATGCGCTACGCTCAACTGTTGTAGTCTGGGCAAACCGGCCAAAGGCGCCAAAGAGGTAATTAAAGTGGAGTCTAAATGCAATATAATCAGTTGACCTGCCATTTGAACCCCCTCCAAACGATCCAAGGGACTTCCCGTCAAATAAGCTTCTTCAAGACCAATCAAATGCTTTAGCTGTGCCGCATTGGAGATTTGGGAACCTCCGGCCTGCAAAACCCTTAGTTTCTCACAAAACCTAAGGGGTTCAAGATTGCGTACTTGGGTGCCCGAAATATTCAGGTATTGTAGTTGGGTAGAGTTTCTTAGTCCTTTTAAATTGCTCAAAGGAAGTCCTTCAAGACTTAACCAGGTCAATTTCCTCATTCGAGACAAAGGCTCTAAGTCTCTCAAGCCGGTACCGCTCAAATCCAGGCTGTCTTTGCTTAGCCAAGATTGAATGGCCGGGCCGAGCCATGCCGATTCGAGGTTTACGGATTCCTCCCCTATTTTATACCGGTCACCCGGTCCTGCCAAACTGTCGGCCACTAAAATATCGGAAAGCAAGACCCGGCTGTTTGGAAGCGAAATATCCTTGGATATAAAGACTTTCCAGTCCATTGGTAAAGAAGCCCACCATTGGCTTAACTCCTCTGCTTGCCCTATTGGCCGGGTATAAACAGATACGATTTTGAGTTCACGCCGACTCTGATCCAAGCTAACTTCAAAATAGCGGGTTTGGTGATTCTTAATGGTCTCTCCTTCCAATCCAACACCTTCTAAAGTTCGCTTGGTTTCAATTCGAAAATAAGGAGCTCCCTTTTCGTTTACCTCCAAGCGTATATCTTGAATATGGTATTGAAAACGCACGTGCTTAAAAAAGAAATCCACATCGCGCAAGTACGCTTGTACGTTTTTATTGGTAACCTCCCTACGGTTTTCGAGTAAATCGTCTTCGATTTGCACTTCGGCATCTCTAAAAATGCGCAAGTAGCTTTCGTTGATAATGATTTCTTTATCCCCGGCAGGAATGGAGTCACTCCCTAATAGGTTTAAACTGTATTGAAAAAAGCGCACCATGCCTTCCAATTGAGGCTTCCAAGTGCTCATCAAGCTTTTCTCTGTTTGGGAATGGCCATGGCTGACCGACAGCACCAGCAAAAAAGAAAATACAACCGCCTTAATCCACCTCATACCCTTGGAGTTTTATTGGTGCATGTTGGCTGTCAACCCTAGCCAAAAATTGTATAAGCCAGCCGGAGTTCCGTTCGGCTCTGTGCATTTGCTTCAAGCGAAAATACCAACCGGGTACTTGTGTGCTATGGAAAGAAACATCCGTTACGGTTTTAAAGTAGGCTTTTCCCCGTTTCAGCTCCAAGAGCAAAAAGCTCAAATGGTCTACGGTATAACTCTCAGCCAAATAAGAGGCCATACGCTCCGGGTGCTCAAAGGCTCTCCTTAGATTCATAAACTCCAGCTCATGAGACAAAGGATGCAAGAAGGGACCTTCAGGGCTGCCACTAAGGGTGTCTTCTTTGAACAATTGCTGGTAATAGGGTGCATAGGCGCCGGAAATAACCCATTTTGAACCTACCTTTTCTTTTTGGAGCTTTAAATATAGAGTCACCGGCTCAGGTTGCCCTCCCAACACAAAGCTGGTCTGTACTTCGGCCAAAAAAAGGCCTTCATGGAGGCTTAGGAACACTTCATTCTCCCCGGCAGTAACCCGTTG
Source organism: Bacteroidia bacterium (assembly GCA_030427255.1). Lineage (GTDB taxonomy): Bacteria > Bacteroidota > Bacteroidia > CAIKAF01 > CAIKAF01 > CAIKAF01. Next base: position 14,822 of record JAUHWY010000023.1, on the reverse strand, counting down.
AATAAAGGCCTGTTTAAGGCTGTCAGATATTGGGCTTTGCTTGTCGAACAGCTGGGGCAAATAGGCCAAGCGAACGGCATGTGCTCGATACATGGGGTCGCTCGCATAGTAGCGCTTTCCATCCGGCCCCTCCTCTCCATTGAACCTTCTAAAAAACTGATTGACTTGCTTGGTTGCTGCTTGGAGTTGCTGCTCACGCTCCAAATCTAGCCCAATCTGGGCTGCACTGCTTGCCGCCAAGAGTAGGTAAAACCATACAACAATGGCTGCTTTATGCATCATCTTCCGGTATGTGCCACCCGAATGTCGCCTAAAAGTACATCCCAAAAATCAATGGTTTTACCCCCAATTTGGGTTTGCTTTCGCTCCACATAAATGGTAATGTCTTTTTTGGTGGTGTCTTCGTACTTGAGTCCTTCTTCAGAGGACCCTGTGAATTTCTGATAAATAGTGATCACCCCTACATAGCGCCCATCCGGCTGCAATTCCAAATCTGAAATGTATTGGATATTATACCATTCAATGGTAACCTTATCGTAGTTCAAGGCCATTAAATGATCAAAATAACGACGTACCGTAAAGTACCGAATTTCTTTTCTGTTGAGTGAAGAAACGCCAATCTGAGCATCCTCGGTAAACAATTCTACGGCTCGATCGATTACCCGCTGGGCCTCAGAAAAGGGGGTAGATTTATTGCCTACCAGACTTATGTATTTACTTAAATCTCGAACCTTTTCAAGAGCTAGTGAGTCAATAGCTTTTTTTCGCTCCGGGGAGATTGTTTCGGTTTGGGCCTGCAGGGTAGTCAATGACAGTCCACAGAAAACCAAGAGTAAAGAAGCAACACGAATCATGAAGGCGTTTATTTAATAAGTTCCAATTCTGAAATTTTACCGGCTTCATTAAACCGAATTTGGTGTATTTGGGCCGGAACTTGCTTTTGATCTTTAAGGTAATCCAAAAACTTTCGAATGGTGCTTGGCCTGTCGTAGTCTTTTAGACCCTCGCCATTCATGGCAATAATTGTCAACACGGGCACTTGCGCCGAAGCAAAAGACTGCAGGGTTTGTTCGATTTGGCGGTTGGCTTCTTCTATGCTCGATGCCGAAGCTATAGCATTAAACTGGGACTCCAAATTTTGTTTCAATTTAGCCCTTCGTTCTTTTTCTGCTGCGGCTTTAGCCTCTTCTTCCTTTTGCTTCTCTAAGGCTTGCCGTTCCTTAAGTAATGCGGCCTCCACTTCCCCAATCAGCTGAATCACCTCAGGGTCGCTCAAATTCATTGAACGCACCTGATCTAATTTTGCTTCTTTTTCCTCCAAGCTGCTACTGGTATCTGCCAAAATTTCACGTAGCATTTGTTTTGCGCGTTCTATTTGCCTGGCGCGCTCTTCGGCTGCTGCTTGTTCCGCTTTCTTTTTACCGGAACAGCCGGTGTGGGTTAGGGAAACCGTCAACAAACCAAGGGCAAAAATGCCGAACAAAGACCATTTACGGAATACTTTCATGTGCATCGTGCTCATCTATTGTTTTAGCATGGAATTATCCTCAATGCCAAGGCTAATTTAAGGGATTTAGCTAGAACCCTCTAATGACCAAGCTGTCTTTAATAATTATTACAAAAAGTAGACCAAAAAAAAAGCGCACCTTTTGGGTGCGCTTTTTGGTAAAATAATTGGCTTACCTGTTGGTAGTTGAATTCTCGTAATAGAAGGTGTTGGGTACAACCGGATCTTTCCTCCAAACCACTGCAACTACTTCCAACTCATCCAAGTCCCATGATGGGTCGTAGGACACGGCACGAGAGAAGTGGGTAATGTCTCCGGGCTTCATGGTTTCATCAATTATGATTTCTTCACCATATGCTCCGCCATAGGTAGCGGCACCCAAAAGCACGTGATGGTGCACGTACTCGTCGTCGTAACCATTGCTGGTATTCTGAGAAGCCACAATATTTCTGGCTAAGAAATAAATGGCCAAATGGTAATCAGCCTTGGTTTCTTCAAAATTCTTGATGTAGGCATCGATGTTAAGTTTTCCGGCATTTGGTCCGGCACCTAAGGTAGTGCGAATGCCCACGCCCAACTTAGGTAATGTTTCGGAATGTTCGGAAACCTCATTGATGGCATCTTGCACAGAAGTACCTACCATTATTTCGTTAGCAGCAAAATTTGGTGTGCCGGAATAGTTCCATTTGTTTGAAAACTCATCAACCAAGGGGCCATTTGAACCGGTGGTTAATCCATCATTGACTTGCAATGACATTCCAAGCATACGACTTCCTTGAGAAGAGATGGCGTCCTGAAAAGCAGAACCTCCCCAGCTTCCGCAAGGGCCGCACCAAGTAGCGGTAAACTTTACAAAAATCGAATTTTGTTGCTCCTTAACAACCACGCAAGAACCATCATCTACAGCAGCCTCACTGTTGTAGTTTACGGCTTCTTGGTTGGTACAGCCTTTCACTTCATTATCTCCACCCGGAGCAAGAAGTTGTGGATCGTTGCATGAGCTACTAACCAAGCCTAAAAATAAGCCGGCAGAAGCGAAGAGAACGGAAAAGTTTTTCATGTCTGAATATTTAACAGCTAAATTACAATACATATCTCACATATACAACACAAAGCATGTGTAAAATGTTTTTCAACGATCATTAGTTATTTTATTAAAGTTCAGCGCTTTGCTCTTTGGGCTGCCACCGGGTCTATTTCCTTCTCTTTGCCTCCAGACTTCATTAGATCCACATACTTTTTATACAGGTCCGGATACACTTCTCTTTGTCTTTTTCCGTAAGCTACCTCGGCAAGCGCATAATAGGTCATGGGCTGATTGGGGAACCAAGACTTCCAGCGGTTTGCCCAAAATTCTGCTTTTTCATACATCCGCTCCTCAGCAAACCAAACTGCCACCTTTGCACCACTTTCAGACAGAATTTCCGCATCTATCCCTTGCCAAGATTTGCCTATAGATGCTGCTATCTTTTGAGGACTTTTCCATTCCTCCAACAAAGGCAAGAAGGAAAACTCCAGCGCCGGAATCAACAAAGCCGCCGCTTCATCAAACTTTCTTCGCTTTTCTAGTTCGGGAGCCATTTCCAATGCCTTTTGTATCATGCGGCCGCCCCAAGCATCCCTTTCGTAATAGGCCTCTGCTGGTACTATGCTGTCTAATCTGAGCACAACCATGGCAAGCGCTCCAGCCTTTAAATCTTGCTCCGCCCTACTCAGCATAGCTCTTGCCGGATCAAAACTTTCTTCTTTCTGAAAAACCGGATGTTCTCTTTCCCATAAAAAGGCGGCACACCGAATCTCCATTTTGCCGGGAGTGGTGCAACATAAATTAAATTGCGCCCCCTCCATACTTAATGAAGAAAATTGGTCGGGAGAACAGGCGAGCGGCTGCTTAAAACGCTCCAAAAAAATAACCTCTTCCTTGCCCGTTTGCCCATACAACATCCAAGCATTGGACCTCCTATCTAAGGCAAACCAAAGTCCTTGGTATTTGGGAAGCGCCTTTTCAGAACCTTTTACTTCGAAAAATTGCAAATAATCGGCGGCCTCATCAAACCTTATGGGCATTTGACCGTACCCAACATGCCAAAGTGAAAAAAATGCAAGGCACAAGCCATAAGCAGCTAGACTAAGCTTTGTATGTTTGTTCATAACGCAAACTTAAGCAAAGCCCGGCAGCCTGTTAATCCAAACTTGCCCTCTTTTCGCCTAGGCTTGGCTAAAATGCCTTAACCTGTTTTCCATGAGTGCACAACTTCTTTTATACAACGCAAGCGCAGGTTCCGGAAAAACCTTTCAGTTGACTCAACGTTTTTTGACACTTGCGTTTAAAAGCCCCCAAACTTGGAAAAAAATTCTTGCGGTAACCTTTACCAATAAGGCAACCATTGAAATGAAAGTGCGCATTCTTCGAGAGTTGGATGTCCTTTCTACCAACCCAAAAAAATCCGACCACTTGCAGGCTGTTTGCCATTCCTTAGCCTGCTCCCCCGAGCAATGGGAACTGGTGCAACAAAAGGCCCAAAGCTTAAGAAAGGAAATCCTGCTCAACTACCACCAACTCCAGGTAATGACTTTGGATAGTTTCCTCCAAAAAATGCTTCGATCCATGGCCAGGGAAATTAACCTAAGTGCCGGTTATCGAGTAGAGCTAGATTTGGATGAGATTAAAACCTGGATGCTGGAACACCTCATTGCTTCGCTAAAACCAAACAGCATTGAAACGCTATGGGTACTTGAATTTTTGTGGCAGCAAATCAAAGACGAAAAGAGCTGGAATCTTCGACAAGCCCTTTGGCCCATGGCCGGTCAATGGTTCGATGAATCTTTTCTAGAACACCAAAAAGGTTGGATGGCTTTTCAAAAAGAGGTGGGCGTGGAATTCTACAAATCCACGCTTATGCAACAGTGGCAGGACATCTCCAATAAAATCAATCAAGACAGAGAAGCGCTGGAACAGGGCTTAAAACGGCTAGGACTCAACGAACACAGTTTCAAAGGGGCCAGTCGTTCCGGTCTGGCAGGACTAATAAAGCGCACCAAAGAGGTCAAGCCCTCCATTCGAACCAGTAAACTGGAGAAGCCTTCGAGCGCTTCCCTCAAATTTGCCGCATCTTGGGAGGAATGGTTAAGCAAAGCAAATCAAGACAGCCCCCTCAGTATTTCCGCACAGGAATTGTTCCCTTATTACCAAAGACTTTTCCAATCCTACACATCATCGTTGCCCGATTTAGTGAGTATCCAAGCCCTGACCGCTGAGGTTTTTCAATTGGGATTGCTCCAAAGCCTGCAACAAGCCCTCCAAGCTTGGCGAGAACAAGAAGAAGCATTGCCCATATCAGATGCTGCACCCTTGCTCCAAGCCGTAATGGCCAATAACCCACTAAGTTTTGTGTTCGAAAAGTGGGGCACTCGGTTCGACCATTTCCTAATAGACGAGTTTCAAGACACCTCTCGTTTGCAATGGGCGAACTTGAAACCTTTGGTAGAAAACGGCTTGGCACAAGGAAAAGAAAGCATGCTGGTAGGCGACACCAAACAAGCCATTTACCGCTTTCGCAATGGAGATGCCGAACTCATGGCCTCAAAGGTGCCGCAGGATTTTGCCGCCTACCTTAAAGAGGTGCCCATGCGCCAAAACTTCAGAAGCCTCAAAGGCATTATAGATTTCAACAGTGCTTTTTTCGAAAAGGCGCCGGAATGGATTGGCTCCACCGCCAACACCCTGGGATATAGACAAGAATCTATCGATAAGGTTAAGGCATTTTATAAAGAAACAAGCCAAAGCCCCGGCAAACCGTCTCAAAGCTCAAGGTCAGCCCACATTACCCTAAGCCTTAGAACCGGCACTTCCAACAGTTTTGCAGAACAGAAGGAAAGCAGCTACTTGGAATGCTGCCAACGCATAGAGGATTTGCTGCAATTAGGCATGCCACCGGAAAAAATGGTCGTCCTAACCAGAACAAATAGTGAAATCGCCGATTTCTCTGACTTTTTTAAAACCTTTGGAAAAGAACGGCAAAAAGACCCCTGGCCCCAAATTGCCTCCGAAGGGGCTTACAAACTGCACAACCACCCTGCGATTCGCTTGTTGATTGCTGTGCTCGAAGCTACACGAACACAGGGCGATCCTGTAGCCTTTGCAGCCGCTTACCAAGACTTCCTTTCTCTTAAAGCCGGCCCTAACGAAGCTCCAAAAGCTTGGAATCCCCGCGAATGGAATATCGATGAACATTGGAAAAGTCTATTTGAAAAATGGAAGTTTAGCCCGGCGGACCAAGTCCTTAGAGACGCTGCCTCAAAGCTGGATCTTTACAGGCAACAGGGGTGGGCTCCTTTTGTCCGCAAATTCATTGGGCTGGCCTCCCAAAGAAGTCGACTGGAAGGCAATCTGCCCGTTCAATTTTTGCAATGGTGGTACCAAAGAGGCATCGATACTTTTCTTGCCGTAGAAGAACTTCCCGGCTCCATTCGGGCCATGACCATCCACAAAAGCAAAGGCCTGGAATTCGAAGTGGTGCTCATTCCTTTCCTTAAGCCCGAAAACAGATCAGGCCCGGGAGATTTAACCTGGCTTCCTCCCGATGAACCAAAACCCTTTTTACCTCCCAAAGCTCCTTTAAAACTCAGCAGCAAGCTAAACAACAGTTGGTTTGCCTTCGCCTACGAAAAAGAATTGGTGCAACAGCAACTCGACCTCCTTAATCATTTATATGTGGCTTTTACACGAGCCGAGGCGCAACTCCACGTGTGGAGTGCCCTTTCAAAGTCTCAAAAAGAATCGCTAAAAAGCCTTCCGGTTTCTTCCGGCGCCTTACTTTGGCATGTGATGCAGGCTTTAAACCACAAGCCTTGCATTGCCGAAGACCTGCACGAAGCCTGGGAATTTGGCTCCCCTTCAATATCCGAAGCTTCGGATTATGTGGATGCTCTTTCGTATATCCCAAGTGCAGCCCAAGCTCCTGAAAACCGAAAAACACCCGGAGTTTCTGTGAAGGGAATGCCCCGGAATCAAGACCAAGAGCGTTCCGAAGCCTTACGGAGAGGCTTGATTTTTCACCGACTGGCAGAAAGCCTTGGCACGGCCCAACCAGATCCCGAACGTATCGTACAACAAGCCCTCAGCGAAGGTTGGCTTGAACCGGATGAGGTGCAACAATTCCTGCCCCAGCTTAAAGAACTTTCTCAATTACCCATCCTTGTAAGCACTTCTCAAGCCCCATGGGTGGTTTGGAACGAAGCTGCCATTCTTGTGCCGGGCGGAGAAATGCGCAGGCCTGACCGTATAGCAGTCAAGGGCAACGAAGTGGCCATTATTGACTACAAAACCGGTGCCTTTAAAAACCGCGATTTGGAACAATTAAGTACATACCGAAACCTGCTGTTGGATATGGGATATGCACCGGTGCATGCCCATTTGATTTATTTGGACCCTTTAACCATTAAAACCCTGGAATAATGTCCAACGCAATGCAACAAATGGTAGAAGCCCTGCTGAAACTAGGCCGGGATGAGCTAAAAAACTCCTTGGTTCTGGTTCCCACGCGGCGTTCCGGGCTTTTCTTACAAAAGGCGCTGGCCGAAAAGGCAACCCGCCCTATTTGGGCGCCGCAAATCATCACCATCGACGCCCTGGCTTCTCAATTGACCGGATTGGAAAGAACCGAGCGCACCGACTTACTCATGCGACTTTACCCCTTTTTTGAACAAGAGGTGCACAAAGAGCCTTTCGAAAAGTTTTTCTTTTGGGGCTCCATCCTGCTCGATGAATTCGAGGCCATTGATTTAGCACTGGCAAATGCGCCAAGGGTGTTTCAAATTTTGGTAGACCAACGAGAAATAGATGCCGCCTTTCCCGACTTTTCCCAAGAGGCCCGAAACAGGGTCTTTGAATTTTGGCAAGGTTTTGAGCCAAATCCTAGCCCGGAACAACAAGCCTTCTCCAAACTTTGGAAGGCCCTTTTGCCTCTTTACCAAGCCTTCAAAGCGCATTTGATCGAAAACCAATTGTGCTATCCCGCAGGCGCCCTTCGCCACTTGGCCGAAAACGAGGACTTGCTGTCCGCATTAAAGGCAAACCATGTGCTCATTATGGATCCGGGCTGGTTAAGTCCGGCTACCGAAAAAATTATCCGCCATATTCAAGCCCGATTCCCATCCTCTATTTTTTGGCAAAGCTGCGCCACTATTGACCTATTTCCAAAAGACCCTGCCTTTAGCAAAAGAAACGCATGGGAAAAACTACCCCATAGCATTCAAGCACCACAGAAGGCATCAACACCAAAGGTAGAGCACTGGACAGCCGATGGCAGCGAAGGCATCATGGCGGCTTTAGCTTCGGCGCTTGCTCCTCAAGAAATCAAAGTCGAAAAAACAGCGGTTGTAGTCCTTAACGACGAACTCCTACCCGGTATTCTGGCCCATATTCCCCTGGGCATGGAATCCAACGTTTCTCTTGGCTTGCCTCTAAGGCATACCTTTTTAAACGGGTGGATGCAAGCCCTCAAAAAACTTAGTCAATCCGTAACGAAGACCTCCGACAACAGCTTTGTTCTGCATGCAAACAGCTTGCTCACCTTTAGTGAAATCCACCACTGGCCACAAGAGGTTCAGCAAGCAGTAAAACAATGGCAGCAACAAACCCAAAAACGAGGCCTTCAGCTAGTTTCTTCCCAGGAGCTTGAGCCTCTGCCCTGGCTAAGGCCCTGGATTGCCCCCATGCTCAACGAAGACCTTTCCCTCATGGAAAAAATGCAACGGTGGTTGGATCAGCTCGCCCAAGACATGCAAGACCAATCGGAGCTCAACCAATACACCGTATGGTTCTTTGCCAACCAATGGCGCAGAATTTGGACCGGCCTGCAACAACTACACCAACCCTTAGGAGCCACCGCCACATGGAAAATTGCCCAACAACTCATTTACGGATTAAAAACACCCTTTCGCGGCGAACCCCTAAAAGGGCTTCAAATCCTTGGCCTTAGGGAAACCGAAATGCTGTCTTTTGATTGTGTGATTTTTGTAGAAGCCAACGAAGGACTGCTTCCTGCTCAAAACAATAGCCCATCCCTCATTCCCGATTTCTTAAAGGAAGGCTACGGCCTACGTTCTTTAGGGGAAAAACAACGCCAAGAAGCCATGCTTGTGTTTAGGCTGATGGAACAGGCCAAAGAGGTGAAATTCATCTCCAACAGTCGAGTGGAGGGCTTTGGCAGCGCAGAACCCAGCCGATTCATAAATTGGTGGAAAATCCGAAACGGCACGTTCCCGCTTAAAAAGCCATCGGACCCGGCCAAAACCTTTGAACGTGTCCCTCAGTCCATTCCAAAAACCGGCACGGTTGCCGAAAGACTAAAGGCCTTTCTCAACGAAAAGGAAATCTCTCCCTCCGCACTAAATATTTGGCATACCTGCGGTCTTCAATTCTACTTTAAGTATATCGAGAGGATCGAAGAAAATCCCCCTTTAAGCGACGAAACCAGCCCGGCGCTTTTAGGCACGCTCACTCACCTATGCTTGGAAAACATCTACAAGAGCTTCCAAACAGGAGAAGCATTGACAGCCAAACAGTTAAAGCAAGCTTTAGAGCCCGCCAAGCTCAAAGCACAAGTAAGCGAAGCGCTGAAACAACACTTTGAGTTGAGCAGCTTGCCTCATTCAAACGAGGGGGAAATGCTCATCATCAGTTCCTTAATCGAATCCTTTGTGCAGCGCGTGCTCCAAGGCGATTTAAAAACCGTTCAACAAGACGGAACCATCTTGCGTATTCAAGGTCAGGAACTTAAACTCAAAACCACCCTTCCTCTCGGCCAATACAGATTAAACTTTAAGGGCTTTGTGGACCGAACCGACGCATGGAACAGCGCCGAAGCCTCCACCTTTCGATTGGTGGACTACAAAACCGGGAGTCCCGCCAAACAAGGCATGCCCATCAACGATTGGGACGACCTTTTTGGCCAAGAAACCCTTCCCAACAAAGAGGGTTTTCAAGTCTTTATGTACGCTTGGCTCGCCGAAAAAAACAACCTAGGGAAGAATAAAAGGCTATTGCCGCAACTCTGGTTTCTGCGGGGATCCACCGAACCGCCACCGCCCAAATTCAGAGGTGAAGTGCTGGAAGACATTCGACCGCTGCTCCCGGAATTTGAGGAACGCCTGCGCCAAAGCCTGGAGCGCTTAAGCCGGCTCGACCGCCCCTTTGAGCCCACCCAAGATCTGGACGCCTGCACCTATTGTGCCTTCCGAAGCATTTGCAATCGGTGATTGATTTGGCCGCCGGACGGGCCTTCGGCTTTACTCCACGGTATAGGGAGCAAGGCTGCCAACGGAGACTGTTGATTCGTGGCTATTCTGGCGGCACACCTGCCCTGACCGCAGCGTCAGGGTTTGCGTTGCAGTCAAATCTCAAGCATTTTGCCCTGACCGTAGCGTCACAGGGTCCTCATTTACCATTAGTAAACTCCGGCCTGTCCTGACCGAAGCGTCAGTTTCTTGAATCCTGACCGAAGCGTCAGGAGGCCTTCCTATTTGCCTGCGCCTTAATTTGCCTTGAAAACGCATCGCATCAACAGTCTCCTACCCTTCGCCGGGGCTTGCTGCGCGCCGCCGCGGCTCAGGGTGGCGGCCTAAGCTCCCCATACCGCGGCGGTACCGCCTCAGTCCCTGGCGGAGATTGCCGCCCAAGGACATGGAGTATTCTCCATTGAATGAAACCAAGGCAACAAACTGCCTTTGAAAAAAGCTTGGGGTAAAAATTGAATGAAGAGAAGAAGAATTGAATTGGGCAGTCAATATCTGCCGATATGGCAGGTTCTAAGCCGGGTAAAAGCCTTAGAATGGGCTCAGTTTTCCACCGGATTGCAGGGGTCAGCATGCTCCGGAATATCCACCATCCAACTTAATTCAAGTTTGCGATTTCCCGGATTTTTCTGTTTGTCCAAAGTTGAGTGGAGTTTTTGAGGTGAGGAATAAGGGGCCGGCAGAATGCTTGCCAAATAAACGCCTAAGTCTGTTAAACCTTAATGAGGCGTCAAGGGTCTCAGCTCGTGCAATTCGTTTCATTACTTGCTATTTAGGAATCGCATTTCTAATTAGCAAGAAAATGTAGGCGTTCTCCCCTGAGTCCTATATTGATGCTCGATTCAATATTTAGGCATAAGAAAAATCTGCGCATAGGCATGCAACAAGCTGTAAAAAGGCATGTTACATAAGATTGACGAATCAACGGTCTTAGTAAATGATTCTTTGAAGAAGGAAATGAGTATCTCTTTTTCCTTTTGCATTCCAAGGTTTGCTTCGCTATGGTGGTTGACCTTCGGAGGGGGATCCGCGCCCCGGTGGAGGCCAATTAGCCTGCAGAAGTGGGGTGGCTCAGCAGCCGCATGGGCAAGAGCGACCAGAGGAAGCTCCTTGGCCGTGCTTGGCTGCGTGCCCATCCTACAAGGCAGCTAATGGCCGGAGACGGATAAGGCGCCCAAATAAACCATAAGTAGTGAAAAGCCACAGGACAAAACGGCAGCGGAAGTCAACCTGCATCTAAAGGCAGGAAACAATATGGGCGTTTGCTCACAAGGCAATGAGCCTGATGCCTACCAAGAAATCAACACCTGGCCATTTCCCAGCCGTTGACCTGCCGTATTGGTTTGGTTCGTTCCTCCATTAAAGGAGCCACCACCGCCGCCGGCACATCCATCCGAAGTACCGCCGGAACCGCCGCTGTAGCCGCCGCCGCCGCCGGATCCGCCGCAACAACCGCTGTAATATCCACCACCGCCGCCGTAGCCGCCGCCGGGACTTCCCCCACCTCCGGGATAGGCGCCACCGGCGCCACCATTGCTCGCCGTTCCGGCCGAAAGCCAGCCACCGCCTCCACCTCCAAAGTAGGAGTACCCGCCATTGCCGTTGGTGCCTCCGGATGCTGGGTTTCGGTTGGGCGTGCATTGCCCTCCTGAGCCCGAGGTTCCGGCTTGTCCGTCGCCGCCCGTAACGCCACCCAATGCATTGCAATGGAAACCGCCACCGCCGCCGCCAGCAGCTACCAGCAAGTTTCCGGAACGAACCACAAAACTACCGCCACCGCCACCGGAACCGCAGGTGCCGTTGGACCCTTTTCCACCCACCAAAATGGTAAGCTGATCGCCACCATTCACTGAAAAATCACCTTTAATGTATGCTCCACGACCGCCCAATCGCTGGCCTGAACCGTTTTGGGAGTTGCTTGCGCCCCCTTCGGCACCCCATGCCTCAACGGTGATTTGCGTTACGCAAGCTGGAACGGTAAAGCTTTGCAGACTGCCGGTATACGAAAAGGTCTGGCTGCTTGAGGGACAGTTGATGATGGTTAAGGATTGTGCGGTAGAATCTGTGCAACCGGGGTTGTAGGTAACCTTATGGGTTACTTGTACCGAACCGGTTTGACTCCAGGTAACCTGTGGGTTTTGAGCTACCGAGCTGGCCGGTGTTCCGTTTTGAAAAGTCCAGGCATAGGCCGTGGCACCGGGACTGGCCGAAGAAAAGGTGGAAGGAACGCCTATGGAAGGGCTGCTTGGGTTTACCGTAAAAGAGGCGTCGGGCTGGCCAACGGTTACAGGCAATGCCGTCTGTGGACTTGTTCCGCAACTATTTACCGCTTGCACTTGAATGCTCCCTGATGCGGACCCGGCATTTACCAAAAGGGAGTCGGTTCCCTGTCCGGCAACAATGGAGAAACCATTAGGCACTTGCCATTGGTAGGAAGAGGCACCGGGCACATTGGCCACCGAAAACCAAATATTCTGTTGATTGGGACACACGAGCGTAGATCCAAGCACGCTTTGAGGAGCAGGGGGTGCTTGGCTGCAATTGCAGGCCAGGGCATTCCATCCGGTACCGGCAAAATAGCTTTCCAGGCATTGGGTGGTGGTATTTACAATGAGTAGTCCATCAGCAGGATTCACAATGGCGTTGCGCTGTGCCGTAGTGAGTCGAGGAGCCAACAGGCCTCCAAAGGTTCCGGAAACATCCAAGACGGCCGAACCATCGGGTGTGGAGGTGTTTACTCCCACGGATTGCGCCTTTAAAGTGCCTAAAAAACAAAGCGATAGGATTGCTGCAGTAAAGATGCGTTTCATGAATCAAACCTACAAATTATCCCCTTTTGTTTAAAGAGGGCTTCAAATTTTAACCTTTAAGTAAGGCGTCCCAAAGGAATGTCTTAGGTTTGCATTTATGGCATACACCATCATAGATACGCATGCCCATGCCTACGATCGGCGCTTTTCCGACGAAGTCTTGGCCATGAAAGAACGGGCAAAAGCAGCAGGACTTTGCGCTGTATGTTTGCCGAATGTAGACGAAGAAAGTTTGGAGCCCTTGCTGAGCTTGCACCAAAGTGATCCGCTCTTTTTTCCGGCCATGCTGGGTCTTCACCCTTGTTCGGTGGGTTCTAATCCACAAGAACAGTTGGAGCAACTCTGGAGAAGTGCCAAGGACAAAGCACCTTGGATTGCGGTGGGGGAAATTGGCCTAGACTTGTATTGGGACAAAAGCCAATTAAAAAACCAACAAGAGGCCCTGGCCTGGCAAATAACCCAAGCCAAGCAAATGAACTTACCTATTTGCCTGCACACCCGAGAGGCGCACAAGGAAACGGTGGATTTGATTCAGGCTGAAAAAAGGCCGGAAAGAGGGGGCGTGTTTCATTGCTTCACCGGAAGTGTAGAGGAAGCTAAACAGGTCTTGGATCTCGGGTTTTACTTGGGTATTGGAGGGGTGTTGACCTTTAAAAACAGTCAACTTAAAGAAGTGCTTAAGCATGTTGGCGTGGAACATTTGGTTTTGGAAACCGACAGTCCCTACTTGGCGCCGGTTCCGCATCGCGGAAAACGGAACGAGCCTGCTTACACGGCTTTGGTTTTGGAGTTTCTTGGAGCATCTTTGGGAATTTCGATGAAAAAGCTAGCAGAAACCACTACCCGAAACGCCCAAAACCTGTTTAATTTGGATTTAAACCCGGCATAATGAATGCTAAGCCACGTATTTTACTGATTTATACGGGAGGTACCATAGGCAGTATGGAGGACCCGGAAACCGGGAGCCTTAGGCCCGTAAATTTTGATGAGCTGTTGGAGTTCATGCCGGAGTTGCAACGTTTGGACGTACATTTACAGGTGCTTCCTTACGAAAACCCTAAGGACAGCTCGGATATGCGGCCGGAGGATTGGGTGCATTTGGCCAAACTCATTGAAGCCAACTACCCGAATTTTGATGGTTTTGTAGTGCTACACGGCACAGATACCATGGCCTATACGGCCTCTGCCTTGAGTTTTTTATTGGAAAACCTCAAAAAGCCCGTTATTCTCACCGGAAGTCAGCTTCCCATGGGGCGATTGCGAACGGATGGTAAGGAGAACCTGTTATCGGCCTTAGAAATTGCGGCTTGGAAAGAAGACGGCGCATCACTGGTTCAAGAGGTGGCCGTATACTTTGAATATAAGCTGTACCGTGGCAACCGTTGTTTAAAATACAGTGCCATGCACTTTAATGCCTATAAAAGTCCCAATTACCCCGTACTGGCAGAGGCCGGTGTGGAACTTAATTTTCACCGTGAGGCGCTTTGGCGGCCCGGCACTGAACCGTTTCGCTGCATAGGGTCTTTAAGCACCGACGTTGCTTCTATTCGGTTTTTCCCGGGTTTGTCGGTGGCTCAAGTAAAAGCCACTTTGCAACAGCCCGGACTAAGGGCCTTAATCATTGAAACCTTTGGTTTTGGTAACGGTCCCTATGATCCGGAAATGTATTCCTTGCTTGAAGAAGCAGGAGCCAAAGGCTTGGTAATGGTCAATATAAGTCAATGCATTCAAGGGGCGGTGCAGCCGGGCCGCTATGCTACGGGGAATGCGCTAGCAAAAATTGGTGTATTGAGCGGTCATGACCTTACTTTTGAAGCGGCCATTACCAAGGCTATGTATTTGTTGGGCACCTGCTCCCATGCAGATGAAGTGAAGCGAGGATTCGCCTTAAGTCTTGCCGGCGAACAAAGTTGAATATGGTTCCGTATTTTTTGTATTTTCGCCCTCCCTTGGAGAGGTGACCGAGTGGCTGAAGGTGCACGCCTGGAAAGCGTGTGTACCCCTAAAGGGTACCGGGGGTTCGAATCCCCCTCTCTCCGCAAAGCCAAAGCCCGATGAGGGCTTTTTTTGTTTCAAAAAGAGGAGCCAAACTTGTTTGAGCTCCGAATTTTTTGAAACAATAGTCAAAGACGCCAGGGATGGCGTTGCATTGATACCACGCTTGGCCATGCGTGGCTACGGTGCAGACGCAAATTATTGCATCGCTA
>JAUHWY010000056.1 GCA_030427255.1 Bacteroidia bacterium | reverse complement strand
AGGAATGGGCTGGAAATTGTTGAAATTGTTGAAGCTGCTATCGAGGCTTCCGTCGGGCAGCAGGCGAGCCAGCAGGTAGCGGTTGGAGTCGTTGGGGTAGTATAAGAAGCCACTGACCCAAACCCGTCCAAGGTCGTCCTCATGGCGGACGGTCACCGTATTTGGGAGTCCTAAGGTGTCCCCTTCATGAATATAGTAGCTATGGACAAAGGGTGGGTTAAAAGCAGAGTCCACCAGTCCGGTATGGGCAGATATTCTACCGAGGCCATTTCTGGGCAAGCCGCAAAGGGAATCGAGCCTACCGGAGATGTAGAGGTGGTCTTCTTTTTCCCAAAAGATTTCAGAGCCGGCGGAGTGGTGGTTTAGGGGCACCATAAAGGAGGTATCCCAAATGCCGTTGGGATGCATGCGGCTTAGGGTGCGTTGTCCCAGTGGAATGGGAGGCAAGCCTTCGGGAATGCAGGGGGTATGCACCCTGGGAAAAACAACAAAATAGACCATGGAGTCCAGACCTAGACCGTGGTTCCAAATCTTACATCCGGAGTAGGTTCCCATTCTTCGATTGGCCAAGCTGTCCCAGGAATCGTCCCAAACCCCGTTGTGGTAGAGTTTGGCCAATTCATCGCCATTCCTCCAAATATATCCGTCTTCGACGGATATCATATCGGTACCCCCCCCCCCGTAACCAACTCGAGGAATAAGGCTGGAATCCGGACTTCCATCCAAAAAGAAGCGCACCCAACTGGACCAATGCGCATGTCCTCCACGGGTAGGGTCAGAATAATATTGCTGCCAAAAATCACCCACTACCAACAGTTGATTGGCTGTTGGGCCAAAATGAATGCTGGTAATGTTCGAACTTCGATGTCCATTGCCTTGATCGGAATTGATTTCCATCCAATGCACATTGGTCATAAAGCTAGTGTCAAGAACAAAGCTTTGGGCCCTCATGGGCAGGCTTAGCCAAGCCATGCCCAATACCCATAAACCAAGCTTTAATCCTTTTTTCATTGAACCACTAATTTTCCGGTGCACAAGGGAAATCCCAAGAGCCTTGCTGCAGCCCCAAAATTGCGCCACGGTGCCATGCAAAATACCAAGGATGGACGGTTTTTTAATCATGGTGTAATTTAGGTTTTTTTGGTGGAACGGGCAAACAACCCACGGTTTAAGCCATGGGTTATGCCGGCTAGCCCACGGCTGCCGCCCTAGGCTAGCGCACCACCAACTTCCCCCGTTTGTTTCCGGCTTGCCAAAGGTATAGGCCCGAGGCAATATCTTGGGGGAGCTGGATTTGTTGTTGGTCATTGATCTCTGTTTGCCAAAGCAAACGCCCCTGGGTGCTGAACAGGCTAAACTCTTTTTCGCTGCCATTGAAGTGGAGCCAAGCCCCTGCCTGCACAGGGTTGGGGAACAGCAGCACAGGGTCCTGTTGGGCATGGGTGGGTTGGTCCAAGCTCAAGGGCGACCAGGCAAAGCGCACAATGGGCGGCACGTATTGGCCCTTGTAGAGCATAAAATAGCCTGCTGCATAGAGCAAGCCGTCCGGCCCCAATTGAATGTCCACTACACGCCCCGGAGGGTTAAACCCAATGGTGGATTTTGTACTGTCAAGCCCGGTGGAAGGAAAGGCATGGGGCAGAATATTGCCCATGGAATCCACCGCCAAAATGTTGTTGACGGGATGTCCTTGATATTCTATATCGAAACTGCCGCCAATTACAAAAAGATTGTCGTGCACTTTGGCAAACGAATGAACGTAAAAGCCATACATATGGCTTGCAATAACCTTAGACCTAGGAATGGGCTGGAAATTGTTGAAATTGTTGAAGCTGCTATCGAGGCTTCCGTCGGGCAGCAGGCGAGCCAGCAGGTAGCGGTTGGAGTCGTTGGGGTAGTATAAGAAGCCACTGACCCAAACCCGT
>JAUHWY010000022.1 GCA_030427255.1 Bacteroidia bacterium | reverse complement strand
TGAGTTAAAAGGAGAGAGTCTAAGGAAAAAACAGTAAAATTGTCAGGCTGTCATGTTCTTTGAAACCAAAACCTAAAAAGGGGGGGCAATATCACCGGAAGGGGGGTCAGTATCGCCGGAATATGCATTGCTAAGCCAAACGGCCAATCGTTCGTTTTGGGTGGTTATACCCTTGTAGTCTAAGAAGTTTTCTACCTCTTCAATCATCTGCTTGTCTAAAGCTGATTCCGTTTTGGTTTCATTAGGTAATTGAATGAGCAATAATGGATTGACCTTAGACCCCAGTTCTTGATAAGCCCTTGCCAACTCTTCTCGCTTTTTTAAAGCTTCTTCTAGCAATACCTGACTAAGTGAACGACCTTGTTGGGTGTGTTTGTCTAATGCTGGGTTGAGTACCACATTTTTCTTAATCATCTCTGCTTCAATTACCGCATCTCTTCTAATGGTATAGCCATAGTCTGATCTGAAGTGAGGAGTGGCCGATACGTCAATTTCAACCTTTGCGTGAATTTTTTGCAACAGTTCTTTGGCCTTAGTACCCTTGGCATGGTAATGTGCTTCATCCAGAATGCAGATGATTACAATATCATCTAGCATGGCGCTATGCACAAACTTGATAAGGTCTTTGCCTTGCTCATTTTCTTTTATGAATAGATTGTTCTCTTTGTTTACTGATTGCCAATTCACAAATAGCATTTCGTTGGGCTTAAGTTGCCCATCTGAAATATCTTCAAATTGGATAGGCTTAATGGTTCTTAACTCCTCGAAGTAATCTTTAAGCGATAGATACGACTGCAAATGCAGTTGATTGGGAGCAAACCAAATAAAGGCCACTTTACGTTTGGGCAACTCTAGTTTATCAGGCATTTCATTGCTTAGCTGATTCAGATATGCCGCCATCGAAACCGTTTTACCTGCACCTGTAGGGGCTTTAAACACCATTTTGTGCCTGGCCCCAGGTTTAGCTAATAAGCTGTAGGTGTCCTTCAAAAGACCTTGAACCGCTTCTTCCTGGTATTTGCGTAGGGTAATCATAAATTCCAATAGTTTTCTGCCTTCCAATTTTCAGGAAAGCCCATTTCTCTTTCTTGTGCCAAGGGGCAGTTTTCCATTAAAGCCAATAAATTGGCTTTAAAATGATGCCCCGGACTGATGATGTTCAATATGTAATTGATGGCCGTGATGTAGCTGTAAACCTTGTACGGCAGTATGTTTTTGTTCTCAATGAATGGATTGAGCGTTTTGCGCGGAATCTTCATTTTGGTCATGCGCCTATTCCAAACGCGGCTGTGGTGGGCGCATAGGTTGCGCAAAAGTGAGAAACAACGCAACCAATTCTCAATCGTGTCAACGTCTTTAACTCCGAAGTACCGTGTAATTTCATCTTTGGGACCTTTATCTCTTCTTAGGTTAGAGAAAATTTTAGACAGCAAGCCCATACTGCTCACTTCTAAGGCCATCCAAGCAGGTGGAGTGTCGGGTTCAGTGTACGTAGCTTTGTAGTGTTCTATAAAGGTTTCCTTACTACGAAAGATTTCCTTATCGAGTGCAGCAATGTGCTGAGCAAAATAATGTGAGTTGTTGTATAATTCGGTGTTTAAATGCCAAAAAGCACCATAGGCTAGAGCATAGCGATAAATGATTTGGGTGCGGAAGGCAATCTCAATCTTCTCTATGGCATTGAATAGCAACAAACGTAACTGTCTATCAAAGACATAGAGGTTGAGGATTTCGTCAAAGCTGATTTCTTGAATGAAGGGGTGGTTGGGATCCTCATTATTTTGAAACGGATAGGTATAAGCCCGCAGGCGGTAATAACTAATGTTGCCTAAATAATGTGCCGCACGCTTGGGATCGGGTATAAATAACCCACGATTTTGAAGGCGTTGAATTTGCTCGGCAATGGTTAGGGCTGGCTTTTGATACTTCATAAGCCCTTGTTTTGATAAGACAACATAGGGCTATTAAAAGCGAAAACCTGCCAGAGTGTGCTTCTTTGAGAGGCATGGCAGGTACTATTACCTGCAAAGGTACGGATATTTATGAGATTACCAAAAGCCATCTGCCTAATCTTGTTCTTGATTAAACAAATCACTCTGTTCTGCATTGGCCTCCAAGTCTTCCTCTAAAACAGGAACAAAGTCCTTGTTTTCTTTAGGCAGCACGTTTTGATAGGCTTTGTAAATGGCATCCGGTAAGGCAGCTAGGGTAATGTTCTCCGCTATGTCTTCGAACTCTTCTGCGTAGGCGTATTGGCCATTGGCAAATACATAGACTTTAATTTTATTTTCAGGTGCTTCTTGTGCTACAAACTCAGTAAGACTTTCAACCGCCTCTTCGATGAACAGATCATCAAAGACTACATAAACATACTGCCCTTGGCCGTTGGTAAAGAGTTTATTCCATACTTCTGAATTGAGAGTGCTTGTAACCTCTTGATAACAATCTTCTTTAATACACAGCAGCTCGGTAGCCAATTGGGTGAGCTGGCGTTTATTGGCCAAAGAAGGCTCACGCTCTACAAAATCACATTGGTAGTATCGGAGGTTGTTGTTTTTGAGACCTTCTATAGCTTGCCCTTTGGCATTGGTATAACCTTGTATCACCCGCTTGTTACGCTCATAGGTCACTTCTTCTGCAATGTTGTTTTCGTTGTTAGTAACAAGTATGCATTGTTTATGAGTTTCCAATTCTTCGTTGATTTCCATAGTGGCTTCAAGTGTTGTTCCTGACCCTGCGAAAAAGTCGAGTATCAATTCAGATTTCTTAAACTGAAGAAGATATTTCAGCAAGGAAACAGGCTTTGGGTAATCAAAAACTTTAGTTCCAAAAAGGCTGAAAAGATATTTACCTGCTTCTTCTGTTGTATCAACGCCAACGCTTTCATCAATAAGGTTTAAAGGGACCTCTTTGTCGTAATTGCTTTTTTTGTAGGAGAGAACTAAGGTTTTTGAACACTTAATCTTTGTTTTGTTTTCAAGCTCCTCCTCTAATTTTGGTTGGGTCCAAACAAATCTATTTTTAAATATTACCTCTGTCTTATTCGTAAAGTTTTCTACTTCGATAGTCTCTAACAATTCATTAGGGTACTTAGATGTTCCGTAAATTCCTGGCTTGTAGAAGGCCTTTTCAACTTTAAACTCTATGGAGTTTGGTGGAAAAACTAACTCCTTTATCGTATTTTGGGGCTTTGTTAGCGGATCATCACTTTTACTTTCTTTTTGAGCACCTTCATACTTCGTATTGTTTTTTTGCTTCTCCCAACCTACTATGTATTCTAAATTCTTACGAATTTTATGAGATAGATTTGGGGGTGTTGCAGATTTATACCATTGCCATTGACCCACAAAATTTCTTTCTCCAAAAATCTCATTGCCAAGAAGTTTTAACTGAGCCAATTCATTATCATCAATTGAGATTAGAATTAAGCCATCATCTTGAAGTAGTTTTTTTGCAATGGCCAATCGTTTCGAAATGAATGACAGCCATTTACTGTGCCGAAAAGTATCCTCTTTATCTACGTATTTATCGTTGTATTTAAATTCATCTTTTTTCCCCGTATTGTAAGGCGGGTCAATATAAATCAAGTCAATTTTATTTTCGTGGGTAAAGGTGAGGGCGGTGAGGGCGTGTAGGTTGTCGCCTTCTATGAGAATGTGGTTGGGGTAGGTTTCCCCTTCAGCTCCGCTCAGGGTAAAGGTATCGTTAATAATGGCCCGTTCTTTTACCTCTTTGAGTATGGGTAGCTTGGTGCGTAGTTGCTCTTCTACTTCTTCTGGTTTGTCTTCCCATACCAAGCCGTACTTCTTTTTGGTGTTTACCAAGTTCACCAAGTAGGCACGTTCTTCATTGCTGAGGCCGTCTAGGCTTTTTATTTTATCGAGTATGTCTTTTTTGTTCATACGTCTAACTGTTCATTAAAAGGGGTAATACACGGCTTGCCGTAAAAGCAGCAAGTGGTACGTTAATATCTTCTTTATTGTAAACTACAGTCAACGTGCTTTTGCTTCTGCCTGTTTCCTTTAGGAGTTCTTCTTTGGTTCCTACCTTACAAAGAGCTTGGTCAATCCAAAAATCACTTGAAGAGAAACCAAGCTGCTCCTGGTAGAAATCTGTACCCGCCATAAATAAGTTGGCATGAGGTGGGCTTTGGCTTTTGAGCTGTGCTGTTTTTAGCGCAAACCACCATTTGTTTTCATTTAGGGGGTAAAGGCTCAAGCGCATTCTCCCAATTACAGTATGCAACAAGTTGGAGCCTTTGGCCTCAATACAAACAATATCGGTTTCATTTGTTTGCCATTGCTGGAATTGCAAAATGAGTGCATAGTCCGCATGCAAATTGCCTTTAACGCTGTACTGCGTAGCATCTGCTTGAGATTCTATACAGCTGGAGGTTTGGCCTTTGATTGGCGTTTGCCCAATAGGTGACATGTAAATGGTGGGTTTAGGCATTTTTATTTAAGGTGGCTAATGCAAGCTCAAGAGCTTCAATTTGGTGTTCTTCCTCCTGTACGGTTTGCAGGACTTTATCGGCTAACCAAAGGGTAAGTAATTCGTTTAGGGGTTGATTGAAAATCTCAGACAGGGAAACAATGTCTTCTTTTCTAAAGAGACGGTCACCACGTTCCATTTTACTCAGTAAGGCAGTATCCATATCTAATTGGGCGGCTAATTGTCGCAGTAATATTTCCTTACCTTCTCTTAGCTCCCTTATCCTATCACCAATCATTGTTGTCTATACCTTAGTTGACTTGACATATTCTGGCTAATGTAAACATGTTCTTTTGAATTTCATTCGTGTGGTAAGAAAAAGGCAGGCTCTTTTTTCAGCCGATATTTACAAATCTGCTATTTGCACGGTAAGCTCTTTTCCACATGGCGTATTAAGTATCAAAGCCGCCCGAAGGTGGCGCTTTCGAAGCACTTAACGGTCTGTCCGAAAACAAACCTGCTAAGAACCGATAACTTGCGGAAACCACTGCCCGCCCTATGTTTTATACCCATTATTAGCAGCAGCTTTTTTATTTGTTCGCTTTCAGTTTTTGTCCCAAGTCCTTCCAAAGCTTTGATTCCGTGTCAAAAACTCGTTTGGCAAAATAAACCAAACTGGGTGTCCTGTGGAAGTTGGCATACCAAGACACTCTTTTCCGTTGATTTTATTTGGGTCATCCCATTCTCGCATTGCTACATTCCATCGAACTCCCATTACTTCTTTGTCATACCATTTTATTTTGGCTACCGATATTGAACCTTCACCGCCATCATAAAGCACAGATATACTATTTACGGCATCTCTTGGACTTAATACATCTTGGGGTTTTCTATAATTCATTACCATTATGATCTATTGTAACAGATTCGAGTTCTTGGGGATTGTAAAAGTCTGATTTCTATAATTAAGAGTAACTTGGTCTGCGTCTGCCAATTTGAGAAAAGAATTTAATGTCGCTTTCAGAGTAGAGTTGCAGGTCAAAAAAGCTACTTGAACAGCTAAAGTCAAAGTTTCTTTATCCGTGATTTCAGGGTTGCTCTGCAAAGCTGTTTCGCAACATTCATCCATCATTGCTTTGTGAAGGGGATGAAGGTCTCCAATTGGGAGTTCATCAACAACCGATTTATAAAGTTCTTCTTTTGTCATTTTCTATTTTTTTGCTTTAATTGCCACTAACTTGTTTATACCCGCATCTTTCATGCGCAAATACCTCCATTTGGGATTAAATCCGCAATTTTTGTTCGAATCATAAGCCATTTCCAATTCATCGAAAGAACTTCTTATTGCGCCAATTCTAACCCATTGAACAGGAAATGCCAAAGCAACCCGTTTTTCTCTTCTATGTTGGATGATGGGCCAATACATGGGCGTTGATTTCAACCATAAAAATAGAAAAAAACGGATTTGAACCAACAAAAATGTGCCAGCTCTTGGTCTCCTATTTTGCCTTGGAGCATCTTACCGCCGTGGCAAAAGTTGTAGATCTTCTTTCCTTAGGACAACAACCAAACGGAGCTTAACGCGCCCCGGCGCAGGCCAATTAGCCTGCCGATGTGGGGGGGGGGCACAGCCGCTGCCCAACTAAGAGCGACCACAGGAAGCTCCTTAGGTGGGCGGAGCGGCGTAACCCCCCACTAGGCAGCTAATGGCCGGAGACGGATTAGGCGCCCAAATAACTCCTCCTCATACCTTAAACCATGCAAAAAACTAGCCTGGGTTTCCCTTGAAGGGCTTGTAATTCCGGCCTATCAGAAAAATTCGATCAAAAAATACTAGAAAAAGTTTGCGTATTTCTAAAATGGTGTTTAAATTCACCCTTGATAGTTTTAAGGGCTTTGCCCACCATTCAAAATTGTTTACCGTATGAGTAATTCTATGAATCGGGTGCATGCCACCTTGGGAAAGGATGCTGTAAACAACATCCTTAACGAGTTAAAGCGTTTGGAAACGCAAATGCCTATGCTCCAAAACCTAAACAACAGGGAACGGAATCAAATTCTTCCCTTAGGTGATGGAAATCTCTCCTTTGTGCAGGATGCCGTGGAGATGATGCAACGTCATCCGGATATGCTGCCCGGCTTTGTTTCTACCGAAGAGGTGGCGGCCGATTTTGAGTTGTATAGGGAGCTGGACCAAATCTCGGATGTGTTGGCGGCTTTGCAACAAAAGATTACCGATACCCGCCGTTTGGCCGGGGCAGAGGCCATGCAAGGGGCGCTGATTTTTTACCGCTCGGTCCGTTCCGCCGCAAACCTAGGCGTGTCCCACAGCAAAGCCCTTTACGATGCGCTTAAAGCCCGCTTCGAAGGTCAAGGCAATTTCTCCAAAGCCCCGGACGAAGAAACCGCCGAAGCTGTTCCCGAAGATCCGGCCTAAGCCGCCAAATCCAATCCTTTTCTTAACTCCACGATAGCCCCGCTTGCGGGGCTTTTTGTTGGCGGAAGGTAATGCTTAACCGGTATTCTTCTCCGCTTGGAGCTGCCAATAATCCATAATCCAAACCAGCCTGTAAACCGCCGGCAGAAAAGGAAAGTCTATATGGGCGGCAAATAAAGGGGGGGGGGTAAAAGGGGGGGCCATATACCTTTTTCAGGTATATCGGGGGTCAAAAAATGGATAGCATATCCGGAATTTAGGTAATGCATTGTTCCCTACATGGATAGCATATTCCTTGTTTTGGTATATCAGGGGTGAAATTGTGGATAGCATATCCATTAGTTAGGTAATGCATTGCCTAATGCATGTATAGCATATACCTCGCTTGGGTAATGGTTTGTGTGAAAAGTGGATAGTATATCCGAAATTTAGGTAATGCATTGCCTAATACTTGTATAGCATATTCCTCGCTTGGGTAATGCATTGGTCAAAAAGTGGATAGCATATCCGGAGTTTAGGTAATGCATTGCCTATTACATGGATAACATATACCTCGCCTGGGTAATGCATTGGTCAAAAAGTGGATAGCATATCCGGAATTTAGGTAATGCATTGCTTGATGCATGGATAGCATATAGCTTGGTTGGGTAATGCTTTGGGTAAAAAGTGGATAGTATATCCGGAATTTAGGTAATGCAATGTTTAGTGCATGGATATTTCGTCGCCAGGGCCTTGGCATTGGCAAGTGCAGGACTTTGAAACTGCATTCACGTCCGTCTGCCGGGATTCATAAAGAAGAAATGTCTTCATTTTTAAGCCATTAGCCTGCATTTGCCGCGACCGATGTGGCGATAGCTTTTTCTTTTAATAGAGCGTATTATCTATTAATTGTATGTCGCCTTTAATTCCAAAGGTGAGGGTTCGATAGACTTTGTATTTCAGATTGAACGAACTCAGATCAATTGCTCTAACTGCTTGCTTAATTGCTTTTTTACATCTACGCATTTCTCTTTTGTCTTCCAAGTACCACCGGAGCCCATCAAAAAGTTTAGGCTTGTAGTAGCCCGAAACTTTCATTTTCCATAGTTTACCATTCTCTTTAAAAATCAAGTGATAATTTCCGGAGCAGCTTAGGTCCTTCAGTTTGATTTGTAGCTTATCCAATTCAGCGCTCAAATAGGCGTCTATTGTGTCTTTGATTGATTTGAGATAATCTCTTTGTGGTTTGCTTTTCTCCAAAGCGTCTAGTTGTTTATTAGTGAATAAGTATGCCATTTCATATCCGTTGCGAGAGTACGTTCTACCTTTTGGAAGTTGTGACCAAAAATTTTGATAGATACTGTCCAAATTAAGTTCTCGTTTCAGCAGGTCGTAATTTGAGAGAATCACATCTATAAATTCAAGTGAGTCAGGTTGCCTCCATGGACAATGAAACGACTGCTCCAAATACCTTCCTCCATACATTATTTCGAATTTTAAACTTTCACAATGAAAAAACAATCTTGTCCCAGTTTCAATCAAGGAGTCTGTTGGAATGGAGACCTGGCCTGATTCAATAATTTGCCGAGCTAAGGAAGTGGCTTTTGAACGTTCAATCGACACGTTCTCAGTGTACAGCTTTGTTGCATTGATCTGGTACTCACCATCCACCTTTACTTGGTTATACTCTTTGATTGAGTTGACAATTTTTCCGTCAAAGGTTTTATTGTCTCGACTGTACAACTCCACAATTTGTCCACTTAATAGAAGTCGGAAGTAAAAAACATAATCCGATTTTTTGATGTCCGTTAATGGGACTTCTAAGGTGTCCTTTGCAGGTGGGTCGGCTGAATAGGAAGTCAACCCCGCCTGCCCATAAATTGAACCAAAGGTTAGAAGGATGGATATGAATTGGATGTACTTCATTAAAAATTACCGACGACGGTCAAAAATAAGCGTATTGGGGATTAGGGAGCTATTCTGTCAATCAAGCTGAAACCTGAGGAGATCCGCAAGGCTTGATTCTAGCACTGACTGCCACTTTTGGGTGGGTGTTGTTAGGGGGCGTTTTTGTATTCTATTTTCGCACATTTGGCAATTTTGAATGTCCGTTCTAAACCTGTAGAGTCAGCAAGTTTGAAAGTGTCCTCTCCTTTAATCTTAATTGCCTTTTGTCCAACCTTGGCAAAGTCAAGAATTTCTTTGTTTGGCTTTAAATTGTAATGATAGTCTATATTCTCTTTAGTACTGTCATTGATTCTGATGTGCAGGTTAAAAAAGCGTCCGTGCATATAATCAGAATAATCAAAAGTATTTATGTCAATGATTCGGCCAACAAATTCTCTTTCTATATTTTCCTTGCATGACATTTCTAGTCCATTTTTGTTTGCCTTCTCCATTGCGAAGAAATATGTCAACCACACACCTGCGTATCCAAGGATACAAACTAGTCCAACTACTAAAATAATTTGTTCTTCTTTTTTAGTCATTTGTTGATGTCGAACGTTCTATACTGCGTCTTCTTAAAATGAGCCATAACGTTTTGCAGCTACCCGAAGGTGGCGATTTCGAAGCACTTCACTGGCAACCAAGCACACTGGGAAGCAGCATCGAAGGTAAATTTTGATGGAAGCAAAAGGCTTGAATTAAGTCCTTAACCGGCACTTTTGGGTGGGTGTTGTTAGGGGGCATAATTTTTTCCATCAAGTAAATATCTTTCTTTCGTCGATTACCTTGCAGTCCTTTGCTGGGACCTTCTTACATGTTTCCATTTTGTTCAACTCTTTGAATTCTAATTTGTCAGCTGTTCCTAAGTATTCCATGATGTAGTCGAACTCGGAAAATGCCCTTTGTCTGTTGCCAGTCATTGCATGGTCGTCCTTTCCATTAATTTTAAACCTAATTGGTTTTCCAATTTTCAGTTCTGCAATTTTATGGCTTTCTCTTTTCGGTACTCCAATTTTGGGAGAGTACTTAAGCCAAACTTCGATACTGGCATTGGCCGCTCTTTTGAATTCAAATATTTCAAAATTC
This sequence comes from Bacteroidia bacterium, assembly GCA_030427255.1. Lineage (GTDB taxonomy): Bacteria > Bacteroidota > Bacteroidia > CAIKAF01 > CAIKAF01 > CAIKAF01. The sequence goes on along the minus strand of JAUHWY010000022.1, from coordinate 48,683 downwards.
CAGGGCTTAGAGAGGATACTAAATCCTTTAAGTTGAAGATTGTCTGAGTTTATATATTCTTTTCTCGAATCTTTCAACCATTTTGGAAATGGCGAATAGTCCAAAAATTTATTCACTAAAAATGGGTCAAAGCCTTTTATGTCTTGAATTATTATTAAATCCGCATCCTTAACCTTTGGGTCATTTTTGCATTCTATTGGCAAGGTAATGGTGTCGTCTTTGAAAAAACCTGTCTTTGAGGCAATGGTTTCCCAATCTCCAACGCTTTGTCTTGAAGCTGTGTTATAGTCTGGTTTTTCAATTCTTTCAACCGACTTGAATATTTGAATTACGTCTTTCATTTATTATGTGCCATAACTTGCTCATACCCGCATGTCCTATGCATAAATACCTCCATTTTGGAGCATACGCGCGGTTTTTGCTATGGATATGTACCATTTCCAAATCATCGAAAGAACTTCTTATTGCGCCTGTTCTAACCCATTGAACAGGAAATGCCAAAGCAACCCGTTTTTCTCTTCTATGTTGGATGATGGGCCAATTCATGGGCGGTGTTCTCAACCATAAAAATAGAAAAAAACGGATTTGAGCCAACAAAAATGTACCACCTCTTGGTCTCCTATTTTGCCTTGGAGCATCTTACCGCCGTGGCAAAAGTTGTAGCTCTTCTTTCCTTAGGAAAACAACCCCACGGAGCTTAACGCGCCCCGGCGCAGGCCAATTAGCCTGCCGAGGTGGGGGGCACAGCCGCTGCCCAACTAAGAGCGACCACAGGAAGCTCCTTAGGTGGGCCTAGCGGCGTAGCTACCCCACAAGGCAGCTAATGGCCGGAGACGGATTAGGCGCCCAAAACCTAAGGGTTCCGCGGTGGGTCATCCCACGGCTGAAATCGTGGGTTTGCGCGGTGGGTTATCCCACAGTTGAAATCTTGGGTTATGTCACAATTGAAACACAGCATTCGACAAGCTCATCGTATCACTCATCCATGTTCGTCTTTTGAAGGTTTGCAACTAAGATTTCCGCCATTCCTTCCATCTTCGAGAAGGCAAACCACTTCCTCCCCAAATCCTTGAGCGAAGCTCCTATATGGTAGCAGTCTTTTTCATCCAAAATAAGAAAGCGGTCGTGGGCGGGTTTGAACTCCACAACATTTATTTCCGGATACTGGCTGTTGTGCTTTTTCAGGTCGAGCTGTAATTGCTTGCTTATGCTCTTGGTGTAGATGGTGGCGGTAACTTTGTTGGCTCTTTTCGAAAGTAGTGTGAGTACCGTTTCGTCTACATAATTGTCTATCAGATAGACGTTCTTTTTAGCGCGCTTCACAAGATCTGCTACAAAAACGTAAGCGTCAAAAACTTGCCCATCAAAAAATATACCCTGCTTTGGCGGTAGGTTGGCGTTGATTTGTAGTTCCAGATGATTCATTCGGCCAACTAAGCCATGGATATTTTTTTCGAGCCGCCCTATGCGCTCATTCACTGCATAGCCTTTCAATAAATAGGATTTAAGCACCTCATTTGCCCATATCCTAAATTGCGTACCTCGAATAGAATTAACGCGATAGCCTACAGAGATAATCACATCCAAACTATAGTGCGTAAGCGCTCGGCTTACCTTGCGGTTGCCCTCGGTTCGAACTGTTCGGAAATTCCGAACAGTTGCCGTTTCCTTCAATTCTCCAGATTCAAAAATGTGCTTGATATGCTCGCTGATGTTCGCTTTACTGCTGTCAAATAATTCCACGATTTGTTGCTGTGTAAGCCAAATGGTTTCATCTTCTAAGCGAACTTCTATACGAGTGCTTTGCTCATTGGATTGATAAACCACGATTTCATTCGGCTCAGGAATCATCTAGTTTGATTTTAGAGAGGTTAGCGGCAATGGGTTCGCTGAGTTCTACTTCATCTTTCAATTGGGCTTCAAATTCGCCTTTAAGCCGGTAAATCGTTCGCCAAAATAAAAGTCATCGTCCCTTTTTGTTTTGGAGTTACTGCACATGAAGGATGCGTCGAGATTGTTCGGGTTATACCAAAAACTTTCAAAAGAGTAGTTTGGATTTCATATTGGGTTGTTTACAACCAAAAATAGCATTTTGGGGTTAAATTTCCAAGGGCTTTGGAGAAAATTGCACACCGGCCCAAGCCTTTGTAAAAAGAGGGGGTTGTTTTTTTAGGGGGGGGCTGAACCGGGCTGCCTGCTTCAAATCCTCAGCCGGCGGCCACGGAGGCCTAGGCGGTGCGTGGGCTTCGTTCCTCAGCCTCCACCCGCCAAGGCCTCCGGGCCGCCGCCTTCCGGGTTTTCCGCGGCATCCCTGCCCCGGGATTGCGGTAAAGAAAGAGAAACCAAGAGGAGGAGGTTGAGTATTTAAGGGTCCGGATCGCCGGGATATGCAACGAACTGTTAAGGGTAGGTTTTCTACCTGTCAAAGTAGTCATTAATTAGTTGTCCGGCGTGTTTGTTTAAAAATTTGTTTACTGATTTACTTTCGTGCTTTTCTAAACCATCATAGTGGTCTTTATAAGTTTTAAAAAAGTCGGACAGTACGTCTTTGTTGTACAAACCTAAAACTTTTCCCAAGTCCTTATTGGGATTTACTTCGCCTATTTTGCTTAACAAGTTTGTCAGTCGATTTTGCGTTATAAGTTTGTAAATTTCCTCACAAAGGAAACTCGCTTCTTCGCTAAGTTCTTCTCCTTCATGAAGCAGTTTACTTAAAATCGCTTTGTCAATGTAGTTGTTGTTTTCTGCCCACTTTTCGTTTTTGTTTTTAATCAAAACTCTTGAACCTGTCCGAAGAAATAAAGGTTGTATTGGTCGCACTACAACGCCTTCACAAATGTTACCGTCAAGTTGTGGTAGTCCATATTCGTTTGGGATTGTTGTTTTAAATTCGTTTGGAAAGGCCAAACAGTCCGCTAATTTCCCTTTAAATAAGGTTTTTGCATAAACAAAGCCCAATTGTTCAAAAAGTCCTGACGCTGTCTCAACGTCCAAAAATTTGTCGTTGTTAAGTAAGATGTCAAAAGCGAAAAAGTCATTTGAGGGACAGTAATAAATACCACGTTGAACCAGTTTTGCATTGTCGTCTTTTGGAATGTCCGGATGAGGATAACCGCCACCAAATAATTCTCCAAATATTGTCACTGTTTTGGTGTCAAATGATTTGCTAATTTCTTTGAAAAGGTTGAATACTTTGTTGCTGTACTTTTCTTGAACAAGTTTTGAGTTAAAAAACGGTTCGTGGTCTAAAATTAGTTCTGTCCGCTTGGCAGTTAAGATATTCTGTCCGTCCGTAATGAAACTCAAATTTGCGCCGTGAACTTTTTCTTGAACTACATAGTCAAGGTCGCCAAAACCTTGTTCAAAAATTGAACTGATAAAGTCGTACTGATACGAATTTTCTATTGAGTTATATTTCTTGAATTCCATTGTCAACTCAGCTTTTTATTGTCTGTTGTGTGGTGCATTAAACTTGCCGCGGATTAGGCGGAATGCGGTATTAAAAATGTACCTCTCTAAAATTATTTCTTAAAATATTGACGATTCTTTCAGTCGCATCGGGTTGACCACCCGGACTGTGAATAAGAACATCAACGCTCTCCGAATCCTTAAAAGAACCAACTAAGTCCGTAAATCCATCTATATCGGACAAGTCGATTGAAACAGGGGCACCTTGAGGAGCATTCAAAAACCTTGATGCATATACCAAAAGTGGTCTTTTTCTCAATGCTTCAATTTCATGATAACATTGTGTCCTAAGTTGTAGAAGGTGATCCCCTGTCAACCATTGTCGATTTGCTTCTATGTAGTTATTCCAGTCCTGAGTAGACTTAAATCTTGGACGTTGGGGAGATGGTTTTGGTGTCGATACTGCCATTCGTAGTTGATTGATTTGTAAAATGGTATTTTCCTTTTCTGCCTAAAGCAAAATAAGTCTTCTCAACCAATTCACTACATTCTCTGTAGAACCTCAAGGTTTCAGCGTACTTTTTATCCAATGAATCTGAATTGTCCTTTGATAAAATTTTTATCAATATGTCGTTTTTTTCTCCATATGGTCATGTAAAGTTACTAATTAGTATTGAGATTTCCGATTTCTTCTTGTCATTGCTGTGCTTCTAATTTTGACAAAATCCTCAGTATACACACAACTTTCGCTACTTGATTTTAGCCCTTGAGTTAATTCTTAATACACCGAAAGTCATATTCTTAGCATTTCAGCAATTTTTGGTTACGCCCGACCTGATTAAAATTCAAATGTTTTTCCATTTATCTAATTTGCTTCAAGGAGTTGGTGTTTGGTACGCTAAGAAATTAATGGATTGGGGATTTGTTATCGGGAGGGTGGATCACCATGCGATTGATTCAATGTCCCATAAAGCAAGGTTAGGCGAATGGATTAGCGAAACTTTTCCCTAGTTTGAAATTCCGATAAGGCGCCCAAAACCTAAGGATTCAGCGGTGGGTTATCTCACCGTTGAAATCGCTGGGTGGCTCGGTAAGGCTTGTCCCTGTAGCGGTTTATTTTCGAAGCGGGATCTGCGCCCCGGCGCAGGCCAATTAGCCTGCCGATGTGGGGGGCACAGCCGCTGCGGAGGCAAGAGCGACCACAGGAAGCTCCTTGTCTCCGCAGAGCGGCGTACCCCCCCACAAGGCAGCTAATGGCCGGAGACGGATTAGGCGCCCAAATAAGTTAAAATTCCGGAGTATTGTGTTGTGCTGCGGTTGCTTAGGGATGATTTTGCAAGGAGTCCATAGCTTGCCCTGCTTGGGCTAAGGCCAAAAGGTATTCAAAGCTTTTGACTGCGGCATCTATAATCTCTATAGCGTAATTCTCGGGAACTTGGGTATCTAACCATCGTTTGTATGCTCCCCAACGCTCCTGACCTGAAAGAGCAGAGGCCGTATAATAACCCAAGGGTTTAACTTCCCAATTGCTTCTTTGGAGGGCAGGCAAAATAAACTGTGCTCCTTGGCTTGCACCTTCAAGCACATAGCGCACTCCGGGACTCGCTGCCATGCTTATCTCAGGCACTGAAACTTGGGAACGAAAAGGGCAGTATAGCTCCCCTAATACCTTTAAGTCCTGTTCCAAAAACGGGAGCAAGGGTCTGTAGGCCGGCGGACTCTCCTGCCAAGTAGGTAATGAACTGCCATTTGTCAAGCAAAGAGGCTCCAAAGCTTGATGGGCATAGTACAAGGTCAGCAATAATTGGCGGTAGTCATCGAGCAAATAGCCCGGACTCATCAATTGCTTTGCGCCCATTGCTTTTTCAGTAGCTGCGTGCAGGCTTTTTGTTTCTTGTTTCAGTTTCTGGGAAAGTGTCATATGTGGTTTTGGTAAAAAGCAAATGGGTCAAAAGGCTTTTCCAAAAAGTCGTCGAATCCGGCCTCTAAACATTTTCTGCGCCAATCCGCACCTGAATAAGAAGTTAAGGCAAAAACTTGTTCGGGCTGGGAATCCGACTCCCTTATGGCAGTCAATACATCAAATCCATCAAGGCGAGGGTGGTTTAGGTTAATATCAATGAACACATGGTTGTATTTTCCGGAGCAGGCTTCCTGAATTCCTTCTTCCGGGCTCTCTACCGTTTTAACAAAGAAACCATTGCACTTTTTAATTCTTTTTTCGAATACAAAGCGGTTTATTTGGTTGTCTTCGATATACAATATGTTCATAAGGCGTCGGAATGAATTGGAAGCTTAATGGTAAACAAGCTTCCTTTGCCGGGGTAGCTTTCTAAATGGACAGTTCCGCCCAAATGTTCTACAAATCGTTTAACAAGGAATAAGCCAAGGCCACTGCTTTGGTCGGATTGATGGGTGATATCACCTAAGGAGTAGAATGGGTCAAAAATGCGGCTTTGGTCTTTGAGCGGGATTCCTATGCCATTGTCTTCTACGGATAAGATCAGTACTTCTTTTTGGTGTTCAACCCCGGTTTTAACATTTACTTCAATACGTCCTTCCTTAGGTGTGTATTTAATGGCATTGCTAATGAGGTTGGAAAGAATGGCTGAGGTCATGGTTTGGTCGAGCCAAAAGGATCTATGTCCGGTATGAACATTGACGATGAGAAGATGATTTTTTTTCTGAGCCAAAACCCTAATGGGTTCCAATACCCTATCCAATAGTATGCTCATGTCGGTAGCTTCCGGACTTTCCGCAGGAGCATATTCTTCCATGCGTAGGTATTCCAAAATGCGTTGAATGGTATCCAAAAGTCGGTTGGAGGCATTCAATATCATATGAGCATATTCCCTTGATTTTGGGTCTCCCTCATCTTCGACCAGCTGCGAGAGCCCCATAATTCCATTCAAAGGAGTTTTAAGCTCGTGACTCATGGTAGCCACAAATCGTGCCCTTTCTAGGGATCGGCTTTTGGCTTCTTTGATCCCTCTTTTTAGGTTGGTTATGGTCTTTTCTTTTTCAGCTAAAGTCGCCCGCTGGTCGTTAATAATTTGGCCCCATGGTATATTTCGGTGCAGGGCCGAAGGTTCCTCCTCTTTTTGGCTGGTGCTTATCCAAAGATCAATAAGAGCATGCCTAAGTCTTGAAGCCAGTTCTTTTTCTTTCATTTGCCATGGCTGACTAAAGCCTTTGACACGCTCTTCCCACAGGGCGAAGGAGTTGCGGGGAGAAAGCTTTTTTGGATCCTCTTTGTTGGGTATTATTGCTTTTTCCGGGTTCCCTGCCCAATGCACGGTTTGGTTTTCTTCTTTTCGAAAAAGCAAAAACCCATTTTTATAATCCTTGGAAAGTTTCAAGCACGCCACACCGGCGCAGTTATTTAGTTCTTGGTCTAAAAACCCTTTCCTGGGTAAATCGTGGTGGTAACTAATAAGGTCCTCATTGCAAACAGCAGCCAACTTTTTAAGCAAATCCATAGAAGGGCTTGGGCAGTGTCCAAAAGTGAAAATTTCTTGTTTTGAAACCCACCAAGCTCCGCAAACACCTAAATAGGAAAAAATTTTTGGACTGAATTTTTGTAACCCTTCCACAACACTGTTGCTGCTACTGCGGAAGGATTCTAGAGTTTCTTGAAACTCTTTTTCGATCTCTAGCCTTTTTTGGCTTTTAAGTCCTAAGTATCTGTGGGTTATCATTTCCCCGAATACTTCTGAGCTAAGTCTTATCGAAAAATCGGGTATTTTAGGTTCTGTGTAGTGGTGTGCAATTACCATTCCCCACAAACACCCTTGCTCTAGAATAGATAGGCCAAGAGTGGCCTTAACCCCCATGTTTTTTAGATATTGCAAGTGGGTTGGACTAACACTTCTCAGGCCTACGAAGCTTAGGTCGAGCAATCCTGAGGCGCCTTCCTTACCTATGCTTTGTATCTCTTTGCCATTATCGTCTACATCCCCAATGATGCGCAAAATGTTTTTTTCGTAGAGCTTTCGGGCTTGTTTTGGAATGTCGCTGGCAGGATATTTTAAGCCAAGAAAGGTGTCCAACCCAAAGATTTTGGACTCCGCAATGACTTCTCCATTTCCATCTAGGTCAAACTTGTAAACCATAACCCGGTCATAGCCGGTGTATTTTCTAAAGGCATCTGCTGCATAGCTCCATAATTGCTGTTCCTCTTTAATAGTTCGCAGACCGGTAGCCAACCGCTGAAGAAATAAGAAGTTTTGACTTACTTGAATGCTGTGTTTGTCCAAGCCATCGGCCATTTCAAACTCTACATTAAGGTGGCCTTGGTGTTTACTTGCTGTAAAATTATAGAGTATTCCATTTAGAAAGCCCGAAAAAACATGCTTTTCATTTCCAAATTTTAAAGAGTCGATTTTTGCCAACTCTTGTCCCGCATTCGTCAGTTTGAGTAGCAGATTAAGGTTGAGTTTCTGAAATTGGGACTTGCTTATGCCAAGCTGTTTTTCGGCCCCTTCGCTAAAAAATCTAAGATTTAAGCTGCTTCCACTAAAAACCAATAAGTGCCCATGGCTTTGGACTTTTCCCAACAAATGGATGGGCTCTTTGTCACAAATGCTTAGGTCTATTTCAGTATCGGGACTTTTTGACATTTTGGGAGTCTTGGTTTGAATATGGCATGTATTAAACATACTTAAAACTATCAGGCAAAGATAGTAAACAGTCAAACCGAAATATCTGTCTCGCTTTTTGGCGTTTTGTCAAAGCTTGTCCTTTAAGGCTATTAAGCCGAGGTTTTATTGTCCAGCCATTTTTTGGTTAGTCTGTTTGGGTGTTTAGAAAAGTCTTTTTGGGCGATTTGCTACCCTTCCCCATTCCTAGTAACCAAAGATGCCCTGTAGAGCTGCTTTTTCAAGGCTAGGGTACGACAGCCTTTCAGGGCTTTCCAATATCCTCATTCCATAGCTCCGGCTTCTCTTTTATAAACTCCTCCATCATGCCAATGCACTCCGGCAAATCCAAATCCACCACTTCTACCCCATGCGATTCCATAAATGCGCGGGCTCCCTCAAAATTGCGCGACTCCCCTACAATTACTTTTTTTATCCCAAACTGTACAATAGTGCCTGCACACATGTAACAAGGCATGAGCGTGGAGTAAATGGTGGTGTCGTGGAAACTTCCTAAACGACCGGCTTGGGTCAGGCAGTCCATTTCGCCATGCAAAATGGGGTTGTTTAACTGTACGCGTTGGTTGTGGCCGGCCGCAATGGCCACTCCCTCTTTTACCAAAACCGAGCCTATGGGGATGCCTCCCTCGTTCAGACTTTTTTTGGCTTGGCGAATGGCTTCTTGCATGTGCATGTCTGCTTTCATAAGGCTTGATTTACGGGCTAGTTTAAATTTATGTAAATTTATGGGAAGCAAATGTACCTGTGATTTATGATTTTTTTTAGACGAAAGCAGCAAGGGCTTTCAGCACATTGGCATATTTTAAACGAAACCACCCAAGTTCAAGAGGTCTTGGACGCCTCTCAGGAACGTCCACAACTGGTATTTAAACACAGCACCCGGTGCTCCATCTCCTCTATGGCTTGGCATCGAATCCTCGCCCAAGAAGAGGCCTTAGCCAACACCTACGATTTGCATTATTTGGATTTAATCGCCTACCGACCGGTGACCGATGCCATAACTCAAGCCTCCGGGATTCCGCACGCTTCTCCTCAAGTGTTGGTGTTTCACAAAGGAAAACTGGTCTTTGACGCAAGCCACCATTTGATTGAACCCGAAGCTTTAATGGCTTTGCAAGTGGCCTAAGCCGATCGCTTGGGGCCGGGTTGAAAGGTTTTTAGATAGTGCGGTTCCCAATAAGCCGTATCTATAGGATTTCTATGTTCTACAGCCTTTAAGGCCGCTAGCCGCATGGCAGGGCCCAGCGGAGGAAGTTCAAGGTAATGTATGCCCTTTTTCTCCCCAAACTCCTCACGGATCTTTGGCACCCCATCGCCTATCAAATATTTTGGCTCCTCAAAAAAGGAGTCCTCAATCACCAAAGCTTCGTCCTCACTTAAGCGTTCTCCCCGGTTGTTGAACCGTGCCGTATACACTTCCATGCGTCGGGCATCTATCACCGGCTGAATTAAGCCCGGCTCTTGAACCAAAGGCAATGCCGCCAATGCCAACACTTCCGTCATGGGCAGCGCATACATTGGGAGGTGGAGTCCATAGGCCAAGCCCTTAGCTAGGCCGGCACCAATACGCAGACCGGTATATGAGCCGGGGCCACTTACCAAGGCTATGGCGCTGAGCTTTTCATTTGCCTGCGCCAACTGCTGCTGAACCATAGGAGCAAGCCTTTCACCATGGGCCATCGGCTCATGGATTTCTTCCCAAATCAACAGCTCTGAATCATTGGCAATGCCGCAACGACAAACCGGACCGCTGGTGTCTAAAAGCAGTATCATGGCTGCCCCGGCATGGTCATAAACTGATTGTAAAAGCTTTCTTGATCCATTACTTCTACAGGGTCTCCGTTCCGTAATGTTTTGGAAATGGCTTCGTAAGGACCCGCCACAATTTGATCGCCGGCCTTAAGCCCCTCAGAAATTTCAATAAACTTGAGGTCTTGAATCCCGGTTTTTACTTCTACCAAGCTTACTTTCCCGGAATCAATAAGAAAAACAAATTCTTTGTAGGTAGACCTTCCACTTCCTGTTGATGAGTCCGCTCTTGCCGTTACCGCTCCCACAGGCACCGACAGCACATTTTCTTTGCGCTCGGTACGGATGTCTACCGAGGCCGACATGCCGGGTCTAAAGGGAGACATTCGGGAGTTTTGCCCCTGCAATAAATCCTGATACGAGCTGCGCAAAATCCGAATCTTAACTTCAAAATTGGTCACCTCATCGGTCGACAATGCAGCAGCGTTTGCCACCGGTGAATTTGCAATGGAAGTAACTACACCCGCAAACTGCCGATTCGTGTAGGCGTCCACTTCAATAAATGCGGTATCGCCCAAACTTACTTTTATGATGTCGTTTTCGTTTACTTCTACACTCACCTCCATATTGCTTAGGTTGGCTACACGCAGCATTTCGGTCCCGGTCATCTGGGCGGTTCCTACCACACGTTCGCCCTTTTCTACCACCAACCTCGAAACCACTCCGTCCATAGGGGCAAGGATACGGGTGCGGGTTAGGTTTTCAGTGGCTGCTTTAAGGGAAGCTTGCGCGCTTTCTACGTTGTATTTGGCTCCTTCTGTGGCTTCCTGGGCGGCCTTCACTTCGCTTTGCGCCACTTCGTAATTGGCTTGAGCCTGCTCCCATTCAGCGGTGGAAATGGCCTCTTTGGCATACAAGCTTTTGCTTCGTTTAAATGCTGCCTGCGCTTGCACCCATTGAGCTTGTGACTGTTTAAGCCGTGCCTCAGCAGAGGCTAAATTAGACTCGGCCTGCTGCACCATAGCTTGCATTCGGTCCGTTTCCGAGGCATAAATTTCCGGGTCAATTTCAAGCAACAGCTGGCCTTCTTGCACCGAGTCGCCTTCTTGAACAAAGAGGGACACAATTTCGCCGGACACGTCGGAAGAAATCTTAACCTCTACTTCGGGTTGAATTTTTCCGGAGGCTGAAATGGTTTCAATTATGGTGCGGGCCTCGGCTTTATCTGCATAAACTTGAGTGCCGCCGCCGCCACCGCAGGCACTTAACAGCACTAAGGATAGGGATACCGGAATAAGTGGGTTTAGGTGCAGCATGGTTTAAAAGTCGTAACGTTTGCCCCGGTAAAATTCTAGCACCAGGGTTTTAAAAATATAATCAAACTCGGCAATGAGCAGTTCGGCTTTTGCATTGAACAAACGAGTTGCCGCATCGTTGTATTCTACCGGCTGAGTGGCCTGCAGTTCAAAGCGTTCCTGAGCATAGGTGAAGGCTTCTTCGAGAGCTGCCGCATTTTCCAAATTGGCACGGTATACCGCATAGGCTGCTTGCGCATCCGCATAGGCTCTGAAAATGGTGTTTTTGAGCTGAAGTTTTTCGTTTTCAAGATTCAGCTTGGCCGTTTCCAGTCCAATTTTTGCCTGTTGCACCTGGGTCCGAACGCTCAACCCATTAAAAATGGGAATGCTTAGGCCAAAACTCAAGGTCTGAGCGTTGTTTTGTCGAAGTTGTTCACCAAGGGGAATAGGAGGAGAGGTCGGGTCAAAAGGATTTTGTTTCCTCAATTCGGAATAGACGGTTCCCATGTTGGCATTAAAATTCAAGTTGGGCAGGTAAGCGCCGCGGCTGGTGGCCAAATCGTAGCGCCGGGCATCTACCCGAAAGCCTGCTGCCTCCACCGCAGGTCTTATGCCTACGGCCTCTTCATACACCAGTTGGGCGGCAGGCAAGGCCGTGGGTTTGGGCAACTGCAAGGCCCCAAAATCCGGACGTTGAATGTCGGGCTGGGTATCCTCGATATTTAGGGCTTGAGCTAGCGAAAGCTTGGCAATATTTAGTGCGTTTTGAGCCGTAATTACTTGGGTTTCTTGACTTGCGGCTTGGGCTTTCATGCTCAGGTATTCTCCTTTAACCAAACTGCCGCTCTCATAGAGCAATTGGGTGCGTTCCACCTGTGCTTCTAACAATTCCAGCTGTTTTTGGGCAATCGACAATCGTTCTTCTGCAAAAACTACTTGCAAAAACAAGTCAGCCACATTTAGGTACAAGTCGTCTAAAGCTTGCTGAAAATCCAATTGGGCAGCTTTGTAACTGCTGCTGCCCGATCGAATGGTATGGTAGCGTTGCAATCCATCGAATACATTCAGGGTGCTGCTGGCCCCCAACGACATGCTGGTGTAATTGCTCGATTGTAGGGTAAGTGAGTTGGGGTCGAAATTGAGTCCGAAATTTTCAGAAGCGCTGGTAGAAATGTTCAAAGTAGGAAACAGCCTAGCCCAAGATTGTGTCAAATTGGCTTTGGCTTGTGCCCTTTGCCATTGAATCTGGCGCAGATTGATGTTGTTTTCTTTGGCCAGCGCCAAACATTTGTTCAGTGTCAGGGGCTCCGAGCTCTGTGCTCCAAGCCCAAGAGCCAACATCATGCTTAGACTCAGCCATAAAACCGGCAGCGTTCTCATGGGGTAAAGTTGCAGAATGTTCTGCAATTCGCCCTGTTAAAAATGTTCAATTGATGGATTGAATTATGGCCGACTAGCCTCTACGGTTACCGTCCCAATCGGAAAATTAAGCGCAGACAGCGGACCGGAACCCACCATAAGGTTGTCGTCCAAGGCCGAAAGGGTAAGGTCAATATTGGCCGAAAGCCCATTGAAATCAATATTTAGACTCAATTCGTTAAGATCTTCGTTAAAAGTATAGCTGCCTTCGGTGGTGCCGGTATTCGGATCCATTTGCCGAAAAATCCCATTTTCCAAGAAAAACCACTGAGTGCCTTGCGGGGTGAATTCAACCCCCTCCAGACCGGCAGATTCCACAATCCAAGGGCCATCTTGCAAAATTTCTGTTTTGCTGGAGGAGCAGGACGCCAAAAAAAATCCGAGGGCAGAAAGTAAAAGTACGCTACGCATGTGTCCGATTTTAAATACAAAACATAGATGTCCAAAATTGGTTTTTCGTTGCACCAAGCTTTGGGCCTTCCCATCTATTGGAATTTGCTCCGTATCCGGCCCTTTGCATCGGCCAGCCTTGCCAAGTGCCGGGATCTGCGGCCTGACCGAGATCCCCAAAGGGATTTGGGGCTTCGGCAGGCCTGCAGTTCCCGGGGCACTTGGCTGCGGCGGGTCCTCTGTAGGGGCCGGGAGGCCATTTTATGAAGTGCATAAACAAAAACGGCAAACCGAAGCCGGTTTGCCGTCCAAAATAGGGGGCGAAAGCTTAAGGGCGGCTGGCTTTGGCACTAAATGTAGCCACATTCAACCCCAAAACACTAACATTGCCGGTTCCGGACATGGTGTTTGACTCCAAAACAGTCAAAGTAGCGCTAAGGGTCGCTTGAATGCTGTTCATCTCAACATTCATAGAAAGCTCGTCGGTTTCTTCATTGAAGGTATAGGTTCCCGATTGGGGGTCCATATCCGGGGAACTCTGAGTAAAAGTGCCTCCTTCATTAAAGGTCCAGGTAGCTTGGTCGGGAGTTACATCTTCGCCGTCTACCAAAACTTCATCCACATTCCACGGTCCGTCTTGAAGGATTTCGGTTTTACTTTGGCCGCATGAGGCAAAAAGAAGCGCTGCAGATGCTGCAATGCACAGGAAAGATGTTTTCATAGTAAAATAATGTTCAATTCTATACCAAACTTAGATAGAAGAAACATACAAAACAACACTTTGAACTAAAAATAAGTTTCTTATAATCAATCAACTAGAGTTTGGTTTCCCATTTGGGGGGAGCCCGATTCAACGATTGCTGTTTGGGAAAGCAATCAACTTTACACCATTTAAATGGATACGCCTTTTGCGGCTTACGAGATGGTTTATTTCGGGCGTGTACAATGTTGTGGCTCCACCAGGACTCGAACCTGGATCTAAAGTTTAGGAAACTTCTATTCTATCCCTTGAACTATGGAGCCAATCGATGAGCAACGCTTATCGGTGGGCAAAGATACAAAGCTTGGCTAAATCTTTTTTTGCTCAGCCAAGGAAGCCTGCCATGGCAAGCTTGTGCCACTAGCTTGCTTCAAATCCCATGCTTGATGTACCTTTGGTTTTAGCCATGAGAGCCGCTCTCTTTTTTTATGTCTCCATGCTTTGGATGCTGGTCTTTATTCAAGGGCATGCGCAAAGCTCTTTGCGCACCTTGCGCCTGTTGCCGGGTCAATCTTGTGTGGGCGACAGCCTAAACCTTATGCCGGGGACTTTGGTCACAGGACCCAAGCCCGGACTTTTAAGCCCGGCATCTCAAGACTGGACCTTGGATTTGGCCAACAATCAATGGTGCTTGCCCAGGGAATTGAAAGACACCCTTTGGGTTAGCTTTAGGGTACTGCCTTTTCGTCTATACGATACCTTACGCGACCCATATTGGAATCCGGTACCCGTTGACTCCAACCCTTTCCCCGACTTTAGAATTCTTAATCAGCCCGAACCGGATTTGGTCGACCGACTCATGGGCAATAACGGTCAGCTCCGCAAATCGGGAAGCTTGACCCGTGGAGTAGCTTTTGGAAGCGCCACCGATGCCACTTTACTATCTTCCTTTAATTTGCAATTAAGCGGAATGCTCAACGAGGATATAGGCATTGAGGCGGCCATTACCGACGAGAACATTCCCGTGCAACCCGATGGAAATACCCGTCAACTCCAAGATTTTGACCAAATTTATGTGCGTTTGCACAAAGACGAGCACTCCCTTACCGCCGGTGACTTTTGGTTGAATCCGCTGCCCGGCTATTTTTTGGTATTGCGCAAACGAGGACAAGGGCTTATGGCCTCTACCAAAATCCCCAACCGTTTGCTGGGAAAATCCTGGCCTCAAGGAGCCCAAGAAGTGCGGGCTGCCGGGGCTGTTTCCCGCGGAAAGTTTCGACGGCAAGAATTCCAAGGACAAGAGGGAAATCTTGGCCCCTATCGATTAAACGGAAACGACGGCGAGAGCTTCATCATTATTTTGTCCGGCTCCGAAGCCGTTTATGTAGATGGGCAAAAAATGACCCGAGGCCAAGACTACGATTACATCATCGATTACAATACAGCGGAGCTTCAGTTCACTTCCAAGCGGATGATTACCAAAGACAACCGCATTGTGGTTGAGTTTGAATATGCCGACCGAAGGTACCAACGATGGATGGTGCAGGCCGGTCACGCTTGGGATTTGGGTTCCGTGCGCACCAGTTTGCAGTTTTTTACTGAATTCGACGATGGCAACAGTCCCGTCAATACTTCCCTTTCCGAAGAAGACAAAGCACTCCTTGCCGCCGCCGGAGATAGCAGTTTGCAGGCCTTAAGTTCCACCGCCGATTCGGTGGGTTATAGTCCCGACGAGCTGAGGTACAAAAAGGTAGACAGTTTAGTTAACGGGACTTCTTATCCCATTTTTGTGATATCAACAGACCCTCAAACGGCGCTTTGGAGGGTGCGCTTTAGTTATGTAGGACCCGGAAATGGGGATTACGAGCCGGTGGCAACCGAATCGAACGGTCGGGTATATGGTTGGGTTGCCCCCAATTCAGATGGTAGTTCTACAGGCAGTTATGCGCCGGTGGAACCTTTAGTGGCGCCCCGTTTGCAACAGATGCTGGTTTTAGGGGCCCAATCTACCCAAGGGCCTTGGCGTTGGAAGGTAGAGGCCGCCCTGAGTCATTTTGACCAAAACCGTTTTTCGGATTTGGATGCTGCCGACAATCAAGGCTATGCCTACCGATTGGAATTATCACGGCCTATTGCCTTAACCAAGCTTTGGGGCGACTCATTGATTCTTGAACCATCGTTGGGTATGGAGCAGGTAGACCGCCATTTTAGACCTTTTATTCGCTTTAGGTCGGTAGAGTTTGAGAGGGATTGGAATTTGGTGAACCGAAACAATCCAAACCAAGTATTGGAGCGACAATTGGAGGGCATAGATTACCTTCCTCAGGCCGGAATACGGCTTAAAAACGGTGCACAAGAGCTTTCTTACCAAATGCACCTTTATGAGAAAGGCAACAGTTTTAGTGGCTTAAGGCAAAAGGCTGCTTTAAAATTTATGCCAAAAGGCTGGAGTTTAGATTGGCAAGGCTCCTCTACGCGCACCCAAGACCAGGTGTGGGAGGGACTTTTTTTGAGACAAAACTGGGCCTTGACCAAATCTTGGAAGTTTTTTGCCTTGGGTGCCAAAGGAGAAAATGAAGTCAACCCTCAGCGCCTATTGAACTCCGACAGCCTGTTGGCATCTTCCTACACTTTTCATGATGTGGAAGGATGGTTTGGAAGCGGCGACAGCAGCAGACTCAGTTGGCGCATGTTTTATCGCTGGAGGTTGGATGAGCTGCCCGATGCTACCGAACTTAGGGAGGCCTCGGTAGCGCACCATGCCGGTATGCAGGCCGCCATTAAAGGGGCCAAGGGCAATCGCTTAGACCTTACGGTCACTTGGAGGGAATTGAACATTTTGGACAGCAGCTTAACCAATGTCCAAGCAGCTTCAAACATCCTTACTCGGGCCGATTATCAGGCTTCTTGGTTTAAACAGGCCATAAAACTCGACCTGTTTTACGAAACTGGGGCCGGCCTGGAGAATCAAAGGGATTATCAATTTATACCCAGCTTAAATGGTTTGGGTGATTTTGTATGGATCGATTACAACAACGACGGATTGCAAGCCCGCGATGAGTTTGAACCGAGAAGCGGCACCGTGACCGGTACCGATGGCCTTAGCTATGTACGGGTTTGGTTGCCCACCAACGAATACGTTCGCGCTTGGTTTAATCGATTTACCGGGCAATTGAACCTGCGCAGTCCGGCGGCATGGAAAAAGAAAGAAAGCGCTTGGTGGAAGCGAGCCCTGCACCGCGCCTCCTCGCAAACCGTGTTTAGAACCGACCGCAAAACCGCTACAGATCTGCCCACCGAAGTACTAAATCCCTTGCCTCCGGACATTCGGGATACCAATTTGCTTTCCATTCAATACCAGTTTCGTCAGTCGCTGTATTGGAACCGCTTTGGAGGGGATTTGAGTTTGGAATACACCTGGCAAGAGCAAATGCGGCAAAGTTTGCTTTCGGGTGGGCGGGAATTGCAGAGCCAAGCCGGGCATTTGGGGCGCGTGCGTTGGAGTTTTCATAAATACTGGACCTTGGAAACGGAGGGCAGGTTAGGAAATAGAAGCCGACGTGCCGATTTGTTGCGTAATCGGGAATTTGAATTGAAAGAAGCTTCCGTGGAGCCCAAGCTTTGGTTTCAGCCGGGGGTGCGTTGGCGGGCCGGACTAAGCTTTAATTATACGGAGCGTTTGAACCAAGCTTTTGAAAGTGCGGGCATCGTTCAGGAGGGTGGAGAAATGGCCCAAATGTTTCAGCCGGCGGCAGAAGTAAAGTGGAACGACCCGGGAAAAGGAAGTGTGGAATTAAGGTTGCGCTACATTTACAATGTGTTTGACGGACCGGAGCAAAGTCCTTTGCAGTTTGAAATGCTGGAAAGTTTGGTCCCGGGAAGTAATTTTACTTGGGGTTTAACCGTACTTCGAAGTCTGGGGGATAATTTGCAACTAACGGTTCAGTACGAAGGTCGACAATCGCCCGGCAATCCCACGGTGCATTTGGCTACGGCGCAGTTGCGGGCTTTTTTTTAGGGATTGGATAGGCATTTTTTCTCAGGTTTAAGGAGATGTTAGAAGATACCATCCACCAGGGACCGGTACGGAAAGCCCGGAGTTTGGCGGCTTAGGGCAGGCTGCCCGAGGAGGCCCCTGTGGGGGCCCCCGCAGGGCTTGACTGCCCTTAGCCGCCAAACGAGGACTTGGAGGGAGGGCCCGGTGCCGTGCGGGGGCCATGCGGGCAAGGAAAGGCAGGTGGCCACCATTGACGGGAAGCTATTCTGGCGGCATACCTGCCCTGACGCTTCGTGCTGACGCTGCGGTCAGCATCTTCGAGTCAGGGACTGCGTCTTGAAAATGCCTCCCGTCAAGGGCCTCATGAAGCTACTAAGAATAGTTCACAGGCGAATTAGCGCTCAAATGTTTTCGATGTTTTCCAGGAGCCATGCGGCGCGTTGGCGGAGCGCTTGTTGGTTTTCGGGGGGCATTTTGTCCCAGGTGCGGTACATCATGCCGATGCGTGGGTTGTTGTGGAGTTTGTCGCGGTTGCGGGCGTAAAAGTCCCAATACAGGCTGTTGAGCGGGCAGGCCTTGGGGCCGGTTTTTTCGTTTCGGTCGTAGGGGCAGCTGCTGCAATAATCGCTCATGCGGTGCATGTATGCGGCGGTGCCCAGGTAGGGTTTGGTTCCGACGATGCCGCCGTCGGCGAATTGGCTCATGCCGCGGGTGTTGGTGATTTCGACCCATTCGATGGCGTCGATGTAGATGCCCAAGTACCAGCGGTCCATTTCGTCGGGGTGTATGCCGGCCATGAGTCCGAAGGCTCCGGTAACCATAAGTCGTTGAATGTGATGTGCGTAAGCTTTGTCGAGGGATTGGCCAATGGCTTCGCTTAGGCAGCGCATCTTGGTTTTTCCGGTCCAAAACCAGGAAGGGAGCGGACGTTGATGGTCGAAGAAATTCATTTGGGCATAGTGAGGCATGTGCGCCCAATAGATGCCGCGCATGTATTCGCGCCAGCCGAGGATTTGGCGGATGAAGCCTTCTACGGCGTGGAGGGGATAGATTTCGGGGTTCTGCCTCCAGGCCTTTTCTGCGGCTTGAATGACCTCGAGGGGATGCAGCATTTTGGTGTTGAGGGCGAAGCTTAGACGGCTATGCCATAAGGTCCAGGTTTGGCGCACCATAGCGTCTTGGAAATCACCAAACCAAGGCAGTAGCCGTTGGGTGAAATCGCTGAGTTGTTCGAGTGCTTCTTGCCGATCCAGAGGCCATGGAAAGGCATCTTCAGCGGCATTACCCAGCGTTTGAACGCCGGCTTGCTCTATTTCTTTCCATAAATACTCTAGGTTGTGTCCTTTTACCCAAGGTTGAGGAGTGTTTGGACTTCCTTGATATTTTTTGCGGTTTTGGGCGTCGAAATTCCATTTTCCTCCGGCAGGCTGCTCTCCCGGGTCCATAAGAATCCCGTGCTTTTTGCGCATGGCCCGATAAAAGGATTCCATGAGATAGGTTTTTTTGCCTTTGAAATGCTCGGCCAAGTCCTGCCTTTGGGTCAAAAAATGGTGGCTGTCGTCCATTCGGTAGGGGAGGGCCAATTCCTTCCCGATTTCTTGGAGTTGTTGGTCTAAGCGGTATTCGTCGGGGGCTTGGTAGGCCCAAGACTTGGCATTTTGTTCCTGAACGATGCGTTTTAGGTTCTCTTTTAGGTTTTGCCGGTTTTTGGGGTCGCTAATGTGGAGGTAATAAACGGCATGTCCTTGAGCTTTTAAGTATTCGGCAAAGCGCCGCATGGCGGCGAAGAATCCCAGGACTTTTTGCGCATGATGGCGCACGTAGTCGGTTTCCTGGCGCATTTCCATCATCACATACAGCACCTTTGGTCGGGTTTCTTTGAACCAAGAATGGGCGGCATTGAGTTGATCTCCCAGTATAAGTCGAATTTCCATGGTATAGTTCGTGCTACTTTAGGTTAAGAGTTATATACGGATGGTTAAAACGCAGCCTTCCTTTGGGTCGCCAATCCATTCGCTATTTCCCAGTTGATGTTGGTATCCGGTGAACCAGGCCAACAGGGCGTCGAAGCGATGTTCGTTGAGCTGTTCCATGGATGGCAAAGGTTGGGGCAAACGAGGGCTAAGCACGGCAATAAGGTCGGACAGCCGGTATTTTCCTTTTTTGTACCAGGGTTTGGGGAAGAGCAAAGAAGCGCAGTGCGCGGGATACACTTCGTGGCATGGAATCCCCTGGCCCCTAAACCGGCAAGCCAAGCGCATGGCACGGGCAGTGAGGCCTCCCAAAAACATGGGACTCATGGCTTGGAGTTGTCGGTCTGCGCTGCGGTAGGCAAAATCTCCCATGGGGGTTGGTGCAATGCAAGCCCGGGGTAAACTAAGGGGCGCATCAATGAACAATGCTTGAGGGGAGTGGTTTTGGACCATCTGTTCCAACCAAAGGTCCGCATCTTGGCCCTTGGGGCATTGTTCCCAAACCCATCCTTTTGGGCCAAGTTGACACCAAGCGGTAGTTCCGGCGGTTTTTGCCCCGAAGTCGATGCCGGCGAAGCTTAGGAGAGCCAATGGTGCTGAAAGCTTTGTTCGGGATCGTACATTTCGGCCTGACGTTCTACGTTGAACCAGCGGTTGGGTCTTGGGTCGTTGCCCACGCCGGCCACGTAGGCCCAGTTGCCGTAGTTGGAGCAGGGGTCGTAGTCAATCAGTCGGTTTTCGAACCAGGCAGCGCCCCAGCGCCAATCTACATTGAGGTCTTTTACGAGGTAGCTCGCCACATTTTGTCTGCCTCTATTGCTCATGAATCCGGTATGCAGCAATTCGCGCATGCAGGCATCTACAAAGGGCTGTCCGGTTTGTCCGGTGCGCCATTGTTCAAAGCGTCCTTTGTGCGCCTGCATAGATGGGGCCTGATTTTTTATGCCATTCTTTTGAAAGAAGGCTGAACCGTATTTCCACACGGCAAATCGGAAATAATCGCGCCACAGCAATTCAAAGAAAATCCAATAGGTGGAATCGTTGGCCCCATGTTGGGCCTCAAAATCCTTGAGTTGCTGCATAATGCGCCTGGGCGAAAGGTTGCCCATGGATAACCAAGCGCTAAAACGGGTAGAAAAATCGGCGCCGAGCAATCCATTGCGGGTTTCTTTATAACGCAGCACTTTTTGGGGCGCCGAGAAGTATTGGATTAGGTGTTCTTGTGCGGATTTCTCCCCTCCTTGGTAGCTGAATTTGGCTCTGGGGTCGACCGGAGGTAGCTTTTCGCTGCAGATGTCTTGGAATTCGGGGATGGGAGCTGTGGGCCACTCCTCTTGAGGGTAAGGCGGTAAGGTTTCAGGACAAGGGTAGGGAGGCCGTAAAGAAGCCTTTTTTTCGACCAAGTTTCTGAATTTGGTAAATACATCGGGCAGTTGATCGATGTCGAAGGGTAAATCCAAGGGGTGGATGAGGCTTTTTCCGTAATAGGTTTTAATGAACCAGCGGCTGCGGACATTATTGATGAGCTCCACCTCTACTTGGTTTTCGTAGGGAGCGATTTCTTTTTCGAAGTAAATGATGTCGGGATCCCAAACCTGGGAAACTTCGGGAATCACCAATTCCGGTGGGCCAATGCGCACCATAAGGTGGTTGCCTCGGGCCCGCAAATCTTGACGCAATTGATGCAAGCTTTCCAGTAAAAATTGGGTTCTAAAGGGCCCGGTTCTAGAAATTCCCGGGTCTTGGCTTTCCCAATCTCTAGGGTCTATGCAGTAGACGCAAAGCAATTGGTATACCGATTCGGGCAATTGTGCGAATACCTCATGGTCGTCGAGGCGCAGGTCGTTGCGGAACCAAAGAAGCGCTTTTTTGGGAGTCACAGGCGTTGTTTATGGGAATAAAGGCGCAAGCCCAAAAAATGTTTAGGGCTTTGGGAAGCTTAGGGCGGAATAAAGCGCTGCTGTTTTGGATTTAGGATGGACTCAATGGTCAAGGGTTTTGTTTAGCTCGGTTAGGAGTTGAAGGGCATATTGTTGGATGCCAAACCGGGGTTTATAGTCTTCGATTTGATTAATCCATTTTTTATACTCCTCGGGTGGCATGGAATGAAAAAACGTTAAATACCGGGTGAAGTCCTCCGGGGAGTGGCAGACAAAGCCATTTTTTTCGTGCTGCACAACCCATGCGTTTTCACCGGTTGGGCTCGCCAACACCGGAACCTTACACGAAAGGTATTGCTTTGCTTTAAATGCTGATTTTGCTTTATTGTAGTCATGGTCTATCATAGGTGACACGCCCACATCAAAGTTTTTGATGCGGTCATAGACCTTTTCTTCGTTAAGCCAATCCATGTTTAATGGAATATCCAATTGAATGTTTGGGTAGGTTTCAAGAAGCTGTTCCACTTCTTGTTTATCTTTCGGGTAAACTATACCTAAAAGCGTTAGTTTAAATTCAAAGTTTAGTTTCTTTAAGGCCGGGAACAGCAGGCGATGCAAGCTTTCTCTGTGGCTAAGTTCGGCGTGGTCTTGGGTATTCAATGCGGCATAGTCGCCTATCCAGCCTACATGCAGCAAGGAGTTCTTTTCGCTTTTTTGGTGGTTGTGGTGAATAACCGCAGAGCTTAGAAAAACCGGTTTGCCGCCTACCGATTCTACATAACGGCAAAGCCATTGGCTACCAACAAGGGTCGCCGAGCAATGCTTAATGAAGAATAGAATGTTTTTTGGTGGATACCTCAAAAAGTCTGCATCGTCGGTATCGTAAAAGCAAGACTTAGGTCTAAGCCGGAGTAGTACTTTGAGTAAACGCACATATACGCCATCGGTATGGAGCTTTTGAAACACTACCGCAGTATGTTTTCTTGAGAAAAATAGGGCCATGAACAGACCCACAGCAAAATGAAGCAGCTGCTTAGGGCGGTACCCTGGATATACGAAATGGTAGGAAATTCCGTGTGACTTATGCTGTTCTTGCAAAACATACAGGCCGCGGTATCGAACGCTAATGCCCTTAGGGCTATAATTGGCAAACCAGAGGATGCGTTTTACGGGCATAGCTCTACCTCCTTTTTAGGAAAGCCGTTCGAAACCTCCGAAAAAAAGCGGGCGAAAAGGCACAGCATGTAAGCAACCAAAGAAATCATGCAAGAAATGAAAACCGAGGCATTGAACGATGTTTATTGCTACTAAAGGTAGATGTTTTTCTCGGTTTTGCCTTTCGAAACGCTGCCATGATGTAGGAGCTTAGTAGCTTTCTAAGTCAACCCTACGTTCCCTAAGAAGCCAAAACTAGCAGGATTGTACCGAAAACTTATGGCACTTTTCTGTATTTTCATGCCATGAAAGCCTTGTTTTTTTGCTTTTGGGCCACTGCCGCTATAGCGCTTGCACAGCCCACATTGATTGAGAAAGTGGAAGATACCGAGTCGAATGGCCTGGTTATTCCTTACGAAAAGTATAGCTTGCCCAACGGCCTGGTGGTTTTGCTGCACCAAGACAACTCCGACCCCATGGTGCACGTAGATGTTACTTACCATGTGGGCTCGGCCCGAGAAGTTCCGGGACGGTCAGGATTCGCGCATTTCTTTGAGCATATGATGTTTCAAGGCTCCGACCATGTAGCCGACGAAGAGCATTTTAAAATAGTCACCGAATCGGGAGGAACACTCAACGGAACCACCAATACCGACCGAACCAACTATTTTGAAACCATGCCGGCCAATCAATTGGAAACCGCGCTTTGGCTGGAAGCCGATCGCATGGGATTTTTTCTGGACGCCGTAACCCAAGAAAAATTTGAAGTGCAACGCGCCACTGTTAAAAACGAAAGAGGCCAGCGCTACGACAACCGCCCCTATGGTTTGGTGTACGAAAAAACCATTGAAGCTTTATATCCCTTTGGTCACCCTTATTCTTGGTCAACCATTGGGTATATCGAAGACTTAAACGCGGCCACCCTCGACGATTTAAAGCAGTTCTTTTTGCGTTGGTATGGTCCCAATAATGCCACCTTGACCATTGCCGGAGATTTTGAAACCGCCCAAGCCTTGGCATTGGTAGAAAAATACTTTGGTCCCATTCCCAAAGGACCTGAGGTGGAAGACATGCCGCCCATGCCCACCACCCTAAATGAAGACAAGTACGTTTCCTACGAGGATAAGGTGAGGTTTCCCATGTTGTACATCAGCTATCCAACCGTGGAGGCCCGTCACCCCGACGAGCCGGCCCTGGATGTGGTGGCCGATGTGTTGGGCGGGGGCGAAAGCTCCATGATGTACCGCACCTTTGTAAAAGGAGGATTGGCCCGAACTGCTTATGCCAGCCACCCATGCAGCGAGTTGGCCGGTGCTATGGGTTTTGGCATTATGGCTTACCCCGACAAACCCTTGGCGGAAATGCACCGCATCCTAGACTCTTTGTTTGATGCCGTAGAAAAGCGCGGCTTTAAGCAGGAAGACATCGACCGCTATGCCGCACAATACGAGTCCGGACAGCTCAGTACTTTGGCCACCATTCGTGGAAAAGCCTCGGCTTTAGCCGCCTATGAAACCTTTACCGGAAACCCAAACCAGATAGGAGAAGATTTAAAAAAGTACAAAAAACTCAAGCCCGAGGACTTGATGCGGGTGTTTAAGAAATACATCAAAGGAGCCTATGCCGTGCATCTGAGCTGCGTACCCAAAGGTGGCTCAGAACTTATTGCAGCTCCCGACAATGCCGGAAGGCCTGAGGTGCCTCAAGGCTTTTCTCCCGATTTGAGTATGTATGCCAACCTAAAGTACCGAAAAGCAAAGGATACCTTTGATCGGAGTGTGCGGCCTAAGCCGGGCCCCAATCCTGTGGTGCAACTTCCTGCCATTTGGGAAGCCGATTTGCCCGACGGTGGTAAGGCCATTGGGGCGCCTTACGACGAAGTTCCACTGGTTTCGGTACGCCTAAGCTGGCCCGGTGGCCGTATGGCCGAAGGCATGAACGAAGCAGGTTTGGCAAAGCTCACTGCCTCCATGCTCAACGAGTCTACCAAAAAGAGCAGCAAAGAAGCACTGCGCGATCGCATGGATTTGCTGGGAGCAGAGGTTTCTGCCTATGCCTCCGAAGACGAAATGGGCTTTAATGTTCGTGTTCCCTTTGCCAACATCGACAAAGCCTTGGCGATTCTAGAAGAAATGATTTTGGAACCCGGCTTTAAAGAAGAAGAGTTTCAACGGGTTAAAATGGAGCAGCTCGAAGACATTGCCAACGAGGAAAACAATGCCGGAGCTTTAGCCAACAAAACTTTATTTAGGTATATGTTCCCCGATCACGTGTTGGGCATCAGCGGCAATGGAACCAAAGAGATCATCAGCCGCATGGAACTGGCCGACGTTATGGGCTTTTGCGACCGAATCTTTTCTCCCGCCTTGGTGCGGGTGGCCATTGTTGGAGTCGATCACCCCGACAATATTATCCCTTCCTTGTCCTTCCTTTCCAAGATGCCATCCCGCATGAGCCAAGTGAATCTAGGCGCAGCAGACTCGCGTTTCCCCGAAAAAACCAAATTGATTTTGGTAGATAAACCCGGTGCCGCGCAATCCGAAATTCGCTATGCCTTTGATGGACCTCCCTACAGCGCTACGGGGCTGTATTACCAACTGAACGTGGCCAATTACGTGCTTGGCGGAGCGTTTAACAGCCGATTAAACCTCAATTTGCGCGAAGACAAAGGCTATACTTACGGCGTACGCAGCGGATTTAGAGGAAATCGCTTTTATGGATACTATTTGGTTTCCGGTGCCTTCTTAAAAGAGTCGACCGACAAAACCATTGTCGAAATCGTTAAGGAACTCAAGAAATACCGCGAAGAAGGACCCAGCGACGAAGAAATCGCTTTCACCCGTAGCTCCATCGGTCAAAGAGATGCCCTTAATTATGAGGCTCCCTGGCAACGTGCAGGCATGATTGCTCAAATTTTGGAATACAACCTTCCCTTGGAATACACCAAAATTCAACAAGACATGCTGGCCGATATGACCAAGCAAACCTACGCCGACCTAATGAAGCAGGAATTGCGCTACGACCGTGGCTTTATTGTGGTGGTCGGCGATGCCGAAACCATTCGCGAGCCGCTTGAGAAATTGGGCTACCCTATGGAGGTTATCGACGCCCAAGGCAATCCCATTCCCTAATTTTTGACCTAATTTTTTATGCTTCGTACGCTTTTTGTTTTGGCAGGCCTTGGCCTGACTACGGTATTGACTGCTCAGCACCCCTTGCGTAGCTACGCGCAAGACCAAGATGCAGCTCCTCGTGCACACGGCTTGGATTTTTTAGAACTCAAACTGGACCTGAATTTTGTCCCGGACTCCGGCCTGGTTAAAGGTACCGTTACCCATACCTTCAAAGCCAAGCGCTTAGGCGTAGAATCGTTCTTTTTGGATGCCCCAGGCATTCAAATTCTATCGCTTCAACTAGACAACAAAAGCGCAGACTTTGAGTCGGTCGATGGAGGAATTCGCATTCCCTTTGCCCAAAGCCCCGATACCTCTACCGTGCACAGCCTGCGCATCAGCTACCGCGTAAAACCCAAAAAAGGCCTGTATTTCATTGGCTGGGACGACCCCACCGGACGTTGCCGAAAGCAAATATGGACCCAAGGCCAGGGAATCGACAACCGGCACTGGATTCCCATGTACGATAGCCAAAACGACAAAGTAATCTCGGAAATCACCCTCAACTTCGATTCGGATTTTGAAGTAGTTTCCAACGGAAAACTCATAGAAAAGAAGAAACAAGGCAACGGCACCACCCGTTGGCACTACCGCATGCCTTACCCACACGCCACCTACTTAATGATGCTGGGCATTGGCAAATACGATGTGCTAGAGAAACAATCGGCCTCCGGAGTGCCCATGCGTTTGCTCTATTACCCTGAGTTTCCCGAACAGGCCGAACCAACCTACCGCTATTCGGTAGAAATGTTTGACTTCTTCGAAAAAGAAATCGGTTATCCCTATCCCTGGGGAAGCTATGCCCAAGTGCCCGTGCAAGACTTTATGTACGGCGCCATGGAAAATACCACGGCCACCATTTTTGGCGACTTCTTTTTGGTGGACAACCATGGCTACCACGACCGAAATTACGTGGCTGTGAATGCCCATGAGTTGGCCCACCAATGGTTTGGCGATTTGGTTACCGCCCGCTCCTTGCAGCACCATTGGTTGCAAGAAAGTTTTGCCACCTTCTACAACATGATGTACGAGCAGGAGGTGTTTGGCAAAGACCATTACGACTGGAAGCGTTACCAAGCGGCCCAAAGCGCCCTTAAGGCCTCCGAGGCCGACCTGCTGCCCATTGCCCATACCCAAGCAGGAACCGTGCGCTACTATCCCAAAGGAGCGGTGGTGTTGCACATGCTGCGCCATTTGGTGGGCCGCGAAAACTACAACAAGGCCATCCGCTTGTACTTGCATAGGCATGCCTTTGCCAATGTAGACTCCGACGATTTGCTCAACGCCTTTCAAGACGGATTGGGGCTTTCGCTCGATTATTTTTGGGACCAATGGGTGTACAAAGGAGGCGAACCCCATTACGAGGTGTCTGCCGATCTATTGGGAGGAAGCAGCACAAACCGCGTTTTGGTCTTTACCGTAAAGCAAACCCAGGCCATAAGCCCCCTCAATTCGGTGTTTGACATGCCCATGCGCTTTGAGGCCCACTTTGAAGACGGAAGCAAAGTCCAAACCGAAGCCCGAATCCATAAAACCGAGCAAAGCGTCCGCTTGGAGCTTCCCGACAAAAAGAACCTAAGCTATTGGCTGGCAGATCCCAACCGCCACATTTTGGGAAGCATGAAGCAAATGCAGCCTCAGGCACATTTCAAGGCCATGGTGGAGAAGGCCGAAGGCGTATTGGACCGTTTTTATGCCCTGCAACAGCTGCGCAGCATGGAATTTGCCCAGCGCCTGCCCTTGCTCAGCCAAGTCATTCAACGCAAAGGAGAATTTCATGCCCTAAAGGCCGAAGCCTTGCAACAGTTAACCGACCACAGCAACGATCCGGCCGTTCAGGAGCTGTTTGCCAAGGCCCTAAACGACACCGATCAGGAAGTGCGAAAAGCCGCGGTAGATCTGTTGCAGCAGGTGCCTGACGCTTTGGTAGAACCTCTGGTGGCGCAGTTTGCGCTCGACCATGCTTCCTATCAGCTGCAGGAAAGCACCTTACGCCTTTTGTGTCGCCACCGTCCCAAGGAAGCCGCTCGGTGGATTGCCGCTTCCGGAAAAGGATTAGGCAACCGCGGTCAAAACCTTGGCGTGGCGCGGCTCGAAATGCAAGTGCAGCATGCCGTAAAGGCCGAAGAAGCCTTGGCGGCCTTGGAAGATTTGTGCAGTCCGGCCCATG
Source organism: Bacteroidia bacterium (assembly GCA_030427255.1). Lineage (GTDB taxonomy): Bacteria > Bacteroidota > Bacteroidia > CAIKAF01 > CAIKAF01 > CAIKAF01. Next base: position 20,713 of record JAUHWY010000022.1, on the reverse strand, counting down.
AATTCATAACGCGCACCCAGGCTTGGCAGGCGTTGTACCGGCTCAACGTCCTCACCGAGGCCATGCTCGAAACCGCGCCGCAGGCATTGAGCCACGCCAATCGCAGGTTAGCCGGCCCGATAGCCGCCACGCTCAAAGACTTTTACGGCACCCATCGGCATCGGATAACCATAGACCGCTGGCTGGCGCAAAACCCGCAACATCAAGCACTTTTTGCCTCCATTCGAGGCTGAGGGAGGTTTGGGGCCCCGGTTCCATAGGAAGCCTTAGGATTCTATCCGGCCCCTGCTTCGGTCCTCCTCATCAGGCTTAAGGGGCCCTAAAGCTCCGGGGGTTCCGCAAAGCTACACCTCCTCGCTTAAGCGCCCCTAAAGCCTTCTTTCGGAGGGCCCTACGACCGGGCCGGGGGGCCACCTTATCCGAATTTCAAGCAAAGGATAAGTCTTGACCGTATGAAACATCACCATTAGCGAAACTTGCAATTTTTGCAAGTTTCGCTAATCCATTCGCCTATTTTTGCTTTATGTGACAGTATACCAATCGCAAGGCATATATAGACAAATTGCTGGCATACAAGGATAAAGACCTTATAAAGGTCGTTAGTGGTTTGCGTAGGTCGGGTGAGTCCACGCTTTTGGAATTGTATCGAGAACAAATTCTTAAATCAGGAATTAGTAAGACGCAAATACAGTTTTACAATTTTGAACTGCCGGAAAATTTTGTCGGAAAAAGTTGGGACAACATTTATTTTGACATCAAAGAGAAGTTACAGGCCGATAAGCCCAACTATATATTTTTGGACGAGGTACAAAACATTCCCCTGTTCGAAAAACTGGTAGACGGGCTTTTTGCAAGCAAAAATGTGGACGTTTACATCACGGGTTCAAATGCATTTTTACTAAGTGGAGAGCTGGCTACTTTGTTAAGTGGTCGCTACATTGAGATTTCCATTTTACCGTTTTCGTTCAACGAGTATTTAACCGCAAGGAATATAGACACAAGCAATGCATACCTCAATTACGAAGGCTTGTTTTTTGATTATGTGAATGAAACGTCCTTGCCCAAAGGCGTTGAGTTGCGAGAAAGTGGCTATGACAAAATTTACGAATACCTGGAAGCTATTTATACAACTATTGTAGAAAAAGACATTATTCAGCGATTTCAAATAAACGATAAAAGGGCATTTAAAAATTTGGTAAAATTTATGGCTTCAAATGTGGGTAATGCCCTTTCCCCCAACAATATATCAAACATGCTTAAACAAGACGGACAAAGCATACATAGAGCTACCATCGAAAAATATTTGGGGTATTTGGTCGCGAGTTTTGTGTTTTACAAAGTAAATCGGTTTGATTTGAAAGGCAGAAAACAATTAGCCACCCAAGAAAAATACTACTTAGTGGACATGGGACTACTCAATGTTTTCATGGGCAAAGAACGGATGGCTGACCGAGGGCATATTTTGGAAAATATTGTTTTTTTAGAGTTGCTTCGCAGAGGCAATAAAATATGGACCGGGACCGGTAGAAACAGCGAAGTGGATTTTGTTTGTAAAACCAATACAGGCAGCATCGCGTATTATCAAGTAGCTTGGAGTATGCACAACGAAAGCACCGTAGCGCGAGAGTTTGGGGCCTTAGAAAAGATAAAAGACAACTATCCAAAATATTTACTCACAACGGAGGGTTTTCCGGAAAGTCGAAACGGAATACAGCATGTAAATGTTTTTAAGTGGTTACTTGAGTAAAGGGACAAAGCATATGAGACCTTGGACACCTGCTGTTTTCAGCCTTTTGGCCTGACCCGGTCCACCCTTTGCCGAATGAAAATGAGGAGATTTTATTTGGGCGCCTAATCCGTCTCCGGCCATTAGCTGCCTTGTGGGGGGTTACGCCGCTCTGCGGAGGCAAGGAGCTTCCTGTGGTCGCTCTTGCCTCCGCAGCGGCTGTGCCCCCCACATCGGCAGGCTAATTGGCCTGCGCCGGGGCGCTTAAGCTCCGTTTGGGGTTTTTCCCCTATCCCACGGTTTTAACCGTGGGCTGTGGGTTTTAACCGTGGGCTAAACAGCAGTCAACAAAAATTCTACGCTTCATTTGCTAGGGCACAGTTCTGCACCAAATCTATGGGAATCAGGCATCGATTGGCGGGTCATCCAAGAGATAGTTGGGCATAAGAGCAGGAAGCCAACAGGGATTTACCCGCATGTTAGCAAGCGGCTGCTTCAACAGGTGCGTTCCCCGTTCGATGATCTGTAAAAACTACTTATATTAGCAAAGAGTAACCGAATGAGAAAAACCATCCCTATGCCTACCATTGAGGGTGGATAAATGAGGGTTGGCTTGGTTTATAAATGAGTTATGCCCAATATTAACAACAACAACCGAATAAGTGGACCAAATAATTAGACCTGAAATAATTGAATTTCTTTTAAAACAACTTCCTTGGTGGCTCATTGGCTTTTGGACAGTGTACGCAATCTTGAGTATTTTTTTCAGACCAATACGCAAATACATTTCAAACTTCTACATTATAGAGTCAATTCCAAATGTTTTCGTGACACTTGGACTGTTTGGCACTTTTACAGGTATAGCATTTGGACTATTAAATTTTGATACTACTCCCGACCATATTAAGGACAGTATTAAATTATTGCTTGACGGTTTGAAGTCGGCAATGTTCACTTCAATAGTAGGGATATTGTTATCCCTTGTATTCTCGAAGATTATTAAAATTTTCATTAACACGAAGTACATTGCTGAACCTGAAAGCCCAGAACTTATAGAACTAAGAAATCTCAATAAAAACTTTGAAGAATTTAAGAACGCAATTTCAACCTCTCAATACAATGCAATAATGGACGCATTCAGAGAAGTAATTACCAACTTTAATGATGTTTTCAAAATTTTCATAGAAGACTTAGTTAAAAGTAACTTTGAAGAACTATCACGAACTATAAATGAACTATCCAGTTGGCAGAGAGAACACAAAGAAGATGTTCAAGCACTAAAAACAGCATACAAAAGTCTTGTTACTCAACATCAAAAATTTGCTGACACTGCAGTAGTTTGGGTATCTAAATTAGATGAAATATCAGGTCAATCAAGTAAGCTTCAAAAGGTGATTGACGAATTTAATTCGGCATTTAATGAGAATGGAAATCTTTCAAAACTTTTGAAAGATGTTCAAGGGGCGACTTCTGAACTTATGAAAGTGACAGAGAACTTTAACAAACTATCAACTAAAATGAATGAGACAACTGACTCGATAAAATCGACTGGCGAAAATGTCACTAAATGGACTACGAGTGTTGAATCAGTTTCAAATTCAGCTTCTAATATTGTTGAAAGTGTAAGAACATTAAGGTCTATAGATGTTGAAAGTTTAAACAAAATGTTAGCCAGTATGGATGCCCTGTTCCTTGAATATATAAAGGACATCGAAAATCGTCTAAACAAAAAATGATAGAAAAAAATGCTTGGTAGAAAAACAGACGACTCTAATTGGATTTCAATTGCAGATATGATGACTGCATTAATGGTAATATTCATGTTTATTGCCATTAACTATATTACGCAGGTAATTGAACACACATTTGTTCAAGATGAGATTTACAACAAACTTCAAGAAGTGTTTAATGAAGAAATTAAGAAACACGAAATTGAACTTGGACCTGATGGAACGATAAGATTTAACTCACCAAATTCAGACAATTTGTTTGAAATAAATGATGATAAACTAACACCTGGTTTTAAAATGTCGTTGTCAAGTTTCATCCCAAAGTATTGGGAGGTTTTGACTTCCGACACTACTTATTTCGACTATATCAAGGAAATTAGAATTGAAGGTCACGCAGACACAAAACCTCCTAAAAACGGTGGGGACAGTTATTTATACAACCTTGATTTATCATCAAGAAGGGCAGCTTCTGTGTTGAAGTATTTAAGGGAGCAACCTGTATATAAAGAAGCAAGTGAAAAAGAAAAAAGTAGAATGGACTTCCTTTTTACAGCAATTGGATTTTCTTACTCAAGAGCATTAAATGAAGAAAAAAATTATGTACATCTTGACAGCAACAAAATTGTAAATGATAATTTGTCAAGACGTGTGGAATTTAGAATTGTAACCTCGAACGAAAAGTTAATTGAAGCAATTAATAAAGTGAACGAATGATTAAACTCCACGACTTTACAAAAGGTAAAACAGCACAGTTTCTCTCAAACGTTAGAAAACTAACGTTTGAAATGTTTAGAAATGTAGAATTAATTCAAATTGATGGAATAAAATACGACCCATCAAAAATTGAAATTGATGAAAATGGTTTTGCTGTTTACAAAAACGGTGAAGAAAGAATGTTTCTCTTTTATTACAAACAATTTTTCTATACAAATTGGACAGGTAGCAGGAAGCTTCCTAAGTATCACATTGTACACTGTGAAACCCGTCAAGAATATGGTGGCTTTGTATTTGCCAATAAAATGCCTGTAAAAGTAACATCAAGAGAAAATCATCAGTCAACACTTGAAAAATTGGAACTCTGTAAAAACTGTAGTCGACAAGTTTTTAAATCTTGGTGGGGTACTAATCAACCTTGGTATGAAGCAGTTTTAAAATATTTGGAACACCAAAACAATCCATTATTCAAATCAGACGGTTATCATTCTATGTGGAATCAAATAAGTGAAGCATATAGAGAAAGTGTTGGTTATAAATGTGAATCTTGCCATATAGACTTATCAAATCAGGAAGATAAAAAATGGTTACACACGCATCATAAGAACGGAAATAAAAAAGACAACAGACAAGGAAACTTTAAAGCACTTTGTTTGCTTTGTCATTCTCTGAGTCATAAAGAAAAACTGACCAAGGGAACAGGTTTTTTAGAAGTTCAGGACTTTATTGACAATTATAAAAGCAAACTAAACTCAATACAACTATCAGAATATGAACAAATTAAAAGAAAGCATGGGCATAACACCGGTTTGGCGTAACGGCGGGTTCAGTGCTTCGTACGACAGTTTTGTGGTAGATTCAAGTGCAGTTCTTCGATTGAACTTTTGTGCTATAAACCCGCCAATGCGCCAAGCGCCAAACCATTAGCCCAAGCAGAACAAGCGATTGCCCCACTGCAAAATCATCCCTAAGCAACCCCAATACAACACAATATTCTAGGATTTCAACGTTCTTTCAAAAAAACAAAGCATGACAGGTAGAATCTTTGCTCTTTTACTTGCAGGAGTATTGACGTTGGGATGCTCCGAAGAACCAAAAGAAATTGCAGTAGAAGGAATCTTGCTAAAAGCCTCGGATGAGTTTGCTACGACCTACCAATATGGCCCCTATGGCATTACGCCCTATGCCTTACGTAGCCAAACCATAGATTTGGAACCTTGGGTGAATCAACAAGTACGGGTGGTAGGGACGCCCATCGAAGGATATCCCTTAAGTGGCGGACCGGAATATTTAGAAGTGGTTTCCATTGAGGCAAAGCCATAATCCAAAATGGACTCCGTTTATTAAAAGGGCACAAAGGCTCAAAAAAACCAGGTGCACTTGGTCTTTGCCAACAAGTGCCTTTAAGCCCTTTTCGAAAGGCCCGTAGATTCTGAACTCCATGCAAAGGAAAGGGCTTTTGTCTTTAATTTTGAGCTTATGGGTTGTTCGCTCAAAAAGAGACACCCTTTCTTTTTTTACACACTTTTTGGGACAGTATCACCAATTTGGCGAAATAGCAGTAAAATCCTAAATTGGAGTATGAAAATCGACAAGGCCCAAATAGAATTGATACAAGAACTTTGCAAAACAAGCAAGGTAAAGTCTCTTTTTGCTTTTGGTTCAGTAACAAGAGATGATTTTAATGAATCTTCTGATATTGACTTGGTAGTAGATTTTGACGAAAAAGACCCTTTTAAGTACGCAGACCTTTATTTCAGCTTAAAAACAAAGCTAGAAGACATATTGAAAAGTCAAGTTGATTTGCTTGAAGAAAGAGGTATTCAAAATCGGCTTTTTAGAAAACAACTCGACGATACCAAAGTTAAAATCTATGGATATAAAAATCAAGGTTTGGTTGCTGGACATCCAGCAAGCCATTGAAGCGGCTTTTCTATTCCTAGGTGAAAAATAAATTTCATCACCTATCAAGAAGATTTAAAAACGAAAAAAGCTGTAGAGCGAAACTTAGAAATCATAGGTGAGGCAGTAAACAGGATTTTGAAAGCCGATTCTTCTATACAAATTAAAAATGCCAAGAACATTATTGGCACAAGAAATCGTATCATTCATAGTTACGACAATATCTCCGACGAAGTAATTTGGACGATAGCCACAAGAGAATTACCTGATTTATTTGAAGAGGTAAAAAGTCTTATGGACAGAAACTAAGTACTGGCCATAACACAGGTTTGGCTGCAATGGGGGTTTTAGTGCTAAACGGAAACCTATTCGTGCTTAAGAACATTGAGACTGTTGATGCGATGCTATTCTGACGGCGATCCTGCCCTGACGCTTCGGTCAGGACAAAAAAGCTTGAAAACACAAAGCGTCAACGGTCTCCTTGAGTGAATCAACAAGTACGCGTGGTAGGGACGCCCATCGAAGGATATCCCTTAAGTGGCGGGCCGGAATACCTAGAGGTAGTGTCCATTGAGGCAAAGCCCTAATCCAAAAGGGACTCCGTTTATAAAAAAGGAACAAACGCTCGTGAAAAACCAGGTGCACTTGGTCTATTCCATCAAGTGCCTTTAAGCCCTTTTCGAAAGGCCCGTAGATTCCGAACTCCTGCAAGGAAAGGGCTTTTGTCTTTAATTTTGAGCTTATGGGTTATTCGCTCTAAAAGAGACACCCTTTCTTTTTTTACACACTTTTTGGGACAGTATCCTTATTTCGGACAGTATTCCATAAAACCAACCCACAAATCAAGCTTTTCAAAAGATCCAAATTTTGCCGGTATTTCACTTTACTGGCGTTTTTTTGATTTCCAAATTAAGCCGGAATTGCCTATCTTTGGTATAAATTGGGTTCCATATGCCTAAAATACTAGAGAAAAGATTAATCGAAGCATTCAAGGGTCAGGGGTCTTTTTCACGCGAAGAACTCTTTCAATTCTACCGCTACTTCGAACCTGAACTGAACAAAGGAACTTTCGGGTGGAGAATCTATGACCTGAAAAACAGAAACATCATTAAGCCTCTCAAAAGAGGGCTTTATGTGATCTCCTATAAACCCAAATACAGACCGGACATCTCTCCCAACCTCCTCAAGATTGCGAAGAAACTATCCCAAAAGTTTGATGAAGTCAAGCACTGTGTTTGGGAAACGCTATGGCTCAATGAATTTGTACAACACCAAACGAGCAAATCAACGTTGTTCATAGAAGTGGAAAAAGGATTCGAAGAATCATTGTTTTATGCCATAAAGGACAACATGCACAGGGAAGTTTTTCTAAATCCGGATGAAAAAGCTATTGACTTCTACATTGCTGAAAGCAATAAACCGGTCATCATTAAGAAGCTGCTTACAAGAGCGCCATTGATGAAACGAACAGAAAATAAGGTCAAGTTTTACACTCCTACTCTGGAGAAGATGCTCGTTGATCTGTTCGCTGAAGAGCGGCTCTTCTATTATCTGCAAGGCGGTGAATTGATGCACATTTATGAAAATGCCCTCAGCAATTACACCATCAATTTCACCAAATTGTTCAGCTATGCAAAAAGAAGGGAAAGAGAACATGATATAAAGCAATTCATGACCAACCACATGTTTCACTTGGTAAAAGATATTATTGATGATTAAAGACAAGTGTTTTACCGAAGAGTGGCTGGAGCAATTCAAAAAGCAGAAGGACCACAAACGAATTGACAAGATCATTCTCGAAAAAATGATATATGCCCTGCATTTACTTGAAAGACTCAAGGCAAAAGGACTGGACTTCGTCTTCAAAGGTGGAACGAGTTTGGTACTCCTCCTTAAAGAAGGGAACCGGTTCTCCATTGACATTGATATCATTTGCACTGCCGAAAGAAAAGACCTCGAAGAAATCCTGAACAAGGTTATCGCAAGTTCCCATTTTAAAGAATGGAAGTTGGATAAACACCGTAGCTACCAGCCGGGAGTTCCAAAAGCGCATTATAAGTTTTCATTCGATACCAAACAACAAGGATCTGGGACCCTATTGCTTGATGTGCTGATTGAAAATTCGATTTATCCAGCACTGGCTGAACTGCCTGTCGATACAAAATGGATTGAAACAGAGACAGAGACCATGGTCACGGTTCCCACCATTGATTCCATAACTGGTGACAAGCTTACAGCCTTTGCTCCCAACACGATAGGTATTCCCTATTTCAAAGGAAAGGACAAGCAACCTTTCTCAATGGAGATTTGCAAACAACTATTCGACTTGAGCAAGTTGTTTGAGCACATCGAAGACGTTGAATTGGTGGCGAAAAGCTTTATAGCCTTTGCGGAACAGGAAATAAACTACCGAAAAAGTGGAAACCCTGAAAGTGACCTAACGCTTGAAACGGTGTTGCAAGACACCATGGACACCTGTCTCATCATTGCCAAAAGAGGTGGCGGATCCGATGATGAAAAGCAAAAGTTTGTCGAATTACAAAGAGGAATTAAGGCTTTTGATTTTGGCTTTCTGATGTCAGGTAACTTCCGCATTGATGATGCTGTGCAGGCATCAGCTCGTATTGCATATCTGGCGGCTAAAATTATGACAAATGACATGTCGCCTATCAACTACTACGAAGGACAGGATGTCAAAAAATTGAATATAGACGACCCTGATTGGAACTTTCTAAACAAGTTGAAAAAGCAGCCAGACAAGTCTTCATTCTACTATTGGCTTCAAACCGTACAACTACTAACGAAAGAAAAAGAACGACACAAAAACATCTAGAAGATCGCCTACGGGGAGCGGATAACATTCATAGAGGAATGATTGATGCGGCTGACTTTAAACAATACATTATTCCAAGATTTCTTTTGCGGCAGGGATGGAAGCGGCAGCCCGCAGGAACGGGCTCTTGGGAGCGCTTGGCGGGCGGAGGCCCCCGAGGCTTGGAGGGGGACCCCGCACCGCCTAGCGCTCCCGAGCCCGGGCCGAGGACTATAGCTGACAGCCCGGTTCAGCCGCCCTAAAAAAAACCTTTTTTTAACCCCTTAATAGACTCAGCCAAAAGCCGGGACGAGCCATTTGTTTGCGCTCTTCGGGCCGGTCCAGCATCATTTCCAGGCTTTGGTGCCATTTGGGACTTCGGTTGCAGCGCGCCACTACGGCGTCGAATAGGGGCGGAAAGCGCAAGAGCCTTTGGAGTAGGTAGCTGATTCGAAAATCGTCGCCTACATGCTTCCACAGGCGGTTGGTAAAGGAGTCAAAATCGCGGTGCATCCAAGTTTTGCCGTTCCAAGCCTCATGGAGGTGCAAGGCAGCCAAGCGTCCGCTGGCCATGGCCGGGCCTATGCCCTCGCCGGAAAATGGGTCAATCAAGCCGGCGGCATCGCCCAGAACCACATAGCCATTTCCCCCGGCTTTGCGGCGGGTGCTTCCTAGGGGCAGACCAAAGCCCTGCGGTTGCTCCAAAGCGCTTGCTTCGGAAAACCGCTCCCCAAGTGCGCTGTTCTCGCGAACAATTTCCAAGAGTTTTGGCCGGAGTTTCATTTGATTTCGCGCAACCACATCGGAGCGTACGCCCAGGCCTATATTGGCTCGATTACCGGGCATGGGAAACATCCAAAAATAGCCCGGCAGCAGATCCTTTCTAAAATACAGCTCAATCAAACCATCGGAGCTGAAGCCCTTTACGTTTTCCATATACATGCGCAGTCCGGCCGAATGGTGCTTGCGGTGTATGGTTTCTCCTTTTTGGAGTTCGCGCACAAAGCGGCTTTGGGCGCCATCGGCCGCTACAACAACTTCGGCCTTTATGCTGCCTTGGTTGGTCTGAATGTCCCAACCCTGAGGCAAAGCTTCTACCTGCTGCACTTTGCATTGCACAAATTCTACCGTAGGCCAAGCGGTGGCTTGCTGCCACAAAAAGGCATCGAAATCCATCCGGCGCGCCACCAGGCCCGAGGAGGGAAAGCCATCACGGGTGCGCTTAAGTTTTAGATCGAGCACCTTGCCGCCCGGGGCCACAAAGCGAATGCCACCGGAAGGAGTGGCGGGGACCCTTTCCAAAAAGTCAGGCACGGGAGATTTTGGCAATTTTTCCAGCTCATAGGTGGTGTTTCCGCTGAGGGCATCGCCACAAATTTTGTCGCGAGGAAAGGTATGGGCGTCCAGCAACAGCACAGGCAAGCCCAAAGCACCTGCATGGGCAGCAAAGGTAGCACCTGCGGGACCGGCCCCTAGGACTACTAAGGGATAAGCGTCCCTTGATTCCATTTAAAAAAGTTGGTAGACCAGGTTCAAGTTGGCCGCAAAAAAGATGGGGCGCATTTGCGTATCGGAGGTGTTGCTCCAATCGGTGAGGCTGTAACTTAGGCTGGGCTCAAAGCCAAAGGACCAGTGCCTGCCCGGAGTTACATGGAAACCGGCGCCAATGCGAGCTGCCAAATGCACATCTCGTATGCCCGAGGTACGTCCTATTTCAATGGCCGAACGGTTGTTTTCGGCAAATACTCGATTGCTTACCAAAACCCCCGGCTCCAGCGCTGCAGAGGAAGTGAAGCGCACCAAACCACGTCCAAACTCCGCCCGGATGCCAATGGGCACGGATACCAAAGCAAACTCCTGCACCAAACGTTCCATGGGATCGCTCATTACTTGGTCAACGGATAAGTAAGGGTCGCTGCCTTGCACACTGTTGTTGTCTATGGAAGCGGTAAGTCCTTCCACCAATCCTGCTGAGGTTACCACAGGAGCTGAGCTTCCCGAGTTTCCTTTACCTGTAGGTAGGCTTTGCAATTGACTTCTTGGAGTATAGTGTCCAAAACGCTGGTATTGTAATCCGCTAAATAACGCGATGTTTCGACCGATGAACTTCCCGGTTTGAACTCCTAAACGTATGCCATTAATCGGCTGTTCTCTAAAGCCCATATTGGGTCCAAACAAGGGAGCGGCCGCAGGTTTATCGACGGGGCTGGCATTTTGCCAAGCATACAAGGGGCCTGCATGCGCTTGAACATACCAGCCTTTGGGAGTATACGTGTGGTTGCATCCGGAAGCTGTCCACTCCTCCACCACATTTTCTTTTTCCTGAGAAGGTTCCGGCCTTAGCATACCCCATTTTTCCTGAACCAAAGCATGGGGATCTTGAGGAATAAGGCTGACGGGCTGGAGGGCCACTCGTTCATTTTCTTGTTCTCCCTCCATAAGGGCCATGCTTGGCTTGTCGGCTATGGTATTGGACAAAGCCGGTGTTTGATCCGAAGATGGGTACCCTGACCGAACATTTCCCTCTTTTTGGGGAGCGGAAGCCAAAGGTTGGGATGGAGCGGTAGCCATGCCCTGCTGTGATGATTCCTTTGGTGTTTCCTGGGCTTGTAAAGCAAGGGAAGCCTCACCGGCCAAGGGTTTTGAGGCTTTGGCATGGGAAGAAACTTCCGGAGAGGAAGTACTTATGGGGTCTGGCAGTCCTGCAAAGGGGCTGGAACCGCGGCTTTGGCCATCGATTCCCGGGCGAGCCAAATAACCGGCCATAAAGGCAAGGAAAACCGTAGCCACCATACCGGAACTATACCACCACACCAAAACACGGCGGCGCCGCTTCCGGTCCATGCGCGCCTGCAACTCCTCCTTTACCCAATAGCCCGGAGCCTCGGAATGCACTTCAGCGGCACGCTTAAATAAGCGGTCGACCGGGTGGTGGGATTCGTCCATCCGTTCCATAAGCCTATCGAAGGAACCCTGAGGCGGATGTACCTCATGTCCTTGCAGCCCCCGGGCGAACAAACGATCTATGGAAGCATGCTCTTTCACCTATCCACCAATTTTAGTTGCGATTTTCCTTCTGGAATGCATGGTTTTTACTTTTTGTTGCAGGGTTTGGCGGGCTCTGGCCAATTGAGATTTTGAAGTTCCTTCAGATATGCCCAATTGCTCAGAAATTTCCTTGTGGGAGTAGCCTTCAATGGCATACAAGTTAAACACCACGCGGTAGCCCGTAGGCAAACTGCGCACCAAATCCATGAGTTCCTTGGCCGAAATATGAGCCTCTACGCTGTACAAATCGGGCAGCTCACCGGCCACTTCATGAATTTCACCAACCGGATACAATTGATTTTTCTTTCTGAAACGCTCCAAGGCCGTGTTCACCATAATGCGGCGGACCCACCCCTCAAAGGAGCCTTCAAACTTGAAGCTTTGAATGTTCTGATATACTTTAATGAACCCATCTTGAAGCATGTCTTCGGCTTCGGAAGCATCGCGGGCGTAACGCAGGCAAACCGCATACATAAGACCGCTCAACCAATCGTACAAAGCCGATTGGGCATGGCGCTCACCGCGCTGGCAGCCTATGATGATGTCATTTACTTCCATGCTCTGTTGAATCCGGACAAGCTCCTTGGGTAAATCGTAAAATTCCGGCGGCTTCGGCCATGCAATCGTTGCTGTACGTCAAGCCATCGCAGCCACATACCGGCTCGTAAATTTGTGGACACATCAAACCTAAGTCAGGTGCGCCTTGGCACTTTTCTTCTTTGGCACCGCTTCCCTCACTGCTTTTGCAAGCAATTAAACAAACGAAAGGCACACACAAACTCCAAAGCTTTAATTTCATTCCACTAATTTAGATGCTGAAGACACGCAAAGCGTTGCCTCCGAAAAAGTAATTTACAAAAAATTTGCCAAACATTCCGCTATGAAGCTTAAATGCAGCCTGCACTGGAACGGGAAAAATTACCAAGCAAACCTGCATGAGGGGGTTTCGCTCACCATTCCCATAGCTCCCGGCAAACATCCAAGGGCTTGGTATGCCGCTCCCTTCTCCATTGAACCCGTTGTAATGGGCGATTGGGTGGGAGAAGTAAGTCGAGGCGCTCCCGTTAATTTTCGAAACGTACAGCTAAACCCGCATGGGCACGGCACCCACACCGAAAGCCTGGCCCATATTACCCAAACGCCTCTGGCAGCAAACGAGGCCGTTCCTAGCCCCTGGTTGGTGGCCTGCCTTTGCTCCGTGGAGCCAAAACATATAGAGGGCGACAGCATCATCCTCCCCGAACAACTGCAAGAAAAGTGGCAAAAGGCACAGGCTTTGGTTATTCGAACCCTGCCCAACCAACTCGACAAACAAACCCAAGACTATTCCGGCGCAAACCCTTGCTATTTGCATCCCGATTGCGGCCCTTGGCTGGTGCAACATGAGGTGGAACACCTGTTGCTGGACTTGCCTTCCGTAGACCGTGAACAAGACCAAGGTTTGCTTAGCGTGCACCATAGCTTTTGGGGGCTTCCGAACCATCCCAGAAGCCACTGCAGCATCACCGAAATGATTTTTGTGCCCGATCAACTGCCCGACGGACTTTACCTGCTGCACCTTCCTGTGCTCCCCTGGCAAAACGACGCAGCACCCTCCATGCCCTGTTTGTTCCCGCTTGAACCCCACAGCCATGGAAATTGACGAACTAAGAAACTTTTGCCTTAGCTTGCCGGAAACGGAGGAGTCTTTTCCCTTTGACCAACGTACCTTGGTGTTTAAAGTGGCAGGTAAAATGTTTGCTGCCCTTGACATTGAATGGATCGATAAAACCGTAAACCTAAAATGCAATCCGGAATTGGCCCTCCGCTACCGCAACGAGTACCCCGAATTGGTAAAACCCGGATACCACATGAACAAAAAACACTGGAATACGGTGGCCATTACCGAGTTGCCTAAAGCGCATTTGGCCGAACATATGGTGCGGCACTCCTACGAGTTGGTAGTAAGCAACCTGCCTAAATCGCAAAGGCAAGCCATTCAAAAACAATACCTGCATCCCGATGCTTAACTTTGGTACCATTATTGCCTAACACAACCTATGAGACATCTAGTTTTCCTTGCTTTTTTGGCCTTTTCCCTATCCGTTTCAGCCCAAGAGCCCGAACTTTCTGATTGCTCCTGCTGCAGTGCTGTACACCGGATTTTTGAACCCTTAGAAGGAGAATGGACCCTCCGCGCCCTCGAAGGCCCGGACGTCAGCGGCACGGCCACTTGGTCCCAAAGCCTCAACGGCTGTGCCTGGTCACTCAAACTTACCATCCCCGGAGTCCACAGCCTGTGGAACCTAAGTTTCCAAAAAAATCAATTGCGCTGGCTGGCCTTGATTACCAACGCCCTAGGCGATACCGAACTATTGGAAGGCGCCAAACTCGACAACCAAAGCATCGTATTTATAGGAGCTTACCGACCCGACGGCAAAGGAGGCCTCTACGCCAATCGCTGGCGCATACTTCTTAAGGAAAAACAATGGGAGCTGCACCATGAAACGGTGCGTGCCGATGGCAGCCTTTGGATGCTGCAGCGCAGCTGGCTTATGGAAAAGCTCGATTAGTCTTCCTCATAATAGTCCTGCTTAAAATAGGGATAGGGCAAATCGTCCGTTGTTTCATAACGGAATTCGCTTTTTTCGGTGCCATGGAGCCAATCTACCCAGCCCCATTTTCCATTTTTTTTCATGGCCAATTTTGAAACACCATCGGCACTAAAACGCTTGTAATCTTCGTAGGCGCAGGGCAGCGTTTGGTGGGCATCGGCTCCGTAACTCCAATAAGACAAATAAATACCCACATTTCCGCCTGTATATACTGCCGTATACATGCCATTGAACGGAAAGAAACGTAGGCTGTCGTATTCCATGGGAATTAAGGTCTGGATTTCTGATCCTCCATATTGAAACATCCCCCACTTTCCGGTGACTTTATGCCTTGCTTTAAACACGCCGTCTCCGTTGCCCCCGTCAAAAAACACCAAATCCGCGTCTACACCCGATTTAATTTCCGGTAGTATCGATTGCATCCATGAGTCAAAATACACCAACGGGACCTCCTCTGCTTGCGCATATACAGGCTCTATGAGCCACGTTTGAGTAAACCAGTCCAGCAAGCCCCAACCCTTTCCCTGTTTTGCCTTTACATAGTCTTCGCCATCCTCCAAAATATGCTGCAAAGCATCAAACCGACAGTCAATGCGTTCCGCGGCATCGTGTACCTCCGAGGGCAGCAAAAACAAACCGTATTTGCCGTCCTTTTTTACAAACACAAAGCGGTCAAGGTCACAAAAAAAGCCAATGGAATCGTAAGCCGGAGGGAGCAAGGTGTCTATCCCAAATACCTTGTTGTCGCCATAGTCCAGCACAAACAACCCCCAACGCTTGCTTCCACGGGGTCTAACCATCGCTTGGTCTCCACAGCTTTCCGGCCCCCATTGCACTTCCTTAGCTTTAAGTTGACGCAAAAAATCACGCCCTTCGGGCCGCTGTGCGCTTAGATATGCTCCGCCCAAAAAGTCCAAGGCAAAAGCAATAATTGCCACCAAAACCCCGTTTACCTCTATCTTCCCTAAAATCATAGCATGTTCTTTTACCATTTGCACCTCCCTTAAGGATAAACTATCCTTTATGCATATTATTTTAATCCATGCGCAAAAGCAACGCCCGCATGATTAAAATCATCAATATTGACCTAAATAGTAGATAACTTGCCAAAAAAAATAAACGCATGAACAGACTTCTTTTATCGGCAGTTGCATGCCTTGCCCTCAGCGCCTGCTCCGGCGACAATTCAAAGGAAGAATTGGAAAGCCTTGCACAGGATGGAGAATGGACCATAACCAAGCTCACGGACTCAGGAACCGATGAGTCTTCCTATTTTATCGACTACCGTTTCACCTTCGCATCCGGCGGCACGCTTAAAGCCACCAGCTCAAGCGACACTATAACAGGCACTTGGTCCATAACCGAAGACGACAGCAGCGACGACAGCAACAGCGGCAACGACCTAGACTTCGTAATTTCCATAAACGAGTCTTTCCCATGGGACGAGCTAAACGACGATTGGGACGTACAGAGCTTTACTGCCAGCGAAATCGTTCTAATTGACGAAAGCAGCGACGGAGACATAGACGAGCTCACCTTCAGCAAATAAGCCGCCGACAAAGATTGCCGACAAAGGTTACGCTCCTACGGAGCTGTTCGCGCAAAGATTACGCTCCTACGGAGCTGCGCTTGCCCGACCACGAAGATTTCGCTCCTACGGAGCTGTGCGCACCCCTTAGCTCCGTAGGAGCGAAACCTTTCTTTTGGCTGTCTCCCCGCCCCTTAGCTCCGTAGGAGCGAAACCTTAGTTTTGGCTGTCTCCCTGCCCCTTAGCTCCGTAGGAGCGAAACCTTTCTTTTGGCTGTCTCCCTACCCCTTAGCTCCGTAGGAGCGAAACCTTAGTCTAGCCAATCAAACAGATATCGATGCTCATATTCAATATGGAAAATCTCTAAAAGTTCAATGTACTCTTTCTTGAGGTTTTTTTTCCGGTGACGTTCCGGTTGATTCAAAATGTAATTGACCACCCTATCCAATTCGCTTTTGGCATAGCTAAATGCACCATACCCTTCCTGCCATTGGAATTTAGCAATGGTATAATTATGGTCGTTTATCCATTTGGAGGAATTCGATTTAATGTCCCTTGCTAAATCTGAAATGGATTGCGAGGGGTGAAGGCCTACCAAAATATGACAATGGTCCGGCATGCAATAAATGGCAAGTAGTTTATGTTTGTTGTTTTGAATGATTCCGGTCATGTATTTTTCAAGCGGCACCCGGAAATCTTCGTGGATCATCGCCCTGCGATACTTTACCACAAATACAAGTTGAATCAGTAATTGAGTGTAAGTGTTTGCCATAGCACAAAGATTACGCTCCTACGGAGCTGAGGTGAAAAGATTCCGCTCCTACGGAGCTCCGGAGGTTCCGCTCCTACGGAGCTAGCAGCAAAGAATGCGCTTCTACGGAGCTGGATTAATTCAACTTATTTTATTTGCTTTTATTGTTTCTCAAACTCCAACACGCTCAACAATGGCGAAAAAGCAGCAGCGCCCGAAAATTGAGCAGGACCACAACGCAGCTGGTTGTTGTTCACATAATAAACTCCCTGTGCAGGAATGTTTACACTGCTTTGATGGCTGCAGGAACTTCCTTCCAATTCCACGCTATTTCCTGCCGCAAGCCATACATTATAGTCTTCGAAATAGGCTTGATCGCGATAGCGCAGCCGGGTTCCATTCAACTTAATGCCTGAACCGTCGCAGCAACTGCTCATTTGCAAGTCCCATCGGGTATAGCTGCCCACCGTATCTCCCGTGCAAGGGTTTGGCTGCGCAGGACTGGCCTGTATGGTTTGGCTACTTTGGCTTTGTACCTGCTGCACTTGGCTGTTCCCCATTACTTTGGCAAGCTTCCACTGCCGATTGGCAGGTACCGTTTGAATTCCATCGCTGGCCGAAAAGGTATGCACTTGCACAAACCTCAAACTGCTTTGAGGGTTGGCAGTCGCATCAAATTCCAACACATTAACCCAACGGCTCACCCGCACTACCGCCCCCGGAATGGCCGAGGTGCCGCATTGCCTCACATCCGGGGTGCAATCGTTATAATCGTCCTGAAAAATAGTACCGCAATTCCAACAGCTGCCGGTGGGTTGCTGCACTACAGGAATGGAATAACAAGGAGCGCTGTGCCCCACCTGCAAGCTATCGCCGGCCTTTAACCATAACGGAGCCTTAAGCCGCACCAAACTAGTAGATTGCCCATTTTCTATGGCGGTTTCTTGACCATTGATGTAAACCGGAGCCTGCCGAGAACTGCAGTCGGACCAAGAATAGCTGCGCAACTCCCGGTTGTTGCACGAGCTGTTGGCGCAACCATTGCAGGCATCGGGCGTACTGGCATTGCCTCTAGGATAGCTCACCGAAACCGAAGATCGATAGGGTTTGGTTTCATCTACCACAGCAATCACCTTCCACACCTTACCTGCCGGCACGGTAACCAAGCCGCTGTCGCTATTAAACAACAGCACCCGGCTAAACTCCAAAGACTGACTTTGGCCCACAACCGCCGGCGCAAGGGTGCAAAGGAATACGAAAAAAATAAGGCCCTTTTTCATTTAGTAAACTTACAAAAGCTGCATAAAAACTTGAATACTTTGGATTATGAAACCTAAAAGAACCCGTTGACAGGTTGTGTTCTCAAGACGAAATCACTAAACAAAGCTGCTCCTGGAAGATGCTGACTCGAAGCCTCAGCACGTAGCGTCTGCACAAAGTAGAAGGACTAGATCGCCCTAAGAATAGCAGCATGCTAAGCGTTTTTACGCAAAGCGCAGCTGTGGCTTGCACAAGCTGTCTTGACTTCCGAACTGCTTGGCTTAGGGTACAGCGAAGTGAGCTTTTGGTTTGAACAAGCTGTCTTGACTTAGGAACCCTTGAGCTTGTGGCTTGACGAAGGGTGCTTGTGACTTAGACAAGCTGTCATGACTTCGGAAACGCTTGGCTTGTGACTTGGACAAGCCGGCTTGTTTTTGGAATCCCTTGGCTTGTGTTTTAGTCAAGTGTGCTTGTGTTTTGCCCCGGCTTGGGTGGTTTCAGAACCGGTAAAGGGGGGGGTACCCCCCCCCTCTTATTGGAGTTTAGGTAGCGCCCATCCTTTGGAAGGTAGCAGGGTGTGCTTTAGGCCAAATCCGGGTTTTCTGTAAACTCTGTTTCGGCTCCTGAGGGCTTGCTGTTGGAGGCCTGAAACTTGAATCGACCCTTTAGTTGTTCGTAAACGGGCTTAGCGCCGGGAACAGCTGCCCGCGTGGCGAACTTAACCGATTGGTAAAACATGAGCGCCCCATTGAAGGCCTCGGCCCCAGCCAAAAACCGTGTGTCCGAGATTTTGGAGAAAAGGATTTCCATGGCTTGGCATATCTGGTCCAGTTCTTGAAATAGCTGGTAGTCCAGCTGCACATCCTTTGCTTCCAAAAATTTGGGCAGAAGCTCCGGCTTTCCGGCCATCAACTCCGTGGCATCTTCCACAAAGAGTTTGTTGGAACCGCTGATGGTTTGCATGTGCGCCCGTTCCTTTGACGTAAGTGGAGTCAACTGAGGGAAGGATTCCTCGAGTGCACGAATTTGGGCAAGGATGGCCTCTAGCTTTTCCTTACCCAGCGTAGTGTGTACGCGGTTGTTTTGGTAGTTCATGCTAAAAAGTATTTAATGGTTAAGGTGCTGCAGCAACCTAAGGTAAAAATAACAACACCTCAGAAAGTTTGCAATACCCTAGGGTGTTTTTTTGCTATTTGTCCTCGGGTTTTAAGCTTGGGCTCCACCAGTAAGCGAGACCGTTCTTTCTAAGCCTTTTAAATTAAACCTGAGCACTTTTGCGAAGTCTAAGGATTAAACACTAACTTTCAACATGAAAAAGCTTTTCGCTCTGTGTATTTTGGCACTGTTTGGACCGTCCCTCAAGGCGCACTCCCCCACTTGGACCGACGGCATTGCCTGCATTATTTACTCTCATTGCTCAAGCTGTCACAACAGCAACGGAATAGCTCCCTTTAGCCTAACTACCTACGACGAGGTATACGCCAACCGCTTTTCCATTGCCGCTTCCGTTCAAGCCAAAAGCATGCCTCCTTTCCCTCCCAACATGTCTAAGCAGCGCCTGGCACACGCCAATGTGTTGAGCCAACATGAAATCGATGAAATTGTGGATTGGGTCAACAATTTCGCCCCTTTAGGCAATGTCGCCGATATGCCTACTCCTCCGGTGTATCCCAACGGCTATGAGCTCCAAAATGCCGATGTGGTGCTGCGCATGCCAAACTATACCGTAAATACCGTAAACGACTTATACCGCGTTTTTGTGCTTCCGGTGGGCAACAGCGGCACACAATACATCTCAGAAATTGAGGTGGTGCCGGGCAACCGAGATATTGTGCACCATGCCTTGGTGTATCAAGACAATAGCCAAGTACCCTTAAATTTAGATGCCAACGATCCGGGACCGGGCTACACCGCCTTTGGGGGAACCAACTCGCCAAACTCTACCCTGCTTTGGGGCTATACTCCCGGGCAAAAAGTCTTTAAATATGCCCCAGGATTTGGCGTAAAATTGGAACCCAACACCAATGTACTTCTGCAAATTCATTATCCCGGAGGTATAAGCAATCAGGTGGATTCCACCTCCGTGCGCATAAAGTATGCATCTACCACGCCCAGAGAATTGGCGGTATTGCCTGTAATTAACCATGTAACTACCCTAACCAACGGCCCTTTGTTTATTCCTGCGAACACGGTAAAGACCATGTATGCAGAATTTCAGGTTCCCTCCGACGTTACGGTTACCAGCGTTATGCCGCACATGCATTTGATTGGCACTTCCATTAAAGCTTATGCCCTTACACCCGCTCAAGACACCATTCACCTCATAGATATTCCTCAATGGGATTTCCATTGGCAAGGTTTTTATCAATTCCCCAAACCTTTGCGCATTCCGGCCAATAGCGTGGTCCACGCCGAAGCGGTTTACGATAATACCACCAACAATCCCTACAATCCCAACAACCCTCCTCAAAATGTGAGTGCAGGGGAAGGCACGGAGGACGAGATGATGATCATTTACTTCAACGTGTCGCATTATTTTCCGGGAGATACCAATATAATTGTAGATACGGTGAGTCACTTGCCCCACCACCCCTCTTGCTATGCCCTTACCGGCGTGAGCGAAGCAGAAAAAACCGGTGCTATGCTTC
>JAUHWY010000021.1 GCA_030427255.1 Bacteroidia bacterium | reverse complement strand
TTGCCAAAGCTCCAGAGGTATTGATTAATGGTAGAGCCGTTGGTGTTGGGTACGGAGCTGGACTGGCTAAAGTTGCTGGCGTTTCCGAGGCACACATCGTTGGCGTTAATGGAAGCAATAACAGGATAGGGGTTCACCAATACGGTATCGGTAACTACCATGGGGCAGTTTTGATTGGTTTGTACGGTTAGCTGCACAATATAGCTTCCGGTTTGTGCGTAGAGTTGTGTAGGATTCAAGGAGTTGCTTTGGTTTCCGTTGCCAAAGTCCCAAGCGAAGCCTGTAATTTGTGCGTTGTTGACGTTGGCCAAGGTGGTGCTTTGGGAGAACTGACTAAGCTGTCCAAGGCACACATCGGGGAAGCTGGACTGAACCAACTGTGGAGTAGGATTTACCACGGCTGAAACTTGGGCAGAATCTACACAGCCATGGTTGGAGCTAACAATCAATTGAGCATTGTAGGTTCCGGGTTGGGCATAGGTATGCGTCGTATTTGCCCCGTTAGCTGTATTTCCATCGCCGGTATTCCAAGTTTCGGCGATTATGGAGGCGTTATTGACGTTGGGAATGGACACTTGTGCGCCAAAGGCGGTGGCGGCTCCTTGACAGCCTGAGCTAACGGTAGGCGACTGAATAACAGGGTTTGGGTGCACCAGTAAATTCATGAAAGCCGTATCTCTACAGCCATGATTGGTAGTAATAATTAGGTTTCCTTGGTAGTTACCGGCCTGGGAATAGGTATGGTTAATGGAGCTTCCACTTCCTTGACTATTGTCGCCAAAGTGCCAAGTGTAGGTTTGGATGGAGGCATTGTTGGTGTTGGCAACCTGACTGTTTTGGCTGAAAGACATGCTTTGGCCTTGGCAAACAGGGGAGTTGGAGGTGGAGTTGATAACAGGTTTGGGATTTACCGTAACACTAGTTTGTGCCGTGTCGGAGCATCCGTGATTGGTTTGAACCACCAATTGGGCGGTATAGTTTCCCGGTTGTCCATAGGCATAAGGTTGCTGAAGGGTATTAGATTGGTTTCCATCTCCATAGGTCCAAAGGGTTTGGGCTATGCTTGGATTGTTGGTGTTGCTCAGTTGCACGGTTGGATTAAAAGCAGTGAGTGAGCCTTCGCAACTCGTTAGGTTGGCTGACAGCTGAATATTTGGTGCGGGGTTTACCGTAACTGAAATTGAGTTTGAGGGTTGGGAAGAGCAGCCTTGCACATTTGTGTAAGTGGCGTAATAATTCCCTTGGGCGTTTACCACTATGGTTTGGCCGGTATCTTGGTTGCTCCATTCAATTCCTTGATTTTGGTTTGCTTGAAGAATTACGGAGTCGTTACCGCAAATGGAGGTTCCTGTGATTGCACTGATGACTGGCGCTGATGGAGAAGGAGCGGTGCTTATGGCAAACGGTTGAGAAATATTGCTATTACACCCTGGCGGAGTAGTATAGCTTGCTGTATAAGAGCCTCCTTGATTTACAAAAATGGTAGGAGTGGTAGCTCCTGTGTTCCAAGTTACATTGCCTTGTTGGTTGATCTGAAGCTCTACGGAGTCCCCGGCGCAAAGAACAGTGTCGCTAACAAAAGAAATACTAGGCGCAGGAACTGGGTTTACAGTGATTGGTGAGGGGACAATGCATTCTCCAATGCAAGGGCCGCTAAAATTGCTAATGGTAGCCGTGAACGTTCCACAGCACCCGTCTACTGTATATCCATACAGCCTGAACGTGGCGCCAGCAGGAACACTTACGGATAGGAATCCACTTCCACTGGATGAGGTAATGTTGTTGTTGTTGCCGTTAATGGAGTATCCAAAATTGTCCCAGCCGGGATCACTATGTGAAACAGACCAGTTGAAACTAATGGTGCCAGCTACAGGAACGGTCACCGAATAAAAGGTATAAGCCCCTCCTGATGTATTGTTTGGGCCTGTTAAGGTCATGCTGCTAGGCATGCCACCAGAATTGACGCTACCATTGGCGCCTCCTTGTTGGATGAGACTCCAATTTTGGGCGGCATAGCAACTTGAGAAGCCACTTGATTGGGTCGGCTGCCCTGGTGAGCCCACATAATAATTCGTGTTTGAATTAATTACCGGAGTTGTAAAGCTCGGGCCCGTTCCCAAGGGCGTTCCCCCCGATGCGCTAGAATACCAATTGTATGAGCTCCCTCCGCTTGCCGTTAGGGTGGCGGTTTGCCCACATGTAATGGTGGCTCCATTGGAGGTAGGGCATTGCCCTTTGGTGTTTTCAATAGCTAGACATAAGCCTGCTGCAATTAATACGGTTGTGCCAATCTTTTGGGTAAACATTGTTTTCATAGGCCCACTTTCTTTAGCTTAGGAATAGGTTAACTAAAGTTAAACTAAAATACAATCACATGCAAATCTTACTTGATTTAAGTTTGTTTTTAGATTGTGGTAATGAAGTACTTCAGGTGCTATTGGGTTTAGCTAATGAAGGTCTCCACTCCGGATTTTTATCTTAAAATATTGATAATCTGTAGATTTTGAACTTTGGGACTGTTTTCTCAGTGCTCTTTTTTATTTAAATCGGTACTTTAGATTTACTTATTTGTTTTATTCGGGTGAATGGGTCTCGTATTTTTGGGTAAACAAAAAGGCATAGATGGGCGCTTCCATCTATGCCTTTTTAGTTTTTGGTCTCCTGTTTATTTCAGAACCTTTACAAACTTGGTTCCTTCCCTGGTCTCTACTTGCAATAAGTATATGCCACTCGACAGGTGCTCCAAGCCATTCCAAAACAGCTGATTTTGGTTGCTGTTTTTTTGACCAATCAATCGCCCCTGAGCATCTCTAAGAGAAACGCTCCAGTTTCCATTGTACTCAGGCAGCTGAATCAAGAGCTGGTCATTGAACGGGTTTGGCCCAACTTTGATTTCCAAGAATTGCGCCTCCAAAGTTTCCACTCCCGTGGCATTCAACTGCATGTCGGTGCAATACGAAGAGCTGCACAGGCTGTCGGAAATGGTGAGGCACACGGTATAAATCCCGCTGTTCCAATAGGTGTGCTGAGGATTGATTTGATAGCTTACGGTGCCGTCGCCGAAGTCCCACATATAATTCAAATAGGGGTCTAAGGTGTCGGGCAAGAACTGAACGGTAGCGGTGCCAATAAGGGTAGGCGCAAAACTGGTGTTGAAAGGCTGTCCCACGGCTATAGACTTGCTAAGGGTGTCGGTGCAGCCTTGGTCGCTGGTGAGCAGCAGAGTTACTTGTTGTTGACCTTGGGCCAAGGTCCAAACGGGGTTTTGTTGACCGGAGTTTAGGCCATCGGAGCTGGTCCAAAGATAGCTGTCGATGCTACCTGCCGGAATGCTTGAAAAGTCGGTAAGCGGCATAGGACTTCCTCCGCAATGTCCGGGTAGGTCAAACTGGGCCACGGGCTTAGGATGCACGGTAGCGTTTCCAAACAAGGTGTCGAGGCACCCATGGTTTGAGCTTACCACCATATGGAAGTTGTAGTTGCCCCAAGTGGCGTAGTTGTGGCTAGGGTTTTGGGTATTTGCAGCGTTTCCATCGCCAAAGTTCCATTGGTAGGCAGCAATAGCAGCGCCGTTTACGGCAGAAATGGAGGCGTTCCCATTAAAGCTTGTGGCAGTTTCTTCGCATACGGTATTGGCGGAGGCAAGCGATGCGGTGGGATTAGGGAATACCAAAGCGGTGTCGGTGACCTGTAAGGCACAACCTTGGTTAGAGCTTATGGTACCTTGCACCACAAAAAGTCCGGGATTGAGGTAGTTGTGGCTAATGTTGCTTCCGCTGAGTTGGGTTCCATCGCCCATATCCCAGTTTTGGGAAGCAATAGAAGCTCCATTGATGTTGGGAATAGAAATTCCCGCATTCAAACCGGTGGCATTTCCCATACACACATTGGAAAGGCTAAGGTTGTTGAGTACAGGGTTGGGATTCACCAGAACGTTGGTTTGCAGGGTATCTGCACAGCCAAAGTTGGTGGTAACCATGAGCTGGGCATTATAACTTCCTGCATTGGGATAGGTATAGGCAGGGCTAGGGTTTGTGCTGGTGTTTCCATTGCCAAAGCTCCAAAGGTATTGATTGATGGTAGAGCCGTTGGTGTTGGGCACGGAGCTGGACTGGCTAAAGTTGCTGGCGTTTCCGAGGCACACATCGTTGGCGTTAATGGAAGCAATAACAGGATAGGGGTTCACCAATACGGTATCGGTAACTACCATGGGGCAGTTTTGATTGGTTTGTACGGTTAGCTGCACAATATAGCTTCCGGTTTGTGCGTAGAGTTGTGTTGGATTCAGCGAGTTGCTTTGGTTTCCGTTGCCAAAGTCCCAACTAAAGCCTGTGATTTGTGCGTTGTTGACATTAGCCAAGGTAGTGCTTTGAGAGAACTGACTAAGCTGTCCAAGGCACACATCGGGGAAGCTGGACTGAACCAACTGTGGAGTAGGATTTACCACGGCTGAAACTTGTGCTGAATCTACACAGCCGTGATTGGTTGTGACCAGCAATTGGGCATTGTAGGTTCCGGGTTGGGCATAGGTATGCGTGGTATTTGCCCCGTTAGCTGTATTTCCATCGCCGGTATTCCAGGTTTCGGTAAGTATGGAGGCGTTGTTGATGTTGGCTACGTTTACTTGCGCTTGCAAAGGAGTACTTCCGCCTTCACATCCTGCTTGGCTAAGGATATTGCTTATGATTGGATTAGGTTGTACCAAAACGGTAAACTGACTTGTGTCGGAGCAGCCATGATTGGTTTCCACGCGAAGTTGCGCTTGATAGCTTCCTGCTTGATTGTACAAGTGAGAGCTTGATGATGCATTGTCTTGCGCGCCATCACCAAAAGACCAGAAATAATTTTGCAAGGAGGCATTATTGGTATTGCTTACTTGGCTGCTTTGGCTGAAGTTGACCGCATTTCCATCGCAAACTGCCGGGGCGAGTGTGCTGTTGATGATAGGCTTGGGGTTCAAGGTAGCCGTTCCAAAAGCAGTATCGGAGCAGCCGTGATTGCTCACCGCAATGGCTTGCACATTGTAGGCTCCGGGAGTTTGGTAATTGTGGCTTGTAGATTGCCCTGTACCACCATTTCCATCCCCAAAATCCCATTGGACTTGTTGAATGGAAGCATTGTTTTGATTGTTCAATTGAATATTGGTTCCCAGATTGTTGGCCAATCCCTCGCATTGCGCAGGAAGCGTTAGGCTTTGAATGTTAGGAACCGGGTTTATAACCACTTGAATGGGATTGGAGGGAGGAGAAAGGCAGTTGTTTTGATCGCGAACAAAAGCGGTATATGTTCCTTGGCTAAGGGCTTGAATGGTTTGGGTGGTATCGTTGTTGCTCCATTCCAAATCTTGGCTTTGGTTGGCTTGAAGCACTACGGTGTCATACGCACAAACCGTGGTATTCGTCAAGGCCTGAATGGATGGGGCTTGCGGTTGGGGCAAAACACTGGTAACGGTTGGAGTTGAGCTTAGGCTGCTGCATCCGTTGGGTAGTGTAAAATCTACGCTGTATGCCCCGGCCTGATTTATATATATGCTTTGTGTAGTGTCTCCCGTATTCCATAGGTTACCAATGGGTGCACTAGAGGTCAATTGAATGGAATCGTTGGAGCAAAAGCTTAAAGGAGCGTTTGCCGTAATGCTAGGTGCCGGAAGTGGATTAGGAGTTATGGTTACCGACTGGCGGCTCGAAGTGCAGGTCGAAACCGTGCTGTAATTGTATTGCAGTCTGGCATACACCCGAAAAGAATGGGAGCAAATGGCATTTACACTGCTTCGGGAATCGTAAGTAATGGTGATGGTTCCATTGGATGCCCAGTTGTTTATATTGGCTGCAGAAATACTAAAGTTTTGGGATGTATATCCCCCGCATTGAGAGGTGGTGTTCGTCGTGCCAATGAAGGTGTTGTTTTCACCGTATATATCTATTCGTTCGCTGCTGGAGTTTAAATCACCATTATACCAAACGGTAAGGGTGGCATTTCCTGTGGCTCCGGTAACTGCTCCGGTGTGGTTTTGAGTTATATTTCCTCCGGTTGAGAAGCTCGTGGATGTGCCGGTTTGATGGCTGTAACTCCCGGAGCCTCCTCCGGTAGTTTGTGCCTCTACATAATAGGTGGTAGGGGCGGTTATGGCACCTGTTGTAAAGCTGGATCCCGTGCTCAATGGAGTGCCTCCGCTAGCTTGGTTAAACCAACGATAGGTGCCACTGCTGCCTCCGGCAGTAAGGGTGGCGGTTTGACCGCAGGTAATGTTTGGGTTGTTCACACTCGGGGTGCTCGGGGTACTGCAACTTTGACTTGTGCCATTTGAGTATGCCGTAATTGATAGTAAGGGGATTAATAAAAATTTGAGATTGTATGAGTTGGTTGCCATAGGAAGTTCTTTAATTAACGTACTATCTCAAAAATACAAAGTAGTTTGAAATTAGTTTTCACTTAATAGAAAAATAATAAAGGACATCTTACCTTTTGGAAAGTTTTTTAATGTACGTCCGGGCAAATTGACCTTAGTTATCTTATTCCGTAGCTAGCTTTTATCTTCGTCTATGTTTCGTAAGTCTTGGGATTTTTTTAGGGTCGTAAAAGCATGGGCAGCATACCTGCGTAAGGCAAGAGGGAACCGGTGGTTGCACCCCCCTTTTTTATGCGCCTTTTATGAGGTTTATGCCGATTCACCCGAGGTGCATAAGCTGGTGGAGAACTGGCGAATGAAACTTCAAAAAAATAGGGAGCAATTAAGCTATTATGACCCGGGAACGCAGCAGAAACGCTCTATTGAGGTGGCATCCTTAGCAAAACGTGCACTGTTGCCGGGGAAGGCAGCTGCACGATTGGCACAAATGGTGGCTTTTTTTGCCCCCGATGCCATTCTTGAAATGGGCACCTGTTTAGGAACTACCGCTGCCTATTTTGCTGCTGCCAATCCAAAAGCTCAGGTTTTAAGCTTGGAAGGTGTAAAGCCCATTGCGGATTTGGCTCAACAGGGTTGGGATTATGCCCATATTTCTTCCATTGAATTGAGGCTTGGCTTGTTTTCTAACACGCTGCCACAAGTGCTGAATGATTGGAAGGTGGACCAAAAACAATCCGTTGTGGTGTATATTGATGGACACCACCAATTTGAACCTACTTTAGCCTATTGGAAGATGCTTCAGGACTCCAAGCTACCCATTTCGGCGGTGGTTTTTGACGACATTCGCTGGTCGGCCGGAATGTGGGAAGCTTGGAATACAATAAAACGGGAACGACCCAACGATGTATGGTTGGATTTGGGAAGACAGGGTTGGTGGATTTCGGGCAAGGACAAAACACCGGGAAGTTGGACCTGGAGGCGGCCTTTTTTCCGGTAAACGAAACTTAAAACGGAGGACAATGCGCCCCGGCGGAGTTGGAAAGCCCACAGGCCTTGACGCTAGACAGGCTTAGCAGGCGGAGGCTTTTCTCATTTTTTTGGAAAGACCCCGTACTGCTTAGCCTGACTTGCGTTGAGGCCGAGGACTTGGAAACGGAGACGGATAAGGCGCCCCAATAAACCCCTAAAGAAAGATTTTTGGGCCTTGAAAGCCTACCGGTGGAACTCAGCCGTTTTGGCCCAAGCGTTCTTTGAGCTCTTCTCGTATGAACTGTTGAATTTCTCTGCTGAGTTGGTGTTTGCGGCTGTTCATGACCTTGAGCATGTCGCCCAACTCCTCTTGATTTTCCGTGTCTTGACCGCGGTTTTTGGTAAGTGCGTTTAAATCGGCTGCTGCTTCTTCGTCTACAAAAAAAGCGAGGTGGGAATAGGCAACTACCAGACTTTCCATGGTTTCCATGTCTAACTGCCCGAGGCGAATCCTGTCCATTAACACCCTGCAAATGGCAAATTTTACCCGGGCAGCAGAACATGGCAAACTGGAAGTGGCTTGAAAGTACTGGCCCTCTTTGGCTTCTTTCATAATACGGCCATACTGACTAACTATTTCAACCGCACGTTGTAATGTCATGCTCATAGAGAACCTGCCTTTTTCTTGAAGTCTAACGTTGCTTTGCCGAAATTATTTAGTAAGGGTACTTATTTTTTTCGATGGCCAATGCAGCAATGCGGCGTCTTGCCTCTTTGGTATTTATGGGATCTACTTTGGTAAAGCGTTTTAGCCCCATGGTCATCATTCTTAGTTCGTCGCCCTCTGCGAATCCATGGAGTGCGTTTTTGCCGGAAACCCAGAGACGGTCGGCGGTATCGTATACCAGCACCTGGAGCATATCCAATTTATCTTGATGGGCTTCTGCTCCGTCGCGTTGCATGAGCTTTTGAACCCTTAGCAGGGTACTTTCGGCCACATAGGTTTCGATAGCCATGTCTGCAATGTGCATAAGCACTTCTTGTTCTTTGGCCAGCTCCATCATGAGTTTTTGAACGGCAGCCCCGGCTACCAGTAGGATGGATTTTTTGAATTTTGCGATGGATTCGTGTGCTTTTTCCAAAGGGTCTTCGGTAGCTTCAGCACCAAAGTCAGGAATTTCCATCAATTCTCCGGCCACTTTTTGTGCGGGTCCCATCAAGTCCAGTTCCCCTTTCATGGCGCGTTTAAGAATCATGTCCACGGTGAGCATGCGGTTGATTTCGTTGGTGCCCTCAAAAATGCGATTGATGCGGGCATCGCGATAAGCTCTGTCCATGGGAGCTTCAGCCGAATAGCCCATACCTCCATAAATTTGAACGCCTTCGTCTACTACGTAGTCGAGGGTTTCGGAGCCATGTACTTTCATCATGGCGCACTCAATGGCAAATTGTTCTACGCCCTTTAGTTCGGCTTCTTGCTCCGACATTCCTTGGGCTTTCAGCTCAGCAATGGCGTCTTCTATGTTTTGGCCCACACGGTAAGTGGCCGATTCGCAAGCAAAGGTGCGGATGATTTGTTCTCCGATTTTGTGGCGGATGGCGCCATACTTAGAAATAGGTCTGCCAAACTGTTGCCTTTCGTTGGCATAAGCTACCGCTCGGTGAATGGTAGCTTTGCAAGCGCCTATAGCAGCTGCGGAAAGCTTGATGCGGCCAATGTTTAAGATATTTACGGCAATTTTGAAGCCTTGGCCGCGCTCAAAGAGCAGGTTTTCTGCCGGAACTACGGTATCTTCAAAAAACACTTGACGGGTAGAGCTTCCTTTAATGCCCATTTTCTTCTCTTCGGGGTTGAGCCGTATGCCGCCCATTTCCTTTTCTACAATAAATGCAGAAAGGTTTTCATCGTCTTCAATTTTGGCAAAAACAATAAATATGTCGGCAAAACCTCCGTTGGTAATCCACATTTTTTGCCCATTAATGGTATAGCTTTTGCCATCGGCAGAAGGGGTGGCTTTGGTTTTTCCGCTGTTGGCATCCGAGCCTGAGCCCGGCTCTGTTAAGCAATAGCTGGCTTTCCATTCGCCGGTGGCTAGTTTGGGCAGGTATTTGGCCTTTTGAGCTTCGTTGCCGTAAAGCAAAATGGGCAAGGTGCCAATTCCGGTGTGGGCAGAAAGCGCAACGGCAAAGGAGTGTCCTGCGCCGGTAACTTCGGTTACCAGCATGGCCGTATTGAAGTTTTTGCCAAAACCCCCATAGGCTTCGGGAATGGAAACCCCAAGAAGTCCCAAGGCGCCGCTTTTGTCCAGAAGCGAAGGCATCAGCTCAGGATCTTCCATGCTGTCTAGGGCATCTAATTGTGGCCACACCTCTTTTTCAATAAACTCTTGACAGGTATCGGCAATCATTTGTTGCTCTTCGTCAAACTCCTCCGGAATAAACACCGCTTCCGGTTCCGTTTTTCGAATAAGCCATTCTCCGCCTTTAATGGCCATGGTTGTGTTTTTTTGTTCTGACATGGTTCGTTTATTTAGGATGCGATACGTTCTATTACACCGGCAGCGCCTTGTCCTGTCCCAACGCACATGGTAACCAATCCGGTTGTTTGGTTCCGGGCTTCCAATTCATGCATGATTTGCACCGTGAGCTTGGCTCCGGTGCAACCCAAGGGGTGTCCTAAGGCTATGGCACCTCCATTTACATTTAAGGTTTGGGGGTCTAAACCCAACTCTTTTTGGATGGCCAGACTTTGACTTGCAAAGGCTTCGTTTAATTCAATAAGATGCACGTCTTGGAGTTTTTTACCGGCCTTTTCCAAAGCTTTTGGTATGGCATAAATGGGCCCAACGCCCATAATGGCCGGCTCCAAGCCCACAACATGGTAAGATGCCAGTCGGGCTCTTGGCTTAAGTCCCAGACTGTGAACCATTCGTTCGGACATCACCAATACAAATGCAGCGCCGTCGGAGGTTTGTGAGGCATTTCCTGCGGTAACCGAGCCCTTGGCATCAAATACAGGCCTAAGCCGAGCCAAGGCTTCCGGACTAGAGCCTTTTCTTGGCCCTTCGTCGGTGTCAAACAGGTAACTTTTCTTTTTCTTTTTGCCTTCTTCTACCCAAATTTCTTCCACTTCTATGGGCACAATTTGGTCTTTAAATTTTCCGGCTTCAATAGCGGCAATAGCCTTTTGGTGGGAATTAAGGCCAAACAAATCTTGTTCTTCCCTAGAAACTCGGTAGCGCCTGGCTACTTCTTCTGCCGTTAAGCCCATGCCCCAGTACCAATCTTCGTGGGCCTTAGCCACTTTTGCGTTGGGCACAATTCTCCAACCTCCAAACGGAATGGGGCTCATGCTCTCCACTCCTCCGGCCAAGATGCAATCGGCCATGCCGCTTTGAATTTTGGCGGTGGCAATGGCAATGCTTTCCAAACCCGAAGCGCAATAGCGATTTACCGTCATGCCGGGCACTTTATCGGTGTCTAAGCCCATGAGCGAAACCATGCGGCCAATGTTTAAGCCTTGTTCTGCCTCAGGGGTAGCATTACCTACGATTACATCGTCTATGCGTTCTTTTTCCAACTCCGGAACTTGAGCCAACAAATGCCTGATGACGGCAACGGCCAAGTCGTCGGGACGGACAAAACGTAAACTGCCCCTTGGGGCTTTACCTACCGCGGAGCGATAGCCGGTAACTATGTATGCTGTTTCCATGATGCGCTTAATTTCTTAATGGTTTTCCTGTTTTGAGCATGTGCTGAACTCTTTCCAAGGTGGCTCGCGTGCCAAGAAGACTCAAAAAGGCCTCCCTTTCTAAGTCCAATAAGTATTGTTCATCAACCTGTTGAGCTTGAGATAGGTCGCCTCCACACATTACATAGCCCAATTTTTCGGAAATGACTTGGTCGTGTTCCGAAATATAATGTCCGGCTTTCATGGCGTTGGCTCCGGCATACACAATACCCAAGCCTTCCTGACCGAGCACGGTAATGTCTTTGCGGGGTATGGGTCTGGTGTAGCCCGCTTCGTGCAATTGAAGCACTTTTTGTTTGGCTAGGGCAATGCGTCTGTCCCCATGCCAGGCAATCTGATCTCGGCCTTCCACAAAAATGCCCAAATCAAAGGCTTCTTTAGCGGAGGTGGCCACTTTGGCTTGACCCATGGTTAAAAAACGCTCACGCAGCACATTGGTGCGGATTCCCCCCTCCCGGTATTCATCGGAAGCACGCAGGGCAAACTCCTTGGTACCGCCTCCGCCGGGTATTAGGCCAACGCCCACTTCTACCAATCCAATATAGGTTTCGGCAGCTGCCACCACGGCATCGGCATGCAAGCACAATTCGCAGCCACCACCTAAAGTGAGCCCGTGAGGAGCCACTACCACTGGTATGTCTGAGTACCTAACCCGCATGGTGCTCTTTTGAAAGGCTTGCACGGCAAAAGAAAGCTCATCCCATTCCTGCTCAATGGCCAACATCAAAATCAAGGCCAAGTTGGCTCCGGCCGAAAACTGTTCGCCTTCATTGGCTATAACCAATCCATTCCAACCTTCTTTTTCTGCTACATCAATGCTGTGCTGCAAACCTTGCAAAACCTCCGACCCAATGGAGTTCATTTTGGTATGGAAGGCAAGATTTAATACCCCGTCGCCGATGTCGTAAAGGCTGCAGCCCTTGTTTTTCCAAACCAATCGATTTTCTTCCAGGTTTTCGAGCAACAAAAAGGCTTCTTGACCCGGAATTTCTGCATAGGCTTTTTGATGAATGTCCCAGTATTCTTTTTTATTGTTTTTGAGACGATAGAAGGACTTTGCACCTTCTTTGTGCATTTGGGATACCCAATCCGGCAAACGAAGACCTTCCTTTTCCACTCCTTCCAACACCCTTTCCATGCCTAAAGCATCCCACAACTCAAATGGACCCAATTGCCAGCCAAAGCCTGCTTTAAGGGCCTGGTCAATTTTATAACAGGCTTCAGCCGACTTGGGGATTCTACCTGCAGAATAATGCAAAAGGGTGAAGGTCGACTTTCGGTAGAAATTGCCCGCTTCGTCTTTAGCTGAAAGTAAAAAGCGCATCCGCTCTCTAAGGTCTTCAATGGGCTTGGCCGCTTCCAAACTGGCAAACTTCACCCGCTCCGAGGGACGATAGGCCAACGTTTTTAAGTCTAAAGCATGGATTTGGCTGCCTCCGTCCGAGTCTTTTACTTTTTTGTAAAAGCCCTGACCCGATTTTTGACCCAACCAGCCCTGGGCCTGCATGTGCTCAAGGAAAGGGGGCAAGGCAAAAACCTTGGCTTCCTCACTGCCTTGCAAATGACCGGCAAGGCCTTGGGCCACATTAATTAAGGTATCCAAACCCACCACATCTGCCGTTCGAAAAGTAGCCGATTTGGGGCGGCCAATCACCGGTCCCGTTAGTTTGTCAACTTGCTCAACCGTAAGTCCCAACTCTTGCACCAAATGAAACAAATGCATAATGCTGAAAACCCCAATTCTATTGGCTATAAAGGCGGGGGTGTCGGGGCAAGCCACCGTGTCCTTGCCCAAAAACTTGCGGCCATACTCCATAAAGAATTCCTGAACCTCCGGGGCCGTTTCTTTGGATGGAATAATTTCTAATAGCTTTAAATACCGTGGCGGATTAAAAAAGTGCGTGCCTATAAAATGGCGTTTAAAATCTTCACTTCTTCCCTCCAGTAAACTGTTGATAGGAATTCCGGAGGTGTTTGTGGAAACTAAAGTACCGGGCTTCCTATGTTTTTCTATCGATTCATATACCTTTAGTTTAATGTCGCGGCGCTCAATTACGGCTTCAATAATCCAATCGGCCTCTGCCACCAAAGGCAAGTCGTCTTCAAAATTTCCAATGCGAATTCTATCCGCGAAACCGGGGTGATACAAAGGTGCCGGTTTCAGTTTTTTGGCTGCCTCAAAATGGTGTTGCACAATTTTGTTTCGCCATGCTTTCGAAGTCTCTGTCCAACCTTTGGCTCGGTCCTCATCGGTCAATTCCCGTGGCAAAATATCCAGCAGCAGCACTTCCACCCCAATATTGGCCAAGTGGCAAGCAATTTGAGAGCCCATAACTCCCGACCCCAAAACGGCGGCTTTTCGAATATGTCTAGACTTTGCTGTCATGTCGCTTGTATTTCTTGTCCATTATTTTGTTGTTCTGCAAAGGTTTTGCTGTGTTCAGCAATTAAATTGGAAACCCTAAAAAAGGCTTCCAATTCTTCGGCACTGCATTGACCGGCAATGTATTCGTGAAAAGACTTTACGGTCTTGCTCGATTGCTGCCGCATCAATACGCCTTCCTGGGTAAGCGTAACGCGCACCATGCGCTTGTCTTTCGCATCCGCCGAACGTTTCAACCAGCCTTTGCGCTCTAAATTGTTCAGCATTCTGGATAAACTCCGTGCTTCCAAACCCAATTGTGGCCCCAAATGCGTTACCGGTATGCCCTCGGGTGGAATATTGAGCAACACAAAGCCCACCGCCGTACTTAATTCTTTATCGGCTCCCACCTGATTGTACATGCGCGAAACGGCATGCCACGCATTTTTAACGCCAGCGCATACGGTCTGTTTTTTTGTGCCTTTTGACCACATTCTCAAATATACATAAAAAAACGTATGCAGGCATACTATATTGACGCTTTTTTTGGGCCCCCTTCGGCCGGGCCCTTACTGCAAGTCCTCATAGCAAAGCTAAGGGAATGCGGGCTCCGGGTGCTTGCTGCGCGCCGCATCCTCGCTCCTGCATTCCCTAGGCTTTGCTTTTCCGGGCTTTACGTGCGGTCCCTGGGCCGTAATCTTCTGGAAAACTTCTATTCCCCGGGAACTTTCGCTATTCTCTCCGTTGGTCTACACACGCCTTGAGGCGTGTTTACTTGGTTACACTACGTCCAATAACAATTCTTTGGACTTCGCTGGTACCTTCGTAAATCTGGGTAATCTTAGCGTCGCGCATGAGGCGCTCCACATGGTATTCTTTTACATAGCCATAACCTCCATGCACTTGCACGGCTTCTGTAGTGACCCACATGGCCGTTTCTGAGGCATATAGTTTAGCCATACTAGAGGCTTGGTCGTAATCCATCCCTTGGTCTTTCATCCAAGCGGCTTTGTATACCATAAGGCGCGCCGCCTCTATTCTGGTGGCCATGTCGGCCAATTTGAAGGCAATGGCCTGATGGTCGGCAATGGGTTTCCCGAATGCCTTACGCTGCTTGGCATATTCTTTAGCGAATTCATAGGCTCCAGCGGCTATACCCAAAGCTTGGGCGGCAATACCAATTCTTCCGCCACTTAAGGTCTTCATGGCAAACTTAAACCCAAAACCATCTTCGCCTATCCGGTTTTCTTTAGGCACTTTAACGTCTGTAAATTGCAGGGTACAGGTGTCGCTGGCACGAATTCCCATTTTATTTTCTTTGGCGCCTTTTTCAAAACCGGGCATTCCGTCCTCTACAATTAGGCAATTGATTCCACGGTGTCCTTTTTCGGCATCCGTTTGGGCCATTACCAAATAATATTTGGCGTTTTTACCGTTGGTAATCCAGTTTTTGGTACCGTTTAGCAGGTAATGATCGCCCATATCAATGGCCGTTGTACGTTGTGAGGTGGCATCTGATCCGGCCTCCGGTTCAGACAAGCAAAAGGCTCCAATACAAGAACCGGCCGCCAATGGCTTTAGGTATTTTTCTTTTTGAAAATCATTGCCGTAGGCATCCAAACCATAACATACCAAACTGTTGTTCACAGAAACCACTACAGAGGCCGAGGCATCAATTTTAGAAAGCTCTTCCATAACCAATACGTAGGACAAGGTGTCCATACCCGATCCTCCCCATTGTTCGGGAACCATCATGCCTAGGAAACCTAGTTCTCCCAGTTTTTTGATTTGTTCGTGAGGAAATTCCTGCTTTTCGTCCCGCTCAATTACGCCGGGCAGAAGCTCTTCGCGGGTGAAATCGCGTGCCGCTTTGCGAATCATTTCGTGTTCTTCGGTAAGCTGAAAGTGCATGGTGCCTTGTTTTATTTCGGATATTATGGGCGTTAAAGATACGCAACCCCTCGATAAACATGGAACCTGACCCAATGGTTTTAGGAATGATGTCCGGAACTTCGCTGGATGGATTGGATTTATGTCTTGTGAAGTTCTCGCAAGTGCATGATAACTACGGCTTTGAAATAGTAAAGGCCCAAACATTACCCTACACAGAAGTGTGGAGAAATAGATTGGCAGAAGCACATAATTTGTCGGGATTTGAATTGCATGCGCTTGATATCGCTTATGGGAATTGGCTGGGCGAGCAAGCGAAGCAGTTTTTAGGAAATCATAGGCCAAACTGCATTGCCTCCCATGGACACACGGTTTTTCATGCGCCGCATAAAGGCTTATCTCTTCAGATTGGCCATGGTGCTGCTATCCATGTGCATTGCCAAGTTCCGGTAATCTGCGATTTTCGTATCGAAGACGTGCTGGAAGGAGGGCAGGGGGCACCTTTAGTGCCGGTGGGCGATGCCTTGCTGTTTCCTCAGTATGCCGCTTGCTTAAACCTGGGAGGTTTTTCAAACCTAAGCTGGAACGATGCTCAAGGGCTGCGTAGAGCCTCGGATTTGATTCCCGTAAACATGGTTTTAAATCGGCTGGCTCAGCGTCTTGGCTTTAGCATGGATAAAGATGGACATTTGGCGGCTCGGGGAGTGGTAGATAAAGACTTGGTCCAGGCACTTCAGTCCTTAGACTTGTGGCAACGGCCCTTTCCTCGCTCCTTTGGTAGGGAGGATGTAGATGCTCAGGTGTGGCCCCTAGTTTCAGAATATCCTTCGGTGCCTAATGCCTTGGCAAGTTGCACCTATTGGATGGCTCATTACCTAGCCGAAACCATTCAGTCGCTTTGCCAATCGCCTGCAGGTGCTTCTCAAGTCCAGCCCAAGGTTTTAGTAACGGGTGGCGGAGCCAAGCATCCCATATTGATGGAAGGCTTAGGTAATTTGGCCCCCAATATAGAATGGATAGTCCCGGACGGCTCTTTGGTAGATTTCAAAGAGGCACTCATTTTTGCCTTTTTAGCTTGGCTAAAGCTTTCCCACAAGCCTAATGTATGGAAAGAGGTTACCGGAGCCCGACAAAGCGGAAGCAGGGGACAGGTGTGGGGAACTTAAGCACCGTGGCAGTTTTTGTATTTTTTGCCTGATCCGCAAGGACATGGGTCATTTCTTCCAATTTTCTCGTCGGCTTTTAGAGGAGCCGAACTAGGCTGAGCCATTTTCGAGGGGTTGGGAAGATTGCCGGCAGGGTGGTTTCCTGCTTGTCCGGGTACAGGAGCTTTTGCTGCCACTCCGGGAGGCGGTGCCATAGGCTTGTTCACCGTGGGAGCCGGAGCAACAGGTTTTTGCTGTTGAGGATTTTCCCTGGGTAAATCTGCTTTCATTAAAAAGGCAAGCATTTCTTGATTTAACTTGGCCAAGAACTGCTGGAATAGGGTAAATGCCTCTTGTTTGTATACCAATAAAGGATCTTTTTGCTCATAGGAAGCATGGCTTACCGATGATTTTAGATCGTCCATTTCCCTAAGGTGATCTTTCCAATGAAGGTCAATTAAGGCAAGAATGATGGATTTTTGTAGGTATCGAATCACTTCTTTTCCTTGGCTTTCGTAGGCCATTTTAAGCGGCACTTGAATTTGCATGGTTTTCATGCCGTCGCTCAAAGGAATCATAATGTTTTGGTACTGCTGGCCTTGTTCCAAATAGACCTTTTCAATTACGGGCCACACAGCATTTCGTATGGTTTCCATGCGGTGTTGCATGGACTGAATCACAGCTTCGTGAAGCTTAGCAGCGATTGCTTCGGGCGACATTTCGAGGAATGCAGCTTCGTCCATGGGCGGTTCCATGGAAAGTTGCCGAAAGACTTCGAGGCTGAAACCAGGATAGTCTCTGGATTCGTAAAAAGAGTCCACCAATTGGTCGCAAACGTCGTAAATGGTGTTTGAAATGTCAAGGCTTACCCGTTCTCCGAACAAAGAGTTCTTTCGTTTGCGGTAAACAGCTTCTCTTTGAAGGTTCATAACGTCGTCGTATTCCAACAGACGTTTACGCATGCCAAAGTTGTTTTCCTCTACTTTTTTCTGGGCTCTTTCGATGGAGCGGGTAATCATGCGGTGGGTAATTACCTCT
Organism: Bacteroidia bacterium; assembly: GCA_030427255.1. Taxonomy (GTDB): domain Bacteria; phylum Bacteroidota; class Bacteroidia; order CAIKAF01; family CAIKAF01; genus CAIKAF01. The sequence continues at coordinate 41,719 of JAUHWY010000021.1, read as the reverse complement.
CCTTCTTTGATTCCCATTCGGTCCATGAGTTTAGAAATCCGTTCTGAGCCGAAAATCCGCATCAAATCGTCTTCTAAAGACACAAAGAAAACAGAACTACCGGGGTCTCCTTGCCTTCCTGAACGTCCTCTCAACTGGCGGTCCACACGTCGGGAATCGTGACGTTCGGTACCAATAATAGCTAAACCGCCCGAATCCTTAACTCCGGCCCCCAACTTAATGTCGGTACCCCGTCCGGCCATATTGGTTGCAATGGTTACTGTTCCGGCTTTACCGGCTTCGGCAACAATTTCAGCCTCTTTTTGGTGGAGTTTTGCGTTAAGTACTTGGTGCTTAATATTTCTCAGTTTGAGCATTCGGCTCAGAAGCTCCGAAATTTCTACCGAAGTAGTACCCACCAATACGGGTCTGCCGGCCTCCACGTATTCTATGGTTTTGTCGATAACCGCATTGTATTTTTCCCGCTTGGTTTTATACACCAAGTCTTCCATATCCTTGCGCTGTATTGGGCGATTGGTGGGAATTACAATTACTTCTAGTTTGTAAATGTCCCAAAACTCTTTGGCTTCGGTTTCGGCTGTACCGGTCATACCAGCCAGCTTATGATACATTCTAAAGTAATTTTGCAAGGTGATGGTGGCATAGGTTTGTGTTGCCGCTTCCACCTTCACATTTTCTTTTGCTTCAATGGCTTGGTGCAATCCATCGGAGTACCTGCGACCGTCTAGGATACGGCCGGTTTGTTCGTCTACAATTTTCACCTTACCATCCATGACCACATAATCTTTGTCGCGGTCAAACAAAGCGTAAGCCTTAAGCAGTTGTTGAATGGTATGTATGCGTTCGGATTTTACCGAAAAGTCACGAAGCAGCGCGTCTTTTTTCTTGCTGCGTTCTTCGGCATCGCTGTATTGATTATCAATTTCCGATAATTCAGTAGCGATGTCGGGCAAAACAAAGAAATTGTCGTCTTCAATGCCTTGACTAATTAGATTGATGCCTTTTTCGGTAAGGTCAATGCTGTTTGTTTTTTCTTCGATAACGAAAAAGAGTTCGTCGTCGATTTTATGCATTTCCTTGGACTGGTCTTGCATAAAGTAGTTCTCGGTTTTTTGCAATACCGAGCGTATTCCGGGCTCACTGAGGAATTTAATAAGGGCTGTATTTTTAGGCAAACCGCGGTAGGAGCGCAACAGCATTTCGCTGCCTTTTTTATTTTCCTCTTTGCTGGCGTCGTCTCGGCTCAACACCTTTTTGGCATCGGTGAGTTGAATATTGATGAGTTTGCGTTGAGCCGCCACCAATTTCTCTACCAATGGTTTTAATTGGATAAACTCTTGGTTGTCGCCCCTTGGGGTTGGGCCGGAAATAATAAGGGGTGTTCTGGCTTCATCAATAAGCACAGAGTCGACCTCATCAATGATGGCGAATTGATGCACCCTTTGGACCAATTGGTCGGGGTGTGTTGCCATGTTATCTCGAAGGTAATCGAAACCAAATTCGTTGTTGGTTCCGTATACAATATCTGATCTGTAGGCTTTTCTTCGGGCTTCGGAATTGGGCTGGTGTTTGTCAATGCAATCGATTCTTAAGCCGTGAAACTCAAAGATTGGCCCCATCCATTCAGAGTCTCTTCGCGCCAGGTAGTCGTTTACGGTTACTACATGAACCCCTCTTCCGCTGAGTGCATTTAAGAAAATAGGCAGGGTGGCTACCAAAGTTTTACCTTCCCCGGTGGCCATTTCGGCAATTTTACCGGTATGAAGCACCGCCCCACCGATGAGCTGGACATCGTAATGCACCATGTCCCAAGTAATTTCGCCTCCGGCTGCGGTCCAGGAGTTCGGCCAGTAGGCCTTTCCGTTTTCCACTTTCATGTAGCCCTTTTCGAGCGCAATTTCCTCATCAAAAGGGGTGGCCTGCACCTCAATTACCTCGTTTTCTTTAAACCGTTTTGCGGTTTCTTTCATTATGGCAAAGGCCTCTGCCATAGAATTGTCGAGCAGTTTATCGAGGGTTTCGAGCAAGGCTTTTTCTTCCTTGTCTATTGCCTCAAAAATGGCTTCTTTTTCTTCGTCTGAAACACTGGAATCCTCGGTTTTATTGCGCAGTTCATCAATGGTGCTTTGATGCCCGGCAATCCCTTGTCGGATTTTTTGTTTGAGCTGTTCTGATTTTTCGCGCAGGGCGTCGTGGCTTAAGGACCTTAAGGGTTCCCAGGCTGCGTTGACCTCAGTAGCGTATTTTTGGAGTTCCTTAACGTCTTTTTCGTTTTTGGAACCAAGAATTCCGGAAAGTATAGTGTCTAAAATACCCATGTGCAAACAAGCTTATGGTCTACAAGAGACCAGCTGCGAAGTTAAGATAGAAATGTGGGTTTACGGATAAAAAAACCTTAAGACCTTCCAAAGAGGAAGGTCTATGTGGTTGGGCTGAAGCTTTAAGGAAGGAGATAGGCCAAGGTTTAGTATTCGTCTTCGTTGAAGAAGAAATCCTCTTTGGTGGGGTAATCGGGCCAGATATCCTCGATGGTTTCGAAGGATTCTCCATCGTCTTCCAGTTCTTGCAAGTTTTCGATAACCTCCATGGGTGCGCCTGTACGCATGGCAAAGTCGATGAGCTCGTCCTTGGTGGCGGGCCAGGGTGCATCTTCCAAATAAGAGGCCAGTTCAAGTGTCCAGTACATGGGGCAATCGTTTTAGCTGTTGTTTTTGGTAACGAAAGTCCGTCTAATTTGTTCCAAAATCTTTCGAAGTCCGCAAAAGTAACCTAATTTTTCGGCTGAGCAAATCTCTTTTAGCTTCTTTGTTTTGCCCTCATTATCAAATGATAAACCTTATTATATTTTCGGCTTGAGCCTTTGTTGTGTTTTTCATACGTCTTTTGTTCAAAGATAACCCGCACCAAGATACAGAGTGGGGGAGGCTGTGAGCGTGAACCATAAACAGTTTACGTGTCGTTGCTCTCCCTCTCGCTCTCCCTCTCGCTCTCCCTCTCGCTCTCCCTCTCGCTCTCCCTCTCGCTCTCCCTCTCGCTCTCCCTCTCGCTCTCCCTCTCCCTTCTCCCTCTCCCTCTCCCTCTCCCTCTCCTTCTCCCGATAGAGCTTTTATTGAAACTCTTTATTTTTACAGCATGGAAATTTCGCCATTGGATAAGAACCTAGGAAAGGAAGTTGTGCAGCTTTTTTTTGAGACATTTAAGGCTTCGGAAAATGAGGAAGAGGCGGTTACAGTAAGCGGGCTGGTGGAGAAGTATCTTAAAAACTACCCTAGAAAGGAATTAAAGGGTTTTGCGGCCACAGACAGAGGTCGGTTGGTGGGCTGTGTGTTCTTTTCAAAGCTTAATTTTCCAGCGTCCGAACGGCAAGCCTTTCTGCTTTCGCCCATGGCGGTTAAAACCGATGCTCAAGGCAAAGGAATTGGGCAGTCTCTTATTTTGTTTGGCCACAAAGCGCTACGAAAGGAGGGCGCTCAGGTGGCCCTAACCTATGGTGATGTGCGGTTTTATTCCAAATCCGGGTATCAACAGGTTTCTGAGGAGTCTATTGCAGCTCCGTTTACATTAAGCTATCCCGAAGGTTGGTTGGCCTGTGCCTTGGATTCGTCGATTCCCTTAAGCATTAGCGGGCCATCGCAATGTATTCCTGAATTGGCCGACCCAAGATTATGGTAGGGCTTTAAGAAAGGTGTAAGCCATGGCGAAGAGGAAAACACTTTGAGGATGTTGATGCAATGTTTTTCTGGCGGCCATCCTGTTCCTGACGCTTCGGTCAGGATCAAAGACCTGACGCTTCGGTCAGGAACTTCGTCTTGAAAACACAAGGCGACAATGGGTTCGTAGGTTTTTTTATGAAGGATAAACTGCGCCCCTGACCGACCGGCTACCCTGCAGTTGGGAGAGCCGCAGGGCTTAGCGAGTGGAGGCCCCGACCTTTGAGAGGGGCCCACGCACCGCTTAGCCCTGCGTGCTTAACCAACGAAGCGTAGTAGGGAAGGCAGGAAAAGGCGCCCAAATAAGGAATGGGATTGGGGAGAGGGAGTGAAGAAAAATCAGCGTGCGCGTCGTCGCTCTTGCTCTCAAACTCACTCTGTATTGTTCCCCTAGTGATTGCGTTTTGGAACCAAATTAAATGGGCTTAGTACATTCTTTTAAATCGGTTGTTCAGAATATTAAGGTAATCCTCTTTCAATTTGTCCGATAAAAATGACTTCTCTATTAATCCCTCCCAGGAACTTCTCGCTCCATACACTTCAGTAAATACTTTTTCTACTATTTTCTGTTGTAGTTCCATGCGTTCAATTCCAAGATACTCCCTGAGATGAAACGGTTTAAATCTGGCTTTAGTCCCCATAATTGGCAAGGCTAACTCCTCTTTGGTTCTCTTCATAGCGATGGTTGAATTCAATAGGTCGTATGCTGGAGATAAATAGGTTTTAGCTTCTTTGCTTATCAAGCTAAAGTTCTTTAGGTGCATATCTTCATTGCCTACCATGAATGAAAAGAAGATTCTCTTGTATAATTTTAGCATTTCAATAGCAGGGAAAGTACAAAAGCGAGTGATTATGGGAATAAGTGACTCGGTACTTGCATCGTACTTAGTATCACTGGGACGTTCTGTAAGTTGAGCGAAATCTTCAACTGCATACTTTGATTTCTGACTATATCTATCAAATCTTTTGATAAAATAATTGAGTTGCCCTTCTTTATCCCTAACCAGACCATGAACGGGCACGTCTATCCCAATCGCTTTTGCCAGTTTCATTGTCAAATCCTCATTCTCTGGCATTTGTGGCCTGTCTGGAACTTGCACCTTAATGATGTATGTGCCATGTTGTTCAACAATATCAAATTTCCCTTCTTTGACATTGAGTCTTGCACTTAGTTTTGGCTGAATCCCTTGGATGGATATTTTATCACTTATGGCGAGTGCTTCTGTTCTAAGCTCGGACTGAGTAAAATTAAATGGAGCAATGTTCTCCAAATTTTTGTTCAATAGCTTTAATCCTTCTTTGGAATAATCCCCATTACATCCATTATATGTAATCAAGCACTTACTCATTGTCGAGGATTTCAGTGATTGTTGTTGCTCCAACTACGTTTTGTCCCAGGTACATTAACATTGAGAAATAATCTTTTGAATCAATCTTTCTAAGTCTTAAAAGTTGATTTCTGTTATATCCCTCTGGCAATAACCCCTCGAAAAATGGAGGAAAGGAATCATAGATATATTGTTCCTCTCTCACAGGCATTGTTAAGGAAATTGGCTCACCAGAATAGTCAGACAAGTATTGAAAAGTGTACATGTTCCTTGAGTGTTCAATCAGCACTCCTGCTTCTTTTCCATACATTGAAACTTTAGCTTTTCTCATTGTTCAGTTCTTTCATTATAGGACTTTCAAAAACCAGGGATATGTTGAGTGTTTTTAGCACATCTAAAACTTTATCATATTGAAGTGTTTCTTTACCTCCTTCTAAATCTGATAAGAAGGTTGTACTTACGCCTGACAATTCAGATAACGCTCTTCTTGAAAGCCCGGCCTGTTTTCTGTGATATTTTACTATGTCCTTTAGTTCGCGCATTCTTTATGCATTTACATATAAAAACGTAAGACTGCTGTTCGTGTTGCAATTTTACTAAATTAATCTTGAATATTTTTATTTATACGCATATAATACTGAATTATAGCTAAGCTCTCCGGAACAAACGAATCCTATTCGGCTAAAATATATGCGTACGCAGTTGTTTTGTAGAGGAATTGCAATTCACATATAACGAAAAGTGCCTTTTGCTAAATGAGACCGTTGACACCTTGCTATTCTGGCGGCGACTTTGCGTTACGGCCAATTCTCAAGTTTTTTACCCTGACCGAAGCGTCAGGGGTCCTCATTTACAACAAGTAAACTGCGGACTTTTAAATTGACCGTGCCTTAATTCGCCCCTGACGCCTTGGTCAGGGTTATAAACTTGAAAACACAACGCGTCAATGGTCTCTGCGTGCTTAACCAACGGAGCGTAGTAGGGAAGGCAGGAAATGGCGCCCAAATACAGGGTGGGTTTGGGGAGTGGAGCAAGAGAAAAGGGGGAATTGCATTTTGAAACTTGCCTTTTGCTCGACATGGGCTAGGAAAGGTTTTTAATCATTGTGTAAAGAATTCGAGATAACTCATCTGCCTGATTCGCCAGAACCTCGAACTCTTCAACAGAAAAGATATTTTCATCCTTCAATACATCCAATATAGCTACACATTCAAACACCGAACTTCGAGCAATTACAAAAAAACCACGTCTATCTTTTTTAGTAAACCGACCGGAACCCTCGGCTATATTTAAGACAACACTAAAGGATGCTCTAGACAGCTGATCCTTTTCATAAGAAGATAATTTCTTGACGGCAATTAATTTCTTGGCATCTTGGTGAAAAATCTTTGCCTTTTTGTAAACGGTCAGATTTTGAAACTCAAACTTCATCATAAATTCTTAAGAATTTAGAGCGAGAATGAGGGAGAGAATGAAGAAAAAACAGAATGAAAAACATCATTCTCATTCTGTTTCTCATTCTGTTTTTGTACCCGGGGCGGGACTTGAACCCGCACGGACATTACTGCCCACAGGATTTTAAGTCCTGCGTGTCTACCAATTCCACCACCCGGGCGCCTTGGGGCGGCTAAAGTACAAAATTCCTTTAATCCTAGAACCGGTAAGCTAAAGTTGTTTGAAATCTTCCGAGGGCTATGGGCTGTGCCGCCGGAACTTGCTGCCATACCGCTTGCTGCCAATGTCCGCTAATAAACCAACGGTTTAAATAGACGTCTAAACCAAGGCTTACTTTGGCCATGGTACCTCCGGTGGTGGCTTCCGGTATATCAAAGGAGCGGTCGCGGCCGTAATGTTCCAAAAGCAAACCGCCCATGGGAATCCATTGCACTTTGTTGCCTTGTTTCCAGTAAAACAGCTGCAGCTGTTGACTCATGCGCCATCCGGGTAGGTAACTTGACTCGTTTTGGGCAAACATCCGAATGCGGCTGTCAAAGTTTAGACCGAATTTTTTGTACCGAAGCGTATAATTGATGTGCGCACCGGCCCCCCAGCTGCCGCTTCCGGTCTGAAAGCCCAAAGGCAAAACGGTGCCCTTGGGGTCTCTTTGCCGGTAATTCCCTAAGGGAAGCTGCAAATCAAGGCCGGTCATTAGTCCATGTTTCCATTTGGAGGTGGAACTGTCGGGAGTCATAAAGGCAATCCAAGAGCCTTGTATTTGCGCGTCTCCGGGACCATAAATGGCATAGCTTTGTTGGCTTTCTATGCGTTTGTGGTAGCTAAAGGGAAGGCTTCCGAGCAATTGAAACCTTTGGTGAGGAAATACTCGAAACCACAGCTCAGTGCTGTGCATTTGGTCTTGGAGCACACGGTTGCTTCCGTTGTAGTTTAGGGGGGTATTTGGATGTTCAAAACTGCGAAATTGATACCTTATGCCTACCAAATTGGTGCGCACCACCGGTAAAAATCCGCCTGCATTGAAGGGAGCCATACAGCCGCAAACATCGCAGGCACTTGCTCCATTTGGGATGAGCAAAAGAAGATTCAGTAGAACAAAGGCTTTACTCCATCCACCGGGTATCGGAAATAAGTGTTTCATCGGTTGTGCTTTTTATAAAGGCAACTAAGGCTTCAATATCTTGGTCGCTAAGCGGAATGCCTGCGCTTAAAGAGGGGTCAAGATTTGGTGTGGCTTTGGGAGAGCGATAATGCGCAATGGCCTGCTCCAAAGTCATAAATCTGCCATCGTGCATGTAGGGGTAAGTTAATGCTGCATTGCGCAGGCTAGGCACTTTAAATTTTCCTCGATCCGAGGGGTTTAAACTAATGAGGGCCCTTCCTTCATCTTCGCTTAGGCTGTCTAAGCCGTTGTTTCGGTAGCTGAAGTCGCTCAGCAAAGGTTCGCTATGGCAATGGCTGCAATGTTGTTTGAATAGGCTTAGGCCTTCCATTTCTAAGGCATTTAGGCCTTTTCCTGTGCTTAGGTGCATGTCGTACCTGGAACCGGCGGAGACAATCAACGTCATAAATTGAGCCAGCGATATAAGTATGTGGTGGTCTTGCAATTGGCTTGTGCCAAACGCCTGTTGCACCAAGGAGCGATAGCTGCTGTCTTGGTTTACTTTTTGTACTACCTGAGCCATGGTCAGGTTCATTTCTAAGGGATGCGTAAAGGGGGCAACCGGAACCAATTCTAAATGGTTTATGCCACCGTCCCACATAAAGGCCGGGTGCCAGGCCATATTAAATACAGGCGGTGCATTTCGAATGCCCAAACGCCCTTCCACCCCCATGCTTAGTTTGGTATTATGATCGGCAAAGGCGTGCACTTGCGCATGGCAGCTTCCGCAAGATACCGTACCGTCGGAGGAAAGTTGCCTGTCGTAAAACAGCTTTTTCCCTAGTTTAAAACCCATAGGGCTTGGCCTTTGGTCGCCTAAACCATATACCGGGGATGGAAAATGCTCCGGAGGATTAAAGGCATAGGGATTACCAAGCTCCTCGGTGTCCGGACTGCAAGAAGCAAGCATTACCCATCCAAAGATGGGTAATGCACGCAACATTCGAATCAACATCAATTGTGGTTGTGGTCCCATGTGATGCCGTTTTTAAAGGCCATCATAAGGGCTTTGGCTTTGGCACCGGGCATGTGTACCATGGGAGTAGATGCGGTAGTTTCGCCTCCGTTCCATAAATGAGAAGGGTCAACCATTAAGTGTACTTGGGGAGCACTACCTCCTTCTACCTCCAATAAAGCACCATTGAAACTGAGCTCAATGACGGGGTTAGCCGCGTTGGGTCCGGAAAACCCGCCCAAATGGTAGGTAAATTGTCCGGAGTTGCTGGTAGAGGAGGTGCCTTCGGCTTTTACAAAAATGTAGCCGGTGTTCCAGCTCCAGAACATATTGTTACTAACCGCCAGCGCTCCTTCCTGTGCCCCGGAAACATTCCGCAGCGAATCTACGCCAAGCATAAAGCGAATATCGGTATAGCTTCCGGTAGGAACATCCTTTACCGTCAACTGATTTTCTCCCTGGGCTGCATCCGCTAAAAAATATTGGTCGGTGGCTTTATGCCAATCGCCCTCGGTCGACTTTAGCTCTACATTAGAAATGTAGTACTTTAAAGTAGTAAAGCTTAGCCCTTCTGCATTTACAGGGTGGGTAAGACTTTGATTTAAAGCAAAGGGGTTCCCATTCCAGCGGTGATCTAACTTTAGAACAACTTCACCACTAGTACCATCGTTGGTTGTGGGGTCCTCATCTGAACAGGAGGCAAAGGTGAGTGCTACGGCACTCGCTATTATAAGGAGTTTTGAAATAGTAGACATAAATAAAGTGCTAAATTGGTTGCGGTCACGACTTGAGTCTTAGGCCCGGCTTCAACATGTGCAGGCTAGGGGTCGTAGGACCGAAAATTAAAAAAATGGTAATCCAAGGTTTCTTGGAAAGGGGAAAGGCTTAAGCCATTAAGCCAACAATAGCTCCGGAGGTGGGGATTCCGGTTGATGCTCTGTTCCAAAGACCTTTGGACTAGAGCCCTCCGATTTTAGGAAAAACAATCCGCCGGATGGGGTTTCCAAATGGAAGATAATGGGTAAAAATGCAATAAAATCAAAGCGTAAAGGCTTTTCTGTTGTTGGAGTTTCTGTTCCTTGGGAGGCTTCGGGCGACCATTGAACCAAGGACAATTCGTAATTGAGTTGGCAGGTTCCCTTACATAAAGGAATGGTTTTCTTTTGAACACAAGCCTCGGCATAGCGGTTGCGGTTGATTAAAAAATCAAGTTGCAGCCATTGGCTTAAAACCAAAGGGGTGGTAAGCACCACCAATAACATCCATGCGAAGCCTAAACGCATGGCACAAAGGTAAGGCTAGAAAAGCTATCTTCAAGGAAAACACATGGAACAATTGTCTTAGACCACCTGTTTCCATAGTAAACAAGTTATGCTCAAGCTATTTAAATCTCAAGATCCTGCAAAAAAGTTGCAAAAGGAATACGAAAAGCTCAAAAAGGAAGCCTATGAATTGTCGCATACCGACAGAAAAGCTTCAGATGCCTTAACGGCCAAGGCCGAAGAAATTTGGAAGAAAATAGAGGCTTTAAAAGAATCTAAATAAAAAAAGCTCCGAAATTCGGAGCTTTTGGAGCGGGAAACGAGACTCGAACTCGCGACCCCAACCTTGGCAAGGTTGTGCTCTACCAACTGAGCTATTCCCGCAAGTGGGATGCAAAAGTAATCTCCAATTTCTTTTTTGCCAACATTTCGGCTTACTTTTTTGATTTTGTTTCCTTAACTCCAACCAGTCGTTTGATTTCGTGAAGTTTAACCAGTGCTTCAACCGGTGTTAAATGGTCTACGTCTACATTTTCAACCGCGTCACGTAAAGATACAAGTCCCGGGTCATCCAATTGAATGAAACTTAGCTGAACTCCTTTTTGCCCGGCATGTTTGCTTTCGCGGCTTGCTTCCAGCTCTTTCAAAACCTGCTCGCTTCTTCTAACCACCTGCAAAGGCATTCCGGCCATGCGCGCTACTTGAATCCCAAAACTGTGGGCCGTTCCTCCCGGAGCCAATTTGCGCAAAAATACCATATGGCCATTCGATTCCTTGACCGAAACGTGGTAATTTTTGACCCGTTTCAAGTGACGCTCTAAATCATTTAGCTCGTGGTAGTGGGTTGCAAAAAGGGTTTTGGCTTTGGCCTTGGGGTGATCGTGTAAAAATTCCACCAAACTCCAAGCAATGCTTATGCCGTCATAAGTGCTTGTGCCCCGGCCTATTTCGTCCAACAAAACCAAGCTGCGGTCGCTTAGGTTGTTCATTATGGCCGCTGTTTCGCTCATTTCTACCATAAATGTAGACTCCCCTTGGCTCAGGTTGTCGCTGGCACCTACGCGTGTAAAAATGCGGTCGGTCCAGCCAATTCGAGCTTGTTCAGCAGGCACAAAACTGCCGGCTTGTGCCATAAGCACTATAAGCGCAGTTTGACGTAGCAGGGCACTTTTACCGGCCATATTGGGACCGGTAATAATGAGTATTTGTTGGTTATCACCATCCAGCTGAAGGCTATTCGGAATGTATTTCTCTCCGGCAGGCAGCTGATGTTCTATCACCGGATGCCTGCCCTCTAAAATAGTGATTTGATGGTTCTCCAATATCTCCGGCTTGCGGTAGCCCCGACTGTAGGCAATGCCTGCAAAATTGCACAGCACATCAAGGGAGGCTAATTGCTGCGCGGTCTGTTTTACCTCGTTTAAAAAGGGCAGCATTTCTTCTAAAAACTCCTGATACAAGCGGGTCTCCAGACCTAGAATTTTTTCTTCGGCACCAAGAATCTTTTCTTCCCAGGTTTTGAGTTCCGGGGTAATGTAGCGCTCCGCGTTCACCAAAGTTTGCTTCCGAATCCACTCTTCCGGCACTTTGCTTTTGTGGGCATTGGTCACCTCCAAATAATAGCCGAACACTTGGTTAAACCCTAGTTTAAGCGAGTTTATGCCCGTCCGTTCGGCCTCATTTTCCTGGAGTTTAAGCAATACGTCTTTACCGGAATAGGCCAGTTTGCGGTATTCATCCAATTCGGGATCAAAGCCATCCGCAAAAACAGGGCTTTTGCCCGGTTGAGCCGGGGGCTCCTCCACCATACTTTGCTCAATGCGTTCGGCCAGGTGCTCCAAATTTGGAAAGGCTTGGGCAAATGTTTCCCAATCTCTTCCTCCCTCTGCTGCCATTTCTTTGCCTAAAGCTTGTGCCTCACGAATGGCAGCGGCCAATCGCGGGAGTTCTCGAGGCGATAAACGGCCGGTGGCCAGTCTTCCGGTGAGCCGTTCCACATCACCGCACAGCGACAATCGGCTTTTCCAGGCCTCTATTTTTTCCGGTTGCTTAACCAACCATTGTACTCGGTTTAGTCGCTCTTCAATGGCCTCCGGAGACCGAAGAGGCATCAATAGCCAGTGCCTAAGCTTCCTTGCGCCCATGGGCGTTTGGGTTTCATTAAGCACATCAAATAAACTCACCCCATTGCCTTGAAGGCTCTCTACCAATTCCAGGTTGCGAATGGTAAACGGATCCAGCCATAAGTGATCTGCACGTTCTAACCTGGTAATTACATTGAGGTGCGGAAGTTTTTCATGGCGGGTTTGGGCCAAATAGTGCAATATGGTGCCGGCGGCAACCACAGCAGCATCCATATGGTCAATACCAAACCCTTTCATGCTTTGGGTGCCAAAGTGTCTGTTAAGTAAAGGCTCAGCAAAGTCACGTTCAAAAATCCATGCCTCCAGCGGATACATGTAATAGGCTTTGCTCATCCGATTTCTGAGCTTCTCCTCATGGGCCCTGGGCACCAATACTTCCCTGGGTTCAAATGAGCCCAGCAAATGGTGCATGAAATCAAAACCGCCTTCTCCGGCAAAAAAGGCACCGGTAGATACATCCAACAAGGCCATGCCGTAGCGTTCACCCATGGGCACCAAGGCGGCTAAGTAATGGCTGTTTTGCCCGTCCAACACTTTTTCATTCAAGGCTACTCCCGGCGTAACCAATTCGGTTATTCCCCGCTTTACAATGGTTTTGGTGGCTTTGGGATCTTCCAATTGCTCGCAAATCGCTACCCTTAATCCCGCACGCACAAGGCGAGGCAAATAGGCGTCCAAACTGTGGTAAGGAAACCCCGCCAATTCAACCGAAGAAGCCGCACCGTTTTTGCGCTTGGTTAGCGTTATTCCCAATACTTTGGAAGCCTCTATGGCATCTTCGCCAAAGGTTTCGTAAAAGTCCCCAACTCGAAACAGCAACAATGCATCCGGATGCTTTGCCTTGATTTCATAAAATTGCTTCATCAAAGGGGTTTCCTTTACCGCCTGCTTCCCGGTTTTTGCCACGTCTTGGATTTTTCTCGAAAGTAACTATTCCTTTGCATTGGTTCAAGGCCTTGGACCTTCTTTCCTTCGATACCCTACCTTTGCCACATGCAAAAAAAGCAAATGGACGAACTGGGAAGGCTATTGCCCCACCAAGCCTCCCAAGCTCCCCGTTTTCCCATGCGTATTCTGCTCGATCAGGTCCGCAGCATGGCCAATGTGGGAAGCCTGTTTAGAACAGCAGATGCCTTTGGTTTGGAAGGTATGGATATTTGTGGCATTAGTCCACGGCCTCCGCGTCCCGAAATCCGAAAAGTTTCGCTGGGCGCAGAGCTTACGGTGCCTTGGAAATACTGGGAGTCGGTCACGGAAGCGCTGCAGTTTTACCAACAGGAGGGCTATGCCTTGTGGGCTTTGGAACAGGTGCACGGCAGCATTTCCTTGCCTCAATGGACGCTCCGCAATCCTCAACCCTTGGTGTTGGTCCTCGGCCACGAAATCGATGGCGTATCGGAGGAGGCTTTGGCCTTATGCGATGCCGCTTTGGAAATTCCTCAATTTGGAACCAAACATTCTTTAAATGTTGCCGTGGCGGCAGGAATAGCTATGGCCAAATATGTGTTGGATTAGGGCGCCTTTTCCGTCTCCGGCCATTAGCTACCTTGTGGGTTTGCTACGCCGCCTTGCGTAGGCAAGGAGCTTCCTCCGGTCGCTCTTGCCCCCGCAGCGGCTGGGCAACCCACATCGGTAGGCTAATTGGCCTCCGCCGGGGCGCAAATCATCGTCCCAAATTAAGATTCTTGACCTTCCTAAGCTAAGTTTGCTAAAGCTTAGCTAAATTCATCTTGTGAAATCTCTACTTGCCCTTCTCTGTTGCTTTTATGCCGGTCTGCTTTGGGCCACGCCTTCCTTAGATTCACTGGAAGCTAAAAAAGCGCGTATTGAGGCCAATTGGCGCATTGCCCCCGCCGAAACCTACGCACTGGCCAGAACCTTGTTTTTTGAATCCAAAGAGGTGCCCGAAATGCAAGCTTGGGCAGGCAACATTGCCGGCATTCTTTCCGCCTCTTTAGGCATGTTGGACTCCTCAGACTGGTATTATCAACAAGCCTTAGTGGTTGCAAAAAGGCATGAAGTCCGAGAAACGCTCCAAAAAATCAAGATGAATCAGGGCATCAACAGCAACTATAGAGGCGATTTTAAAGCCGCGGCTCTGGCCTTTTACGATGCCATTCGAGAAGCACGGGTCGATACCAACCTCATGTTGGAAGCCTATGCCTCCAGCAATCTGGGTTTTGCCTTGCAACGCATAGACTTGCCACTCCAAGCCCTCAATTATCACATCAAAGCCGCTCGGCTTTTTTGGTCTTTAGACCAATGGATACCCTATGCCAACGAACTCAACAATCTTTCGGTCTTGCTTTACGAAAAGGAAAGAGACAGTCTTTCTTTGCTTGCCGTAAAGCAAAGCCTACGTATTAAGTTGGCCATGGGGGTTCCCAACATCGGCGCCAATTATCTAAACATCGGTAACGTATATATGCGGTGGAACCAATTGGATTCTGCCGAAATAAATTTTTCAAAAGCTCTAGAGAGCTCACGCGCCATAAACGACTTAGAAATGTTGGGGCAATCGGTCTATTCTTTGGGATGGTTGCATGTGCAAAAAGAAGATTTTACTCGGGCCAAACCCTTGCTGGAGGAGGCCTTAGCCTTAGCCGAACTTAACGATCAGGGATACAGCCAACAAAAGGCCGCCGATCTTTTGGCAACCACTTACGGAAATTTAGGCCTATATAAGCAGGCCTATTTAAGTCGATTACGCGCCGATGCCCTTAACGATAGTTTATACGCCGAGGACGACCGAGTGGAAATAGAGGCCTTACGGCACAGCTTGGAAGAAGAACAACTGGCTTCCGAAAATGCGCTTAAAGATGTTCAAATTGCGGAGGATGCCCTTAAAAAAGAGCAGCAACAGCTGCAACTCATTGTCCTTTCTTCGGCCTTATTGTTGTCCTTGTTGGTATTTCTTGCCTTTTTTCTGCGAAGTAGAGAACGCCAAAAGTGGACCCAAAGGCAAGCCAAATGGGAAGAGGAAAAGAATTTGCTGCACCTAAGGCAAAAACATCAAGAGGAAAAGCAGCGCATTTCTCAAGACTTGCACGACAATGTTGGCAGTCGACTTACCGTACTTATTCACCAGTTAGATGCAACGGGCGATGCGCCTGATTTGCACCTTGCTGCGCGGGAAACCTTGCAAGACTTGCGCCAAGCCGTTTGGCTTATTCGAGAAGAGTCTTTGGATGCCCGGCGCTTGGTTCAACGCCTTCAAAACCAATTTGGTCGAATCCGGGACCCCAAAATGGACTGGGAAGTGAAAATCGACTATGATGCCCCCCTTCCTCCCCACTTGGCCATGCACATGCTGCGGGTTGTTCAAGAGCTGATAAACAATGCCCTAAAGCATGCAAATGCCCAAAGAATTCAGGTGCAATTGGCATTTGATCAAAAGCAAATGAGGGCAAGCATTAGCGATAATGGCCGCGGAATGGAGCCCAATCAAATGCAGTCAGGGGGAGGACTCGATGGCCTTAATGAGCGCATTTTAAATGTGGGCGGCACCTTTTCCTGGGAGAGCCAAGTGGGCAAAGGAAGCTCTTTTGAGGTGCTGCTTCCTATAGAATAACTATGTCCTCTAATAATTTTGGGATATTCTGCGTATTGGGTATGGTTTTTGCTCTATTCAACTTTGTAGCATGGCAATCCAATCTCAAATAAAACTGGCCATAGCCGAAGATCATCCCCAATTGCTCCAAAGCCTAAGGATGAAACTGGAGCAAAACAGCCAATATGTGGTAAAGTATGTCGCCAGAAATGGGCGTGAGTTGCTCGACATGCTTCAGGAGTATTGTGGTATAGATTTGGTATTGATGGACTTGCAAATGCCTCTAATGGATGGGGTAGAGGCTACTGCCCAAGTCAAAAGCAAGTACCCACATGTTCGGGTCTTGGTCATTACTGTATTTGACGACGACCACCACATTTTTGAGGCCATTAAAGCCGGCGCTTCGGGCTATGTGCTCAAAGATTTGCCTTCCACCGAGCTGCAAGAAGCCATTGAAGCCGTTATGGAAGACCGCCATCCCATTCCCGATCATTTGCGCGGAAGGTTGTTTTCCATGCTTCGGGAGGGCAGACCGGCAAAACTAAATCAAGAGCAAGCCCCCGACTTAACCGGCCGAGAGCTCGAAGTGCTGAAAAGCTTAGACGCCGGGCTGACCTACGAAGGCATTGCCCAAAACTTATTCATTAGTCAGGGTACGGTGCGCAAGCATGTGGAGAACTTGTACCGCAAATTGGAAGCACACAACCGCACCGAGGCGCTAAAAAAAGCCCGGGGCATGGGCTTGTTTTCCTAAGGTTGCAGTTTGAAGCTTATGGGCAAGGCATAGGAAACCCGCACCGGACGCCCTTGCACTTTGCCGGGTTCCAAGGTGGGTAGTAAGGAAAATACCCGTTCCACTTCTACTTGAAAGTACTCCTTTTGCTTGCCTGCAATCTCTTGCAGCTGAATGCTGCCATCTTTCTCAATAATAAACTGAACATATATTTTGCTCTCGATTTTGTGCCTTTTGGCCTCTTCCGGATACCTGAGGTGTTGGGCCAAATGGTTCCGTAGACCATCATTTAAGCAAGCTTCCTGATGCTCTTTCTTGCCTTGGCGTCCACAACTTTTAAAGTAGGGTAGATCGTGCACCGCCATGGGATTTGAAACGCTCGGCTCGTCATCAATGGTTGGCCCTTCATTCGTGAAACCTTGCTCAATTTCCGGACCTTCTTTAAAATCAGGGTCGGGATTCTGCTCAGGCTTGGGTTCCGGCAATGGTTCGGGACTTAGTTTAAATTCATCTATGATTTCTTTAGGACTTTGGATGGGCTTGGAGCTAACCTGTTTCTTTACTTTTGGTTCTGGAAAGTATGACGCTGTAATGAAGGGTTCCTCTTGGCTGTTTTCCTGAAAAAAGGCCATTTTTTTGCCTTGAGGACTTCTCCATTCAAAGGCCATGAGGGCGAGGGTGCTTGAAATGCCTACGCCTATGGTGAAGCGCAGCATCCGATTGGAGGGATTTCTTTTCATGGTTTTTATTTTAATAACGGCTTTGTTGGGCGGCTTGGTGTGTGTAGGTTCTAACAAAATCAGGACTTTATCGGGAAAGTCTGTAAAGATTCCCATAGAGTTTTTGCTGCAGCACGCCAAGCTTTTTTGGGTAGTGTATCTTTGAGCTATGGAAATGTTCAGCGACGAATGGTTTATGCGCGAGGCCTTACGGGAGGCGCAAAAAGCCTTTGATTTGCAAGAAGTACCCGTGGGAGCGGTGGTAGTTTCGGGCCATCGAATCATTGCCCGTGCGCATAACCTCACGGAGCAGTTGAACGATGTAACGGCCCATGCCGAAATGCAGGCCATTACTGCCGCTGCCAATTTTTTGGGAGCAAAATATTTAACGGAATGCCGATTGTTTGTGACCTTGGAGCCTTGTCCCATGTGTGCCGGAGCCATTCGTTGGGCTCGACCCCTGGAACTGGTGTATGGCGCCGCTGATTTAAAATACGGATTTGATTCTACGGAAGAAGGGCGCCTGCATCCCAAAACCAAAGTGAAAGGAGGGGTGTATGCCGAGGATTGCGGGCTTTTACTCAGTCGATTCTTTCAGGAAAGACGCAGGGCAAATGGTGAATGATGAATGATGAATGATGAGTGATGAATGATGAGGTAAAGACGGGATGCCTCCCGTCTCTCCATGATGAATGATGAGGTAAAGACGGGATGCCTCCCGTCTCTCCATGATGAATGATGAGGTAAAGACGGGATGCCTCCCGCCTCTCCATGATGAATGATGAGGTAAAGACGGGATGCCTCCCGTCTCTCCATGATGAATGATGAGGTAAAGACGGGATGCCTCCCGTCTCTCCATGATGAATGATGAGGTAAAGACGGGATGCCTCCCGTCTCTCCATAATGAATGATGAGGTAAAGACGGGATGCCTCCCGTCTCTCCATGATGAATGATGAGGTAAAGACGGGATATCTCCCGTCTCTGAATGATGAGGTAAAGACGGGATATCTCCCGTCTCTCCATGATTGTTTCGGGTCAATGCTGCGCTGCCCAGGGTGGACTGAACCTACACCCATGGGAGAACAGCCCCCAGCCCCATCGGGGCGAAACCTCCGTAACGCCACACGGAGGGTAATGCGCCCCGGCGGAGGCAGAAAGCCCGGAAGTTACGGCTCTTGGGCAGGCTTGGCGGGCGGAGGCGACCTAAGAAGCCCACGCACCGCTTAGCCTGCCCTGAGGCGGAACTGAGGACTTGACGCCGGAGACGGAAAAGGCGCCCTAATCCAACCCAAAAAAACAATCAAAAAGCGCAATGATTAGAACAGGGGGCCGGAAAAGTGCATAAAAAAGCCGGTTTGCTGTCGGTCGTTGGTGGCGATGTAAAATTGAAACACCCAATCGTAGTAGCTCACCAGGTCGATGCCGCCGCCCCAGCCGGTGAGCCAGCGGTTGCCAAGAGGGTTGCTTTGGCGCGTGTGCAGGTCGCGGGTGATGCCGGCGTCGGCAAAAATGCGGGCGTGAAAGCGCAGCGGAACGGGGTTGAATTTGGGCGTTTTAATCCACGGCAGTTTTAGTTTCCAAGTAGGGAACAATTGGAAATTCAGGTCGACTTTTCCTAAAGCACTATGCTCTCCATCAATTACATACAGTTCATATCCTCGAACCCAAAGTCCATAGCCCAAGCCTTGGCGAAAGAGGTAAGGGGCCCGGTCGCCGGCACTGGTGTTTGCTCCAAGACGCCCTCGTAGGCTCCAACGTGGCCTAAAAGCCCAGGCCGCATCGGCGGAAATGCTCCAAACCCAACGGTTTAGGCTTCCCCGGTCCAAGCTGCCTTGCCTTATGAGGCCGGTGCTGAGCATGTAGCCGTTCCAAGGGTAAGGTTGATAATCGCGTCTGTCGTGGCGGAGGCTTATGGCCGCGGTAAGTAGGTTTGCGCTTTGGGCGCCATCGCCCAGCAGTTCCGGAAAGAGTAGGGCAAGGCTGTCGTCCAAGGCAATGCCTTGCCACATTAATGTGGTGCTTAGGTGCTGCCAAAATTTGGGTCGATAGGCCATGCTGAGCGCCGCGCGGTAGCTTTGGTAGCCGGTGCCGGGGCTTTCGAAGAACACCCTTTGGTTGTTGAGGTTGGTGGCTACGGGCATTTCGCGTAAGGCATTGTATTTAAAAAAGCCGCCCAGACCAAAGGTCTTTTTTTTGTTCAAAAAGGGAGCGCCGTATTCAATGCCCAATTCGCGGTTAAAGCCCCAGCGGAGTTTTAGGTCGAGTTGCTCGCGTCTTCCTCTAAAATTGACCCAAACCAGGTGGACTCCATAATTGATTCGATCCCATTGCTTGGCATCTAAAAACGCATTGAGGTTGCGGTCGGCATGTTCTAAAATGGGTTGGGGCCAAATGTACCAACGTTCCTGGAGCTTCACCACTATGCCATGGCGATTATTTATGAGGCTGTCTTTAATTTCTACGCTATTGAACAGCGCGGTGTTCATGAGGTTTTCTTGGGAGCGAAGGATGCGCTCGTCTTTGGGGCCGGTGAGGGTGTCGCCAACACCCAAAGTGAGCTCCCGCAGCACAATGTGGTCTTTGGTTATTTTATTGCCCTGCAATTCTATAAACTCCACTACATGGGTTTGGGCCAAGCTGCAGGCAAATGGAAAAAGAAAAAGAAACGGGAGCCAAACCCTCATGGGGCAAAAGTACGCCGCCTTTACATATTTAAATAATTCATCAAAAGATCGTATCGGTCGTCCAAGTCGTCTCTTCCGGTACCGAAATAGGAACCTTTGATTTGATAGCTGTAGCGTTCAAAAGTAGCTAAGATGCCCGTAATGTCTGAAACATTGAGTTTTATATGAACCTCCATTTGCCCTTTTTCGTTGGTTTCAGACAAAAAGACAGAGGTGATTTTGGCGTCGTTGCTTTCTACAATTTGGGCGATTTGACTAAGGCTGTAGTCTCGGTTAAGCACTTCCAACACCACAATTGCTCCGGGTTCTTGAACTCCCTTAATTTTGGCTAGGCCTTTAACTAAGTCCCTGAGGGTTATCATACCCAGATAATGCTTTTCTTCGTTTAGCACAGGAACGGCCGAAAGCTGCCATTGATTGGCAAATTTTAGTACTTCCAGAATATGGTCTTGAGCCAATACGTGGGGTTTGGGCAGACTTAATTCATGCGCTCCCAAGGCTTCTTCAGGGGCGTTCATTTTGTACAAATCTTCTTCGGAGAATAGCCCCAAATACTCCAAGTGATTTACGATGGGCAGGTGCTCCAACTTAAATTCTTCCATCCAGGTAAGGGCTTTTAAGCCATTGTCGCTGGTGCGGAGGGGAGGTATTTCGGCCGATATTAAGTCTGCGGCTATCATAGAGTATATAACGTAAGAATCATGCTTTTCGCATCAAACTTAAAACAATTAAGCTTTGTTATAGTTTTGCCCTCATGGTTAGACTTAGTGTCAATATCAACAAAATTGCCACCCTTAGAAATGCCAGAGGGGGAAACATGCCGGACGTACTGCGGGTTGCCAGGGATTGTGAAGCCTTTGGTGCCCATGGCATAACGGTTCATCCGCGACCCGATGAGCGGCACATTAAATACCAGGATGTGTTGGATTTAAAGCCATTGGTGCGCACCGAGTTTAATGTGGAAGGATATCCCAGTCCGGATTTTCTAGATTTGGTTTTAAAGGTCAAACCCCACCAGGTTACCTTGGTTCCGGATCCACCGGAGGCATTGACCTCTAATGCCGGTTGGGATGTGCTGAAGCATCTCGACTTTTTAAAGGAGACGGTGGCTCGTTTGCAGAAGGAGGGCATACGGGTTAGTATTTTTATGGAGCCGGACGCCTCTTTAATGGAATCCGCTGCCGAAACCGGAACAGACAGAGTAGAGTTGTATACCGAAAGCTATGCCAAGCATTTTCCGGAAATAGGAGCAAATGCAGCCAAAGCATTTGCTGCTGCTGCCGAGGCTGCACATGCGTGTGGTTTGGGAGTAAACGCAGGCCACGACCTAAATTTGAATAACCTTAAAACTTTTGTCCAAGAAGTACCCCATGTGTTAGAGGTATCTATCGGCCATGCCTTGGTTTGCGACGCCTTATATTATGGCTTGCAAAATACCATTGGAATGTATTTGGCCATTTGTAATCCCCCAACAGATTTACCATGAAGCTGCACGCACAGAAATACGGTGAAGGACCTGCCTTACTTATTTTGCACGGACTATTTGGATCAGGCGACAACTGGGCAAGCCTTGCCAAACGTTACGGCGAACATTTCCAAGTGCATTGTATAGACCAGCGCAACCATGGAAGATCGCCCCACCATCCGAAGCATAGCTACCCGGCAATGGCAGAGGATTTGATGGAGTATTTAGACGATCATGACCTTGGAAAGGTGCGTATTATTGGGCATTCCATGGGCGGAAAGACCGCTATGTTTTTTGCGGCAGATTATCCGGAAAGGGTAGAACGTTTGTTGGTTGCAGACATTGGTCCTTGGAGTTATCCGGTGCACCATGGCAGCATTATTCAAGCCATGAAGGCGCTCAATCTTGGGGAGTACAAGCGTAGAAGCGAAGTAGAAGATGCATTTGCACAATCCGGTTTGGATGCGGCTACCCGTATGTTTTTATTGAAATCCATATACCGAAAAAGTGGAGCTTTTGCTTGGCGGTTTAATTTAGATGGCTTGTCCCAAGAAATTGAAGAGGTGGGCCGAGCACTGCCCGAATCTGCCGGTTTTGATGGCCCATGCTTGTTTTTGAAAGGGGGCTTAAGTGCTTATGTCCCCCAAAACCGCTGGCCTGAAGTGCTTAACCACTTTCCAAATGCCGAATTGGATACTATAGATCAAGCGGGCCATTGGTTGCATGCCGAAGCTCCGAATCCTTTTTTTGATCGCTCAATGCACTTTTTCCAAAGCGCAGATTTAAGGTAATTTTAAGGAGTCAAGCGCCTTAGAATTTCTTTATTGAAAACAAAGTCTTATTTTCGCACCTATATTTAAATAGCCATAAACTATGAGCCCAAAATCGTTAGGCCTTGTCGCATTTGCAGCACTTTCCGCAGCCGGCTGTGGAAAATTTAACCTCGATCTTGTAGAATACAACGTTAGTCCAAGCCCACTTGAATACCATAACGACTCAGTAGAAGTGACCATTACTGCGTCTTATCCGGAAAAAGTAGTGCCCAAAAAGGCTGAAGTTACACTTACACCGGTGATTAAATACAAAGGTGGTGAAGTGGCTCTTAAGGCAACCAGCTATCGTGGAGAAAAATCCACCGGAAGCGGAGAAATTCTTAGCCACTCCGGAGGTTCCATTAATGGGTATAACGATATCGTTGCCTTTGCCAATGGCATGGAAGAAGCTGAGCTTCACATCCGTGCGGTAGGTAGCGTTAAAGGCAAAGAAAAATTCAACGAAACCACCAGCCAGCCTATTGCTTTGGGAACCATCATGACCCCAACGCTTGTAATGGGCGATGAGCGTTTTGATTACAGCGAGCACAATTACGGTCCTATTTACAAAAACAGCACCGTACATGTATATTTCCCTTACAACAGCGCTAGAATTCGGCCGGGTGAACGTAGTTCTGATGAAATGGAAAGCTTCCAAAGTTTTGCCGAAGCTCAAAAAGCCGATGGCGGAACGTTTGAAAAAGTGGAAGTGAATGGCTGGGCATCTCCTGATGGGGAAGAAGCCAATAATCAAGGGCTTTCCTCAGATCGTGCTACTGCAGTTAAAGACATGATGGAGTCGTACTTTACGCGTCAATTGGATATTGCTACGATTCAATACACCGTAAATGGCAAAGGCGAAGACAAAAGCGGCTTCTCACGCTTATTGAGCGAGTCGCAAGTAGGCGACAAGGCACAAGTAAGCAGCCAAATCAATTCCGGTGCTTTTAATGCCGAACTTAAAAGCTTAGGACGGGAAACATACTCCACTTTGGAGAAAGAAGTGTTTACTCCCCTGCGTCGCGCCGAAGTTGTGCTAACGGTTAAAGAACGTCAAAAAACCAATGAGGAATTGGTAGCTTATGCTTCAGCAGACTCTGCTTTGAGCTTGGAAGAGTTCCTCTACACTGCCGAAACTTTGATTAAAGACGATGCCACCCGACTCAAAGTGCTGGACTTTGCCGCTCGTCGCTATCCTGACGACTACCGCGCCTACAATAACCGTGGAGTAATTTTGGCCCGTCAAGGAAAAATCCAAGAAGCCAAAACCGAATTCGAAAAAGCCGAAAAGGTAAATGGTAGCGCTTCTGATGTGCAAACCAACCTCGGCGCTTGCTACATGAAGCTAGGCAACCGCGACAAAGCCTTAGCCCACTACAAAAAAGCGCAAGGTGGAAGCCAAGAAAACAACCACAACTTGGGAAGCCTCTACATTCGCATGGCTAAGTATACCGAAGCGGTTTCTTTGTTTGGCGATGAGTGCTCCTTCAACGCGGCCTTGGCTAAAGTATTGGCAGGCTCTCCTGAGAAAGCCGGACCTACCTTGGACTGCGGCGATCAAAAAGAATTGGCTCTAAGCTATTACCTGAAAGCCGTTGCTGCTGCCCGCACCAATTCTCAGCAAGCAGTCTACGACAACCTTGGAAAAGCCATTGGAAAAGACGCCTCTTTGAAAGAAAAAGCCAAGAAAGATTTGGAGTTCTTGAAAATGCGCTCAAACAGCGAGTTTCAATCGCTTATCAACTAAGTTTTTTGAAGGAGAACAGGAAAGGGAGTTGTAATACAGCTCCCTTTTTTGGTTTTACGCATGACCTTTTGCTCATGGCTACTCCAATGTAATCCTTATCTTTGCACCAAATTTTATACAATATGTCGCAAACGACAACGGCCTACGTGCCTTACAAAGTAAAAGACATCAGCATGGCCGAATGGGGCCGCAACGAAATTCGTCTTGCCGAAGCCGAAATGCCCGGATTAATGGCGCTCAGAGAAGAGTATGGCGAAAGCAAACCGCTCAAAGGAGCACGCATTGCCGGTTGCTTGCACATGACCATTCAAACGGCTGTTTTGATTGAAACTTTGGTTGAATTAGGTGCTGAAGTTACCTGGTCTTCCTGCAATATTTTCTCAACGCAAGACCACGCCGCTGCCGCTATTGCCGCTCGTGGAATTTCTGTGTATGCTTGGAAAGGAATGAACGAAGAAGAGTTTGACTGGTGCATCGAGCAAACCCTTTTCTTTGGCGAGGACCGCAAACCTTTGAATATGATTTTGGACGATGGCGGTGACCTTACCAACATGGTCCTCGATCGTTACCCTGAACTGGTTAGCGACATCCGTGGCCTGTCCGAGGAAACAACCACCGGCGTGCACCGCCTCTACGAGCGCATGAAAAAGGGAACCCTGCCCATGCCTGCCATCAACGTAAACGACTCCGTAACCAAGTCCAAGTTCGACAACAAATACGGTTGCAAAGAGTCTTTGGTTGACGCCATTCGTCGTGCTACTGACGTTATGATCGCAGGAAAGGTAGCCGTAGTTTGCGGTTACGGCGACGTAGGTAAAGGTTCTGCCGCTTCTTTGCGTGGCGCTGGTGCTCGGGTAATTGTTACCGAAATCGATCCCATTTGTGCCCTTCAAGCAGCTATGGACGGTTTTGAGGTGAAAAAACTAAACACCTGCATTGCTGAAGCCGATATCGTGGTAACCGCCACCGGCAACAAAGACATTGTTCGCGGTGAGCACTTCGAGGCCATGAAAGACAAAACCATTGTCTGTAATATTGGGCACTTCGATAACGAAATCGATGTAGCTTGGTTGAAAAATAACCATGGCAGCAGCCATGTGAACATCAAGCCCCAGGTGGACTTGTTTAATGTGAATGGTAACGACATCATTCTTTTAGCCGAAGGCCGTTTGGTGAACTTGGGTTGCGCCACCGGTCACCCCTCTTTTGTGATGTCCAACTCCTTTACGAACCAAACCTTGGCTCAACTTGAATTGTGGACCAACCACAGCAATTACGAGAACCAAGTATACATGCTGCCTAAGCATTTGGACGAAAAAGTGGCCAAATTGCACCTCGCAAAAATCGGTGTAGAATTGGAAGAACTTTCCAAAGACCAAGCCGATTACATTGGCGTGGAAGTCGAAGGACCTTTCAAGCCGGAATACTACCGTTATTGATATCCATACGCAATACAGAAAAGCCTCCTTCGGGAGGCTTTTTTTTTGGATGAAATGTTTTGGGCGGCTTTTCCTGCCTTCCCTTTTACGCTTCGGCCTCCGCCCACTTAGGGCTAAGCGCTGCGTGGGCCCCTTTTAATTGGGGCCTCCGCCCGCCAAGCCCTAAGGGGCGCAGCCCTGCAGGGTAATCGGTCGGTCAGGGCCGCACGGATTCTATGAAGCTTTTCTTAGAGTGACTGCCTCTCTCTGGTGTTTAGTGCCAAAGGAGTAAAAAACTAAGTAACTAAAGCCAACAAGCCTTCTCCCATAAAGCCAAAAATACTACCGACCTCCCGTGCTTTTGAGGAACTTATTGTCCTTGCCAGGAGGGAAAAAGTACTTTATGTCAATGCTGAAATAGGTGCCCGAAATTGGAATAACTTGAGTTTGAAACCCAATGGGGCCCGGTGGCTGATTGCGTTCAATAAAAATGTCGGTTAAATCAAAAAACGGCTGATGAAAGCTGCCTCCAAAATATAGGTAGCCTGAATTTCGGGTGCGGTATTCAAACCCTACACTGGCACGCGCCGATGGAATAAACCATGAGTTTCTGCCGTTGTATATTTTAAATTCCTTCTCAGGATCGAGGCGCTGGGAGCTGGAAGGAAAAAAATCCAGGCTTACACCTACTGCATTATTTAAAAAGCTTCGTTCTCCCAAGCGTACATACACCAAGGCCATAATAGGAATTTCGTAGCCTATGTAATTTACGGTGTTTTCAAAAATGAGGCTGTCGATTTGTTGGTTGGTGCCACTGGTTCGGCCTACTTGGATTAGATGCTGACGACTGTGGTAATATAGTCCGGTTTGTAAAGAAAAACGGCTCGAAAAATCAATGCGCAGGTTTATCCCAAAACGAAATCGAAAGGCCGAATTTACCGTAAACAGGGTGTCGGAAGCCAAACTGGTTTGGTCGCTACCAAAACTTGTGGGAATGGTAAGGTTTACCTCAGGGCCTACCGTTACAAAAACCTTTTGATCTTCTTTTACCGGTTCCGACCGGATAACCCCGGTTTGTTGAGCAAATAAGCTCAAGGAGCTAACTACCGGCAATAGACAAAACAATATGCGCCGCATACATCAAAGGTACATTGCCGGTTTGACTCTTGGCGTGCATTTGTTTCTATTGGGCATGATTTTTGGATTTTTTGACAGGATATCAAATATAGCAATGGGCTAAAAGGTCTCGATTGCGTACATTTATGAACGACCAAATGCGGAAGATATGATGAACAGAAAAGGATTTTTGAAGCGTAGTGGATGGATGGGCATTGGACTCTTGGCTGCACCCGGCTTAGCAAATGCAGGCGTTTGGAGTGCCAAAGACTCCACTAAAGTATTGCATGTGTTGCTTCCCGCGGGTTTGGCTCCCGGACATCCCAAGCATTGGTTGCCCTATGAAGGAATGAGCTTACCCCAATTAGGGAAATTGCAACAGCTGCAATACCGATCCGCAATAGCTGCACCCCATACGCCCCACAAAGAAGTTTGGCAAAACTTGCTCAAAAAGGCTTCGGTTCCCAAAACACAGGTTTTAGCCTCAGAGTACATGGGGTTGGAAGCGGATTTATCCTTGCTGGATGCATTGGCAAAATCTCCCGATCTACCTCAGGTTTTGGTGCTGGGAAGCAGCGACCTGGCGCATGGCACACAACAAACCTATATCCAAAGTCAAGAACTCGTGTTTTCGAAACTCCACAAGGCTTGTGAACATCGTGGGTTAAACCAAATACATCTGCACCAATTGCAAGGCCGCGATGACTTTGAAAATGGCCATGGAGGCTACGACCACAGTACCACCGCTGCTTACCAAAAGGTTTGGACGGCGACTTTTGAGCTGCAGAAGGCTTAAATCATGGAGCGCAAAGACATAAACGGTCACCCCTTTGTGCGCTACCATTCCGCAAGCTCCACGCCAAACATCGCGGAAGCATCTTTACATATCGCAGAGGAATTGTCCAAACGTCGCAGTTTAAGAGACTTTTCAGATCGGCCCATTCCTAAACAAGTAATCGAAAACTTGATTCAAATTGCCGGCACTGCTCCCTCCGGAGCACATCAACAACCCTGGACCTTTGTGGCCGTGCAAGACAAGCAATTAAAAGCTAAGATACGAGAGGCCGCAGAACAAGAAGAAAAGCTTTCGTACAACCAGCGCATGTCGGAGCAATGGTTGGAAGACCTAAAACCTTTGGGAACCGATTGGCAGAAGCCCTTTTTAACCACAGCGCCATGGTTGATAGTGGTGTTTCGTCAAGTGTGGCGTGAGGGAAATAATGGCGAAAAAATCCCCAATTACTACGTGCAAGAGTCGGTGGGACTGGCTTGTGGTTTTTTGCTGGCGGCCATCCACCGATTGGGTTTGGTTGCCCTAACCCATACGCCTTCGCCCATGGGTTTTTTAACAGAACTATTGGAACGACCGGCCAACGAAAAGCCTTTTTTATTGATTCCGGTAGGTTATGCGGCAGAGGAGGCTTGGGTTCCTGATTTGAAGCGAAAGCCCTTGGAGGAGATAATGGTCATAAAATAAAAAAGCCGATGGAAACCATCGGCTTTTTTTAATGAACTGTCTTGTTTTAGGCGTTTTTGGCGAGCTCAGAAACATCTTCCGCCCGGTCAAACTGGTAATGAATGTCTTTGGACATGCCAAGAATTGGCCAAAAAATGAAGGGGAAAAATATGAGTCCGGCAGTAAAACCGCCTCCTTTTCCAAACGCCTGAGAAACCCCATGAATAGTCATGATGGCAAAAATGAGGTTAACGATAGGCACAAGCAAAATAATAACGACCCACCAAACGGGCTTTTTGGCAATTTCTAACATCACCACCATATTATATATGGGAATGATACATGCCCAACCGGGTTTCCCGGCTTTTTTGAAGGTTTTCCATTGGCCAACAATTTGTAATACAAAAATGCCAATCAGTAGTAGGTACGCAAGAATTGCAACAATTATAATCATGATTTTTTTTTTACGAATTTAGATAAATAAATTTATTGTCAATGCGTTAGGCAAATATTTAATATAGAATTCCTTGTTCTTTTGGCTTCAAGCCACACGTTTTTGTCTTTTCAGCTTTGTTAGGCAAATGTCTTTCTTTTTTCAGAGGTTTTACATTCGTAAAAGTTAATTTAGCCGCAACACTAATTTATTTCCTATGGAAAACTTAAACGAACCAAACCAAAATACCGGTAAAGGCATGATGATTGCCTCACTTGTCTTAGGCATATGGTCTATTGTCGGTTTATGCATTCCTTATTTGAATATTACAGCACCAATTTGTGGTATTGTGGCCATAGTTCTGGGCGCAATAGCAAGTAAGAAAGCAAAAAATGCCGGTCAGCCCACAGGAATGGGTACCGCCGGATTAGTAACTGGTATTGTGGGACTTGGAATTACAATTGTCCTTGCCATAATTGTAGCCATTTTAGGAGCAGCCTTTATGGCAAGTTTGCCTATTAAAGCATTTTAATGAATGTCACTCATTCAGTGGCTTAAAGAAGCGGCTCTGCCGTGTCAGGTAAAGTCTACAACCGGGGTCTCGTGCCCCGGTTGTGGTTTTCAAAGGTCGGTTATTGCTTTACTCGAAGGAGACCTGTGGACTTCTATCCAACACTTCCCGGCTTTAATTCCCCTAATCCTTACCTTCTTTTTGGCATTGCTCACAGCCATTTACAACAAGCCCAAAATGCATCAGTGGCTATTAAGGCTTACCATTTTAGATGCCGCACTTTTGATTGGAGCTTGGTTGAGCAAACTTATGGGTGAATTGTGCTAGTGCGGAATCCCGGAAGAGCTAACTGCTGCTGTGAAAAGAGAAAAGAAAAACAAGACATACAGAATCCAAAAGACCATCAGCAAGCCTCCCAAACAAACCCCAACAATAGCACAAATCCTTCCCGCTTCCACATTTTTTATGGAGCTTTCATCATAGCTTTCCTCCGATGCACGAATCATTCGCTTCGACTGTGTCGTTAAGATTAAGCAAATAATGCCCAAGACCAAACCTACAATTCCCCCTCCAAGACAGGAAAGCACTATGGATAATATGCCCAAAATTAGAATAGCGGTGGCATTCGGAGCTTGTGGCCGAAGGCTATTTCTTAAATCAGTCATCCTCTAGGGGTTTACAATAAACTCCAGCACCGAAACCGAAAGCACATTGGTGCCTGCCGCAAGGGTGGTTCCCGCCGGCAACCAAATGGGAGCCTGGTTAATGCTTTCCGTAACCGAAGTTATGCCGGTTTGGCCATTGCCATTTAAATTCCCTCTTGATTCCGCACTTAAATAATAAACGGTTTGTCCGTTGATGGTAAGGATAAAATCTCGGGTAGAACCTCCCGAACTGAAGGTAGTGGTGGTCAAACGCGCCGAAGGCAAAATATTTACCACTTTCCAAACCCTACCCGAGGGCACGGTTTCGGTTTGGCTCACCAATTTGGCTTGGGAAAAACTAAGGCTTTGGCTGTGCAACCCGCTATGGAAAAGCAAGGCGCCAAGGAACAGTAAGACGGGTAATATTCGCATAGCTCAAATATAGGACTCTTTCCATAGGCCAACGGAATGGAAGGCTTACATTTTTGTACCTCCTTTATGTTAATGTGGAGGTTTTTGGTGACAACCATCACGACTGCTTCCATAAGGACGTTGGATATTTGTACCAACAAATTAAATACTTCATCATGGATTCCAACGAAACCCATACAAACCCAATTTCAATGCCCCGCATTGGAGATATTGCCCCAAATTTTGAGGCAATCACCACCAAAGGAAAATTGAACCTGCATAAGTACGCCAAAGGACAATGGCTCGTCCTGTTTTCGCACCCTGCTGATTTTACACCGGTATGTACTACAGAAATGAGTGCTTTTGCCTTGCGTAAACAAGAGTTTAGCGACCTCAACACGCAGCTTATTGGGCTATCTATAGATAGCATCCATAGCCATATCGCCTGGGTTCAAAACGTTCGCGAAAAAACCGGCGTTTATCTTGACTTCCCCATCATTGCAGATTTGGATATGAGCGTATCTAAGCTCTATGGCATGCTTCAACCCAACGAGAGCGAAACCGCTGCGGTGCGTGCTGTCTTTTTTATTGACCCCGAGTTAAAAGTTCGGCTCATTATGTACTATCCCCTCAATGTGGGAAGAAATATGGACGAAATACTTAGAGCCTTAAAAGCGCTCCAAACTTCTGATGCCCATAAAGTAGCTATGCCGGTAGATTGGCAACCGGGTGACCCCGTAATTGTACCTCCACCAAAAACTTTGGAAGATCTAGACGCCCGTCTGGCCGATAAGGAGCTGGACATGGTTGATTTCTATCTTGCTAAGAAATCCTTGTAAAAAAAGGCCGCAAAGCGGCCTTTTTTTTTAGGTCTCGTTCAACCCTCTAAACCTATCTAATAACTCATTCAACTGCTTGGACTCCAACTCATCCAACATTTCTACCGGAAAGCCTTTGTCCATCTCGGCATCAATCTCTTCCAATAACTTCAGGCCTTTCTTAGTAATGTGCACCCATTGCGATCGACCGTCGTGCGGACAATTCTCGCGGCATGTAAGACCTTTGGCATCCAGACGATCTATAATACGCGTAGTATTGCTGCTCCGGTGAATCATGCGCACCGAAATTTCTTTCACCTGCAAAGGTTGGTCTTTACTTCCCCTCAATATCCTTAGGATATTGTATTGCTGGTTCGATAAACCCCACTTTCTAAAAAAGCGAGCAATAATTAATCCAACGGTTTCTGCCGTGTATAAAACATTCAAATAGGCCTTGATTCCCTCGCTGGCAAAACTCGATTTTAGCGCCTCTTCCAATTTCATGCATTCAATTTCAATGGCTGTAAAACGAAGATAGGCCATTTTGGTTTTTATTTACTCTTTTTCATTGAATCATTCCTTGGTCTAATTCCATAGCTCTAGACAATACTCAGGAATCTTCTTTTCCCTTTCTTGCGCTACCCCCAACCTTCTTTACCTCGTATTCAAGAGAACCGTTTAGTTCTTGCTTTTTTTCCCGAATAAACTACTTTTGCAGCGCAATGTGCGCATTGCACCTCGGGGTGCCTTTTTGGCTGAGATTATACCCGACGTCCTTTCTGGACAGAACCTGATCCGGGTAATGCCGGCGTAGGTAAAGGTAAATGCATCTCCATTTACCGCTTTTTGTGGAACCGCACCCTCGGGTGCTAAAACGATTTGCTATGCAACTGTTGCGCCAAACCGCATGCATGCTCTGCTTTGGTCTCTCTATGACCAATGTTCATGCCCAATGGAACGGACAAGTGTTCGATGCCAAAACCGAAAAGCCACTCTCTGGAGTTACGCTCCAAGAACTTGGTGGTTTTCGATTTGCCCTTACCAACGGAGAAGGAAAGTTTGCTCTTGCTTCCGGAAAAGATACCGCTAAGTTTATTCTTCGGTCCCTTGGATACCAAACCGACACCGTGCGTTTTTTTCCAGGAGACCCCACATTTCACCAATTGCACCTTGCTCCGGCTACCATTGTGGCTCCCTCCTTTGAATTGGTTAGCGTACGCGCCCAATCTTACCAACCTGTTGCCCAAACCAACTTAAGCGAAGATCAAATCGAGGCCCTAAATTACGGCAAGGACTTCCCCATGCTCCTAGACCAAACCCCTTCTGTGGTTACCCATTCCGATGCAGGAGCCGGCATTGGTTATACCGGCCTGCGAATTCGTGGAACCGACCAAACCCGAATCAACGTCACCATCAATGGAATTCCAATCAACGACCCGGAATCCATGGGCGTGTTTTGGGTCAATATGCCCGACTTAAGCAGCTCCATGAATTCGGTCCAAATCCAACGAGGCGTGGGCACTTCAGCCCAAGGAGCCGGTGCATTTGGAGCCTCCATTAACATCAACACCAACGAATTTAACCCCAAGGCTTTTGCGGCTTACCGATTCGATGGCGGGATGTTTAATACCCTGCGCCATTCTGCTGAATTTGGCACGGGCCAACTTCCCGGGGGCTTTTTTGTCGAAGGAAGACTCTCTAAAACCAATTCCGACGGATTTATCGATAGATCTTTTAGCGATTTAAAATCTTTTTTCATCAAAGGAGGGTATCTTAAAGAAAAAACGCGCCTGCGCTTCAATATTTTCTCCGGCGCTGAACAAACCTATCAAGCCTGGTATGGCGTGCCGGAAGCCATTTGGAAAGATCAGCCTCGATTCAATAGCGCAGGAACCGATTTTGGACTGCGGGAGCAACCCTATGCCAACGAAACCGACAATTACCAGCAAGACCACTACCAGCTGTTCCTAGACCAAAAGCTTTCCTCAGAACTGGAAATGCATTTGGCCGCTTTTTATACCCGTGGAAGGGGCTATTACGAACAATATAAAGTCGATCAAGACATTACCGCCTATCAAATGCCTCCATTGCTTGTAGGGCAAGATACGCTAAGCCAAAGCGACCTCATTAGGCAACTTTGGCTCGACAACCACTATGTGGGCGGACAAGCTTCGCTCAATTGGCAACGCAAAGCTTGGGAGTTAACCGGTGGTACCGGCGTTTATTATTACCAAAACGACCATTACGGCGAGGTTATTTGGGCCGAAATTGCGCAAGATTCTCCTCCGGGAACCCGGTATTACTACCAAAACGCCGACAAACTGGAATACAATGGCTTTTTTAGAGCCCAATACGGCGCCGGAAAAAAATGGCTACTTTTTGCCGATATGCAACTGCGCGGCCTGAGGTACCGAATTTTTGGATTTCCGGACAACCCCAACATTCAAGTCGATGAATCCTTTCTTTTCCCAAACCCAAAGCTTGGCTTTACCTTTAATCCCTCTCCTAAACACCGCATAAATGCCTATTATGGAATAGCGCACAAAGAGCCAAATCGGGTCGACTACGAAAACTCCGCCGCTAATTTACCACGGGCAGAAGTACTCCGCGATTTGGAGCTCTCTTACCGATTTCAGTCCTCAAAATTCCAACTGCAAGGAGGCTTCTTTTGGATGGATTACACCGACCAGCTTGTCCTCACCGGCCAGGTGAACGATGTGGGAGCGTACACCCGCACCAACGCAGACCGCAGCTACCGCTTGGGGCTAGAACTCGAAGCCGCTTGGCAATTGCTGCCTTGGATGAGCCTTCAGGCCAACGGAACTTGGAGCCGAAATAGAATCCTAAACTTCACAGAATTTATCGATGACTTTGACAATGGGGGACAGCAGCAGCGCTTTCTCGGGGAAACTCCAATTGCCTTTTCTCCCGAATGGCTCGCAGCCGCCACACTGGAATTAAAACCAATCAAAGGCTGGACCATGCAATGGCGCCACAAATATGTTGGTCCCCAGTTTTTAGATAACACCGGACTCAACAACCGTCGATTGGATCCTTTTTACACAGCAGATTTTCTGACCAACTACCAATTGCCCCTCAAAGGCCCCTTGGTCTGCCGCTTAAATTTGGGTGTTTACAATATGTTTAACGCCCTTTACGCACCTAACGGATACACCTTTAGCTATTTTTTGAATCAAGCATTGGTTACCGAAAATTACCTCTATCCTCAAGCCGGAATCCACATTATGGGAGGCATTCAGCTCCGGTGGGAGGCTCAGTGATTAGGTCCGCAATTGCAATCTGAGTCCCACAAAAACTCCGTAGCCGGAAGGGCCTCGCCCAATGCCTTTAAAATCTCCGGATGAATGTCGGTGCTCCTTAAATCCAAAAACTCCAATTGACTCATATGTTCAAAATCCGGCGGAAGTCTAAATATAGGGTTGCTGGCCAGTATCAAGCGATGTAGTTTATACATTTTGCCCAAACAATCCGGTATTTTAAAGAGCTCATTTTTGCGCAAATCCAAATGCCGGAGTCTGGGCATTTCGCAAATAAAGGCCGGCAACTCTTCTATATCGTTACGCTCCAACAACAGTACCTCCAACTTTTTCAGCTGCTGAATTTCCGGAGGAATTTCACGGATTTTGTTCCGCGATAAGTCCAGCTCTATCAAATTAGGAAAACGAAACACTTCTTTTGGAAACCGCTTAAATTTCTCCTTAGTTAATGCCAAACGCTTTACCTGCAAGGGGTTTTTTAAGGCAATTTCCAAATCTGTATAGAGCGGCTCTTCGCGAAACAATTGGGCATGCGCCCCGGACTGGGCCATAATGAGCAGCACAAGCCAAAGGACTATGCTATGGAGGGTTTTTTGAATCATAAACCAAATAGGTTTCGGGTTTCTTGTGCGTCTTTTGCCAATTGCAGCTGCAATTCCTGTGCCGAACCAAAGCGGACTTCGGGTCTTAACCGACGCACAAATTCCACCTGCAAATGGGTCCCATATAAATTGCCTGTATAGTTCAGTAAATGCACTTCTAATGTCTCTGTATTGCCATCGGACACGGTCGGCCGTACACCAATATTCATCATGCCATAGGCAGAACCAAACGCCGTTTTAGCCCGAACAGCATAAACGCCGCGGGCCGGTACTAACTTATACGGATTACTCACATGAATGTTTGCCGTAGGATAGCCCAAGCCCTGTCCTTTTTTTTCGCCGTGACCAACCACTCCTTCCAATGCGTAGGGATAAGTCAAAAAGGTTTCTGCGGTCTCAACATCACCCTCCAACAAGGCATTTCTGATTTTTGTACTCGAAACCTTCACATCATCAATATCCTGTGCCGGAATTTCTTCAACACTAAACCCAAAGCTCTTGCCAAAATCACGCAATTGACCTATGTGCCCTTCCCGGTTTCTTCCAAAATGATGGTCGTAGCCAATCACCAATTGATGCACACCCAACTGGTCTACCAAAAAATCCTTGACATATTGCATGGCCGTAAGCCGGCTAAAAGCACGATCAAATGGCACGACAACCACATGGTCTAAACCCATGGCCTCGAGCAACCGTAGCTTCTCATCCAAAGTACTCAATAGGCGTAAGTCGTTGTCGTCCGGAAACAAAACCAACCGTGGATGAGGATCAAAAGTAACCAGCACAGACTCCCCTCCGCACCCCAGAGCCAACTCCTGAATACGTTGCAAAATTTTTCGGTGACCCACATGAACCCCATCAAAGGTTCCGGTAGTGACTACCGCTTGTGCAAACGAGGGCAAGCCTTCCCGCCCATGGTGTACCTTCATACTGCTCAATTATGAAACAAAGGTACAAGTACATTACAAACCTTTACTAAAAATTGGTTTTGGGGCCCTTTTCCGGCTTTCCGCTATAGCTTTTTTGCACCTTGGCTTTGTTCCTTGGCTTCTCCGGGGCTTGCTGGCGCTCCGCCCGGCTCAGCCCGGTACAAATGCCAAGCTGCTGCAAAAGGCTGCCGCTGCAATCCGGGGGCCTTGATCCTCTGTAGTTCTTTTTTTCCTCTTTTTAATTTTTCATAGGATTATCTTCCTTTTGTTCTTACTTTTGCGCCCGGAAACTTATTACCGTAACATACCAAGCTACAATTCATGGCATCCCCTACAGGTAAAATTGTTCAAATCATTGGTCCAGTAATTGACGTACGTTTCGACAACGAAAACGACATCCCAAATATCCTGGACGCACTCGAAATCCATCGACCCGAAGGTCAAGGAAAACTTATTATGGAATGTCAGCAAGACATTGGCGAAAACACCGTTAGGTGCATTTCCATGGACTCCACCGACGGACTACGTCGCGGTATGGAAGTGGTAGCTACCGGTCAACCCATTACCATGCCCGTAGGCGACGGAATCAAAGGCCGTTTGTTTAACGTAGTAGGCGATGCCATCGACGGTCTCGGTGAGGTGAGCCGCGAAAACGGTTACTCCATTCACCGCCAACCACCGGCTTTCGAAGACTTAACCACCAGTACTGAGGTCCTTTTTACTGGTATTAAAGTCATTGACCTCATTGAGCCTTATGCCAAAGGGGGTAAAATTGGCCTCTTCGGCGGTGCCGGCGTGGGCAAAACCGTACTTATTCAGGAATTAATCAACAACATCGCCAAAGGTTACGGAGGACTTTCTGTGTTTGCCGGTGTAGGGGAGCGCACCCGCGAAGGAAACGACCTCATGCGCGAAATGATTGAAGCCGGAATTATTAAATACGGTGAGGAATTCAAGGAGTCCATGGAAGAAGGTGGCTGGGACCTCAGCAAGGTAAATATGGACGAACTCAAGGAATCTAAGGCTACTTTCGTGTTCGGACAAATGAACGAACCTCCCGGTGCTCGTGCACGGGTTGCGCTTTCTGGTCTCTCCCTTGCCGAATATTTCCGTGATGGAGACACCTCCGGTGATGCCGAAACCGGACGTGATATCCTCTTCTTTATTGACAATATCTTCCGCTTTACTCAAGCCGGGTCTGAGGTGTCGGCACTTTTGGGACGGATGCCCTCTGCGGTAGGATACCAGCCTACATTGGCTACCGAAATGGGCTTGATGCAAGAACGAATTTCTTCTACTAAAAACGGCTCTATTACCTCTGTTCAGGCGGTGTATGTGCCTGCCGATGACCTTACCGACCCGGCACCGGCTACTACTTTTGCCCACCTCGATGCCACAACCGTATTGAGCCGCAAAATCGCAGAGTTGGGTATTTATCCTGCGGTAGACCCCTTGGACTCAACCAGCCGTATTCTCTCTCCCGATGTAGTAGGAGAGGAACACTACAACACAGCACAAGCCGTTAAAGAGATTTTACAGCGTTATAAAGAATTGCAAGACATCATTGCCATTCTCGGTATGGACGAATTGAGCGATGAGGATAAGCTTGTGGTACACCGTGCACGTCGTGTACAACGTTTCCTTTCTCAGCCTTTCCACGTAGCTGAACAATTTACCGGCCTCAAAGGCGTATTTGTAAGCATCGAAGACACCATCAAAGGCTTCAACATGATTCTTAATGGTGAGGTAGATCAATATCCCGAAGCGGCCTTTAACCTTAAGGGTACCATTGAAGAGGTAATTGAAGCCGGCGAGAAAATGCTTGCTGAAACTGCATAAGTATGGAATTAAGCATTATTACTCCCGACGAGACCCTGTTTCATGGCGAAGCTAAATTGGTGCAGCTTCCCGGTTCTGATGGCTCTTTTGAGTTGCTCGACCGACATGCACCCATAATTTCTACGCTAAGCACGGGAAATATTCGGGTGGTTACTTCTGGTGGGGAAACCATGGAACTCCCTGTTAAAACAGGAGTAGTAGAAATGTCCGGAAACAAGGTGAGCATTCTAGCAGAAAAGCAAGATACCTAAGTTTTAATCGGAAATAATGTAGAAAAGCCTCTTCAGAAGAAGAGGCTTTTTTTATGCTTGTTTTTACGCAACCAGAGTTTTTCTCCCGGTTCCAGTGGACTTCCATGCCAAGCACCGTTCTTTTTCATAAGCTTTTCGGTTTTCATCCCATAGCTATGTGCTATGGAATACCAAGTCTCGCCTGCTTTAACGGTGTGGTAGTCGTTACCGCGTGCTGCAGAAGCCCTTTTAGGCTCTAAGAAAATAACTTGCCCGGCTTCCAAACTGTCCAAAGGCCCCAGTTCGTTGTACTTAAGCAAGTGCTTTTCTTTTATTTCATAGGCTTCCATAAATGAAAGCCGGCTCCGGTTTTGACTTAGCACAATAGCTTTTAGCCCGTTCACGAAAATCACCTTATCCAAGCCGCCGGGTGTTTCGGGAACTTCGATTTTAGGCGGTCGGTTTTCTTCCACATCCGGTCTTCCTTCTTTTTTGCCGGTTTTTAATTTGGCTAAGGCTCCGGGTTGGTCGTATTGGTGCAATTGGTAACGCTCAATGAGGGAAATGAGTAAGTCAGCATATTTGGGATTGGTGGCATAGCCTGCCGCTTTAAGTCCTTTGGCCCAACCCTTATAATCGGTAATTTCCAGCTCAAAAAGCGCGGCATAGCGCGATCTTCCGGTCAGAAATTCGGCATGGTCTTTATAGCTGTCCAACACATCGTCATAGGCTCTAAAGCACTCGTTTGGGGCATCGTCGTCCATATGGTAGGTGCGCCCGGTCCAACCTTTGTGGCATTTTATGCCAAAGTGGTTGTTGGCCTGTTTGGCCAAATCGGAATTCCCATTGCCGCTTTCCAAAATTCCTTGAGCTAAGGTAATGGAGGCAGGCACCCGGCTTTGCTCCATGTTTTGAATGGCAGCGGCCGCATAGGCTTCGATGTACTCTTCGGTAGTGAGCTTGTTGTTTTGCTGAGCCAATAAACCCAAGATGGGCATGGTAAACAGGAGGGAAAGATATATGCGCATAACCTAATAATGCTTTAACGAAATGGAAGGAAGTGTATTTTCCCAAGTACAAAATTAGGCGCAGTAAGTGCGTAGGAATCCTTGTTGGCGTCAATTTGTCCACAGGCGCATGTTGGCCGGCGGGTAGGCTGCCGCCCGGATAGCAGCAAGTAGCCTGCCGTTTGGGGCGCCCCCCAAGCCGGAGGGGTGGCGGCTCCGACCCTAGGAGGAGACCCCGCAGCCTCCTGGCTTGGGGAGGTGCGCCAATCGGAAGCTACTGCGGATAGCCGGATAGCGGCCCAAATCTTCCTTTTCCCTTTTTGTATCTTTGTTTTATGGTGACAGATGATTACTACGGTTTTGCACCGCAGTTGGAGCCCGGCGATGCCTATACCTCGCCGGAGGGCTATTTGGTGTTCACCGAACAATACCTTTTAAAACGCGGTTATTGCTGTAAGAACGGCTGCCGTCACTGCCCTTACGGTTTTAAAAAGCCCGGCATTTCTTTAAAAAATAACAAGCATGGAACAGGTGAATCAAAAAGAAACGATTGATTTAAAGCAGTTTAAAACACCCCATGGAACGGAGCTGCGCTGCAAAGGCTGGCTGCAAGAGGCCGCCTTGCGCATGCTGCTGAATAATTTGGATCCGGAGGTTGCCGAGCGCCCCGAAGAGCTGATTGTTTATGGAGGTCGAGGTAAGGCCGCAAGAAATCCCGAGGCATTTTATAAAATTATTAAGGCTTTGGAGCAACTGGAAGACGATGAAAGTTTGCTTATTCAGTCAGGAAAGCCCGTGGGTATTATGAAAACCCATAAAGACGCTCCTCGGGTGCTGATTTCCAATTCCATGCTGGTGCCCAATTGGGCCAATTGGAAGCATTTTGATGAGCTCGACAAAAAGGGGCTAATGATGTATGGCCAAATGACGGCAGGGTCTTGGATTTATATTGGTAGCCAAGGAATTGTGCAGGGGACCTATGAAACCTATGCGGAATGTGCCCGGCAGCATTTTGGGGGAAGTTTAAAAGGAACCTTAAACGTTACTGCGGGTCTTGGAGGCATGGGCGGTGCTCAGCCGCTGGCCATTACCATGAACGAAGGAGTGTGCTTGGCGGCTGAAATGGAAGAGTGGAGGATTGACAAGCGGTTGGAAACAAGGTATTTGGATGAGAAGCATTTGGACATAGACCAAGCTATAGATCAGGCCTTGGCGTATCGAGCTGCCGGTGAGGCAAAAAGTATTGGAGTACTCTGCAATGCGGTAGATCTGCTGGAGCGGATTATAGCTCGGGGAGTGGTGCCGGAGACCCTGACCGACCAAACTTCGGCCCACGACCCATTGGTAGGATACTTTCCGGAGCATATGGATGTGGAGGAAGCCAATCGCTTAAGGGAGTCTGATCCGGATACCTATATGGAGAAAAGTTTGGATACCATGGCCCACCATGTGCAGTTGATGCTTACCCTTCAAAAGAAAGGGTCCGTGGTATTCGATTATGGCAATAATTTGCGCGGGCAAGCGCACGACCGCCGTGGTGTGGAACATGCTTTTGACTTTCCTGGTTTTGTGCCGGCCTTTATTCGCCCCTTGTTTTGTCAGGGCAAAGGTCCTTTTAGGTTTGCAGCTCTGAGTGGAGATCCACAAGATATTTATGTGTTAGACGAAGCTTTAAAGCGGCTTTTTCCTGAAGACGAAGGCCTCATGCGTTGGTTAAGGATGGCCCGTGAGCGGATTGCTTTTCAAGGTTTGCCTTCACGTATTTGTTGGTTGGGCCAAGGAGATCGGCAAAAGGCCGGCTTGGAGTTCAACCGCTTGGTTAGGGAAGGGAAATTAAAAGCTCCTATTGTTATAGGAAGGGATCATTTAGACACGGGGTCGGTGGCTTCACCCAATAGAGAAACCGAGGCCATGATGGACGGTTCAGATGCCGTAGCCGATTGGCCCATCCTAAATGCCTTGGTTAATACCGCCGGAGGAGCTACTTGGGTAAGTTTGCACCACGGCGGTGGGGTAGGCATGGGCTATTCCATTCATGCCGGCATGGTAGTTGTTGCTGATGGGAGTGCCGAGGCAGATGCCCGTTTAGCACGTGTTTTGCACAACGACCCCGGCATGGGTGTAATACGTCATGCCGATGCAGGTTATGCATTGGCGGAAGAAACAGCCAAGCAACATGGCTTAGATTTAGAGGGCCGTTTAAATGGCTAAAGAAGCAAAAGTGGTCTTGGTTACCGGAGTGGGTAAAGGCATAGGATATGCCTTGGCGAGGGCGCTTTTAAAAAAGGGCCACCGGGTTGTAGGAGTTTCTCGAAATTTAGATGCTTGGGCCGATAAACCTGAGGGTTTTTTAGGTTTCAGTCTTGATTTGTTGGATAAGGATGCCATAAGCTCGCTCGAAACACATGTGAAATCGCTTTTGCTCGATGCTGTTGTCCATAATGCGGGAATGTTAGCCAAGGCTTCCTTGCAGGACCTTAGAGAGGATGATTTGGATAAAATGATGCGTTTGCATGTAACCGTGCCTGCATTAGTAACCAAGGCTCTATTACCTAAGATACGGCCGGGGGGCCATGTGGTGTTGATTGGCAGTATGTCGGGCTATTCCGGCGCAAAAAAGTATCCCGGCTTATCGGCTTATGGTGCGAGTAAAGCAGCCTTAATGTCTTTTGCCGAAAGTTGGGCAGTAGAATTGGTTGAAAGAAATATTCAAGTAAATGGCTTAGCTCTTGGAGCTTGTGATACCGAAATGTTGCGGTCGGCATTTCCGGATTCCGCCACAGGAATGGATGCCGATGCTTTGGGAGCATGGATTGCTTCTTTTGTGTTGGAGGGCAATGTTTGCTTTAATGGACGGGTTTTGCCTGTGGCCTTGACCGATCCAATGTAAGCGTAAACTATTTTTTCGTCCTGTTATTCAGGAACTTGTATATTTTGTTTGTAGAAAGTTGTCCATAACCTTTGGAGGCTAAAAGGAAGCTTGTATGTTTGCGCTCCCAATCGGGAACACGTTCATTCGAGGCGAAAAAAAATGCAGAGCTATTGCTTTTTTAATTTAAGTGATTATCTTTGCACCCGCCAAAACGATAAACCAGCGGGTTTTTG
The DNA here is from genome assembly GCA_030427255.1 of Bacteroidia bacterium. Classification (GTDB taxonomy): domain Bacteria; phylum Bacteroidota; class Bacteroidia; order CAIKAF01; family CAIKAF01; genus CAIKAF01. The sequence continues at coordinate 195 of JAUHWY010000021.1, read as the reverse complement.
ATTGGCTGACGATCTTTGACTTAATTGACATAACAAGCAAGCATCGAAAGATTAATTTTCGGAAGAGGATTAATAAACCGATAGCTCACTCTGAGTGAGATTCATTCATTTTGTACAATGAAGAGTTTGATCCTGGCTCAGGATGAACGCTAGCGGCAGGCTTAATACATGCAAGTCGAGGGGCATCTCTTCCTT
>JAUHWY010000020.1 GCA_030427255.1 Bacteroidia bacterium | reverse complement strand
ATGGGTTCGAGAAACCGTTTCAACCGGGGTGCCGGATTCCCATTCTTGGAGAATCTTTACAATTTGAGTTGGGGAAAACTTGCTCTTTTTCATAGACAGTCAAATTTAATTCTAGTTTTGGACTGTCTGATTTTGGGGGAAGCTTACATGTAGGCGCGCTTTGGAACAAATGCCTAGTCCATTTGATGATCTATAGAGTTTCTTGTGTACATTTCACAAGTAAAATAAACATCGACGGAGTCGTACTGACGCAGCAGAGGGTTGTGGGATGGATTTTAATTTATGGTTCTTATAATTAAGTTAGGGCAATTAGAAGGAAACGCTATCTTTACATAAAATGAGTAATAATGAAACTGATTCACAAATTATTTGATAAAAAAGTAAAAGCATATAACTTACTTTTTGAAATAGAATTGAAAGAGTATTTAGATATTTCTAATAAAATACTTAAAAAAAATTCATTCCAACGGAGAAGAGTAAAGTCTTCATCGACAGTCTATAGTTTACTTAAAGAGGATTTGAAAACAGGATGCATTATACCTCCGATAGTATTGGCATTATCAAAAAACAGTAAAGAAATATTTGATAAAAAGCTAATTGAGGGAAATGGGGATAAAGTTGAAGAATTAATTGGAGAGCATCTTGAACATTTGATTATTCTTGATGGATTACAAAGGACTTATACCATTCGAGACTTATTCAACTCCTTAAAAGATGCCGGTGATGATGGAGTATACGAAAGCTTATCAAAAAACTTAATTCGAATTGAAATATATGTAGGAATTGATAAACTCGGCATATTATACAGAATGTTAACACTGAATACTGGTCAAACACCGATGTCTTTAAGACATCAAATAGAGATTCTTTATTCTGATTATTTAGAAGAGGATTTGGATGGTATCAAATTACTATTAGAAGCGGATGACAAACCTCCCAAGAAAAAGGGAGAATACAAATTCAAAGATATTATTGAAGGATTCAACTCTTATATTGACCGAGATTACCTAACTATTGATAGGAATAACATATTAGAGAATATTCGAACCTTAGAAAAACTATCAAAAGAGAATCAAGAAAGGGATTTATTCAAAGATTTCTTAGCAACCTATAATCATTTTGTCGAAGATATTAACACAAAATCTAATGGTTGGGAGTTTGAGGAAGATATGTTAGAACTTTCAGGGCAGCCATTTGGACGTAATGCTCAAAAGATTTTTACAAAGTCTCAGGTTATGACCGGATTTGGTTCGGCAATTGGGAAACTTATTGATTTTGGAATCATTGAAAACATAACAGATGCTATTGAATTAATTCAAAAAGTAGATGTTTCGAATCCAGAAGAAACATTCCCAAACTTATTATCTAAACTTGATAAAATTAGAACTGTAGCAAAAAAAATTGGTAATGACCAAAGGATGTTTTTCCATTTTATGTTTAGAGAACTATTTGATAAAAAAGGTGATTCTTACTTAAATATGAATAAATCGGTTGATGAGGCTTATTCTACATATCTGAGGAAAACGCAATAAGTTATGGCTCTATTTTATGACGGGAAATTACTTGACAAAGTATCCTTTGACAAGGAAACTTCAACATTTATTTTAGGCAACAATGAAATAACCGATACATTTTCAATTTCTTATATTCCTACGAAAGAAGATGAAGAGTTTAGTTTTAATGATTATGAACTGTTTATATTAGAAAGTAATTCTCTAGCTGCCGAAAATGACATATTTCTTGTTAATGAGGTCGATTTAAAAAAGGGAATCGGATGGATTTTTCCAATATCTGCTTTAGAAAGTAACGAGAACGATTATTCTGACAAAGTCTTCTTTAATCAATTTCGTTTTCTAGCATATCAAAAAATACTAGCTAAATCCTTTTCCATAGAGGCTACCATAAATGACAAAAAGGAAAGTTTTCTTCTTAGTGAATTGTTTGATAGTGATTTAATAGTTCTTGTTGTTTCAAAAAATGAATTAGCACCGGATAGTGAGTTTAAAATATTCAAATATCTACCGAGTCTTGCCACATATGGCTATTTTGTATACAATGAACACGAACTAAAATATGTTTGTCCTAACAATTTAATCACAGATAAATTTCGTGGCAAAAAATCGATTCGGATACAAAAAACGAAAAATCCAGTATATACTTCAGATTTTGCAAAAAAACTTTATACAAATTACTTAAAAACCTTAGATCACCACCTGATACGATTTCATTTGCTTTATCAAGTGATTGAATATCATATAACAGAACTTTTTAATAGTGACTTTGACAACTTACTTGAAAATTATAACAACAAAACTATAACTAAGAATAATTTTATAGAAAAGTTAAATAAGACTAGAAATGAACGTGAAAACGTAAGGAAAATATTGAAAGATACAAATCCTAACGACCAGACATTTGAAAAAGATTTGCTTATTAATTTGAAGCGTGATTGCAATGCCTTTATTTCCGAGTTTGGGGAGGAAGAAAAAAGTGAGATTGGAGATTTAATCTATGATACAAGGAATATTATTGTTCATAACTACAGAGAAATAAAAGATGAAAAACTCAACTTGCTCAATGAAATAACTTTCCAATTTGAGATTATTATTAATTATATCATAACTAGCAACCCATAACATTTTGTAAATGTCATAGCCGAAATAGTGCGTAATTGGGAGCTTGTACCCCGCATCAACGTTGTGGTATCTTGAAAATGAAATCTCACGCAATCGGCTACGCCACTTACAAGTGACCGTTACCGATAATGCTAAAAGACAACGACAGTGAACAAAATGAACGACAGAAATAAAATGCCAACCGCACATTCAGGCACATTTGCTTTCCCCTACACACGGGCGACAGCTTCGCAAGCAAAAGAGCCTAAATATTTGCCAACGCACTAAAGAAGAAGAAGAATGGAACTGACAGAAAAATTATTAAATGAACTTCAAAGGAGACTGAAGATAGGTAATCGCAGAGGCGTTCATCTAAATGCAATACCTGCAAATTCAAGATACAAGTTTGACTTAAACAGACTATCACATATTGACAAGAATCTTCCTGACAGTTTCATAAAATCATTACTTTCTGAACAGCCATTAAAATTCAGAATTAGTTGGAAGGACAACGTTCCAGACTTGAATACGCTTTTTGAAGAAGACCAAACACAACTAGTTAGAATCACAAAATCCTTTGAGAATTTAATCAATCAGACAGAAGCAATCGAATCTGAAAAAGGTATCAACACATTTGGATTCGGTTTTCCAATACTTGTCAGACGAGACCAATCAGACAACAAACTCACGGTTGCTCCTATCCTGATTTGGTCATTAAGAATTAAACGGACTAAAGAATTTAATACTTGGGAAATTAACAGAAATGAAGACGACCCGATTTACTTAAATGAAGTTTTAATAAATCACTTACAATCGGATTCAAACATTGAAATTGAACAGATTCCAAGTGAAATGTTGGATGATGGGCTAATTACAAAAGATGAGTTAATTGAAATTTGCGTTAAGCTCATCAAAGAGATTAATACTTCCGTTCCTTCCGACATCAAAGAAGCATTTATCAAGAAACTTGACAACATAGTTTCAATTGGAGATAAAAATCATTACGAAAAACTACTCATAAATTCCACTAATGCACATATTGACTTTGGTGGTCTGTTTTCAATTTTTGAAGTCCAAAAGCAAAACATAATAAACGACTATGGTAATTTAATGGATTTGGAAGGGCTGTCTATTGACCTTGACGATTTAGAAAACCATACTTTCCAACCTATTTCATCAGTCGAAACTGACCCATCACAACAAGGTATTTTACATTCCTTAGAAGCAAAAAGAAACATTTTAATTCAAGGACCTCCAGGAACAGGAAAAAGCCAAACATTATCCGCAATCCTTATTAATGCCCTAGAGAATCATAAAAAGACAATTGTAGTTTGCGAAAAGAGAACGGCTTTAGAAGTTTTACATAATGCTTTAATTGAAAAAGACTTAAACTATCACTGCGTTTTAATTCGTGATATTGTTAAAGACCGAAAAACAGTTGTTGATTCAGTTAGAGATAGGGTTGACAATTCATCCTATCGAAGTTACCGCTACAAATATTCCAAAGAATCACTAGATAATCTAATCAAAAAAGCAAAAGGACTTATTGATTCCATTAACGGAAAACATAAAAAACTTGATGAAAAGCTTCTAGGAGACAAATCTTGGACTGATATAGTCGGAACGCTTTTATCTGAACTTAACGGCACAGATGAAGACCATACTTTAAACATCGACAAATCTCAATTCAAGTATAATTCACAAGAATTGAACAGACTATTAGAACTAGTTCAGAAAGGCCAAAATCTTTATTCTAATTATCAAGAATATGATTCAACCTCATTTCTGAATTCAAAAAAATTAGTTGGGGATAATCCGTATGTTATTGAACAAGGAATCAACGATTCCTTTGAAGAATATGAAAAGTCCCTTCAAAAACTAAAGGAACTTGAATCAAAATATAAAAGTGAGTATTTCAAAATAAGAAAAGCTGAGTTTGCTGAGCAAATCCAAAGTGGAAAGCAAATTCAAGAATCAATTAATGCTATTTATGCAGAACACAAAACCAATTCCGATTTTCTTGATGAAGAAAAAACAAATGGACTACTTTATAAAGCAATAGCTATTTTTTCTCAACCTAAAAAGAAGGTCGTCAAAGACCAAAAGAGAATCAAAGAACTTTTTACAAACCTTGAAAATCATTACTCAAATTGTGCTGACCTAAAAGAATTTCAAGTATCAAAATCAATTAAGAGCAATCTATATCAAATTGAAGAAGCAAATAAATTGATTGATAAAACTAGCTCGGATTTTCAGTCCAAAATTGAATATGAATATGATTCAATTGATGTTCTAGAATTTTCAATATCTGAATATCAAACAGATATTTTAAAATCACTTAAAGAAAATAGTTCACTTTTAAGGGAGAAAATCAAGTCTGATAGTTGGACAAATCATAAAGTCACAGCCAATGACTTCAAAGGACTCATTAATGCAGTTGAGAAAATTATTCAAGAAAAAAGGGATTACTACAATTATGAAAATGACATTTTCACAACAGAGTTTAAATGGTTTCAATTTTACAATGGACTTTCTAATGAAGCTAAACTACTAATAAATGCATTGAAGGGGAAAAAAGATTGGCGGAAGTCATTTTTAATTCACTATCTAAATTCAATGCTCGTAAATTCAGCAAGTATTGATTTGCCAACAAGTGATTCCGAACACATTGAACTAACCAGCACTTTGAGTGGACTAGAAAGAGAACAATTAAAGTATATTCGTGAGTTTTGGTTCTCAAAGCAGATTGACACGACAAGAGATTTTGCACAAAGAAATGCAAATCTTTCGGTTGAAAACTTATATAATAAGCGGAGTAGCAATAGATTTAAACGGCTTTCATTACGACAAATAGTTCAATATGATGCTGATTTGTTCACTACCTTTTTTCCAATTATTCTAACTTCACCAGATGTAGCAAGTAACCTGTTTAAAGGAATGAATGGCTATTTCGACATTGTAATGTTTGATGAAGCGAGCCAATTACGTTTAGAGGACAACTTGCCAGCAATTTTAAAAGGAAAGCAGATAGTTATTGCAGGTGATGAACACCAAATGCCACCTTCAAATTATTTTAGTAAAGTCTTTGACGGTACAATTGAAGACGAAGACGACCTTGAAGAAGATGATGAAATTGTAGTAGATAGGGATAATATCCTTTTGTCTTGTGAATCCCTTTTGGACTTTGGAGCTGAACTCAATTTTGAGAAACGTCACCTTGATTTTCACTATAGGTCAAGACATCCGTACCTTATAGATTTTTCAAATTACGCATTCTACAATCAAAGACTTAAACCATTACCAAATACATTTGATTATACACCAATAAAATACATTCAAGTTAATGGTACTTTTTCAGACCACATCAATGATGCAGAAGCCGAAATGGTTTTGTCAATTCTTGAGAATAATATAAATCGACTTCCAAACGGAGAATATCCAACAGTCGGTATTGCTACCTTTAATATTGCTCAGCGAAATCATATAAAAAGCAAAATTTTAGAAAGGCAAAAATTCTCAAAATTTGAAGAGTTCAATGCCAAAATCCAAGAATTAGAAGAGAACGGAATGTTCATTAAGAACTTAGAAAATATTCAGGGTGATGAACGAGATGTTATTATTCTCTCAACCACTTATGGCCCCGGAAAAGACGGAAAATTTGCACAGCGTTTTGGTCCGATTAATCATTCCAAAGGCTACAAACTTTTAAACGTAATTATCACAAGAGCTAAGTATAAAGTTTATGTCTGTTCATCAGTACCTGAACAGGCATTTATGGACTACAAAGATTTTCTAATAACGGAAGGCTCTAACAATAAACGAGCAGTTTTTTACGCATATTTAGCATACAGCAAAGCCGTAAGCGAAGGGAATAACGATTCAAGAATTGGAATTTTAACTGCACTTAGCGAGAATTCAACAAAAAGCACTTCTTTCAATGTTGGTAGTTTCGGAGAGTTAGAATCGCCTTTTGAGGAAGAAGTTTATCAACTTTTAGTTGATGAAGTAGACGAATCAAAGCTGATTCCGCAAATGAAAGTCTCGGAGTTTAGAATTGATATTGTTTACGACCCAAAAATTGCAGGAGTGCCTAAAATTGCAATTGAATGTGATGGAGCAAAGTATCATTCGAGCAGAGAAGCATATTTACACGACCGACACAGACAAAAAATTCTTGAAAGCCACGGTTTTGTTTTTCATAGAATATGGAGTACAAATTGGTGGCGTAATCCACAGAAAGAAACAAAGCGTTTAATTGAATTCATCAAAAATGTTGAATCGAGAAATGACTACAATCTAGCTGACCATTCTAAAACTTCATTTGCCTTTACAGACGAGTTTCAAATGGTTGAAAATTATGTTGCTCAAACTACTATCATAGATACCGACAATGAAATTGCGACAATAAAAAGCATTGAAAGAAAAGAAGAAAAGCAAGCCAAACTTTTTAAAGATGAAATTTGCTTGGGAAGTAAAGTCACAGTAAAGTATATGAACAATGGTAAGGACATAAAAGTACATATCGTTGAGACAGCGAACAAGAATGAATTATCTAATGGAATTCAAAAAATAAGTTTAAAATCTCCGTTAGCGTCATCAATCCTTGGACATACAGTTGGTGACATAGTGAAAGTGGGTAATCTTGACAATTTTGTAGAAATAATTGAAGTAAAGAACTGATGCCAACCCTTCACAGCCACACACATTGCCAAGTCGCACCAGCCAACACGCAAGCCAAAACTTGGCAAAGAGTGTGTCTGCCCAACTGCACGACTGACCGACATACGGACGAAGAAAAAGAAGCACTAGGCGGTAACAGGCATTTGGCTCAATGGCGGGTGAAGTGGTTAATTGAACATTCTACCTTGCATTAACTTTTAAGGTGTATTGACAGCTATGAGCTCCGAAATCAGCCACTGCGCCAAGCGCCAAAACGTTGTTCGGCAAACAAAAAAAGTAAACAGCACATCTGGTTTTTCCCAACCCAAAACCCCAAAAAACCCTATTTTCACCTACCCTCAAACAGAATACCTGAAATTTGAAACACCTAACAAGCACCTAAAATACATGGCCAAAAAGAACGGAATCGGAACCGAAGAACCGCTAGAAAAGCAACTTTGGAAATCGGCGGATAAACGTAAGCATTCAGCCAACCCCATATTCCTCACCTCCAAAACTCCTCTCACCTTTGGGCAAACCAAAAAATTATGTCCAATAACGATCAAAAACGAGAGGCAATGCTGGCTTTGGTAGAGGGATGGCGTCAAAGCGGAGAAACCCCGGCTCATTTTGCTGCAAAACACCAAATCTCTTTCGCTAAATTTCAATACTGGGTTCGAAAAAGTAAGGCCGCCGCTACACCGGAGGAATTTTTGGAACTGCCCTTGCCAAGTTCAGGACAGATTTGTGTACGCTATCCCAACGGAGTAGAGCTTTTGCTTCCTCCCGGAATGGCAGCTGCTCAAGTGCTGACTTTTATCGGGTACTAAGCCATGTTTTCTATTACCGGTGGGCGCTTTTTTCTGTACAAAGCTCCCACAGATATGCGCAAAAGTTTCGATGGACTTTGTGGCCTTGTGACCAATCAAATGCAGCTCAATGTATTGAGTGGGGATGTGTTTGTGTTCATCAACCGCAGCCGCAACCGCATGAAATTGCTGCGGTGGGAGCCGGGAGGCTTGGTTTTGTTTTACAAACGTTTGGAAAAAGGTACATTTCCCCTGCCCAAAGAGGGCAAAAAGGCAGATTTGAGCTATGATGCATTGGTGATGATTATCCATGGTATTCGTTTGGAAAATGCAAGGAAAAACACCCGATTTTATCCACATAAAAAGTGAATAAAATGGCAGTAAAAACAAGGGCTTCAGCTGCTTTTTTCGTACTTTTATTACATGTCCGAATTGGCAGAAATCAAGCAACTTGTTGGCGATTTAAAAGCGCCGAATGAACGCCTGCTACTAAGAAACCAGGAGCTTGAATTCCAGCTTAAAGAGCTCATGCGTTTGATTCCTAGCTCCAAAAGCGAGAAACGAACGTTGGATACTACCCATCCCAAGCAATTAAACCTTTTTGACCTGCCCAAAGCGGAAGATTCTTAAACCTTGACCGATGCGTCAGGAGGCCTTTCGATGCATGTGGGCCTTATTTTTGAAAATGTTTTCATGTACGCGTTTTCGAAATTGGAGAATCCATGCCACAGAGACAGGACATGCCGTAGAGACAGGGCATGCCCTGTCTCTACCCAGGACGCAACCAACCACAGGCGGCAACCGGGCACACAGCCTGCAGGCGAGAAGGGACAGCAAGAGGTTAGAGACGCATTGCCATGCGTCTGTTTCAACGCATTGCCATGCGTCTGTTTCAACGCATTGCCATGCGTCTGTTTCAACGCATTGCCATGCGTCTGTTGCGACGGATTGCCATGCGTCGAAAGGATGAAGAAACCCAATTTATTGCGTCTGTTTCGACGCATGGCCATGCATTGCAACAGACGCCCGATTCATATCCATGAATTAGGTACATATTGGCCCCCGGCACCAAGGGAGGACCCGCCGTGGGCGCCGGTGTTGTTGGGAGCAGGGCGAGGAAGCGACCGGAGGAAGCTACCATAGCCCGCTCCCAACCACCGGGGCCGAGGCTGGCCGGAAAAAGTGCCGGATAGAATAGTAAAATTTGCTACGGAGAAGGCCCCGAAAGAGCAAGAGGGGGTAGGGGGAGCAAGAGGGTGTAGAGACGCATTGCCATGCGTCTACAGCAAGAGTTTGGAGGGTAGAGACGCAATATATTGCGTCTGTTTCGCCGCATTGCCCCGCGTCTGCACCCACGCATTACCCCGCGCCGTTGTGGTGTACCCACGCATTGCCCCGCGTCTGCACCCACGCATTGCCCCGCGTCCCCACCAAACACCACCATACATCAAAAAATCAAAAATGTACATGCGTCTTCCCAAAATTTCAGGGCACAAAAAAAGGTACAAGCCGGAGCTTGTACCTTTTTCAATATTCCAAGTGTGTCTTGATTATTTGGCCTTCTTTTTTTGCAGGTCCAATACAATGGGCGATGCAATAAAAATGGAGGAGTAGGTTCCTACCAATACCCCTATGAGTACGGCAAACGACAAGCCGCGGATGCCTTCGCCACCAAACAAAAAGGCTACCAACAACACAAACAGCACGGTCATTGAGGTGTTGATAGTCCGGCCCATGGTGCTGTTGAGGGCGTTGTTGATCATGTCGCCCATAGTGCCTTTTCTGGCTTCGCTGACGTATTCGCGGATGCGGTCAAAGATGATTACCGTGTCGTTGATGGAGTAACCAATTACGGTAAGAACCGCGGCAATGATGGCTTGGTCAATTTCCAAAGAGAAGGGCAATATGCCATCAAAAATGGAAAATACGGCCAATACAAGAACCACGTCGTGCACAAGTGCAGCAAGCGCTCCCAATCCATACTGCCAACCACGGAACCTCAACAGAATGTAAGCAAACATAATGATGAGTGAAATCACAACCGCCCAAATGGACTTGATGGCCACATCGCGCGCCATGGTGGGACCTACGGTTTCCACACGCTCAATACCGGAATTTGCCGGCTTGTTTTCGTTGATGGTCACAAAGGTTTCCTCGGATGGAGGATTGGTGTAGAATCCGCTTAGTGCAGCAAAAAGCTCAGATTTTACTTGGTTGTCTACCTCTTCGGACTGATCGTCGATTTTATATTTAGAAACCAACAAAACCGTCTTTTGGTCGCCATAATACTTCACCTGGGTACTGGCCCCACCGAAGGCTTCGGTAACGGCTGTGGAGACCTCTGAAGTACTAAAATCGCTGTTGTCGAAAGCCACCACATAAGATCTTCCTCCATTGAGGTCAACCCCCAGATTGAAGCCTTTGGTAGCGAAGCTCACAAATCCGGCAATCATAAGCGCCGCTGAAACGATGTAGAAAGGCTTGCGCTTGCCTACAAAATCGTAAGACATGCGGCTGAACAGCTTTTCGGTGGCCTTGCTGGAAAAAGAGATGCTGCGGTTTTTGTTCAGCTGCCATTCGAACAACAAACGGGTAATAAAGATGGCGGAGAACAAAGAGGTAAGGATACCTAAGAAGAGGGTAATTGCAAATCCACGTACCGGACCGGCGCCGAATACGATCAACACCAAAGCAATTAAGGCTGTGGTGATGTTGGAGTCAATGATGGCCCGGTAAGCTCTTTTGTAGCCGTCGGCAAGCGCCATTTTCACCCCTTTTCCGGCGCGCAGTTCTTCACGAATACGTTCGTAAATAAGCACGTTGGCGTCCACGGACATACCGATGGTCAGGACAATACCGGTGATACCGGGTAGGGTAAGGGTAGTTCCAAAGCCTGCTAAGGCTCCCAATAAGAAGAAAAGGTTGGTAAACAAGGCTAAGTCGGCAGTGATACCTGCTTTTCCGTAGTAAAATGCCATGTAGAGGAGCACCAACAAGAAAGCGATGGCCAAGGAAGAGATACCAGCGGCACGAGCTTTGCTGCCCAAGCTAGGACCTACGATGGCCATTTCCACAATTTCGTTGCGGGCAGGCAGTTTACCTGATTTGAGAATGGAGGCCAAAGCTTTGGCTTCTTCCAAACCGAAGTTTCCGGAGATGCTGGAGATACCACCGGCAATTTTTTCGTTTACGTTGGGGTAGGAGTAGACCCTTCCATCCAACACGATGGCCACTGATTTATTTACGTTCTTTTCGGTCAATTTGGCCCAATCCCTGGCACCATCGGCGTTCATTTCCATGACCACTTCGAAGCCACCGGAGTTTTCGTCGTTTTGGAAACGTGCATTAACCACTACATCGCCTTCCATGGCCGGACTTCCATCACGGGAGTTAGAGCGCAAAGCAATAAGCGCGAATTGACCGTCGATCAACTCATTGGACTCGTCTTGAATGGCTTTGTTGCCCCAAGCCAATTTAAGGTCGGGAGGGAGCAGGCCTTTCACGTCTTTGCGCGCAAAGAGGCGGTTCAATACAATGGTATCTCTAGGTCCGTTGCGGGTGTAGCCGAGGGTAGGACCAAATCCATATTGAGCTTGCCCTTCGATTTCTACAATATTGGTTACAAAGTGACGGAAAAGAGGACCAAGATCTTCTTGACCGCCAAATTCTGTGTCTTCGGTATTTAATGAGGAGGTGTCCTCGGGCAATTCCGGATTCTGAAGGTCGGGGGCATTGGCTGCCAAGGATGCTTCAGGGGCCTCGGCCGGATTCTCTTCGGCAGATGCAGACTCCGGGTTTGCGGTTTGACTCGTGTCCACGTCTTTTGCTGCAGATTCTGCCACTTCTTGACGGCGGAGGAGTTCGTCGATTTGACCAAAGCGATTAAGTACTTCAGCGGCCTCGTAGGTTTCCCAGAACTCAAGCTTGGCCGGTTTTTCGATCAATTCACGTACGTGAGTTTCGTTTTGCACCCCGGGAAGTTCTACGCGGATGCGTCCGGTGGTTCCCACCTTTTGGATGCTGGCTTGGGTCATGCCAAAGTTGTTGATACGGGCGTCGAGCACTTCGAAGGTGCGCGAGAGGGCCATATCGGCTTCGTTACGAAGCAAGGCGAGCACCTCTTCGTTGCTCATATTGCCGTTAATCAACTTTTGGCCGGCATGGCCAAACAAGCCCGGTGCAGCAAGACGAGCTCCCGGATTAGCCTCTTGGTATGCATTGGCAAAAAGGTCTACAAAAGGCTCTTGGCTGGTCTTTTGTGTTTCTTTTGCTTTGGCAATGGCCTGTTCAAAAGCCGGGTCGTTTGGATTGTTGGCCATTTTTCGGAGCAGGTCCGAAATAGAAACTTCTACGGTGACGTTGATTCCTCCGCGGAGGTCAAGTCCCAAGTTCATTTCTCTTCTTTTGGCATCGTTGTAGCTAACAGAAAACAAGCCTAGGTCTAAGGCAGCATCGTTGCCGATAGAATCTAGAATAGCTCGTTGTTTTACAACATCTCCTCCCGCTTCTTCCATCGCTTTAGCTTCAGTACGTTGCGTAATGAAGGTAAACGACAAGTGAAACACACAGGCCAGCGCCAGCAATATGGCAAATGTCTGGATGGCTCCCTTATTCTGCATATGCGTTATCTATTATGCTTTTAGCTTTTCAAAATGAACGCAAAGATATACTTTTATAGCTACAAATGTTATGGTTCGACCCGGTTTCCTGATTTTCTTGTGTTTTTGTGGTTTTCCACTGAGCAGCTTTGGCCAACAAAGTTTGGCATTTGATGAGTCCATGAATCCCCCCTTGATGCTCAATGCTCAGGGAGATACCCTGGGTTTGGCATGGCTTGGAGGTTTCAATCAGCCTCAATTTGGAGAAGTAGATTGGGATTTAGACGGAGAAAACGATTTGTGGGTTTTTGACCGCATGGGAAATGTCGTTTTGCCTTTGGTGCGCTCCGGAAATTCTTGGGTATACCGGCCGGATTTAAAGCCCCAGTTGCCTGGTATTCGAAACTGGTGTCTTCCCTTTGATGCCAATGGCGATGGATTTCCGGATTTGATAGGTTATAATATCAATGGGCTACAAGCTTGGTTGCACAGGGGTACTCAAGCGAGTTCCTCTACATGGCAGGCCTATGGAAGTCCCCTTAAGACCGATTTTGGCTTTGGTCCCTCTGCCTTTTTCATTTCTCAATCGGATTTGCCCGGCCTTGCCGACGTGGATGGGGATGGGGATATGGACGTACTCACTTTTAATTTTTTGGGCAGTTGTCTGGAGTGGCACAGGAACCTTAGTCAAGAGCAATATGGGCATTCGGACAGTTTAATTTTCACACTTGAAACAGGAAATTGGGGCAAGTTTAGGGAAGGCGCCAGTTTGGACGATTTGCAACTGCAAGACAGTTGTGGTCAGGGTGGAAACCTGCCAGGAGGTAATCGTCATGCGGGAAGCAGCTTATTGGCAAAAGATTTGAACCAAGATGGCCTTACCGACTTGATTTTGGGAGATGCCGGCGACAATCGATTGGCCATAATGCTAAATGGAGGAACTGCACAGCAAGCCGAAATGGTTTTTGCTCAAGCCGGATTTCCTCAAGGCTTTGGCAGTGGAGCCTTTTCTATGGAGGTGTTTCTTGGAGCCTTTTCGGCAGACCTAAACAACGATAATTTATGGGATGTATTGGTGGCCCCAAATACCGATAGCGATGCATTGGATTCGGGACAGGTAGTGGGCTTTTTGCAGGTCACAGATCCTAATCCACCCAAGTTTCAAGCGCAGGAGTATCATTACTTCAACGAGCAGGTGTTGGATTTAGGAAGCAATTGTCGTCCTGCTTTAGGAGATTTAAATGGAGATGGCCAAGCGGATTTTTTGTTGGGTCATGGAGGAGTAAACCAAGGGCCGGCTTCCTGGCACCTGTACTTAAGCACTCCCGGAAGTCAAGGAAGCGCATTTAGAAAAAGTACTTTGGTAGGGCTGAATGCTCCACCCAACAGCTTTGATTTAAGCCCAAGTCTAGGCGATTTGGATAATGATGGCGATTTGGATTTGGTATTTGGAAGGAGGCAAGGAGATTTGTTTTGGCTTGAAAATACCGGAACCGTTCAGCAGGCGGTATTCTCAGGTAATCCGCAAAGCTTAGGTATTTCTATAGCTGCCGGATATAGTGCGCCTTGTTTGTTTGATTTAAATCAAGACGGCTATTTGGATTTGCTGATAGGCGCTGCCGATGGTCAATTGAGTTATGTGCCGCATAATGGCGCATCGGGTGCTCCATTTTACTCATCCAACGCCTTAGTGAGCAGCTGGGCCAATGTGCAAGTTACCGATCCTTTGGTGGGCAATCAGGGGCACGCGGTTCCTCACTTGTATCAAGGAAGCCAAGGAGTAGAATTGTTGGTAGGGAGCTATCGAGGCACGCTTTACCACTACCAAAACGTAAGTGAAAGCAATGCTCAATTGGTCACCCAGTCGGCAGGTTTCCTAGATGTAGGTTTGTATGCAGCTCCCATATCCTTGGACAGAAATAGCGATGGTTTGTTGGATTTGGTGGTAGGAAATGGAAGAGGAGGGCTTCAGTTTTTTGATGGAAAGGTGGGAAATCTGGCCATTGAAAAACCCACATTTGAGACCCATGGAGCAGCTTATGTGTATCCTAATCCATTAAAAGGCGATGCAGTCCTTATGCTTTATCCGGAAGCACAATCAGGCTGGCGATGCATGGACTTGAGCGGACGAGTGCTAGGAGCAGGAAGCGCGTGGGATCCTCAATTTCCCTCCCAATTGACCAGCGGTACTTATCTCATGGAGTGGTTGGATGCTTTAGGCGCAACCCATCAACGGCTTTGGGTAAAACAAGAATAAAACAGCCGCACGATTTTACTTACTTTTGGGTATGAAATGGACGATGTTAGTTTTGGCAATGACTGTATTTTCCACTGTTGGAGCTCAAGGAGCCGACTATCCGGTGGGTCGGGTGCACCGGCATATTTTCTTTAACCGTGTGCATGGGCCGGTATTTGAGCCCGGATTTAAGGCATACGAACCTAATAAAGAAGCCATTGCCACATTGAAGTCGGAGAGAAAACACCTGAGCTTCAAGTGCGTTATGGGTTTTTGGTGCGA
The DNA here is from genome assembly GCA_030427255.1 of Bacteroidia bacterium. Lineage (GTDB taxonomy): Bacteria > Bacteroidota > Bacteroidia > CAIKAF01 > CAIKAF01 > CAIKAF01. Next base: position 47,703 of record JAUHWY010000020.1, on the reverse strand, counting down.
GGATAGTCAAGTGTATACCCCTTATTTTTTCAAAATCATGGATGAGGCCAACATTGACGAGGACGATTATAAAGTGTTTGCCGTAAATGAGGAGAAACAAGCGGCATTTGAGGGGTTTAATGCTTTAAATATCAGCTATGTTCCTACCATTATCATGTACTATGACAAGAGAGAAATAGGTAGAGTGGTAGAACTGCCGGAAAAAAGCTTGGAAGAAGATTTGGCCAAAAAGCTGAACGATTATTTAAATCCCTGATGGCAGGAGCCATAAATCCCAATTATAAGAAGGGCAATGGGCAAAGCGCTCCCAAAAGCCCGGAGGCTTGGTTAGAACTAGTGCGTCATGGGGGAATGCCCGGATTGTCCAGAGCCATAAGTTTGTTGGAAAATCACAAACAAGAAGCTCGGAGCACAGCTAATGCTTTATTGGATTTGTGTTTACCCTACAGTGGCAAGTCTTTGCGCTTGGGCATCACCGGAATTCCCGGTGCAGGAAAATCTACCTACATAGAGCAAGCCGGCCAATACTGGCTACAAAAAGGCTACCGGATGGCCATTCTTGCCGTTGACCCAAGTTCACAACGCACGGGAGGGTCCATTTTAGGCGATAAGACAAGAATGGAGCACTTAAGCCGGAATCCGGAAGTGTTTATTCGGCCCTCGGCTTCTGCAGGTGCCTTGGGTGGGGTTGGATTAAGGACCCGTGAGGCTATGCTTTTGTGTGAAGCGGCCGGATATGATCTGATACTTGTTGAAACAGTGGGCGTTGGACAGTCCGAGATTGCTGTGCATTCCATGGTGGATTTATTTACTTTAATTGCCATACCCGGAGCCGGGGATGAATTGCAAGGAATCAAAAGGGGCATTATGGAAATGGCGGATACCATTTTAATTAATAAAGCCGAGCCACCTGCCGAGCAAAAAGCAAAAATGGCAGCTGCAGAATTGCGCAACGCCTTGCATTTATTCCCGAAACATCCCTATGGGATGGAGCCCCAAGTGCTTTTAATGTCTGCTTTGAAAAATCAAGGCATCAAAGCATCTGTAGATCACTTAGAAAGCATGCTTTTAAAGGCTAGGGACAGCGGAGCCATGGAAAAACGTAGAAAAGACCAAGCCGTGTTTTGGTTTCAGGAAGCTTTGCAAGGGCAATGGGAGCATATTTTGGAACGAAACTCAAAGGTGCATCAGCGCTATTTGGATTTGAAGGCACAGGTGTCTTCTGCCCAAATGAGTCCCTTTTTAGCAGCCCAACAGTTGTGGGCCGAACTCGTTTCGGCGCATGGCAACTAAGGGAATGGTTGGTATTTCTTTTGAATTACCTCCTAGGGTATGTGGCTCTGCGCTTGCGTGCTGTCGACAAACAAGCTTTGAAGCACCTCCATAATTCTTGCTAAGGATTCTGCGCTAAGTTCCCGACCGTGCATGCCGCGGTAATGGATAAGGACGGCTGAATCTAAGGCAAAAGACCGCCCGTCGTGAAAGTAGGGTGTTGTAGCGTTTAAGCCGCGTAGGCTAGGGGTTCCAAAAGCGTAACGGTCCTCCGGGTTTCCGGTGATGCGATACCTGCCTTCGTCTCCGGTTAAGTTAGGCAGCCCGGTATTGTGAAATTTACCATCTGTAAAACTAGGCGGTGTATGGCAGGAGGCACAACCTTTCTGATTAAATTCTTGCCAGGCAAGTTTGGCATTCTTGTTCCATTTTTGGGCTTGCTTGCTGTAGGTGTCCCATGGAGTAGCAGGAACTGGTATGGATTTCTGAAAAGCTTCCAAAGCCAAGCATAAGGTGGCTAAGTCAATGGGTGTTTCATGGGGATGTGCTTTATTCCACCTTTCTACAGAGGCTTGAGGTAGGGTTTCAAAATCACCCATAGGGTGCAGAGGTACCAAAACCTGTTGAGTCAAGCTAGGCACTCCTCCATCCCAATGGAATGCACTTTTGAAGGAAAGATGCCAGAGGGAAGGAGCATTTCTGGCCGGAAGTTTTGGGTTTGGGCCGGCATGAACCGAAACCTCGGAGCTAAATCCTGATTGAGGGTTATGGCAGCTTGCACAACTTTTTTGTCCGTTTTGGTCAAGGATTGTGCTGAAAAACAAACGTTTCCCTAAAGATTGAAGCGAATCTTGAGAGGCTGGAGGCATAGGAGCTTTGGAATCCGCTCCACAGGAAGCCAAGGCAGCCATGCACAGGGCAAAGGCAATGCTATTTAGCTTCAATGGCATAAAATGCTTCTAAGCCTGAAAGCATAAGTTGTTGGGCGTATGGGAAACTTGGATCGCCGGTATGCATGGCATGCACGTTTTGACCTGCACCGTCTAAAGGGTAATTGGCAAAAAAGGCCGCCAAGTTAATTTTAAGATCCAAGCGGTTTTGTTCGCCTTGCCCTATTACTTCCATAATTAATGGCGTATACAAAGGACTTAATCCGGGATGAAGGCTAAAGGTTTCACCGGCACTTAGGTATTGGCCGTCGTTGTCTAAATCAATACGTCCTTCGAGCTTCATAAAAATATAGCCGGGATTCCAGGACCAATACATTCCTTGGGTTGCGGAAAGAGGATGGCTGTTTGGGTATTCCCAAGCCGGAATGGCTAAATCTCCGGTGGAGTCGTTGCGTAATGGGTCCACTCCGATATTTCCATACCACATTACCGGAAAAATACCTTCGGTTAGATTAAACGACAAAGGCTCTGAAGCGGGGGAAATTAAATATTCGGATTGAGGAAAGAGGTGCATGAGGTCATCGGAGCCAAGTACGCTAAGTCCGCTGAGGTACATTTGAATGGTGGTGAAACGAATTTTTTTCCCTTGCCAAGTGTAATCTTGTTCAAGGGAAAGGCTTTGGCCTTCCCACTCAAATTGGGGTTCCAATTGCCAGCTGATTTGCTCTTTAGCGCAGGAACTAAAGAGAAATGCCAAGCTTAGGGCAAAGATGAAGGGGGAGATGTAATAGCTAAGATTTTTCATGTACTACAAATTAGACACATCTTAGGTGTAAAACGGTTAAGAGCAATGTACATTTTAACATTTTTAGGGAATCTAAAAGTTTTTTCGCAAAAACAGTCCATAAAAAGCCTCCGATAAGGGGTAAATTAGCATTCAAAACAGAAATACATGAAGCGTTTATTGGGATTGTTGTTGATGTTATTGGCGGGATTGGGCATAGGATGGTTGTTTGCTCATCCGGAAGATGGTGCCTGGTATTTATGGGCTAGCTGTTTTGTAATGCTGGGTTTGGGAGGTGGTTTGGTTGGAACTCATCCTGTGTTTAAGAAAACCAATACACGGCTATGAAACCTTGGCATGAGCATTACAGCCCTTGGCTATACGGATTGTTTACGCTTATGGGTATTAGTCAAATGGTTTGGAGCGATTTGGGGGACGGCATGGCATCCTTTGGCATTGCTTTGGCCTTTGATCCTTTTCAGCCCAACCGGCATTGGAAAGAACGTCCATGGTGGCAAAAAGCTTGGTTGCTGGTGCATGTGGCCGTGGTATTTGGGCTATTGATTTTCAACCTGTTTATTAAAGATTGAGGCTATTCCTTAGGTGAGGAGATGCTTGGGATGAACATCCGGCCCGGATGCAGCGGAAAGCCCGGAGCAGCGACATTTAGGGAAGCGTGGGCCGGGTGCGGCTTTCCGATCCTTCGGAAAGACCCAACCGGCCCCGCTTCCCTTAATGGAGCGGCGAGGACTTGCAGCGTGCAGCCGGATAAGCCGGCCAAAAAAGCAAACCACCAATTGACCCATTGTTTTTTATGAAGAAAACCTTTGTTGGATTTGGTTTTGGTAAGAGGGGAGATTTTTAAAACCGATTCAAGGAGGGGGATTTAGGCCTATTTAGTGATTAAAGGTAACTTATCAATTAATTAAATTATATGCTAATGCATATGATTCTATCTTTTTATCCATTTTTATATTCTATTACATATAATTCATTATATTTGATTGAAAATATATCTTAGGACATATAATGAATCGCTTAGCCGACTTTGTAAAGCAACGCCGAAAGGAAGTGAATCTCACCCAGGAAGAATTTGCCGACCGGGCCGGGGTGGCGCTTACGGTGGTGCGCAAAATAGAGCAGGGGAAAACCAATTTACATATGGACAAGGTAAACCTCGTCCTCAAAATGTTTGGCCATGAACTAGCTCCCGTATACAGTAAAAAACCGGTTGAATGAGGCAGGGAAAAGTACGGTACAAAGGCATTTTGGCTGGTATTCTTACAGAAACCGATGATGGGGAATATGTATTTACCTACGATGCGCACTACGTTAGGGAATATCCGAATGCCTTCATCACTTTTTCCATGCCGGTTAGATTAGAACCCTATACGGACAAACGGCTCTTCCCCTTTTTTGAAGGGTTGATTCCGGAAGGATGGCTGCTGGATATCGCGTCAAAGAGCTGGAAAATCAATAAAAACGATCGAATGGGCTTGCTGCTGGCCTGTTGTCAGCATTGCATTGGTGCAGTAGGTGTGGAACCAATAGAGGGGCAGGATGAAGAATAAATGTCTGTATTGCTACGATCCCATCGAGGGTGGGAAGGACTTTCACAAAAAGTGCTCTTTAGCTTTTTTTGGAACTGCATCACCTCCTCACATCGAGTATAGTTGGGATCAAATGGACGAACTCGCTAAACAGGTAGTGGAGCGAAGGGTTGCGGTTCCGGGAATGCAACCTAAATTATCCATGTCTCTGATAAGGGAATCTGCCAAGGCCGCAAATGCCAGACTTACCATTGTGGGCGCATTGGGCGGACAATACATATTAAAACCACCTTCGGGTCGTTTCCCGGAAATGCCCGAAAATGAGCATCTTACTATGCGAATGGCAGCTGCCTTTGGAATTCCTGTAGCACCTTCCTCCTTGATTAAGCTGAAATCCGGGGAGCTCTGTTACATTACGCAGCGAATAGACCGTGGTGGCCAAGGAGAAAAGCTACACATGCTTGATATGTTTCAGATTACGGAAGCCTTTGACAAATACAAAGGCTCCATGGAGAAAATTGGTAAGGCTTTGGATGCCTACTCCAGCAATACCTTACTGGACAAAACCTATTTCTTTGATCTGGCCCTGTTTTCGTTTTTGACGGGCAATAACGATATGCACCTCAAAAATTTTTCCATGATAGAAACTCCCTCTGGATGGGGGCTTGCGCCTGCCTATGATTTGTTAAGTGTGGCCCTGGTATTTCCGGAGGATGAGGAAGAACTTGCCTTGACGCTTGCAGGGAAGAAAAAGAAACTGAACAGAGGCCACTTTGAACAATTGGCCTTAGGAATGGGCCTCACCCTCAAACAGATAAAAGGAGCATTCCACAGGATGCAAAAGAACAAGTCAAAAGCATGGAAGCTAATAGATAGGTCTTTTTTGTCCGAGGAAATGAAATCGGCGTATAGGAATATTATTTCGGAGAGGTATTTGAGACTGGAGCTGTAAGGGCGGATGGCCATTAGGCTGTATTATTTAAAAAGAAATCGGGCCTCAACCTTTTTGCCCAGTTGTTTTGCTTTGCTTGGCATGAATAAGGGATTGGTGGGACTGATCCCAAAGGGGGGGGAGCTGCAAAGCCAAAGCCGCTTAGGCGACTTTGGTAATTTTCCAAAAAAAACTCGGAGCTCAAACCTTATGGGGTTGCTTTGTATCAAACTATGTCGTTAGGGCTTTTACTTTGTTGAAAGAGGGATTAGCTGAGGCTTTTCCCAATGGGGGGAGCTGCAAAGGCAAATCCGCTGGGGCGACTTTGGTATTCTTTCAAAAAACTCGGAGCTCAAACCTTATGGGGTTGCTTTGTATCAAACTATGTCGTTAGGGCTTTTACTTTGTTGAAAGAGGGATTAGCTGAGGCTTTTCCCAATGGGGGGAGCTGCAAAGGCAAATCCGCAGAAGCGGATTTAGCATAGCTTGGTATGAAGAAGGGATTAGTGGGACTGATCCCCAAGGGGGGAGCAGCAAAGCCAAAGCCGCTTGGGCGACTTTGGTAATTTCCCAAAAAAAAACTCGGAGCTCAAACAAGTTTGGCTCCGAGTTTTTTTTTGGAAAAATTAAAGCCCTTTTAGGGCTTTTGCTTTGCGGAGAGAGAGGGATTCGAACCCCCGGAGGTGTTACCCTCAACGGTTTTCAAGACCGCCGCAATCGACCACTCTGCCATCTCTCCGGGGGCAAAAGTACGAGTCTTTCTCAATTCTGCAACCCCGGGGCTAGGATTTCCCTTATTTTAGTCGAAAGCGATGGTTTGCCGCAGACCAACCTACCTGATGCCAATAGGCCTGAACTACTTCATAAATGCTGTTGTAAGCCTTCTTTAGTTTTTTGTGCACTTTCTCCGGTGGCACCCATTCAATATGGCTTATTCCTTCTTCGGTTTGAGGTTGAAGCGCTTCCTGACCAGTTTCCATGGCATACCAAAAGCTACGTTTGATTTTTCGGGCACCCGGAGAGCCAAACACATGGTAGGTAGTACATAAAGCAGGGCCAAGGTGCAGTTCTTCCAGGCCGCATTCTTCTTGAACTTCCCTCAAGGCGGTTTCTTCCATGGTTTCGCCCTTTTCAGCTTTTCCTTTGGGAAGATCCCACTTTTTATGCCTAAAAATAAAGAGTAAATCGCCGGTTTGGCTGTGTTTAACCAAACCTCCTCCGGCATCTACGATTTCAAAAACCCTGGTGCATGCCTGCCAAAGCAAAGCCTCTTCGACCCCAAACAGCGCCACACAGCGCGGCTTCTGGTCTTCTCTTTCCATCAAATCCTCCACCACCTGAATCAAACTATGGGGGTTGCGGTAGGGCATAAGATGAACCGTATCGAAACCACGCACCTGAGCCGGGGCTTGGGTGCTTAACACCAGTACATGTTCCTTGATGAAAACTTTATACATTTGACCTATGATCCTCAATTCTGAGCTGGCCCGACGTTTTGCGGGTTCGCTGCTGCAAATTAACGCAATTCAGCTTCAACCCAAACACCCTTTCACGTGGGCCTCGGGTTGGAAATCTCCCATTTATTGCGACAACCGCCTCAGCCTCTCTTACCCGAAGCTACGCAAAGAGATTGCTGCCGGATTTAAGCAAATGGCAGAAAAACTGGAGCTAGAGCCTGCAGCGATTGCAGGGGTGGCTACCGGGGGCATTGCCCACGGACTCTTGCTGGCCGAAGCTTTGGAATTGCCCTTTTTGTACGTTAGAAGCCAAGCCAAAGCACACGGCAAGGGAAAGCGCATTGAAGGTCTGCTTCCCGATACCGGAGAGGTCTTGGTTGTGGAAGATTTGATTTCGACGGGAGGAAGCAGCTTAGATGCTATCCAAGCCCTACGTGAAGCCGGAGCCCAAGTAAAGCACCTGTTTGCTTTATTCGACTACGGTTTCGAAATAGCTAAAGACCGCTGCGAAAAGGAAGGCATAAGCGCTTATTCGATAAGTGACTATGCTCACTTACTTGAAGCATCACTTGCTGAAAATCGAATCAGCCAAGAGGATCTGCGCGTATTGAATGCTTGGAGCTTGGCTCCTGAACAATGGAATCCCACCGCATGACAAAAATCACGATTCGCCCCAGGATTTTGGACGCCTCTGCCGAAACGGTATTCGATTGGCTGTCTGATTTTAGAAACTTTGAACCTTTAATGCCCGATGCAGTAAAGGATTGGCAAGCAAGCCCTAGCGGCTGTAAATTAAAATTAGGCGCTTTGGGCCCCATTTCCATGGAGCAGAAAAAACTAACCCGACCAGGCGAGTTGCTTATTGGCGATGCAGAAGGAAAGCCCTTCCCCTTTAGCTTAATCATTTCCATTAAAGAAATAGATGCAAGCCATAGCGAAGTGGGTATGTCCTTTGAGGCCAAGCTCAATCCCTTTTTAAAAATGATGGTAGAAAAACCCTTGGAGGGCTTTTTAGGCCATTTGCTTAAAACGGCGCAACAAAAATTGGCCGCTAAGGCAAATCCGTAAGCATCCGCAGGCTTTTTAACTCATAAGCCCTGCAGACCCCTTCTTTGCTTTGCAGCAACAGTTGGTTTTGATCGTTCACCCCAACAATTTGGGCGTTCCAACGACTTCCATCCTTCTCAAAATAATGCCATTCGCCCATACCTAAGAGCGCCCGTTCATAGGCCTTTTTAAGCTCCTTCCCGGGCATTTGAATCCATTGATCCAAGCCCTCTGGAAGGGTGCTTTGAAACCATTGAAAAGCTTCCAAGGGGTCAACCCATGGCATGCCCAGCCCAGCAAGAGAAATTGCCGAACTCAATTCCGAAGAAAATTGCCTTTGGTTTAGATTTAAACCCAAACCAAATACTCCAAGTTTGGGGCGCTGTTGTTGCCATTGGATTTCAATGAGCATTCCCGCCAGCTTTTTGGACCCTACATATACATCGTTGGGCCATTTGAGCTTAGGGCCAGTTCCCTTATGTAGAAGTCCTTTGAGCACCTGAAGTACCCAAAGGGAGGAAGCCCACTGGAAACGAACCGGCCAATCCAAATCGGCCGAGTGGGGCAGTGGCTCCCAAATCCAACTGACCAAAAGCCCCTCGTTTGGTCCACTTTGCCAAGCGTTTCCACGCTGTCCCTTCCCGGCGGTTTGCACTCGGCTCAGCACCGCCGCACCATGACCCAGTTCGCCCAAGCGCGCCGCTTCCATGGCTCGGTCGTTGGTGGAGCCTAGGCTTTCGTAAACTTCAAGCCACTTACCATTCATTAACATCTTCCTCACAGGATAGCCATCATTTGTATTACCTTTGCACTTCAACAAAAAAATTGAATGACAAACAAAAACGGAAGTGCCCGGTCTGAATTAGTTGATGCCATTCTTAAAGGAATGGAAGATAAAAAGGCGGCGGACATCTGCCATTTGGACTTGCAAAACATTGAACATGCCGTTTGCGACGGCTTTGTGATATGTACAGGCAATTCCGATACCCAAGTAGAAGCCATTGCCAAAAGTGTGCAAGAGTCGGTGCACAAATCCTTAGGTGAAAAACCCTGGCATGTAGAAGGCATGGCAAACAAAACTTGGGTTTTAATAGATTTTGTGAATATTGTTGTACACGTATTTTTGCCCGAAGATAGGGCTTTTTACGGCCTTGAATCCTTATGGGCCGATGCCCGTATAACCCGTTTTGACCCTTCTGCCTAAACCCCTTTAGCCTCTTGTTCGTTCCATAGGTAGTGATTTAATGTATGAGTAATCCACAGCAATCAAATAATACCCCCAAAAAGCCGGGTGATCCCAATAAAAAGCCCCGCATCAATTTCAACCTTTATTGGTTGTATGGTGCGGCTATTGTCGCTTTTATTGCCATCAACTTTCTCGATGTGTTTGAAACCACCATGCCAAAAGCTACCACAAATAAGCTCTATGGGTGGATGGAAAAAGGCTTTGTGGAAAAAATCAATTTCTTCGAAGGAAGCCCCCCGCAGGTGGAAGTGTTCCTAAAAAAGGATTCTATTCAAGCACACAAAGGAGAAGAGGAGTTTAAAGAGCTGTTCGAGAACCCCGACCCGGAATTTGTGGAAAAAGGTCCGCATTTTCTTATTCCTAACGTGAATAAGAACATCTTCGACGATGAAATTGTGAAACTTCGCGAACAACATGCCTTTGCCAAAGAGGTGGAAATAAGGCAAATCCCGCGCAATGACTTTTTTCAGCAAATGCTCTCTTGGCTCATTCCCATTGGACTCATGATCTTGTTCTGGGTCTTTATCATGCGCCGCATGGGCGGTGGTGCCGGAGGCGGTCAAATTTTTAACATCGGAAAATCAAAAGCCAAGCTGTTCGACAAAGACACCAATGTCTTGGTTAACTTCGATAGCGTTGCCGGATTGGATGAAGCCAAGGTAGAACTTATGGAAATCGTGGATTTCCTGAGAAACCCAAAAAAATACACCACCCTTGGTGCCAAAATCCCTAAAGGGGCATTGTTGATTGGCCCTCCGGGAACCGGAAAAACCCTCCTGGCAAAAGCCGTGGCAGGCGAAGCCAAAGTTCCTTTCTTTAGTTTGTCAGGCTCCGATTTTGTTGAAATGTTTGTGGGTGTAGGCGCCTCCAGAGTGAGGGACCTGTTTAAACAAGCCAAAGAAAAAGCCCCGGTGATTGTCTTTATCGATGAAATCGATGCCATCGGCCGCGCTCGTGGTCGTTCTATGGCCCAAGGAGCCAATGACGAACGCGAAAATACCCTCAACCAGCTCCTCACCGAAATGGATGGCTTCGAAAGCAATACCGGAATCATCATTTTGGCAGCTACCAACCGTGCCGACGTGCTCGACAAGGCCTTGTTGCGCCCCGGACGTTTTGACCGCCAAATTGCCGTAGATCTCCCCGACTTAAATGGCCGCAAGGAAATCTTTAAAGTGCATATGCGCGACAAAAAACTGGATGCCTCCATCGATGTAGATTTGTTGGCCAAGCAAACCCCCGGTTTCTCCGGTGCAGATATTGCCAACATTTGCAACGAAGCCGCATTGATTGCCGCTCGAAGAAATAAAGCTACCATTACCCGCGAAGATTTTAACGATGCCATCGACCGAGTAATTGGTGGTTTGGAAAAGAAAAACAAGGTCATTTCCTTGCGCGAAAAAGAAGCCATTGCCTACCATGAAGCTGGCCACGCTACCGTGAGCTGGATGCTGGAATATGCCAGCCCTTTGGTAAAGGTCACCATCATTCCCAGAGGACAATCCCTTGGCGCCGCCTGGTACCTGCCCGAAGAGCGACAAATTACCACCACCGAACAATTGCTCGACGAAATGGCCGCCGCCTTGGGTGGTCGCGCTGCCGAAGAAGTGGTGTTTGGTAAAATTAGCACCGGTGCACTTTCTGACCTGGAAAAAGTGACCAAACAAGCCTATGCCATGGTATCCATGTATGGCTTGAACAAACGCATAGGAAACATCAGTTTCTACGACTCCACCGGACAGTCCGAATACAGCTTTGGCAAACCCTATTCCGAAAAGACCGCAGAGGTCATCGATGAGGAAGTGAAATTAATGGTAGAAGAAGCCTACCAAAGAGCCATTGAACTGCTCAAAAACCACCGCGATAAGCTAGACAGCCTAGCCAAACGCTTGCTTGAACGCGAAGTATTGTACCGCGAGGACTTGGTAGAAATTTTTGGAGAACGGGTGTTCAAGGAGCACATTCCCATTTTCCCCAAACAAGCCGAAACAGAGCAAGCCTCCGGTGAAGCAAGCTCTATCGAACAAGGGGAAACGCCTACCGAAGCGCATGAAAAACCGGCAGGGCCATCCAACGATGCGCCGCTAAGCCGCGATGAATAATGGCCGCCTCTGAACTGGTAAAGCGAAGCATTTCCGGCATAGTGTATGTCGGAATCCTTAGTGCCTCGCTGTGGTTTGGGCCTCCCTATTTTCCTTTATTTATGGCCTTAGTAGCCATAGGGTGTTGGTGGGAATACCTGGGCCTTCTTCCGCAACAACCCAAAGGCGCCTTACGCTGGATTTTGTGGCTTCCGGGCCTTTTGTTCGCCATTAGCTTTTTGTTTCCCTTGGTTGCCCACAAAGCAGTTTGGGCCTTGCTTTTGCTTGCCGTGCTTGGCTTTTTAATGGCACTGGGCAAATCCAAATCCTCCGAACTTTGGTTGGAGTCGGGCGTTGGCCTACTTTTTTCCATGCTTCCCTTTTGGTTGTTGAGTCGTTTGTCGTTTGCCGAGGGTGGATCTTTTAAACCACTGCTCATGATGTTTTTAATGGTCTGGATAAACGATACCATGGCCTACGTGGGGGGCAAACTCCTCGGCAAACACAAATTGGCGCCTTCCATAAGCCCCGGCAAATCGGTCGAAGGTTTTGCCGTGGGTTGGATTTCGGCCTTGGCTGCTGCGGCTGCACTGGGCCATTTTTGGCTGGAGGCCGACTGGTACCGCTGGCCCTTATTTGCCTTAATTTTTGTCCCCTTAGCCGTTGCAGGCGATTTATTTCAAAGCTTTCTCAAACGCCGTGTAGGCAAAAAAGACTCTGGCCGCATCATGCCCGGCCACGGCGGGTTTTTGGACCGCTTCGATTCCTTTTTATTGGCCGTTCCGCTCACCTGGGGCCTGTTTTGGGTGCTCCAACTGGCGTGATGCTCCATGTTTAAGGAAGGAAGTAGGTTTTGGGCGCCTCATCCGTCTCCGGCCATTAGCTGCCTTGTGGGCTAGCTACGCCGCTAAGCGAGGGCAAGGAGCTTCCTGTGGTCGCTCTTGCCCCCGCAGCGGCTGAGCAGCCCACTGCGGCAGGCTAATTGGCCTGCGCCGGGGCGCTTAAGCTCCGTGTGGGGGATTTTCCCATAGCCCATGGTTTCAACCGTGGGCTATGGGGGAAATCGTGGGTCTTGGCTTCCATCGTGGGTTAAACATCAATCAACAGGAAAGCAACGCTTCATTAGCTAAGGGATAGCTATCCGAGGCATTTGCTTGAGGCGGGCACCGATTTGCGGGTCAATCAAGAGTTGTTGGGGCACAAGAGCTCACGCACGACAGAGATGTACACCCATGTGCGTAGGCGCGCTTTGGAACAAATGCGAAATCCATTTGATGATCTTTAGCGTTTCTTGTGTACATTGAACAGGTAAAATAAACATCAACGGAGTCTTACTAACGCAGCAGAGGGGTGTTGGATGGATGTTAATTTATGGTTCTTAAAAGTAAGTTGTGCAACATAAAAAATGAGAACGGAGGAAATTATAAAATATCTAAGGAATAATATTGAGCCTTTACCAGATAACAACTTTGGTGATGGATATAGAGCCTCTGTCTATTTGACTGATGGGACATTTATCCCTTGCGTGATTTTTAGAAACTCTAGAGAGATTACAAAACTCGCTATTAGGAGATTTAATGAAGAGCAGAAAGGCAAGGGAATCTTTAATAAATCACCAGGCTCAGGATATCTCAACATAGTTAAACACTTCGTAACTAGTGGAAACAGGTTGAATGAATATGACATTGAGAGAATTGAGAAAAGTGATTTTGCTTTTCCATTAAAGGTTCAAAATCAAATTAAAGGCGAAACAACCATGGGGTGGACAGGTTTTGCAGCTAAAAAGAAAGATGGTAATCATTTTGGATTTGGAACTTCATTTCATTGGGAATTCTTTCAAATGCCAGAAGGGTATTCTGTAAATGATATTGAAGTAATTATAAATCACAGCTTCATACTCAAAAATGGTGAATTACGTTCCCACAGACAAGGATCTGAAACTCGACCAGGAGAATACAGAGATGCTGTTGTGTATAGAGAAAGACCCTTTTTTGAATGTTTCCTTGACAGTTTATAAAATAAATACGTTGCACAACAATGCCTATACGCAATGCCCTTCGGGACCCTGCGCATAGCCTAACCGTTAGAACATATTATGAAGGAAAAAAAATATCTCATTTTAATTTTATTCGCCAGTTTGACCTGCTCATCTGTACTTGGGCAAAGTGATAGTATCATATTAAAGAACAATTCTCTTTTCATAGTAGATGAAAGAGACACACTACTAAAGCTTGAAAATGTTGATCAAGTTGGTATTCCTTTTAAAACAGTAATTCCTTTTGTTAGAAACTCTTATATTGGTTTGCTTGACTCGAATTTCAACATAATTATGCCTCCAACTTATCATGTATGTGGTTCTGATCTGGAATTTAGGGAAGGTCTTCTTAAAGTATCAAATGGAGACAAAGGAGTTACATATCTAGATAATTCTGGAAAAGAAATAATCACTTTAGGGCATTTGTGTTCATGTTGTTTTGAGAATAACTGGGCTACTTCATTTAGTAACGGCTACGTGATTTCGTACAATGGCAATTGGTTCGTTACAGATACTTCAGGTCGTTCTTTAAAAATAAAAGGAATGGATTTCATATTTTCTATGTCACTTCAAAAACATTTTGAAGGATCGAGTTTTAATGGCGTTGTTCATTTCAAAACAAGTGATAACTATCATGGAGTAATTGTAAACGGTAAAATTGGTATTCCTCCTATTTACTCAGACATCAAACTATATCAATCTGATAGTCCTGGCATCTGGGCTCAATGTAAAAACGACAACCAAGAGACCTCGTATTATATTGATGCATCAAGAAATATCATAGACTCTTTTGTAAAAAAACAACCTGTTCTAACAAAACCTAAAACCAATTGAAACTGGTTTTAGCCAAAACGTTAGCGCCAATTTTAAAAGACAAAAAAATGAAACGTCTTCTCTCCTCGACTGCAGTTCTCCTCTTTGCTGTTTTTCTCTTTCTGACAACTGCGAACGCACAAACAGCCAATGACAGTATCAGAAAACTTACAAACTTAATTAAAGTTGACTACTTCAATCTATATGACTACAGTAAAATGGGAGACACAGTAATTACTGATATTGGCTCTTTAAATTTTAATAATGAATTTAAAAAAGGAAATGCTCCGGCATTTGCTAAAAGGGAAATTACAGTAAATGATGGCCAATTAAAAAAGGTATTTATCATTGATACAAATTCAGGACGAACCATAAAATATGTTTACAGAAAGAAAGGACTAGTTAAAACAATCTTAGGAACATGTCAAGCTACAAATGCACCTCATTTTTACTAAATTCTTATAAAACTCAGCATTGAAAAAAAACAGTTGCTAGCAGCAGATTTGCAATAGGCGGGTTTTCGTGTTCCAAAGCCAGTTTTGTGGAAGCCCACATTTGTACAAGGGGATTTCCCAATGGGCAAGGTACCCCGCGGCAGCGACCGCTCGGAAAGCCCGGAAGCGGGAAAGCCCGTGGGCTTAGGCAGCGGAGGCCCACTCCTTAGAGGGGGACCCCGTACGCCTTAGCCCACGGTGCTTGACCGCTGAGGACTTGCAGTAAGGGCGCGCCCGGCCGCCCAAAAAACAAAATCTATCCGTCAAGAAAATCTGTGTTTGGAAAGTCTACTGAATCAAGAGGTGCTACAATTGTAGCGGAATGGCTACAATTGTAGCGGTTTGATAAGCAACCGTTTATCTTGTCTTCCGAGGTGCTTTAGGCTGGAGCTGTTGCCTGCATTTCTGCTTTTTATGGTCCTAATCCTAGGTCCGGCAATACCTATTGTTCCAACAAGCCGTTTTTTCGGTCTTAGCCTAAGCGTTTTTTGAGAAGGAAATCTAAGCTGAAAATCTGGCCGCCGCAGCTGTTTTGAGAGGCTTTTTGCAGGACGTAAGATATGCCCATTTTTTTGAAAGGGTTTGAATAGGCTGATTTTCAATAAAATAAACAAAAATTTCGGATTTAATCCGCTTAGAGACCTGTTTGTGGCTTCTCGCTTAATGTATTATCAATAAATTGCTTGGACGTTAACAAAAGATAACCAAAATTCGACGCCAAAAATTAGTCGCTAAAACTTATGATTACACCAACACAAATCAAATTGCCCGAAGCAAAAAACTATATAAATGGGCAGGTAGCAGATTTTCAGGGGACTACCATGGAGGTGATTAGTCCGCTCGACGGAGCACGTTTGTCTGAGGTGCCCATGAGCGGCATGCCGGAGGTAGATGCCGCCGTTAAAGCCGCCAAAGAGGCTTTTCCAAATTGGTCTTCCAAAACGCTTAAGGAAAGAGTTCAGGTGTTTTTTCGTTACCGGGCCTTGCTCGAAAAGCATATGGATGAGCTCACCGAATTGGTGCATATAGAAAACGGTAAAACCTGGGACGAGGCCAAAGCCGAAATCGAAAAGAGCATTGAATTGTGCGAATTTGCCGTGTCTATGCCACAAATTGTGGTCAATGAAGTGCAAGAAGTAAGCCGTGGGGTAGAGTGCCGCATCGAACGCAAACCTTTGGGTGTGGTGGCTTGTATTTCTCCGTTTAATTTCCCCAATATGGTGCCCCACTGGACCGTGCCCAATGCGCTGGTGCTAGGCAATACGGTGGTATTGAAGCCTTCTGAAATGGTGCCTTTGAGCGCCATGCGTATGGCGGAGCTTTTAAAAGAAGCCGGTTTGCCCGATGGATGCTTTAATATTGTACATGGCGGAAAAGAAGTGGTAGAAGCCATTTGCGACCATAAGCAAATTGAAGCGGTTTCCTTCGTAGGCTCTACAGCCGTAGCGAAATTGGTATACATACGTGCTACCTCTAACTTAAAGCGCTGCGTAGCTTTGGGTGGCGCCAAAAACCACTTATTGGTGCTTCCCGATGCGCATTTGGAAATGACGGCATCCAATGTGGTGGCCTCCATGAGCGGTTGTGCAGGTCAGCGCTGCATGGCAGCCTCTGTAATGGTTGGGGTAGACCAAGTGCAACATATCATTGATAAAATGGTAGAAGATGCTAAAACCATAGTTCCGGGTGAAAACCTGGGCTCGGTCATTAGCGCTGCCGCCAAAGAACGTATCGAAAAATACATTTCCGAAGCCGAAGCTGCCGGAGCCAAAATTTTGGTGGATGGCAGAGGAGCTACGGTTCCCGGCAAAGAAGGTGGCTTTTATGTAGGCCCTACCATTATTGATTATGTAACGCCCGATATGTCGGTAGCCAAAGAGGAAATCTTTGGACCGGTTATTTCCATTATTCGTACCAAAACCTTGGACGAAGCCATTGCTATTGAGAATAGCTCAAATTATGGGAATGCCGCGGCTGTATTTACCCAAAGTGGCGCTATGGCCAAAGTAGTTATGGAAAAGGCTTCCGCCGGAATGATCGGGGTAAACATCGGTGTGCCCGTACCCAGAGAACCCTTTGCCTTTGGAGGATGGAATGAATCGAAATTCGGGGTGGCCGATATTACCGGAAAGTCTTCTATTGAATTCTGGACTCAGAACAAAAAGACTTCTACCAAATGGAATCCCGAAGCGCGTACCAATTGGATGAGCTAATTTTATGAGTGTTGCATCGACGACAGTTCAAGACGCCTTGGACTATACCCTCTTTTCGTGGTCGAAACAGAGCGGTCTTCTTCCTATTGAAATACAAAAGGCAGAAGGTGTGTATTTATGGGACAGTCAAGGAAATCGAATCATCGATTTTTCGTCCCAGCTTATGAACGTAAACGTGGGGCATGGCCAACAACGGATTACTCAGGCAGTAGCCCGGCAAATGGAACAAGTGAGTTACGTTTATCCGGGTATGGTAACCCAAGCACGTGCAGATTTGGGCAAAAAACTGGCAGCCATTACGCCCGGAAACCTCACGAAAGCCTTTTTTACACTAGGTGGAGCGGATGCCATAGAAAATGCCATAAAAATTGCGCGTATGTACACGGGCCGGCATAAAATCATTGCCCAGTACCGTTCCTATCATGGAGCCACTTATGGTGCAGCATCGGCCGGCGGCGATCCCAGAAGGCATGCCATGGACAGTCAAGCCATGCCCAATGTGGTGCATGTAGAAAACCCCTACAGCTACCGCTGCCCTTGGGGTACCAATAGTCCGGAAGCATGTGGCGAAATGGCGGCCAGGAATTTGGAGCAAACCATTTTGTATCAAAACCCGAATTCCATTGCGGCCATCCTTATGGAAGGCGAAAGCGGAAGTTCGGGATGCATAAAATATCCTTCGGGCTATTGGAAAAAGGTTCGAGAAATTGCCGACAAGTACGGCATACTCATTATTTGCGACGAAGTAATGAGCGGCTTTGGTCGTACCGGTAAGTGGTTTGGTATTGACCACCACGGCGTTACTCCCGACATTATGTGCATGGCCAAAGGCCTTACCTCAGGTTATGTTCCTCTGGGATGCACCATGGTTAGCGAACCAATTGCCGCGTTTTTTGAAGAACACCCTTTAGTGGCAGGATTGACTTATTCGGCCCACCCGGTGGCTTGTGCGGCTGCGCTGGAAAACCTTGCCATAATGGAAGAGGAATCCATGATTCAAAACGCAGCCCAAATGGGGGCATATTTGGAGCAAAGGGTGGCCTTGCTTAGCGAACGTCACCCTTCCATAGGGGATGTGCGCAATACAGGCCTTCTGGGCTGTATAGAGCTGGTGAAAGACCGCAAAACCAAAGAACCAACCGTGCCCTGGAACGCAGCACCAAAGGATGCTGAACCCACCAATAGAATGGCTGCTGCGCTGAGAAAGGCCGGCATGTTCACCTTTGTGCGGTGGAATTGGATTTTTATGGCGCCGCCTTTATGCATAACCAAAGATCAAATAGATGAAGGCTTAGGAATTATAGAAAAAGCCTTGGATATCGCCGATGAATACTGTACTAGCTGATTGACCGGCCTATGGATGACCTAAACCTAAAAGATTCACCGCTCTATAGCCAGGAGCTTGCTCCTGTTCCCAAGGAAAAGCGTACTTGGAGCAAATGGCATTTAGCTGCCCTATGGGTGGGAATGGCCGTTTGCATTCCAACTTGGGTACTGGCCTCTTACATGCTTAAGGCAGGCCTGAATTGGATAGAAGCCTTGATAATTATTGGTTTGGGGAACTTGGTTATTACGCTACCCATGGTATTAAATGGGTTTCCCGGTGTTCGGTACGGCCTGAGCTTTCCGGTGATTGGACGGGCTGCTTTTGGAGTGCATGGAGTGCATTTGGCCTCGCTCTTGAGAGGTTTGGTAGCCTGTGGCTGGTTTGGCGTACAAACTTGGATTGGAGGTTTGGCCGTAAGTGCTATTTGGCACGCCTTGACCGGGACTCCCTATACTTCCGGCTTAAATCCGAGCAATTTTATTGGCTTCGGCGTGTTTTGGGCGATTTCCATGTTTTTTGTTTTCAAGGGATTTGAAGGCATCAAATGGCTTGAAGAATATGCAGCGCCGGTGTTGTTGGCCATTGGCATTGCCCTGATTGTTTGGGGCAGCTCTGCCGGTGGCGGCTTTTCAGTGGTGCTTCAGCAGTCGGAACAACTTAAAACTTCCTCGATGAGTCGATCGGTAGAGGAGGGCACTTCCATGCTTCACCTGAATCCTTTGAGGCATCCGGATGGAACCTTCAAAGCCAGTCATCTGCAGTGGCAGTTTGTTCAGGGCCAAGACAGCTCTCAAGTTTTTGAGAGGCCCTTGGAGGAACTGGAGTCAAAAACTCCATTGGCATCCTTAGCTCCCAAACAAGGGGCCATTTATGATTTGGAAAAAAGTGACCTGTTGGCGCGGTTTTTAGCTACAGATGCTGAGGGAACTGCTATTCAACAGTCCTCTTGGGTATTGCTGTCGCCTCCTTCGCTCAGCCCTAAAGGGAGCAAATGGTTGGATTATTTGCTTTGGTTTACCGCCATGGTAGGTTTTTGGGCAACCATGGCCATTAGCATTAGCGATATTACCAGATTTGCTAAATCTCAAAAAGACCAAGTGGCGGGTCAGTTTATGGGCTTGCCGGCCACCATGATGCTTTTTTCTTTTGTGGGTCTCTTTGTAACCAGTGCGGCTATTGTAGCTTTTGATGACATTCTTATTCAAGAAGATGCCCCCTGGGATCCGGCTTCCCTTTTGGCCCATTTTGATCAGCCTATGGTCATTGTCGGCACGCAAATTATATTAATGATTGCCACCCTTAGCACCAACTTAGCCGCCAACCTAATTGCACCTGCCACTGCATTTTCTAACATGTTTCCTAAAAAGGTTTCCTTTAAAATGGGTGGACTAATTACCGGCATTTTGGGCATTGTAATTTGTCCTTGGTGGCTGCTCGATGAAATATCGGCCATTTTGGTGCTGGTAAGTGCCTTTTTGGGACCTGTGCTTGGCGTGCTTTTGGCCGACTTCTTTTGGGTTCGAAAGGGGCAACTGTCGGTTAAGGATTTGTTTTTGCTTAAGGGCAAGTACTCTTACACCCATGGGCTAAACCTCAAAGCCTTCTTTGCCGTGGCACTCGGAATTTTATTGGCCCTATTGGGCTTGTGGATACCAAGCCTTGAAATCCTGTATAAATTGGCTTGGTTTACAGGCTTTTTTGTAGCGTTCTTTTCCTATGCACTTTTAATGAAACCAACCACTTCTAAACCATAACATCTATGAAAACATTAATCAAGAACGGCACCTTGGCTACCGCGGAAGCTTCTTTTGGCGCTGACCTGCTCATCGAAGACGATAAAATAGCTGCCATTGGACATAATTTGTCTAAAGAAGGGGTAGATGAGGTGCTTGATGCCACCGATAAATTGGTTATTCCCGGGGGAATTGACCCTCATGTCCATTTGGACATGCCTTTTATGGGCACCTTTTCCAGCGATGATTATACCACCGGTACCCGTGCTGCCATGCACGGCGGCACCACTATGGTTATTGACTTTATTCTTCAAAAACAAGGCGATACCCTAAGAAATGCACTCACCACTTGGCAGGCAAAATCTAAGGATAAGGCCGTAGGCGACTATAGTTACCACATGGCGGTTACTGATTTTAACGATCAAGTAGCCGAAGAGGTAAAAGAAATGATTCAAAAAGAGGGAATTACCTCTTTCAAAACCTTTATGGCCTACAAAGGGGCCCTCATGATCGACGATGGCCAAATGGTTGGCCTTATGAAGGTGGTAAAAGAACATGGTGGATTGGTTACCGTACACGCCACCAATGGGGATATGATTGATGCCTTAGTGGCTAAATTTCTTCAAGACGGAAAAACATCCCCCTTATACCATTACCTATCCCAGCCGGAGGTAACCGAAGCAGAAGCCTCTGCTCGCTTTTCTGACCTGCTTCATTATACCGGTTGCCCGGGATACATTGTGCACATGACCTGTGAGGGTGCCTTGAATGCCGTTAGGCGTGCAACCCTCCGAAACCAAAGGGTCATGGTGGAAACCTGCATTCAGTACTTAATGCTCGATGCCTCTTTGTACGATAAGGGTTTTGAATCGGCCAAATGGGTTATGAGTCCGCCATTACGGGAGAAAAAAGACCAAACCGCCTTGTGGGCAGGACTTAATCAGGGCTTGATTCAAGTGGTGGGTACCGATCACTGTCCATTTATGTGGAATCAAAAAGAACTCGGAAAAGACGATTTCTCCAAAATACCCAATGGGCACCCGGCCATTGAGCACCGTGTGGAATTGTTGTTTTCGGAAGGCGTGGCCAAAAACAAAATCACACTAAGCAAATTTGTGGAAGCCACTTCAACCCGAGCGGCTCAAATATTTGGGATGTATCCGCAAAAGGGAACCTTAGCGGTGGGAACGGATGCCGATGTGGTCATATTCAACCCAACCACCAAGCACAAAATTTCGGCCAAAACGCACCATATGAATTGCGATTATTCGGCCTACGAAGGTGTAGAAGTTACCGGAAAAACCGAAACCGTGTTCCTACGCGGTCAAAAAGCCATCCATAACAACGAATGTCTCCTAAAACCGGGAACAGGAAAGTTTATTAAACGAGGCCCAACACAATTCTTGGGTTAATTATTCATCATTAATTTTTTTAAAAATGCCTAGAAAAGTAAAAAGCGCGCTAATTCAATTGTCCTTGCCCATGACCGAGGGCGAAGGCACCATCGAGGAGATTTGCGAAGCCATGTACGAAAAGCATGTGCCCTACATTCACGAAGCCGGAAAACAAGGGGTGCAAATCCTTTGCTTTCAAGAGATTTTTAATACGCCTTATTTCTGTCCGGGGCAAGACAAAAAATGGTACGAATCAGCGGAGCCGGTTCCCGGACCCACCGTGGCCAAACTCCAAGAATTCGCCAAGCAGTACGATATGGTCATTATTGCACCCATTTACGAAAAGGCCATGCCCGGCGTGTTTTACAATACCGCTGCTGTTATTGATGCCGACGGTACCTATCTTGGGAAATACCGCAAAAATCATATTCCTCACACCACCGGCTTTTGGGAGAAATTCTTCTTTAAGCCCGGAAACCTAGGCTACCCGGTGTTCCAAACCAAGTATGCTAAAGTAGGTGTCTACATTTGCTACGACCGCCATTTTCCTGACGGAGCACGTATCTTAGGTCTTAATGGAGCCGAAATCGTGTACAACCCAAGCGCAACCGTTGCCGGACTATCTCAGTACCTATGGAAGTTGGAACAACCCGCACACGCTGCTGCCAATGGATATTTCATGGGATGTATAAATAGAGTAGGTACCGAAAAGCCGTGGAACTTAGGTAAGTTTTATGGAACCAGCTACTTTGTAGATCCTAGAGGACAAATTTTTGCCGAAGCTTCAGAGGACAACGATGAGCTACTCGTGGCGGAGTTTGATTTGGATATGATTGATGAAGTCCGTTCTACTTGGCAATTCTTTAGGGATCGCCGCCCGGAGACCTATGACAAACTCACCGAACTTTAATTTCTGGTATGGCTGAATTTAAACGTCCGGAGTCCGAAAGCGACTTCCTCGAAAACTTCCCGGCTAAAAAGCCGCTCATGAATAAATCGGAGGCTTTTTACGAAAGCTCTCGTTG
Source organism: Bacteroidia bacterium (assembly GCA_030427255.1). Classification (GTDB taxonomy): domain Bacteria; phylum Bacteroidota; class Bacteroidia; order CAIKAF01; family CAIKAF01; genus CAIKAF01. Next base: position 25,411 of record JAUHWY010000020.1, on the reverse strand, counting down.
CCTTTATTGCTACGATGCTCCTTGTATGGACGCTTGTCCAACACACATCGATATCCCCTTGTTTATCAAACAAATCCACACCGGAAATGTAGAAGGAGCAGCCCGCACCATTTACGAAGCCAATTGGTTTGGCAACGCCTGTGGAAAGGTGTGCCCAACCCAAGAACTTTGCGAAGGTGCCTGTGTATACAACCACCAAGACATCAAGCCTATCGATATCGGAAGGTTGCAAAACTATGCTACCGAAGCCGTTATGCAAAGCAACAAAACCTTGTTTGCTCCGGGACCCGACAATGGCCATAAAGTAGCCATTATTGGCGCCGGACCCGCAGGGATTGCTACCGCCTGCGAACTTCGGGTCTTAGGATACGATGTCCATATTTTTGAAGCCAAAGACAAGCCCTCAGGGCTTACCGTTTATGGAACGGCGCCTTACAAAATCACCAACGAAGAGGCCTTGCGCGAAATGGACTACCTCCAAAACCAACTGGGTTTTAAAATCCATTTCCGCGCTCCCATCGATAGTCCTGAAAAACTCAAGGAGATTACCGATAACTATGAGGCTGTTTTTCTTGGCCTTGGTTTAGGAGCTACCGCTTGGCTTGGGATTCCCGGAGAGGACCTTCCCGGAGTGGTAGGTGCGGTTGAATTTGTAGAAGAGCTCCGCATGACCAAGCATTCCATGAGGATTCCCGATAGGGTAGTGGTGATTGGCGGTGGCAACACAGCCATGGATGCCGCTTCAGAAAGCGCTAGAATGGGTGCCGAGCAAGTGTATTTGGTCTACCGGCGTACCAAACAAGATATGGGAGCCTACGATTTCGAATATGCAACGGCCTTGTCTGCCGGGGTCAAAGGAGTGTTCGAAGCTTCGCCCTTAGCCATTTTAGGCAAGGAAAAAGCCACCGCAGTCCAATTCAAAAAGACCGACGGCAGCACCTTCGAAATAGAATGCGATTTAGTGATTAAAGCCACCGGACAAGCAAAACAAGGCAAATTCATGGAAATGCTTCCCGAAATCACGCTGGATGCTAAGGGTCGAATTGAAGTGAACGAGAGCTACCAAACCTCAGCCCCAAATTTCTTTGCAGGTGGGGATGCCGTAAACGGAGGCGCCGAAGTAGTCAACGCGGCTTACGAAGGAAAAAAGGCGGCCTTGGGTATCCATCAATTTATCCAAAATAAAACGGTATGAACAAAACAGATCTTTCGATAAATTTTGCCGGAATAAAGTCACCAAACCCGTTTTGGCTGGCCTCAGCACCACCTACAAACTCCGGATATCAGGTCATGAAAGCCTTTGACGCAGGTTGGGGTGGGGCCGTGTGGAAAACCCTCGGCGTACCCGTCGTGAATGTCTCCAGCCGCTATGGGTCCACCAATTACCGCGATACGCGCATGGCCGGACTCAACAACATTGAGCTGATTACCGATCGTCCACTGGCCGACAACCTAAAGGAGATTGAGGAAGTCAAAAAATATTTCCCCGACCATGCAGTAATTGCCTCCTTAATGGTAGAGTCCAAAGCCGAATGGCAACAAATCATTAAGGACGTAGAGAACGCAGGAGCCGATGGCATTGAACTCAATTTCGGCTGTCCTCACGGAATGTGTGAGCGTGGCATGGGTTCTGCGGTTGGTCAGGAGCCCGAAGTCCTAAATACCATTGTACAATGGGTAATGGAAGCCTCCAACATTCCGGTGATTACCAAGCTAACGCCAAACATATCCGACATTCGCGAACCGGCATTGGCGGCCGTATCCGGTGGAACCGACGCCTTATCGCTCATCAATACCATCAAAAGCATTGTGGGTATCGATTTGGATACCTATGCGCCTTATCCGGTGGTGGATGGAAAAGGAACCAATGGCGGCTACTGTGGACCGGCCGTAAAGCCCATTGCCTTGCATATGCTTAAAGAGTTGGCGGGCCATCCCGACATCCAAAAAACACCCATTTCGGGCATTGGCGGAATCGAAACCTGGCGCGATGTAGTGGAATTTATCCTCTTGGGCGCTACCTCCGTGCAGGTCTGTACCGCCGTTATGCACTATGGATTTGGCATCGTGCGCGAAATGGAAGCCGGCCTAAGGCAATTCATGTCCGACAAAGGCTACCAAACCATTTATGACTTTGCCGGAAAAGCCGTGCCCAATGTATTGGAATGGAAAAACCTGAACCTCCATTACAAAGTAGTGGCCAGCATCAACGCAGACAAGTGCATAGGCTGTGACCTTTGCCATATTGCCTGTGACGATGGAGCGCATCAGGCCATTGCCTTGCCTGAAAACGGATCCAGGGTACCCGAAATTATTGAGGAGAATTGCGTAGGGTGCAACCTATGCTCCTTGGTTTGTCCGGTAGAAGATTGCATAACCATGGAGCGCCGCGACGACGGCAGCCGCTTCGAATCCTGGGAAGAGCGAACCTTAGCCGGAAATGCGCCCAGCAGCTTCAACGACCAAAGAGGCGGTGGGGTAGGCCACTTTGTGCCACCACCGGCGGACGCGCTAAAAACGCGACGCAAAGACCGCTCCGGAATCCGCAACAAATAAATGGCAAGCCACCTTCGGGTGGCTTTTTTTTGCGGGCCCAGGTTCCAAGGAAGGTATATGGAATCTATCCGGCCCTTGCCTGCGGCCTCCCTTGCACCCGGCATTTCGTGGCAGCCTGTGGAGGCTTTCCCGAAAAGGGGACCGCCTCCTCGGCCTGCCACTCAGTACCGGCTGCTGCGGGCGCTTTTAGTCCTGACCAAAGCGTCAGGAGGCCTCCGGTGGGTCCGGAGGGCCACTCTTTGGAGTTTTTAGATTTTATGGGTTGGGGAAGGGCCGGGCCGCAGGTCCCGATCGAAGTGCAGGCAAAGGGCCGGCATGGAGCATCGGGAGGGCCACTCTTTGGAGTTTTTGGAAGCTATGGGATAAATGCTCTCCTCTGTTTCCAGACTCTTTTTAGACACTACCGGATTTTGTTGTCTAGTTTTGGCTGACCACTACACTTTAGAGTTTTTTGTGTACATTTCACAAGTAGAATAAACATCAACGGAGTCGTACTAACGCAGCAGAGGGTTGTGGGATGGATGTTAATTTATGGTTCTTATAAGTAAGTTGTGGTGCATTTGAAAAAAAATGACGATTAAGAAGTACATATCGCCAATATTGAATGGAATTTTCATTCTGACAATTCTGCTCTTTGCCCTTGACGGACTAACTTCATTCGAGATTAAAAGCCAAGCGATAAAATCATTTACCTATTTTGGAATTATGATGTTGGCTCCTCTGACCTTGATTTGGAATCTATGGACTTTTAAAACAAGAAAATGGAAAATAATCGGCTCGACAATTCCGACATTGACTTTAATTGGAATTTTAATAATCGGACCTTTAAAAATTGCATTTTCTGCATCCGCTTGGAGAACTCAAAAGGTAATTTATCAAAATGGACATTTGACCTTTAAGAAAGTTGAATTTCAAATGCAAGACGTTGGAGCCTTAGGGTACAACAAACGAACTGTTGAAGTAATTTACCTGACTGACTTGTTTATGATAGTTAGTCCCGTAGAAAAGGACATTGACAAAAGAGTTGAATGGGTGAGAGTAGACAAAGAAGTAAATGAACTCGGACTGAAATTTCCGTGAAGAAAAATGAAAAAAAACGACACCACAACAACGCATATAGCTTATGGCGGGTGAACGGCCACCAGAAAGGTTTTCGCTGCGTAGCCAGCTTTGGTTTAGGTGGACAGGAAAGTGCTTCAAAACCGCTACAAGCCATAGCCAAACCGTTACCAGCAAGCAGAAGAAACGACAGTGCAACGAATAACGAGGGCATTTAATGCAGATTGTGCAACGATTAATTTTGATTTGCTACGAATAAAGATTATTTTCGTTGCGAAAAATGCATCGAATGGAAACTTTTATACATCAAAAAGACAATTGGCCAGCATTTACTTGGAACAGTAATGATTTCTTGGAAATATTAAGTGAGGCAAGAAATTTACAGGGCAGACTTATTGGAAAAATGGAAACATTAGGTTTCGATTTGAGAAATGAGGCACTACTTGATACGCTGACTCTTGATGTATTAAAATCATCTGAGATTGAGGGTGAATTTCTTAATCCAGACCAAGTGCGTTCATCAATTGCTCGCAGATTAGGAATGGAAATAGCGGGAGCAGTTGAATCTGACAGGAATGTAGAAGGAATAGTTGAAATGATGCTTGACGCAACTCAAAGATGCTTTGAGCCTTTAACAGCTGATAGACTTTTTGATTGGCATGCTGCCTTATTTCCGACTGGAAGAAGTGGAATGTACAAAATTACGGTAGCAGACTGGAGAAAAGATACTACAGGACCAATGCAGGTTGTATCTGGAGCAATGGGAAAAGAAAAAGTGCATTTTCAAGCTCCTGACTATGATTTGGTGGAAAAAGAAATGACCCGATTTATAGATTGGTTTAATAACAGTAAGGTTGATTTGGTAATTAAAGCTTCGATAGCACACTTATGGTTTGTGACTATTCACCCCTTTGAAGATGGAAACGGTAGAATAACTAGAGCATTGACAGATATGCTTCTTGCCCAGTCCGACAAGAGTAATCAACGTTTCTATAGCATGTCAGCACAGATTAGTTTGGAAAGAAAGCAATATTATGAGATATTGGAAAAGACTCAAAAAGGAAATTTAGACATAACCGAATGGATTTCTTGGTTCTTAAATTGTTTGACTAACGCTCTAAAATCGACAGATTCAGTACTTACAAGAGTGTTATTCAAAGCTGATTTTTGGCAAAAACACATAGATACTGCAATTAATGACCGTCAAAGAAAATTATTGAATAAATTAATGGATGGTTTTGACGGAAAGTTAACATCTTCTAAATGGGCAAAAATTGCAAAATGCTCGAAAGATTCTGCAGTTAGGGACATTAACGACTTGATTGAAAAAGGAATCTTACAAAAAGAATCAGCAGGAGGAAGAAGTACAAGTTATGAACTGATAGGAATGCCAGCTGGTAACAACTAAGATTTCGTTCGGCCTGCAAGGCCTAGAATGAAACCGCTGTTGCACCCTTCGGCTGCGCGCAGGGCAGGCTTCACCGGGGGAGTTGCCAAGCTTTCCATTAGAGCTATGGGTAAAGCGGATTTTTCAGCTTCACCATATGTGCAGAAAGATGGGCGGCGTGCATCGCTGGAAACTGTACCAATGGATGTACTGGAGCAAATTGCCCCCCCCTAAGAGGCCTAAACAACCAGCTAATTACTTATATTGAATAATCGCTCTACAGAAAACCCTTTACACACTTTTTTAGACACTACCGATTTAGTAGCGAAGTCAGTGTAGAGGGCGCCTCATCCGTCTCCGGCCATTAGCTGCCTTGTGGGCCAGCTACGCCGCTAAGCGTGGGCAAGGAGCTTCCTGTGGTCGCTCTTACCCCCGCAGCGGCTGAGCAGCCCACTGCGGCAGGCTAATTGGCCTACGCCGGGGCGCTTAAGCTCCGTGTGGGGGAAACCGTGGGCGGTGGGTTAAACATCAATCAACAGGAAAGCAACGCTTCATTTGCTAATGGACAGCTATGCGAGGCATTTGCCTGAGGCGAGTACCGATTTGTGGTACATTCAAGAGCTATTGGGTCACAAGAGCTCACGCACGACAGAGATTTACACCCATGTGAGTAGGCGCTTTGGAACAAATGCGTAGTCCTTTTGATGATCTTTAGAGTTTTTTGTGTACATTTCACTAGTAAAATAAATATCAACGGAGTCGTACTAACGCAGCAGAGGGTTGTGGGATGGATGTTAATTTATGGTTCTTATAAGTGAGTTGGCTGCAAGAATTAAAAACATAAAACAATGGTTGATAAGGAAGAACTTTTGGATGCATTAGGAAGCCCTTTCACTAATAGAGTGGTAAGCAGGTTCCATAATTTCATTTATACCCCGGAGGAAGTATTGGACCAACTTAATTCGATTGCATTAAGTGAGGAATGGGGTAATGACAATTTTGCCTTAACAAAGTATTTGGCTGTTCAAGTCCCATGGAGCATTGAACAAGGGTTATTTACTCTTGGTGAAAACCAATGGTATGTAACAGCAGGCAATCTTCAGACTAGATATGGAACTCCTATTTATTTGGTAATTGAAAGAAACCAAATAGAGAATAGGCAACCTTGGTATTTAAGGACTGTTGGTTCCCAAATATCTGCACCAGATTTACCATCAGCTCCACAACCTCCAGATGAACCCGAAATTCCAAATGGAGTAGAAATAGTGATGATGCATGATCATATTCTTGGAGATAATTTTGAAAGAGTAGAGTTTTTAAGGGATGCTCCTCCAGTGGCACAAATGTGTGCAGTTGCAGGGGCTATTCAGTGGTCTTTAAATCGAAACCTTCAAATACCATATTGGTACTATGGCAAGATGCAATACATCGTTCCGCTTTATTTGCGAAGCAGAGAAAATATTGCAGAAATGCCTGATCTAGTTGCTCCTATTCAATTAAACCCAAATAATTTATTGGTAAGAACTGTATTGGCCCCTCATATGCCATATGCCAATGCAAGGGTTGCTGTGAAAAGACACGACCAATTACCTCCTTGGTTGATTGATACATGGAAGGAATTTTCTCGTCAATTAAATAAAGAAGAGATAGAGAATCCGGAGGCAAGTGGAGAATGATTATGAATTAGGATTCATCCTGCAGCCAACAAAGGCTATGTGTCCATGCCTCCTAAACGTCGGCACGGCACATAGCCGAACCGTTGTGGGTAATGGTAGAAAGACACCGACCTTAAACAAAGTAACGGACAATGACAAAAGAAAAAGAAATAATGAAGACCGAAAACGAACCGAGACGGAAAGATTTAATTTTTGCCCGACCCGCATTTTTTTTTTTCTGCCTACGCTCAATTGGCACATTTGGCTTTTCACGACACACAAGCCTACGCTTCACAAAGCCAAAAGAGCCATTTTTTTGCCCCACTAACAGAGACTATTATCTACATTTGAAGATTTTAATTTGATGAGAAATATTCGAAAACTATTAGAAGATGCTACAAACGGAATTTGTTACGATTCCTACAGGTATTGTGCTGACGAGGAATTACGAGTTCCTACCATCAACTACGAAGAATCTCAAAATTTTACTTTACTTAAAGACCGTTACGGAGAAACTGATACCTCATTAAAACAAACAAAAGACATTTCCCAAAAGGCAAAACAACTATCAAACGCAGAGCCATTGTTCAATTACTTTCTAGACGGGTCAAGGCGAACATATAAAGTAGATGACATTGAAATCAACAAACGAATTTTCCCAATTATGGCAGGGCAGATTGGAGTCGCCTGTTGCGAAAGACAATCTCCGAATCAATTTAAATGTAAAGAATTAGAAAACAATCTTGTTATTTCACTTCCTACAGAAGCAAACCCTGAAACAAGAAATACGGAGTTGTTCTTCAATAATTTAAAAGAAAAAATAAACAACGTAGAAAGAGTAAAAAGAGCAGGAATCAAGTTTTCAAATGTTCTTAGCTATTCCTCAAAGGCAAATCAAGATACGAAGGAGTTAAAATATGAGCATTTAGGAATTGCTGCAATTCAAGACGAAATGGTGGATAGTGAAAAGAAAATTGTATCCAGTCTAACTGCTAAAAATCTTCTCAATGAAAACAGCTATTTATTAAAAGACGGTTCCTTACAATATAAACCAATGAAAACAGGAGAGTATAAAGAACTTTCCAAAATCAAGAATAATTACCGTTGGGTTATTGGAGTTTCAAAACTTTTCAATCCTGAATTTAGCAAAGACAGAAGTGGAAAAAGCAATGCAGCAGCATTGGCAAAATTGCCTTTATATCACAGAACTCCTGCTTTTATGTTTCAACATGACCGTGACAAATGGTCTTATTTGGGCGATTACAAATACAGTGTTTGGTATGTTAGAATTAGAGATTCTAAACATACGGAAAGCCCTTTTGCGGGGATTGTAAAAATTGAGAAGATATTAATCACAGAAAATGAGAATGAATATGGCTTGGAATCTGACCTTGTTGATGTGATAACAGCAAACATAATCAATGAAAGAAATCCTGTTTGCTATGGAAAGGATAGTAGGTGGGCAAACCATCTTTATCCTGTTTACCTGACCGAACTCTTTTTGAAAAGTAAATATTTGAGCGACATCCACTTCTTAAACTTATTTTAAATAACAGAATGAAACAAATAGGAAAAATAATAGCCACTGAAAAAGTCCCTACAACCGTAGATGAGTTTTTCTTTTGGACAGACAAAGAACTCATCATAAAACCCTTTGATGTAATTAAGGTAAACCACATTAAAAACTCAATCACCTTTGGTGTAGTTGAGGAAATTTCTCATTTAACAGATAATTCCAGTTTTTTAGCAGGCTATATTTCGAGTGATTTCGGTGATGTTAACTATCAACAATACACACAACGAATTGGGATGAATTATGTGAGGGCGAAAGTAGTTGGAAATTCACAAGGCATATACACACCCGTTTTAGATGGATCTTATGTTAGTCTTGCAAGTGAAGATGATGTAAAAGAAGCCCTTGGACTTAAAGACATCAAAAACCCGCTACCGTCAGGCTACATTGAAATGTATGAAGAGCCCGACCAAATTACAATTCCAGTTCATTTCAATTCGCAGTTTCTCATTGGTCCTGAAGGAGCGCATTTGAACATTTCAGGAATTTCAGGTTTAGCTTCAAAAACATCCTATGCAATGTTTTTACTTAAAGCTATTCAAGACCAATATCTTGGAAAAGATAATGGTGAATCTGTTGCCTATGTGTTATTGAACGTAAAAGGACGTGATTTATTGGCCATAGATGAACCTAATGAAGAACTTACAGAAGATGACAAGAGCATATATAAAATGCTTGACTTAAGCACTACACCATTTCAAAATGTAAAATATTTTTACCCTTACTCAAAAGATATAGTTTCATCGACCTATGGCAGAGATGTAAAAAGTCAAATGGAACTCGGTAAGGCTGAACTTTACAAATACATCTTTGAAGATGATAAAGAGAGCATTGACTTACTTTTCTCCAATGTTGACGACCCTAATCAAACTATGGAATCTATAGTGAATTATATAGCCACAGGTCAAGGAGGTTTCAACGGAATTACAAATTGGAATGAACTTCTGAATGAAGTTTACGAACATACAAAAGCAGGAGCAACAGGTAAAGACAAAGAAATTACTGTATTGAGTTGGAGAAAATTCTACCGACTTTTCAGAAAAACCATAGAAAAAACAACCATATTTTCAAACTCATTGAGTAGTAAGCCAAAGGACAATGAAACAAGGCTTAAAGATTCAATTTTAAACATTAAGAAAAATGATGTTTACGTAATTGATGTAGCAAAACTTGACGAAGAAACTCAAGGATTTGTTTTCGGAGACGTGATGCGTTCGATTTATGAATTAAAACTTGGACAGGCATACGATAGAAGCGAAGCAGATATTCCTTCAAAAATTGTGATATTCATTGATGAATTGAACAAATACGCATCAAAAGAAGTTCCTAAAAGTTCACCTATTTTGAGACAGTTACTTGATATAACGGAAAGAGGACGTTCATTGGGAATCATCTTGTTTTCTGCTGAACAATTCAAAAGCGATATTCACGACCGTGTAAAAGGAAACTGCGCTACACACGCATACGGAAGAACCAATGCTATAGAGGTTTCCAAACCAGATTATCAATATGTTCCACCCGTTTACAAATCAATGCTAACAAGATTGAAGCAAGGTGAGTATGTAGTTCAAAACCCTGTTTTCAGGTCGTTATTGAACATAAAATTCCCAAGACCGATTTACAAGCAATTTAAAAATGGATAAACAGTTTAAACCAGTTATAGGTAAGGATGTAATTGAATCGCTTACGATTGGGATGTATGAGGATTCCCGATTTATATTCCGTGAGTATATTCAAAACTCTGCTGACCAAATAGATAAAGCAGTAAGAGAGAACTTAATTACTCCGAATGAAGGAGAAATACATATAAAAATTGATTCCGAAAAAAGAACCATAACAATCGAAGATAATGCGACAGGGATTTCACAAAGCCAAGTTCAACCAATCCTTCAGAACATCGCACAGTCAACCAAACAAAGAGGCGTGGACAAAGGCTTTAGAGGTATTGGAAGACTTGGAGGTTTGGCATATTGTGATAAATTAATTTTTGAGACCTCATTTGCAGGAGAGAACACAAAATCAAGATTGGTTTGGGATGCTGCCCAACTAAAGAACATCATAAATAACAGAAGTGAAAAAGAAGATGCCATTTCTGTAATTAGAAAGGTAACAACTTTAGAAACTACCAAAGAATCAGAAGACTCACACTATTTCAAAGTCATACTTGAAGATGTAACCAATGATGATTTATTAGATAGGAAGGAAATTGAAAAATATTTGGCTATGGTAGCACCCTTGCCATTCCCTACTCGATTCATTTACAAATCGGAAATTATCAAAGAACTAAAGAATGATAACTTTTCGTTTGATGAATACCGCATCTATCTTAATTCTGAGCAAATTTTTAAAGGTTATTCAACCATTATTTACAAAGGAGACGAAAATGATAAAAAGAAAGAAGATGAGGTCATAGACATTGTATTCTTTAAAGAATATGCCAGTGATGGAAAACTACTTTTTTGGGGTTGGCATAGTGTTTCCGAAAAGAACCAATCTTTAAATCAAGTTAATTATACAAGGGGTTTTAGACTTAGAAAAGCAAACATTCAAGTTGGAGATGAATACACCTTGTTAAAACTTCAAAGAGACAGACGTTTTCACTTCTATTTTTTTGGTGAAGTTCACGGAGCGCATCCTGATTTAATTCCAAATTCAAGAAGGGACTATTTTACTGAAAACGACACATATTTTGAATTTGAGAAAAAACTCAAAAACTATTTTCACACTCATATTTACAAACTTTGCTACACGGCTTCTGAAATTAACAGTTCTGTTAGAAAGATAGAGGAACTTAAAAACTTTGAAGAAGAATATAAGAAAAAGCAGTCGCAAGGCTTTACTGATAAAAAGGAGCATCAGGAATACAAAGAGCGTTTTGACAAAAAGAAAGAGGACGCTTTAAAAGCAAAGAAGAAAATTGAAAAGATAGAGCAAGAAGCAACGAATAGTTCGGCTATTCCAGTTCAAAAAATTTTGAACCGTGTTGCCCAGCCAGTTTCTTCGTCAGATGTTGATGTTGCAGAACCCGAACCTGAGACCGAAAAACCCAAATTCAGAACTGATAATTTGAGTAGCTTGAATAAAGAGCAACGAAAATTTGCAGGAAGAATATTTGCCATCATACGTGATGTTCTTGACCCTGCAACCGCTGAAAGTTTGATTCAAAAAATTGAAGAAGAATTGAAATGAGTAAAAAAAGAAATATACTCTTAATAGAGCCTAAATACCGTAATAAGTATCCCCCGATAGGACTTATGAAGATTGCTACCTATCACAAAATGTTAGGTGACAATGTGAAATTTTTTAAAGGTAATTTAAAGGATTTGGTTCTTGACCAAATGACTGAAAATTGCATCGATAAATTTTACAAAATAGATAAGGAACGAGAATGGAAAAATAGCTTCGCACTCATTCGAGATTTTATCAAATCAAGGAAATCTACCGTATTGGAAGAACTTGACTTAGGCATTTCAAAATATAATGCTTTGCTGCATAACGCTATTTATTCATTTGCTGACACTTACAGAAAGAAAGATTACGATAATTTTCCGAAGTGGGATAGAATTTATGTTACTACACTATTTACCTTTTATTGGAAAATAACTATTGAAGCTATTCACTATGCTAAGCATCTTGTAAAAAGCCAAGACCAAATAATGGTTGGAGGTGTATTGGCTTCATTGTTACATAAGGAAGTAGAAGAAGAAACAGGCATAAAACCACACGAAGGACTTCTGGATAAACCCGGAATGTTAGACCCTGATTTACCAAAAGCCAAAAAACTTATCGTTGACAACTTACCTCTTGATTACTCCATACTTGATGAGATAGATTATATTTATCCAACAGGAAGTGCCTATTTTACTTTTATGACAAAAGGATGCACTAGAAAATGCGCATTTTGTTCCGTTCCAATCTTAGAACCTACATACAAACCAAAAATAGACACTATTGATAAGTTTGCTGAAATCAAAGAAATATACGGAGAGCAACAGCATTTACTTTTAATGGACAACAATGTACTGGCTTCTCCTAAATTTCCTGAAATAATTCAGGAAATTAAAGATATGGGGTTTTACAAAGGAGCAACTTACATTGAACCAAATCAGCTAGAAATTGCTATTAATAATCTCAAAAAAGGGCTGAACGATAAAGCTTATGTAAAAAGAAGTTACCGCTTGCTTCACGATTTATTAAAAAGATTAAGAGGTGAACGGCAACAGAAATTTTATGATGTTTTAGTGGCTAATGGTTTAATAAAAATCGAAACCACAACAAAGGACCGGATTTTACAAGCGTATGATGAAGTCAAAGAGACATATGAGCGATATAGACCAAAAGTGCCTAAGCAAAGATTTGTTGACTTCAATCAGGGAACAGACGCTAGATATGTTACGGACGAGCTAATGAAACTAATGAGTGAAATTCCTATTCGTCCATTAAGAATTGCCTTTGATTATTGGGGAATGAAAAAACAATATGAAAATGCTGTTCGTCTTGCTGCAAAATATGAAATCAAGGAACTTTCAAATTATATACTTTATAACTTTAAAGACACTCCCGAAGAGCTTTATAAACGACTTAAACTAAATGTTGATTTGGGTGAAGAATTGGACATTCACATTTTTTCTTTCCCAATGAAGTATATTCCTCTTTTTGGCGAAGAAGCAAAAGACAGAAACTATATAGGTAAAAAATGGAATAGGAAATACATTCGAGCCATTCAGTCAGTTTTAAACGTAACAAAAGGTATTGTTGCGCCAGGAAGAAGTTTCTTTGAAAAAGCATTTGGGAAAGACTTAACCGAGTTTCAAGAAATTCTCCATATGCCTGAAACATATATTGTTTACAGATACTTCTTTGAGGGTCTAGGATTGACAGATGAATGGAGAAAAGTTTACTACTCTCTTACAGGAAAGGAAAAGGAATTTGCCTTTGAACTTATCGAATCAAACGACTTTTCTGATTATCAATCAAAAACCAAGAACAAGAAAATCCTTGAATTACTAAAGCACTACACTATCAAGCGAGAGGACGTGAAAGATGTAAAAGAGAAAGATTTAAACTACAAAAAGACCAAACACTATTTTGACAGACTGATTAAGGAAGACCAGTTCAAGGACTTAACCCTGACCTATGACTTTGAAGCAGAAGTAGCTAAAATCAAAAGGACAGCAAGCGTATAAAAAAGCAACCCTTGTCCCAAATATTTGCTAAAGTTGGGACGAAGTTAAACCGATGGAAAGACCACGAGTAGAAAATAGGATAGCAGTATCACTGAAAACCTTCCAAAGGGGAAGCCTACACCGTGTAAGAACGCTGAATAAGCGCACGCAATTTTCCCAAAGCACCTCAAAAAGGGAATAGCAAGGTATTTCCAAAGATGCTTTAGAAAGCGTATCGGAGTATGGGTGAAAAACTTGCCTTTTCTCAAAAGGGAATACCATCAATTCATAAAGAATGATTTCTATTTTTATACTTGTGGTCCATCGCTCCTGTGAGCTTCCCCTAAACTGGACATGTTGAAAATATAAAAAATAGTTGAGACCTTGGCAGTGTCAGTATTGAAGCGGAAGTGAGCTCTGCTGGAGAGCAACTCACCAGGAATAAATACTGGCCACGAAGAAAGAGGAGTGCATGCATTAAGTGTGCACTCTTTCTTTGTGTAGGTATGCCTAAGAAAACTCATTTACCGAGAAGCTTGTTTGCGAATAACACAGGCGGCATGTTTTCAAGACTATCGTGGATACTGTCCCAAAAAAGTGTGTAAAAAAAAGAATGGGTTTATCTTTTAGAGCGAATAACCCGTAAGCTCAGAAATGTAGACAAACACCTCTTTCTTTTACTTAAGCGAAAATTACACAATTTGTATTTGATTTTAAAGATCCGTTATGGGTTGAGGCGGTTCACCTCTTTCAGTTCTTATAAAAGCAGTATGCTGGATTTTTGGCAAATTCAAGTGTCCATGGTTTTGTTGATTTCGCCTTGGCATGATTTGCGTTAGCCCCGACCTCAGTTGGACTTACCTCCACTTCGGTTTGGCTTGAGCCAGCTTCTGTTCGCCTTGACTCCGCTTCGGTTAAACTTGAGCCAGCTTAGGTTAGGCCTGAGCCAGCTTCGGTCAAACTTGGCTTCGCTTGGGTTGGACTTGGCCCTGCTTCGGTTGAACTTGGGCCAGCTTTGGTTTAAGTTAAGCCAGCTTCTGGTGAACTTGAGTCAGCTTCTGGTGAACTTGAGTCAGCTTCTGGTGAACTTGAGTCAGCTTCTGGTGAACTTGAGTCAGCTTCTGTTGAACTTGACCCAGCTTCGGTTAATCTTGCCTTCACTTCGTTTGGACTTGACTCCACTTCGGTTAAACCTAAGCCAGCTTCTGTTAAACTTGAGCCAGCTTCTGTTAGACTTGACTTCGCTTCGGTTAAACCTGAGTCAGCTTCGGTTAAACCTGAGTCAGCTTCGGTTAAACTTGGCTTCGCTTCGGTTGGCCTTGAGCCAGCTTCTGTTAGACTTAACTCCGCTTCGGTTAAACCTGAGTCAGCTTCGGTTAAACTTGGCTCTGCTTCAGTTAGGCCTGAGCCAGCTTTGTTTGGACTTAAGCCGGCTTCGGTTGGGCATGCCCCAAAGTGGTTCAAGAACCGGCTAAGGGGGTAGGATAACCGGGGGGGAGGGGGGGGGAGCCCCTCCCTAATTCAAAAAAACACCCTTTTGAAAAAGCTGGGCAAACAAAGCGATTTTTAGCGCAAAACCAAAGGCGAGAACGCTTTGCCCATGGGCGATGCACTGCGGCAGCGACCGCACGGAAAGCCCGGAAGCGGGAAAGCCCGTGGGCTTAGGCGGCGGAGGCCCACTCCTTAGAGTGGGACCCCGTAGGCCTTAGCCCACGGTGCTTGACCGCTGAGGACTTACAGTAAGGGCGCGCCCGGCCGCCCAAAAACCAAAATCTATCGTTCAAAGAAGTGTGTTTTGGGAAGGCATTTTGGGTCAAGGAATGCTACCATTGTGGCGGATTGGCTACAATTGTAGCGGTAGGGTTTCTGTACCCGGTGTGCCCATTTTTTGACCTTCCTTTGGGGATATGGCCGAATTCTTGAATCAAATTAAACTATGAAAATTCAAACTGACTATATTTGATTGAAAATGACAACAAGACACCATACCGACCAACCATTTGATGCACAAGAGCCCATGCGAGACTTATTCCATAGGCCAAGCAAAATAGAACAGCTATGATTACAGGAGAACTGAAGGCGCAGGTAGACAAAATTTGGAATACCTTTTGGACGGGTGGAATAAGCAATCCATTGACCGTAATTGAGCAGTTTACTTTCCTTTTGTTTATCCGCCGATTGGATGAAACCCAGCAACTGAAGGAGAAGCAAGCCAGCATAACCAAACTGCCCATTAAGGAACCGATTTATGAAGAGAAGTTTTATCCCTTTAGATGGAACCGCTTTAAGCATCTGGAACCTGAGCGCATGTTTGAGCTATTTACCAGACCTTCCATTGAAGGAATGACGGTGTTTGACCACATGAAAACCCTGGGAGAAGAAGGGGGCGTGTTTGGCGAGTTCATGAAAGGGGCCACCTTTATGATAGGAACTCCCCGGTTGTTGGATCAAGTGGTGCAAATGATGGATGCCATAGAGATGCACGACCGCGACACCAAAGGCGACTTGTATGAATACATGCTGAGCAAAATCGCTTCGGCCGGAGAGAACGGACAATTTCGGACGCCCCGCCACATCATTCAAATGATGGTGGAAATGATGGCTCCGAAAAAAGACGATACCATTTGCGATCCATCCTGCGGGACCGCCGGCTTTTTGGTAGCCGCCGGAGAGTACATCCACAACCACCACAAAGACTGGTTTTCGGAAAAGGCGTTTCGTGCGCATTACGACAAGAACATGTTTACCGGAGTAGAGTTCGACAGCACCATGATCCGTATTGGTGCCATGAACCTGCAATTGCACGGCATAAAGAACCCACATTTGGTGCCCAAAGACGCCTTAAGCGAAAGCAATGCCGACATGAGGGACCGGTTTTCGCTTATTCTTGCCAATCCTCCCTTTACAGGCAGCTTGGATTATGATGCGGTCGAAAGTTCCATACTTAAGACCGTAAAGACCAAGAAAACCGAATTGTTGTTTTTGGGTTTGATGTTGCGCATGCTCAAAACCGGCGGGCGTGCTGCGGTTATTGTGCCGCAAGGGGTGCAATTTGGGTCTTCCACTGCCCACAAAGCCATACGCAGGGAGTTGGTAGAAAAGCAAAAACTAGATGCCGTGATCTCTATGCCTAGTGGGGTGTTTAAGCCTTATGCCGGGGTAAGTACTGCTATATTGATATTTACCAAAACCAATTCGGGAGGAACGGATCATGTATGGTTTTACGACATGCACCACGACGGCTACAGTTTGGACGACAAGCGCAGTGAGGTAAAGGAAAACGACATACCGGATCTACTGGAACGCTGGGCCAAGCTTAAGGCCGAAATGGATAGGGCCCGCACCGAACGGAGTTTTATGGTACCGATTGAGGAGATTAAAGCCAATGACTGGGATTTGAGTGTGAATCGCTACAAGGAGGTGGAGTATGAAGAGGTCGAATTTGAGAGTCCTAGTGCATTGATTCGGCAGATTGAAGATATTGATAATAATCGCTCAGAATTGTTAAAGACATTAAAGACAATGCTTGAATGAGTTACTCTTTGGTTGAAATAGCGGAGATATGTGAAATTGTGAATGGTTCAACTCCATCACGTAAAGACCCGGAATATTGGAACGGCGATATTAACTGGTTTACACCCAAAGATTTGGGAAGCCTGGAAAGTAAGTACGTGTCAGAATCCCCAGAGAAGATTACTGAAAAAGGTTACGAAAGTTGTTCAACCACCATGGTACCAGCCGGATCATTACTATATACTTCAAGAGCTCCTATTGGACACATTGCAATCACGACAAAAGATGCATGTACCAACCAAGGATTCAAAACATTAGTGCCCAAAGGAGAAGTAGAAATTGGTTATCTCTATTACGCACTCAAGAAATACACTCCTAATTTACAAGCGCTTGGCAATGGAGCGACCTTTAAGGAGGTATCTAAAGCTACTGTTGCCAAATTTAAAATCCCCCTTCCCCCACTAGAAACCCAGCGCAAGATTGCGGCCATATTGGACACGGCAGATGCATACCGCCAAAAGACCAAAGCACTTATTGAAAAGTACGATGCGTTGGCGCAGAGTTTGTTTTTGGATATGTTTGGGGATCCGGTGCGTAATCCGAAGGGGTGGGAGAATATGACAGTTGAGAGCTTTGCTAAGCAAGAGAAAGGCTCAATCAAGAGAGGTCCTTTTGGTGGTGCCTTGAAGAAGAAAATCTTTGTTGAAGACGGGTACTTGGTTTATGAGCAGTATCACGCTCTCAATAATGACTTTACGTTCGCCAGATACTTCATAGATGAATCCAAGTTTGAGGAAATGAGAGGATTTGAAGTGAAGCCGGGGGACATTATCATAAGTTGTTCTGGGATTTATCTTGGAAAGTTGGCAATCATCCCAGAAGAAGCAAGACCCGGAATTATTAATCAAGCTCTGCTTAAACTGACTCTAGACCAGTCTGTAATGACTAATCACTTCTTCACATTTCATTTTAGGCAAGAGAACTTTAGAAACAAGTTTTTTGGCGCAAAAAGAGGTGCAGGAATTCCAAACTTCCCACCTATGAAAGACTTCAAAACCTTTCCATTTATAGTTCCACCAATTGAATTACAAATGGACTTTGAGAAGCGCATAAGGCAGGTTGAGGAACAGAAGCATCAGACTGAATTGCAAATTCAGAAAACGGAAAACCTATTCAACAGCCTTATAAAGAAGGCGTTTAATGGAGAATTATTCCCAAGACTATGAAAAGTTTAAACCAGCAAATATTGAGTATTCTTCAGGATCAGCAGATGATTAGCTCATTACAAGTTATTACTGATTCTAATGGACAAAATGAGTATGGTGATGTAACGCTCAAAGAAGCATATGAAAGATTCAATGAACTCTCTGGACTTTTGAGTGAAGAAATCAACTCGGGTAGGTTTGATGACGTTGCTCACAATAGAAGGAATGTAATTTTCAATCAGCTTCAGAATATACGCCAACATGCAAACAACCCAGCTAATGTTATTAAAAACGTTGAAGCCTTGTATGATCATTTGACAATCGCAGGCTTGTTTTATCGCAGGGTTGGTTCTAAGGATTTAGAAAATGAGTTCAAAAGCTTGACTAAACTGAAAAGGAGTATTACTGACTTCAAAAATAAGTACAGCAATACAAAAAAGAGCCTTGAGTTCATTGATCTCAAGAAGAAGGAGCTTGAAGAACTGATCGAGCAGATTGAAAACACAAAAGTTTATGTCAGTAATAGCAAGGAAGATGCTGAGATAAACTTGCAAAAATCTGAAACAGCATTAACAGATACTCAGAGGATTCTTCAAAAAGTCAAAGAAATTCAGCAGCAAATTGAAGAGAAGAGGCTTTCGGTTGAAACATTTTCAGAAAACATTGATGAGTACAAAGAGTCAATTGAATCTTTAGAGGGAAGAGCTGAAGAATTACTTTCAAAACGTAAGATTGTTGATGGACTGATAAAAGACTCAAGAGAAGCGCTGAAGCTTGGTTCAGCAAGTGGTGTAAGTGCTGCTTTCAGCTCACAACATGATGCAGCCAATAATAAATGGCATAAAACACCCTGGATAGTGAGTGCAGTAATGTTTCTTCTTTTGGCTGCTGGATTTACTGCATGGGCTATTGGGGGGTGGGGAATTGAAAAGCCGGACTCGCTGAATTCTATTTTAGGCCGAGTTGTTGGGGTTGCG
This sequence comes from Bacteroidia bacterium, assembly GCA_030427255.1. Lineage (GTDB taxonomy): Bacteria > Bacteroidota > Bacteroidia > CAIKAF01 > CAIKAF01 > CAIKAF01. The sequence continues at coordinate 6,321 of JAUHWY010000020.1, read as the reverse complement.
ATTTCAATAGCTGGCGCCGCCTTTTGTGCCAAGCAATATGTAAGGCAGAAAAATATCATTGAAGACTATGCTTACAAGGCTGCATTATCGAAATCAATTGTTGCATTTACAGAAGAAATAGGTCGAACTGCCCAAGAGGGAGATGGTAAGCAAATCAGTACTTACCTGACAAAAGTTCTGGATGAAATTCACAAGGATCCATTGAGGCCAAGAAGGGATTCTGAATCACGTTTTCCATCAAAAGACACTTTAGACTCCATCAAAAAACTCTTAGAGGTAATAAACCAGAAGGTAACATGATGGTAAATCCAGAAATACTATGTTCACCACATGGAGATGCTGAAAAGCGTTTTGTCTTAGGCAAAATAGGCAACAAAAACTTGCTGTGTGTGGGGTTAAACCCAAGTACAGCTGATGAAAACCGATTAGATCCTACAAGCCGTAACATAGAAGCTATTGCTCAGAAACATGGATATGACGGATGGTTATTGGTTAACCTTTACCCGCAACGTGCTTTACATCCTTCAGATCTAGTTTCTGAGAAAAATGAAGAACTCTTTTGGCAAAATCTCAGACTCATTGATGGGCTTATCATCAAGAAGCAATTCGTGATCCCACAGATGTTATTGGCATGGGGCAACAACATAGATAGTTTCACAGCCACCTACTTGAAAGAAGCAGCTTATTTCCTCTACAAGGTGTTAGAGAAACATGATTTGCCTTACTCAGCAATCGGGGTGACAAATGCAGGACATCCTTATCATCCTTCTCCACAGCCAGTAAACACTCAGTTGGGAGGTATTGACAACGTTCAACTGCATGATTTTGATTTCAAGACATACGCTGGAAAGATCGGGGAGCAACTCTCTTTACCGCAAGACATCACATATCAAGTAATACACTAAAGCATGGGACAACCCAATGAGATACAAACCTTTGTTTACTTTTTGAAATCTGCTATTCAACAAAGTCAGTTAAAGGCTGCAAAAGCAGTCAATACGGAAATGGTACAATTGTACTTTTTGCTCGGTGCTGCAATTGCCAAGAAAACTGAGGAAGCACAATGGGGAGATAAAGTACTTGAATCTATTTCAAATGAGTTGCAAAAGGAGTTGAAGGGACTGCGTGGTTTTTCTGCTCCGAACCTGAAGAAAATGAAGCTGTTTTATGAGGCCTATCCTGAAATGCTAGGTAGGTGTCCTTTATTGGAAAAGCTGACTGGAGATCAGAATTTAGGAGTCGCTGAGATTGGTTCGACGCTGTCGAACGAATTGCCTGCTTCAATCGGTTCTCCAACGGAGAACCAATTCAATATCCAAAAGGGTCCTCCACTGGAGAAAGAATTGAATATACCAAATGGTTCTCCAGTGGAGAACGAATTCACACAAAGCTTCTGGAACATAGGATTTGCAAGTCATGTCATTATTTACAGTGCGTTGAATTCACGTGCTGAAAAAACCTTTTATATCCGTTCTTGTGCACAAAATGGATGGTCCAAAAGAGTTCTGGAAAACCATATCAAAAGCAAACTTCATGAGCAAGATGGGCTATCCAACAATTTTGACACCACCATCACCCAGGTTGAGCCAAGTAAAGCTATTGCACAATTCAGAGACGAATATCTGCTGGACTTTATCAATATAGATGATGCCGACAATGAACGTGTCATAGAAGACAAGATCGTACAGAATATCAAGGATTTCATTCTACACATGGGTAAAGGCTTTGCATTCATGGGTAATCAGTATCGCCTAGAAGTGGATGGGGATGAATTCTTTATAGACCTATTGTTTTATAATCGACACTTACAAGCAATGGTTGTAGTTGAACTAAAGCGCGGGAAATTCAAGCCGGAACACCTTGGGCAGCTAAGTTTCTATCTAAAAGTTCTGGATCAAAAAGTACGCTTACCACATGAAAAACCAAGTATTGGAATTGTCCTTTGTCGGGAGAAAAACAATTCCGTAGTAGAGTATGCACTCCAAAACAACCAACAACCCATGGGAGTGGCCACCTTTAAAACCAAACAAGAGCTACCAAAGGACATTAAGAACTTCATGCCTTCAGCTGCTGAACTGAAAAAATTACTGAAATGAGCAATTTTCGGTTCCTACAAAGCACATGGCCTGACATTTTCAGGGAAGCTCAAGAGGCAGAGTCATTGACTTTAACCTCCCCAAAGGCCTGTGCCATTATTTGTAGAAGTGCCCTGGAAAAGGCAGTACTTTGGTTGTATGCCCACGATGCAGACCTTCATGAACCCTACGATACCAAGCTGGCAGCTTTAATGCATGAGCAATGCTTCAAAGACATCCTCAAGCCTTCGATGTTTCAGGAAATTAACCTCATTCGAAAGTTTGGGAATAATGCCGCTCATGGTAAAACCATAAGCCCAGAGGAATCGTTGGTGGTCATTAAAAACCTGTTCAGGTTCCTGAGTTTTTTGGCCATTTATTATGCCGAGCAGGAACCTCAAATTCATCCGTTTAATGAGCGGCTTATTCCCACAGGAAAAGCGCATGATGAAAAGCTTGCTGAACTTCAAAAACTTGAGCAACAGCTCGAAAAGCAGAACGAGGCTGCACGGCTGGAGCGCGAACAATTGGAAGAGCAAGCCAAGCATATTGAAGTCCTTAAAGCCCAACTCCAAGCCAAAGAAGAGGAAATAAAAATCCGCAAAAAAGAGAGGGCCCAGAACCCTGCGATTAATAAAGAGATTCCACTATTGGTTTCTGAAGCTCGTACACGCAAATTGTACATTGACCAATCGCTCAAAGAGTCGGGATGGGATAATCTAAGGGAAGGCTATGAACTGGAATACGAAGTCAGGGGTATGCCCCAGGCTACCAACCCCTCCGGAAAAGGCTTTGTAGATTATGTACTGTGGGGGGATGATGGAAAGCCTTTGGCCCTTATAGAAGCCAAAAAGACCATGGCCGATCCACGCAAAGGCAAACAGCAAGCCAAATTGTATGCCGATTGCTTGGAACAAATGCACGGTCAACGACCTTTAATCTTCTATACGAATGGTTTTGAGACTTATTTGTGGGACGATTTGTTTTATCCTGAAAGAGAGGTTTCCGGATTTTACACCAAGGACGAACTTCAACTGGCCATTGATCGACGCAAAGACCGTTTGGATCTTAAAACCTTTAGGGTAAATTCCAACATTGCCGGACGCTACTATCAATTGGAAGCCGTAAAGCGTGTAGCTGAATCCTTTAGCCGGCAAGACAGTAGGGGACGGCTTTCGGGTGGAGCAAGAAAGGCTTTATTGGTTATGGCTACCGGTTCCGGAAAAACACGGGTAGCCATTTCCATTGTGGATATGCTAACCAAATGCCATTGGGTAAAGCGGGTACTGTTTCTTGCCGACCGAAATGCCTTAGTAAGTCAAGCCAAACGCCGTTTTAGCGAGTTTCTTCCCAATTTGTCCGCCATAGACCTTACCAAAGAAAAGGAAGATGCAGGTACTCGACTTGTTTTCAGTACCTATCCAACCCTTATGAATAAAATCGATGCTGTTAAAACAGCCGACAATCGTTTTTATGGTCCGGGACATTTTGACCTTATCATCATTGATGAAGCGCACCGTTCGGTGTATCAGAAATACGGGGCCATTTTTGAGTATTTTGATTCCTTGCTCGTTGGCCTTACCGCTACTCCCAAAAAGGAAATTGATCGCAATACCTACGAATTATTTGACATTGAAGACGACAACCCAAGCTTTGCCTATGAGTTGGATCAAGCAGTGAATGACGAATATTTGGTACCTCCAAAGGCCTTTGATGTTCCCATTAAATTTCCGAGAGAAGGCATTAAGTACCATGAGCTTTCAGAAAGAGAGAAGCAAGAGTATGAAGAAAAGTTTGGGGATCCCAGCACCGGGGAAGTGCCTGATGAAATAGGAAGTGAGGCCCTCAATTCTTGGCTGTTTAATACCGGAACTGTTGACAGAGCACTCGAATATTTAATGGATCAAGGCATCAAGGTACAAGGAGGGGACAAGCTTGGGAAGACCATCATTTTCGCTAAGAATCACCAACATGCCATATTCATAGAAAAACGATTCAATGCCATGTTTCCTGAGCACAAAGGAGATTTTTTGCGCGTGATAGACAACCATGAGACCAAAGCTCAGGATTTATTGGAAAAGTTTTGCGATGAACATGAAGAGATTGATCCTCAAATCGCCGTATCCGTAGACATGATGGATACCGGGGTAGATGCTCCTAGGGTGGTGAATCTGGTTTTCTTTAAGGCCGTTAAATCTTATACCAAATTCTGGCAAATGATAGGCAGGGGCACCCGATTGTGTCCTGATTTGTTTGGCCCGGAAATGGACAAAGAGCATTTTTTAATCTTTGACCTTTGTGGAAACTTGGATTTCTTTCAAGAAAATCCTGAAGGAGTTTCTGGCCATAAAGTAAAAAGCTTAACGAGGCGCATTTTTGAGCTCAAACTAGATCTGGTCGTGGCCATTCGAGATTCGGATCAGTCAACAGAAATAGAGCGCGGACTTGCCGAACACCATGTCGATTCCCTTTGCGGTTTGGTTAATGGTCTAGACAGGGAGCGCTTCGTGGTAAAAGCAAAACTGCGCTACGTTATTGAATACAGCACCAAAAGCAGATGGGAAAACCTGAGCAAAAGTGATGTATTGGACATAAAAACCAACCTTGCAGGATTAAGCCTCCCCGACAAAGAGGACCATGAATTATCGAGGCGCTTTGATATTCTATTGTTGAGCTTAAAACTTGCCATGGTTACCGGAAGGGAATCTTCGAAATACATTTTTAAGATCGGTTCTATAGCTAATGCCTTATCCAAAAAATCAAACATTCCGGCAGTAGCGGCCCATATCCAATTAATACATGAGCTTCAGACGGAACATTTTTGGAAGAGCACTAACCTGAGGCAACTGGAAGATGTTCGTGTGGCCTTAAGGGAGCTAATGAAGTTTCTTGACAAAGAAAGCAGAACGGAAGTATATACATCTTTAGAAGATGAGATAGATGAGGCTGGAATAAAAGAACATGCGCTGCTCGAAGTGGCCATTACGGCAAAACCTTACCGCGACAGAGTTGAAGCTTATATCCGAAAGAACAAACACCACCAAACCATTCAAAAGCTGCGTAAGAACCAACCCATAAGTTCGCTGGACCTAATGGAATTGGAACGCATGCTTTTTGTAGAAGAGTTGGGTACAAAGCAAGACTATGTCAATGCCTATGGCGAGCAGCCACTAGGGGTCTTTATCCGCAGCATTGTTGGTTTGGATATAAAAGCGGCCAAAGAGGCATTTGCAGAATTCATACAAGCAGGCAAGCTTAGCGCCAATCAAATGACCTTTATTGACAATATCATTATGTTTTTGGAGAAAAACGGCCTTGTGGAACCAAGCATGTTGTTTGAGCCACCCTTTACAGATATCAACGATCAAGGCCTTTTGGGCGTATTTGATGATGCCGAAGCGCATAGGTTACTTAGGATTGTAGAGCAAATAAATGCCAATGCTATAGCGGCGTAATAGGTTTTACCCATGAGCGACGCACTGCGGCAGCGACCGCACGGAAAGCCCGGAAGCGGGAAAGCCCGTGGGCTTAGGCAGCGGAGGCCCACTCCTTAGAGGGGGACCCCGCAGGCCTTAGCCCACGGTGCTTGACCGCTGAGGACTTGCAGTAAGGGCGCGCCCGGCCGCCCAAAAACCAAAATCTATCGTTCAAAGAAGTGTGTTTTGGGAAGGCATTTTGCATTTAGAGTTGCTACAATTGTGGTGCAATGGCTACAATTGTAGCGGTTCTAAAAAGAGTCTAATTATGCCTTTGAAGTCTTTGTTGAACATGGTGTGTTTGGCCCTTGTAAAAACCATTCAATGTTTCAGAATAAAGAATATAAACCCAATACTCCATATGGTACAATCAAAAAAACCCTAACCAGATGAACTGAGTAGGGTTTTATGACAGCGGTCCGGACAGAAAATGAACCTTCTCGCACAAACTCTTTACTTACAAGGTGTTTGGGGGGGGAGTTGTTCCACATCTGACACAATACTCATAAAAGCAAAAAGCCGAAGACATTGATACATCTTCGGCTTTTCTAATCCCACAGCCATATGGGCGTTTCTCTAGGTATTTTAAGCTTTACAAGCTAGGGTATGTTAAAAAAAAAGCCTTACCGAGGTAAGGCTTTTGACCGTATCTATGCGGATACTGTTGGCGGTCCGGACGAGACTCGAATACTGACGCAGCGGGAAACCCGCTGGTCAGTATCCCGACCATTGCGCCAATAGGCGCAATGCGTCGGGACCCGCGACCCCAT
>JAUHWY010000019.1 GCA_030427255.1 Bacteroidia bacterium | reverse complement strand
GAACTTACAAGGTGAGCTTTCCGGTCATGAATTCGAAAGTGCTCTTGTGGCAGAAATCTACAAACAATCAAAAAACACAGGGTTTTCCGGGGCGTTCTACCACCTGCGCACTTTGGACGGACGAGAAATAGACCTATTAATTGAAACCGCCGACGGATATTATGCAATTGAAATTAAAAACACCCGCCACGTTCATCCAACCGATGGAAGAAACCTAAACGGTTTGGACGACCTTTTAGACAAGCCGGTGCTGCAAAAGATTGTTTTGAGCCACGACCCACAGGCAAAAAACTTAGGCAAAGGCATCACAGCAATTCCGGCCGCTTTGTTTTTAGGGTAATACAAGATCCTAGTGTTTAGGGATTACCCAGGACCAACTTGGTTGAGCTGGAAAAAATTACAGCTTATTCCTCGCTTGCTATTTTACCGCAAAAAAACTCCAAGTCGGCAAAAAGCTCACGCAGGAAATGTTGTTTGGCTACTATGCGAACGAATTCCAAAGTAAACAGGGTTGAAGACAAACAGGATTGAAACCCTGTTCTTGGCCTCTGCGTGCCCTAATACAGCTCTAAAGCCGCACTGCGTCGAAGTTTCCTGCACGGACTGGAAGACCCAATGTCAAAAAATGGCCTACAGGCCAGGCCGTATGCTCTGCTGCAGGGCCGCCCTAGGCAGGGCCGGCTGAGGAGGCCCCCCGATGTTTCGGGGGGACCCCGCAAGCCTTGGCCTGCCTTGGGTGGCTCAAAGCAAGCAGCAGGCGAAGGGCCGAATAGCTTAGAAAAACACCCTTTGGAACCGAGGCCCAAGCCCAAAAAAATGAATTCGGGGATTATAATCCCTAAAAGCTATGCCAATCGGGGATTACATGCGCTGCATATCTAGGCCAATTATGCCTGGCCTAGCAAGCCCTTGAAACCATTGGCCAAGGCAAAAAACGCCCCACTCAAGCAAACAAGCCCAAAGGCTCAAAGCCTTTTATGCCGACAGACGCCGCACTGCTCCCCAAACAGTGTTGCAGCAAATCGGCATAGACCGACCTAAAATCGATGCGGTACTTTAAGTCGCCTTCGTCCAGGCTGCTCAGGTCAGGAGCTTCGTTGGCAATGCCCGGGTGCGCCAGCTTTCCGCCCATCACAAACAGGTTGTTGGCCGTGCCGTGGTCGGTACCACCGGAGGCATTTTGCGCCACCCGGCGTCCAAACTCACTAAAGGTGACCACCACCACCCGGTCCAGCAAATTAGCGGCCCGCATTTCTTCCATAAAAGGCAGCATGGCATCGCTGTATTGCTTGAGTAGGCGTCCCTGCTTGTTTTTCTGTTGGATGTGGGTATCAAAGCCGCCCAACTCGGCATAATACACGCGGGTGTGTGCCTTGCCCAAAATAAGTTGGGCAATGGTTTTCATGTGTTTTCCAAAGGCGTGGTTGGGGTATTCTCTTTGGGTTTTTCCCAATCGGTAGGCTTCTTGCAAATAGCCAACACCTGACTGAGTTTCGGCAAGGGTTTTGTAGAGGTAATTCAAATTGTCGCTAGGCGCCTCAGGGGCTTGGGGCAATCGCTCCACCAAGGCATTTATCTGCCGGGCAACGGCATTGGGGTTTTGAATGGCCAGGCCTTTGCTGTTCTCGCCGCGCATGGCCAGGCTAAGGGTATCGTTTACCTCTATGGCCGCACTGGGAGTTCCGCCTTGCAGGCAATGCGCATCCAACCAGCGTCCCAACCAGCCGCTGGTCCAACTTTCGTTGGAAGGGCTGCCGCTATGCCAAATGTCCATGGACCGAAAATGGCTGCGGTTGGGGTTGGGATAGCCTACATGGTTGAGGATGCTGAGCCAACCTTGCTGATAAATTTCATGCAAGCCCTCCATGTTGGGATGCAAGCCCATGCCCTTTTCCAGAATCAAAACTTCGTCCTTGCCCAGCGCCAGCCCCGGACGTGCTTGGTAATACAAATCGTTGGCGTAAGGCACAACGGTATTGAGGCCGTCGTTGCCGCCACTCAGCTGCACCATCACCAAAATAGGTCCATCGGGATTATCGGCACGCAGCAAAGAGCTTGCCTGCAAAAACCGGGGTACCAAAAGGGCCGTACTGGCCAATCCGCTGCGCTTTATAAAATCTCTTCGGTTCATGGCTTAACACAATTGATATTCAGGACTCCGAACAGTTTCGAGCAACACATGCTGCACCTTTTTCTCCAAGGGCCAAGCCGCTTGCACCGGACGAATTCGGGAATGCAGCTTGTTTTGAGGCACAGCAGTTACCCCGCAAATAAACTCGGTGAGTTCGGTATCGCTCAAGCCGGCACAGAGTTCGTAGAAATGCTGCAAACTCAACTCGGTTTGGAGCTTATCTAGCTTGCCATAGCTTGGCTGTTCCGGTAAATCACGGGTTTGCAATTCCAAATCGCTGTTGCTCAGCAAGGCCTCCCCCAGACGCATGCGAAACACCAGGGTAGAAGCGTCGATCCAGGCCCGGCCGTCTTTCCAACCGGCTACATTGGGCGGATGCCCTACAGTTTGGCCCAAAATCCGCTGCAAAGCAAAAAGCACCTGCTCGTCTTTGAAGGTGAGGCCTACCTGCCGACGAAAACCGGTGAGCAAATCGGCCGGAGATTTAATTCGGTTGCCCATGACCTTGGGATCGTAAAACCAATCGCTCATAAATATATGACGCATGGTTTGGTCAATGGCATAACCGCTGCTGTACAAAACCTCGGCAATTTCCTTTTCCCGTTCGGTATGGGGTTGCTCGGAAACAAACCACGCATAGAGTTTTTTGGCCAAAAAAGCGGCAGTAGCCGGGTCGTCCAGCACCGTATTTAATATGTCTTCGCCCCCAAAAGCGCCGCTTTTACCTCTAAAGGTCTTGGTACCGGTATCGTGCCAGCGCTCTACCAACCAAAAGGCACCGGCGTCGTCGTAGTTCCAACCGGTAAAGGCACGAGCGGCTTCCTTAATGTCTTGCTCGGTGTATTGGCCAATACCCAAGGTGTACAATTCCAGCACTTCACGTGCAAAATTCTCGTTGGGATTGCGGGATCTATTCTGGGTATTGTTCAGAAACTCCAACATGGCCGCATCTTTGGCCACGGTATGCAGCATGGTGCGGTAATTGCCTAAAGCTTCGGCCTTAAGCTTATTGATGTGCAGCTGAAGCATGTAAGCAAAAGGCACAAAACAGGCAAAATGGTCGTGCCAAAAAAGAAACATTTTTTCGCGCAATTGTGCCCGACTAAAGGCAAATTCATTGAGCGCCTGAATGTTCATATCGCCCAGCTGTTCTAAATTGAACTTACGCACCGCCTTTTTGTCCTCGGGATTGTTGCGCATTTGCTTGCGCCAACGCATGGAGGCAGGCATTTCCGCCCGGTCCATGGGACTGTAGTCTTGTGCATCTTGGAACAACAAATCCACGGCCTCTGCCCGAGTCAATTGCACCAGCCGAGGCACTTGCGTGGGGTCGGGGCCAAAACCTGCCCGCCAAAAGAGGTGAAGTGTTTCTTGCAGCGTCATATATGGTTTAGACCAAATATGATGCCAGAGGGTTTAATCGAGCCGACGTATATTGGACTTCGAAAATCAAAACCCCCTGCGGCATGCACGACTGGAAAGCACTTTGCCAAACCCTGCGGGCCTTCCGCGACGAACGCGACTGGGCGCAGTTCCACAACGCCAAAGACTTAGCCCTGGCCTTGTCCATAGAAAGCAGCGAGCTGCTGGAAGCCTTTTTGTGGAAGTATCCCGACCAAGTGGACCCCGAGAAAGTAAAGGAAGAACTGGCCGATGTATTCGCCTATGCTTTGCTCCTCGCCGACAAGTACAGCTTTGACGTACAGGAAATTGTCCTCGAAAAAATCAAACGCAACGCAGAAAAATATCCGGTCGACAAGGCCAAAGGCACGGCCAAAAAATACAAGGAGTTATAGCAGATGGATTTTTGGGCCCCGGCTCCGAATAAAGCCTTACTATTTTAACCGCTCCTGCGGCGGTCCTGCTTGCCGGGTGGCGCCGCCAAGGGGCTGTGGGGGTTTCGCAAGGCTACACCTCCTCGCCCGCTTGGCGGCATGCCACCCGTCGGCGCAGGGCCCTCTGCCGAGCGGGGGGCCGCAGCTTTGGAAACCTGGAACTCTAGGGCGGATTCGAACACCTAGGCATCCATGTGCAATAACTTGCGTATCAATCGTAGTTGCCCTAAATGGTAATAGGCATGCTCAACAAACCCTTCAATGTTCTTTTCAATGCTGCCATAGGTTCCATCGGCAAAATCCAGGTCCCAGCTTTCTTCCGGCATTTGGGACACCAATTGAATCAATGCTTTGGAGCTTTGCTCCAATCGATCCTTAAACGCCTGCCAATCTTCTTCCGAGTTCATGGTAGGCGCATGGAAACTGTAGGCATCTTTAATGGAAAGCGGTCCACCGTTCAACACCTCGGCAATGCCTTCGGAATAGTAGCGTATGTGAAAAATCAACTCAAGGGCAGTATTTAGTCCATGCACCTTTTTCTGTGCCATTTCCATGGACAAAAGGTTTGCTTCGTTTTGGAGGTTGGTATGGGCAATCCATTGACCGTTCAAGAGCACGGCTTCCAAACGTTTGGAAAATTTTTGACTACGATTCATGTATATAGTTTAAAGTAAGGAGTCAAACGCTTTTTAAGTGTGAGTTTTTCCCCGGCTCATCCAAGCCAAGGGCACATAAGCCAGGGCCACCACCAGCACATCGCTAAAAGTGGTGTCCAGCAGCAGCAGGTTGCCTATATGGAACACAAACAAGCCTGCAAAAAATACCACATCCAAACTCCGAGTAAAAAACCCCAATACATGCAAGCCCTGCCAAATCAAGGCCATGTACCAGCCTATCCACCAGAACCATGGGGTTTCGAGAAAAAAATGTACCCAATGCCCGGCATCATGCATGGCTTCGGCTTGTTGGTGTGTTAATACGTCCATGGCATGTTGAGTACTCCAGGCCGTTCCACGCGCCAGCTTCCAGCCCAATGCGGAGGCATGCATCCACAACACATAATAACGCAATCCCGACAAGCCCAGGCTAAAGGGCTTTATGCTTAAGGCCAGTTGTAGCGCGAATCCGCCGATAAGCCCATGGTTGTGCATGGTAAATGCCGCATAATAACTCACAAAGTACAGCAACCAACTTAGGACGTTGAGCCGGACCACCCATGCCTTAAGCGGAAAAAAACACTGCAAAACCAAACCCAGACCCAGGGTAATATCCAATACCCAACTACCCCATGAGCCTAAAAAAAACTGAGGAATGCCCAAGGCTTGCAACAGCCAATACAACCAATCGGCTTCGGGATTAGCAAAAGGAGGCGAACCCAATTGACTAAGCCAAACGCCTCCCCAGCCTTGTCGAAACCAAAGTAAAAGCAATAAAAAGCCCGCCAATCGACGCCAAAAAAGCTCCGGTCGTTTACTTAGCCAATGCTTCATTATGGGTTGGGCTTAGGTAAAGCATAATACTCGGTAATTCTGTTCTCCCCAATGCCTTTATACCGAATGAGCAACAGGTCCGGCCCTTGCGGGTTCACGCCTTCCAAGCTATAAAACCAAGCTGCCGATTCGCCGGAATTTAAATGACTTTGGTTAAGATTTTTATGCAATAATGCGTGTACTTGTGGAAACTTTGCCGAAGGGAAACGCTGCTCTATAGCTTCTGCTACAGGGCTTTGCGCTGTTTCGTTTTGGTGGCGCTGCAACCAAAATTTGGCGTTTTGCACCACAAACTCGCGTTTTTTTGCCGGCAACTCCTTCAAAACCGAATGGAGGCCTTGCTCTAGATCCAGGTATTCAGGAGGGCTTTGGTAAGGGGCTGAGAACATGCCAAAATGCAGCCAAGGAAAAGTCTCTACCCCTTTAAAACTAAAGTAGGCTTGGCCTAAAACAAAAGCCAATACAGCAAGGGCTAAGCCTTTGCGTTTTTGCCATAGGTTCCACCAATCCTTAACACACATAAGGCAAAGGTAGGCCTATGCCGGCATAATTTACCAGCTAATGATTACCGAACCGTCGTTGGTTTGGAAACCGGTGGTGGTACTGATGTTGGTACCTTGAGAAGCAAAGCCTTGGCCGCCTTGTCCCGGGCCACCGCCGCCGCCGCTGCATTGCGTGCAACTGGCCACGGTGTTGGCGGCACAACCGCCGTTTCCACCGTAGTTGGGATGGCCGCCTTTTCCACCGGCTGAGCTTGAATTTCCGTGGTTGTTGGCACCACCACCACCACCGCCGCCGGCAATAAGGACATTATTTCCGCTAACCACCACATAAGAAGCTCCACCGCCGCCGCCGCCGGAGGCTGTAACCCCGGAAGAGGTATTTCCGCCATTAATTCCGTTGAAGGAGCCGCCGTAGCCTCCGGCTCCACCGGTGCAAGGGCCACAGAACGACTGTCCGTTGCTTCCCTTTTGCCCTACAATAACACTGAGCACCTGACCGGGACTTACCGCTAAAGTAGCTTGTACGCGTCCACCATTGCCTCCAAGTACGGTATTGCTGCAATATTGGCCATTTCCTCCATTGCCCCCTTGTGCGCCACGTACATCTACTTGAATGGAAGTAATGCAAGCCGGCACGGTAAAGCTCTGAGGACTTCCGGTATAGCTAAAGGTTTGCGATCCGGGAGGAGGGCAATTGGTTACGGTAACCGACTGCGTCGAGCTGTCTGCGCATCCTTGGTTGTCGGTAACCACCAGTTTTACCGTATAGGTTCCTGTATTTGGCCCAAGTAACTTGGGGATTTTGAAGGTTGGAACTCGCCGGAGTGCCGGAGGGAAATGTCCAGGCATACGTAGCTCCCCCTGTGGTTGCCGAAAAGCTTGCGGCTTGGTTCACAGGAACAAAACCCGGAATGGTAAAGCTGGGATCGGGGAAACTGTTGCAAGCGCATGCGGTGGCCTTCCAGCCATTCGCAAAGTAGGCTTCAAAACATTGGGAGGTCGTATTAAATATGGTAAGGCCCGGAGCCGGGTTATTGATGGCATTGCGCTGAGCCGTGGTCAATCGAGGGTACAACAACCCTCCGGTAGTATCTTGAATATCTAGCATGGCGGAGGGATGGGGAGGAGCACCGGTGCCTATTCCCACCCCATTGGACTGGGCTTGCAGCATTAGGAGCAAAGCCCAAAACAAACAACTGGCAAAAAATTTCATAAGGCAAACTTTAATTGATAAAGGTATTCATATTAGGGAATTTAAGACGGCCCCAAAGAAATTTCATGGAGGTTTAATAAAGCCAAGTGAGAGGACAAAAAAAAAGCCGCAATAAGCGGCCTTTGTGGTACCAGTTGGAATCGAACCAACGACACAAGGATTTTCAGTCCTTTGCTCTACCAACTGAGCTATGGTACCAATCCTTTGGGAGGGCAAATGTACATAAAAAACAAAACCGTACAAGTCTGCTTTCGATAATTGACGAAATTTGTTAGCGCTGAGGTATACCAAAGCGTCTGTTTTGTTGTTTATTCACCGAGATGAATCCTTACTACGCCGTAATTGACGAAGGCAACAGCCGCATTAAGGCTGCCCTATTTAGTTCCAAATCGCAGGACTGGCAATGGAAGGGAGTGAGTAGCACCTATGATTGCAGGGAGGTCTACGAACAAATAAGGCGTGCCAAGCCCTTGGCTGTATTGCGTGCTTCGGTTCGCAAAGACAAGCAGCCTTTAGACCAATGGTTTGGTTCGGCGCGCTGTTTTGAATTGTCGTCTAAAATTAATCTTCCCTTTAGGATCAATTATGACAATCCGCTTAGTTTGGGGGCAGACCGCTTGGCCGGAGCTGCAGGAGCTTGGGCCAGGCATCCGGACCGAGCATCTTTGGTCATAGATATGGGCACCTGCATCAATTTCGAATACCTGAGTCCCGACCAAGGTTATTTGGGCGGAAAAATTTCGCCGGGCTTTGCCATGCGGTTTATGGCCATGCATCAGGGCACAGAAAAACTGCCTTTACCTAAAGATGAAGAGGAGCCGGGGCGCTTTTTTCCTGCGCGGAACACCCAAGATGCTCTATGGTTTGGCGTGAATCAAGGAATTGAGGCAGAAATTGAAGCTGCTACGGCTCGATTCATTAGAAGCTACCCCTCGGGAAGGGTATTTTTGACCGGAGGAGATGCCCCTAAGTTTGCCCACTTAACGAAAAATCACATCTTTGCAGCGCCTGATTTGACATTAGAAGGCTTAGCGGCTCTGCTGCGATTACAAATGGTATGAGAATAGTCCAACGTATTTTTGCCCTATGCATACTTTGTTTTGGGCTTTGGTCGCCTTTACTGCAAGCCCAAACCGATGATTTTTCGCCGTATTCCATCTATGGTCCCGGCGATATCCAAGGCTTTACTGCTGCCAATGCTATTGGTATGGGTGGAGTGGGAGTAGGTTTACGAGACTCCATGAGCATCAATTTAATGAACCCGGCTTCGGTGAGCGGCATAGAGCTTGCCACCTTTCAAATTGGAGCGGAAATGAATTTGGGCAGGCGTACCATTAATGGTCAGGATTTTCGTGCCGGAAATTTTTACCCAAACGAATTTGCCTTAGCGTTGCCCATTATTCGAAAAAGTCCACGGTTTCAATGGACTTCGGTGGTTGCCTTTAGGCCTTTTTCGCAAGCCGGTTACGACTTTAACGACTCCTTGCCTCAAGTCTTTGGCGAAGACACGTTGGGTATAGAGCGTTCATTTACCGGTTCGGGCGGTTGGAATCGGCTTACGCTTTCCAACGGCTTTACCCTTTTTGGGCATTTGGCTGTAGGGGTGAATTTGCACTATAATTTTGGAAGCCTTACCCGCAACCGCAGTCTCCTTTTTCCGGCCAATTCCGGATTTTTATCCACACGGGTAACCGAGCTGGTAACCGCCGGAAACTTTGATGCGGATTTTGGGATTCAATACACCGGGCGCATGCCTTACCAACGTTTGGTGATAAACGCCGAAGGAAAAACAGACACCATCCGCAGCAAAATGGAATGGACCGCGGGATTGACCTTTCGGCCTGCCATGGATTGGACCGTGAACCGAAGCAACATTGCCTACCAATTTTTAAATCAAGTTCCGGGTCCTACGGTAGACACGCTAGAGCAAAGTCCTCTAAGTTCAGGAACCGTGGGCATGCCCATGAGTATAGGGGCAGGATTTCAATTGCGGAAGCCAGCTCAATACAGTTTTAATGTAGATGCCCAATATACCGCTTGGAGCGATTTTAGATATTTTAACGAAAACCTCCCCTTTTACAGCAACAGTTACCAAATAGCCTTAGGCACCCAAATACACCCTGGAAATCTGGGACTTAAACAAGGTCGAAAGCTCTTTTCGCGTATGTTGGTGCTAAGGGCAGGACTTAGGTATTTGAACCGAAAGTTCCAACCTGAGTTGCTTCCCGTAGATGAGTTTGGCATGGCCTTTGGACTAGGTTTACCGTTTAACCACGGCATCAAATCCGGTAGAAACATGGGCACCTCAAAATATGTTGGCTCTTATCTAAACTTAGGTTTTGATGTAAGTTGGGGAAACACCCGAACTCCCGGAAGCTATTCCGATATGTTCTTTAGAATTACTCTTGGCTTGAGCCTAAGAGACTGGTGGTTTGATAAACCACGCATCAATTAAAGGGAATGATTATTAAACATAAAGCTATGGAAGCGCGTAAATTTTGGATAATAGCATCTTTATTTTTAGCTGTAACTGCCACTAGCCCCAAGCTTATGGCGCAAACCGACGAGGGCCAGGAAGAGGCTGCGGACGATTCCGGCACCGGTTCTGAAGAGTGCCTAAAACAAATGGCCATCTTTACGGACAATGCCAAACTAAAAGACTATCAATATGCATTACCGGCATTTAGATACCTTATGGAGCATTGCCTTACTCCAGGAACCGGTTTATACATCCGCGGAGAAAACATGCTCCACGACCTCATTAAAAAAGAGAGCAACGACTCCTTGAAGCAGTTGTACGTTGACACCTTATTTCAGCTGCTTGACCGCAGAATGGAGGCTGCAGCACAAGAAGAAAAGTATGGTAGCAAAGGCTTTATCATAGGCCGTAAGGTAATTGCTATGGCCGCCTACCGCAAAAACGAGGTAGATACCATCTACGCCCTTTCGAAGCAAGCCGTTGAGCTGGAACGCGAGCAAACTGCAGGACAGGTAATGTATATACACATGATCTATACCGCCTTTTTGCGCAAAGCCAACAAATTAGATTGTGGGGACGTAATTGATGCCTACAATACCTTGAATGAATTCATAGAAAAGGGCATGGAAATGACCGAAGGACAAGACAGCATTCGCTACAAAAACTACAGCTTGGCTCAGAAAAAAGTAGACGAATTGGCCGGTCCCTGCCTCACCTGCGACAACCTCATGGAAATATTGGAACGCGACTACGAAGCCAAAAGCGCTGATTCGGGTTGGGTACGTAAAACTTCCGCCGCTCTTGACCGCCGAGCTTGTGCCAAAAACGAGGCGTATCAATCGAATGCATTGCTCGTTAAAATCATGGAGCAAAATGCCAATATGTTCCCTAACGCTACCGCATTCCTCCGTTTAGGTCGGCAGTACAGCATCCTTAAAAATACCGAAAAAGCCATCGAAGCATTTGAAAAAGCCATTGCTTTGGAAAGTGATTCGGAGAAAAAAGCACGTTATTATATGGTGTTGGCCTCTGCACAAAGCGAAGCAGGTCAGTACAGCGGAGCACGCAGCTCGGCACGCTCTGCTGCTGAACTTAAACCCAACTGGGGAAATCCTTACATTTTTATCGGAGATTTGTATGTAAGCTCCTTTAACCGGTGCAAAACCGACGACCCATGTACCAGCTATGGCGCCTATTGGGCCGCGGTAGACATGTACCAAAAGGCACGTAGCGTAGATCCTTCCGCAGGTGGAAAAGCGCAAAGCCGAATCAACTCCGTAGCAGGGAGTTACCCGCTTAAGTCGGATTGTTTCTTTGTGGAAAAACGCGATGGAGATGCCGTGAGCGTTGGCTGCTGGATTCAAACCTCCACCACCGTTCGCACTCGATAAAAGTGAAAGGGGCTTGGCTTTTGGTTTCGGCCCTTGGTTTCTTGGCTATGCTGTCGTGCACCAATGATTTGGACCAAGTAATGGCAAGCATGGATGAGCAAGACCTTCCGGTTTTGGTGACCCATGACCTTAAACTCATGTACAGCGATTCAGGAAAGATTCGCTTTGTTATGGAGGCACCGCTTAGAGAGGTTTACCAAGGCAAAGACCCCAGAAGCGAAATGCCTAAAGGGCTTACCACAAGATTCTTAGATGAGACCGGTAAGGAAGCCTCTACCCTTAGGGCAGACTCCGCCGTGATGTACGAAAAAGACAACCTAGTAGTAGCCATGGGAAACGTTCGGGTCACCAACAGTTTTGGGGAAGAACTTAGCACCAGTATTTTGTATTGGCGCGACAATCCGGACGGAGAAGGGCTGATTTATACCGATCAATTGGTGGAGATTAAAACCAAGGACAAATTGCTTACCGGACTTGGAATGACGGCCGATCGGGATTTTTCGCCCTATCGATTTTTGGTACCCACAGGAACCATTTATTTGAATGAAGAGTGAGCGTTTGCATAGGCTTCAATGGGTACTAAGTCTAATGACTCTGGCTGCTTTTATTACTCGGTGGGTGTTGGATCGCCCTTTGGCAGCTGTGTTGGTTTTGCTTGTCTTTCAGGCTTGGTTTTCTTTTAGGTCATACCGTTCTGCCCAAAGGCGTTCGGCCTGCTCTCTCAAATAATTAGTATCCCGTAGATAGAACTTTTTCTTACATTTTTTATTTCGAAGTAAGATCCGGGCTGATGCTTGAGGCGCTGTTAGCGTTTCGTACTTAATCCTCAAGATCTAGGACTATTTTTATATTTTCTTTTACTTGGTCAGTGATTTCTTTTGGTAGTTCTCCAATTTTCTTGATTAATCTTTTGTTGTCAATAGCTCTCAATTGATCAATCATTACATCGCAGCTTTCTTTAACTTTTGCGGTACCTTTTTTTAAATGAACTCTTAGTATTTGACTTTCAAGCTTAATGTTTGTTGTGATTGGACAAATTAAAGTAGAAGGATGAATTTTATTCAAAACATCTGTTTGTACGATTAATACAGGCCTCGTTTTGCCCGCTTCAGTTCCAAACCTAGGATCGAGGTTTGCCAGCCAAACTTCATATTTCTTAGCTGTCATATTCGTCTAGATTTTCGAATTCATTAAGAACATTCATAGATTCTTCGCAAACCAGCTTTGATTCTAATACTAGCAATTCGGATATGATCTTTCTTTTTTGAATACGATTATAATACTGAAGAGCCTCATTAATATATCGATTTCTTGGCTTTTTTATCTTTTCTAATAATTGCTCAGTTTCTTCGTAAACGATATCGTCAAGCTTTAGAGATAGAGTTTTCATCTGCTTTCCATCTTAGTATACTTCAAAGGTATATACTAAATTAAAGGATTCAAAATATTTTTCTTGGAATTTGCACTCTAGCATGAACGCTAAGGGAGGATGAAAAGAGGCCAAAAATCGAAGGCCTAAGCCCCGGAACTTCCTTAAAATACTAAACTCTAAAGATGGAGGCCCCCGGCCTGTGGAGGGCCGCACGAAGCCGGGCCGGTTGGGCAAAGGCCGACGAGGAGGTGGAGCTTTAGCGAACCCCCGCAGCGGCCTGCGCCCCCGGGCCGGCGAGAGCGACCGGAGCATGGGCCGGAGAGGATAAAAAAATGACCTATGGAAAAGGCCCCCAAAACCTCTTTCTTAAAAAATAATAGCCGCTTTACCCCAGAGATTTTACCCTTTGGCCTTAACCAAGCTCTTTTGGTCCAAGGAAATGGGATGTAGAGATTTCTTGAATAAAAACATTCTGATTATCAGATATTTAGCAAAAAACATGTAGAGATTCCCCCCTGGCTTAGGGGCAAATTCGGGTTATGATGATGGTGCCCGGGCCGTTGTTGCTTACGCTGGAGGAGGGGTTGGTTCCGCCGTTGAAGCTGGCGCCACCGCCGCCGCCTTGTCCAAAGCTGGCGCTGCCGCTGTTGGCACCGCCGCCACCGCCGCTGTAGCCGCCACCGCCACCGCCGTGGTAACCGGAGCCATTTAAGCCGGAGGCGCCACCGCCGCCAAATCCGCCATCGCCTGAACCATTGTTGCTGCTGCCGCCCAAGGCGCCATTGAGGAAGGCATCGCCGCCGGTAATGCCTTGTCCGTCGCCGGTGAAGCCTCCACCTCCGGCCCCATCGACGCTTGAGCTGCCTTGTCCGTTTTGCCCACCGGTTCCGCCGGAGCCACCCGGGGCGGTTGGCGTAGAGGTTTGGCTGGGGTGAGGAATAGCGCTCCCTCCGGTAGTTCCGGTTTGGGCGTTACCGCCTGCGGGTCCTTGGGTTCGCCCGCTGGCACCGCCGCCTCCGCCGGCAGCGAGGAGTAGATTGGCGGTAGATTGATTGTATACAAAGGAGCCTCCTCCTCCTCCCCCACCGGCGTAGGTTTGGTGGGGCGACTGCAGTCCCTGTTGTCCAACGACCAAGTTCAAAACTTGTCCGGCGGTGAGGCTAAAGGTGCCTTGAATGATGGCGCCACTTCCGCCCTGAAATCCGTATTGCGAGGGGCCGCCGCGGGCACCTCGTGCTTCGATGGTATAATTGCCTGTAGCAGGAACGGTCCATGCCTGAATTCCGCTAGAAACGGTCACTACACCGGGGCCGTAACTGCTGTTGCATTGGCTTTGGTTAGGACCGGCCGAACCTGTGCTTCCGCAAGTAGTGAAGGTATATTGTTGTGGACTGCAGTTTTGAACGGTTAAGGAGTCGGTGTGGCTGGAGCTGCATCCGGCGCTGTCGGTTACGGTTAAGCTCACGGCATAAGTGCCGGCATTTGCCCAGCTGACGCTGGGGTTTGCCAAGTTGCTGGAAGCCGGGCTACCGTTTTGAAACAACCAAGCATAGGTGGCATTTGGTTGGGGTGCTGCAAAAGACACAGCACTATTCACGGACGCGCTTGGCAGAGAAAACACCGCATTGGGAAAGGCATTGCAGCCACAAGTGAGGGGTTTCCATCCGCCGTTGGCAAAAAACAACTCCACGCAGTCGCTGTCGATGTTGTATACCTGCAATCCGGGAGGAGGGCTGGGTAGTGCGTTGCGTTGGGCTGTGGTAAGCCTGGGAAGAAGAAGTCCACCTTGGGTGCCTTGCAAATCGAGTACTGCAGCGGAATCCGGGGCATTGTTGCTGCCAATGGTTACTCCTTGAGCAGAGGCTGAAGAAAGGGTTAAAAAGCTAAAAAACAGAAAAAGAACTAAACGCATAACTTATAAATTTTTGAGTCTGCCGCCGTCTACAGGCAAATTCACTCCGGTAATGTAAGCGGCCTGTGGAGAAGCTAAGAAAGTGATGGCAGCGGCCAATTCCTCCGGTTGGGCGAAGCGGTTGAGCGGAATTTCCTGCTGCATGGCTTTGGCGATTTCCTCTTCGGTTTTGCCTGTTTTACGGGCTTTATTGGCTATAAGTCCGGTCAACCGACCGGTAGAGGTAGCGCCGGGAAGCACATTGTTTACCGTAATTCCCCAACGGCCGACCTCAGCGGCCAGGGTTTTGCTCCAATTGGCTACGGCACCACGAATGGTATTTGAAACGCCTAAATTTTCTAGAGGCGCCTTAACGCTGGTAGAAATCACATTAATGATACGGCCATAACCTGCGGCAATCATGCCATCTAAGACACACTGGGTAAGGATATGTGCAGAAATCAAATGTTGGCGAAAAACCTCTTCGAACTTCTCGGGGGCTTCGTGAATTAAAGCACCTGCGGCCGGGCCACCGCTGTTATTTACTAGGATATGAATTTCGTTGCCTTTGCCCAGGTAGTCGTTGAGTCGGTCCTTGAGTGCGGTGGTATCGAGTAAATCTACGGGGAGAATGTGGTGTTTTTGCCCTTGAAGCGCAGGTAACGTATCTCTAAGCTCCGTAAGGGCTTCTTTGTCGCGTGCTAAAAGAGTAAGTGCCGCACCGCTCATAGCCAAGCTCCATGCGGTTGCTTTTCCAATGCCCTGACTTGCGCCACAAACCAGCGCCCTTTTGCCGGATAAATCGATATTCATGCCCATAGATTTTCTCAAAGTTATGCTTTTAGGCACAAAGCTTGGGGTAAATTGCACCATTTTGTACCTTTCCAAAAAAGAAGCATGGCAATTCAACGACCCTTTAGCCTGCAAGCTTGGCTCGACGAGCATCGGCATTTATTGAAACCGCCGGTGGGCAATAAAATGATATGGCAAGATGCCGAGTTCATTGTTATGGCGGTGGGGGGACCCAACGCGCGAAAGGATTTTCACTATAACGAAGGCGAGGAATTCTTTTACCAACTGGAGGGCGAAATACAGGTAGATATTCAGGAGGATGGAAAGCGCGTTTCGGTGCCCATCAAAGCCGGAGAAGTGTTTTTGCTTCCTGCACGTGTGCCGCACTCCCCTATGCGTCCGGAGGGAAGCCTAGGCTTGGTGATAGAGCGTAAACGCCGGCCCGAGGAAAAAGATGGGCTGCTTTGGTTTTGCGACCATTGCAACCACAAGCTATACGAGGAGTATTTCCCCCTCACCAATATAGAAAAGGATTTTCAAGGCGTTTTTCAGCGCTTTTATTCCAATGAATCGTTGCGCACTTGCTCCAATTGCGGCACCGTTATGGAAGCGAAGTGATGCAGAACCTCAGGGGTTTCTGTTTCTAAATGCTCTACGGCCATTTTTATTTGCGCTTCTTGGTCAGCCGACAGCTCCTTGGCAAACAAAAAGCGTAGCGAGGGAAGAATTTCTTGGTGCAGGTTTTGTAGCTCTGCATGCAGTGCTTTAACCGCAGGAGCTAGATTTTTTTGGCTTGCACACTTTTGCTTAGGCAATGCACAAGAATCCAAGGTCGCTTTGATCTGTACAATGCTTTTCTCCAAAGCCAAGGAGTCTCTTTTTTCCAGTGCCTCGGCACTGAGCACCAGACTTTCGCCCAGAGAGGTATACAAGGTTTCACCTTGACTTTTCCACTGGTTGCAGGGGTCCATCCGTTCCGATGAAGCTCCACAAGCCCAAAAGAAAAGCAACAGGGCAAGAAGGGCAAGCGGCTTAGTCATGTTGCGCATATTGTTGCGCGTAGTATTCTTGGTAAGCACCGGAGGTTACCCGATCAAGCCATTCTTGGTTGTTGAGGTACCAATCCACCGTTGCATCTAGTCCTTGTTCAAAATTCACCGAGGGTTCCCAGCCTAATTCCTTGTGAATTTTATTGGCATCAATGGCATACCTGCGGTCGTGCCCGGGTCGATCCGTTACGTAGCTAATCAGCGATTCGGAGTGTCCTTGAGGATTCCCAAGCTTTTGGTCCATAAGGCGGATAAGCAAGCGAATCAAATCGATGTTTTTCCACTCGTTAAAACCTCCAATATTGTAGGTTTCGCCATTGACTCCTTGGTGGTAAATCAAATCAATAGCAATGGCATGATCAATTACATATAGCCAATCGCGGGTGTATTGTCCATCGCCATACACCGGCAAGGGTTTTCCGTTTCGGATGTTGTGGATGAACAGTGGGATAAGTTTCTCCGGGAATTGGTTGGGGCCGTAGTTGTTGCTGCAATTGCTAATAACCACCGGCAAACCATAGGTATGGTGCCAAGCGCGCACCAAATGGTCAGAGGATGCTTTGGAAGAAGAGTAAGGGCTGCGGGGATCGTAGGCGGTAGTTTCGGTAAAAAGGCCTGTTTCGCCAAGGGAGCCATATACTTCGTCGGTAGAGATATGGTAGAATCGCTTGCCTTCCATGTTGCCATGCCAAGCAGTTTTAGCCGCATTTAGCAGCGTTACCGTTCCCATGATGTTGGTTTCTAAAAACTCTTTGGGATTGCTGATGCTTCGGTCTACGTGGCTTTCGGCTGCCAAATGAATCACGCCGTCAAAAGCATAATCCTTAAAAAGCTTGACCAGTAGGTTCTCGTCCAAAATATCGCCTTTAATAAAGCGGTAATTTGGTGCGGATTCAACATCCAGGAGGTTTTCTAAATTTCCGGCATAGGTAAGTTTATCCAGATTACAAATAAGGTAATCGGGATACTTTTGCACCAAAAGCCGCACCACATGAGAGCCAATAAAGCCGGCACCACCGGTTACTAAAATACGTTGCTTAAAATCTGCCATTTATGGAAAAATTTATAGGCTCCAGTACTCGAATGCACTGATTTTGCCTCGGTACAATCCTTTCAAATCCGCCAAGATTCCTTCGGGCTTTAGAAAGGCCTTAAAATCATTTTCGGTCATGGCCACATAAGGTTGGTGCGAAACGGCCACCACGGCCACATCGTACATGCCTGAGGGGCCTTCGGCCAATTGATACCCGTACTCCTGAGCGACCTCGTCCTTATCGGCATAGGGATCAATCACGTCTACTTGTACTCCATAGCTTTTGAATTCCTCAACCACATCCACCACTTTGGAGTTACGGATATCGGTAACGTTTTCCTTGAAGGTAGTTCCCAAAATCAAAACCCGAGAGGTCCTTAGGGTGTTTTCCTTGGCGATTAATCGCTTTACCAATTGGCGGGCGGCATGTGCGCCCATATAATCGTTTATTTCACGGCCGGCATTTATCATTTTGGCATGGTAGCCCAGCTGTGCCGACTTATGGGTAAGGTAATAGGGGTCCACACCAATGCAGTGTCCGCCCACCAAACCGGGAAAAAACTTTAAAAAGTTCCATTTGGTTCCGGCAGCCTCCAGCACTTCATAGGTATTGATGCCCATTTTTCCAAAGATGATGGACAGTTCATTCATTAGCGCAATATTTACATCGCGCTGAGTGTTTTCAATAATTTTTGCAGCTTCGGCCACCTTTATGGACGAGGCCCGGTGCACTCCGGCCTTCACCACCAACTCGTAAGTTTTAGCGATAATTTCTGAGGACTCTTTGTCGGAACCAGAAACTACTTTTACTATGGAGGAAAGGGTATGTTCTTTATCGCCGGGATTGATGCGCTCGGGACTGTAACCCACTTTAAAATCTTTGCCGAAGCTTAGTCCGGAAACCTCTTCTAGGACGGGAATGCAATCGTCTTCGGTGCAGCCGGGATACACGGTAGATTCAAACACCACGTAATCGCCGGGTTTTAGCGCCTGTCCCACGGTTTTGGAAGCCGAAATCAGCGGTTTTAGGTCAGGTTGTTTGTAGTTATCGATAGGGGTAGGGACTGCAACAATAAAGAATTTTGCTTCTTTGAGTTCGGCAATGTCTGCGGTGAAATAAATGTCAGCCCCTTCAAAATCTTCTTTTTCGAGCTCATCGGAGGGGTCAATTCCTTGCCGCATCATTTCCACCCTTTTGGGATTTATGTCAAATCCAATAACTTTTGCTTTGCGGGCAAATTCCAAGGCAATAGGCAGCCCAACATACCCGAGCCCAACCACGGCAATGGGGGCTTCCTTTTGAATAATGGCGTCGTAAAGGTTCATTGTAGCTAAGTTTTTCAAGGCAGGTTCAGATGCCAAAGATATTTGAATAATTCTGTTTTATTGGATTTATATGGCTTCTTCCTGCACCCGGCCATCGGCCAATTTAAGGTACCAACGCCCCTCTTCCGGGCATTGGGCTTTGCCGTCATCGCCGAAGTGCAGACGCTGACCGCGCATGCTCATCCAGCCCACTTGTCGCGCAGGATTTCCGACCATAAGGGCAAAATCAGGAACGCTTTTTAAAATCACGGCACCGGCGCCAATAAAGCAATAGCGGCCAAGCTCTACGCCGCAAACAATGGTGGCATTAGCGCCAATGGTGGCTCCTTTACGAACAAGAGTCGTTCTAAACTCCGATTTTCGGTTAACACCGCTGCGCGGGTTCATTACATTGGTGAACACCATGGAGGGGCCCAAAAACACCTCGTCTTCGCAGGTAACTCCTTCGTAAACAGACACATTGTTCTGCACTTTGCAGTTTTTACCGAGCCTTACTTTAGGACCAATCATTACATTTTGTCCTAAACTGGTACCATCGTCCAGCTCAGCATCCTGCATTACATGGCAAAACTGCCACACTTTCACCCCATTACCTAGCTTTGCGGTAGGGTGCACAATGGAACTTTCGTGTACAAATGGCTCAATCATAAAAGGAAGTATAAAAAGGTGGGGCGCATTTCCGGCTGCTTGCTGCAAGTCCTCCCTTGGGTGCCACGTTCGGCTAGGCGGTACGTGGGCGCCCCGATGGTTCGGGCCGCCTCCGTTCGCCAAGCCGAAACGGGCACCCAAGGTCCGGGCTTTTCGCTGCATCCGGGCGCCGGGTTCATTGACGCTCTCTTAATTCCTGAGGTCCTAAACCTTTAAAGTAGGTGTAGGTTTTTGCCAAACCCTCGCTCCGATCTACCTTAGGCTCCCAATCCAATACTTTTTTGGCAAGACTAATGTCCGGCTGCCTTTGTTTTGGGTCGTCCTCCGGCAAGGCTTTAAATTCAATGGTGCTTTTGGAACCGGTAAGCTTTAGAATTTCTTCGGCAAACTCTTTTATGGTAATTTCCGAAGGGTTACCAAGGTTCACCGGCTGGTCGTAATCGCTTAGCAAAAGCCGGTAAATGCCTTCTACCAAATCAGAAACATAACAAAAGGACCTGGTTTGACTACCATCTCCAAAAACGGTTAAAGACTCCCCCCTCAGGGCTTGTCCAATAAAAGCAGGAAGTGCCCTTCCATCGTTGAGTCGCATGCGTGGTCCGTAGGTATTAAAAATACGCACGATGCGTGTCTCCAGTTTATGGTAGCGGTTGTAAGCCATGGTCATGGCTTCTTGAAAGCGTTTAGCCTCGTCATAAACACCCCTGGGTCCAATGGGGTTTACATTTCCCCAGTAGGATTCGCTTTGGGGGTGCACCAAGGGGTCTCCATAAATTTCGGAGGTAGAAGCCACTAGAATCCTGGCGCGCTTGGCCAAAGCAAGCCCAAGTAGGTTATGGGTGCCCAAAGACCCTACCTTAAGGGTTTGGATAGGAATTTTCAGGTAGTCGATGGGAGAAGCCGGGCTGGCGAAGTGCAAAATATAGTCCAATGGCCCCGCCACGTGCACAAATTTTGATACATCGTGGTGGTAAAATTCAAAATCCGGATTTGGAAACAAGTGTTCTATGTTTCGGATGTCTCCGGTTATGAGATTATCCATTGCCACCACTCGATAGCCTTTGTCCAAAAAGTGTTCGCACAAATGCGAACCTAAAAACCCGGCGCCTCCGGTGATGAGTATGCGTTTTTTGCTCATAGTGTGCTTATGATCTGCCAATGCTGTGATAAGAGAAGCCTAGGGCCTCCATTTTTTTATGATCGTAAATATTTCTTCCGTCAAAAATTAAGGATTGACGCATTAAGGATTTTAGGCGGCCAAAATCGGGGCTACGAAACACAGACCATTCGGTAGCTACTATTAACGCATCTACACCTTCTGCCGCATCGTAGCTGTTATCGGCAAAGTGCAATCTTTCGCCATACAAAGCCTTAACATGCTCCATAGCTTCAGGATCATAGACCTTAAGGGTAGCACCGGCTTGCAAGAAACGATCTACCAAATAAAGTGCCGGGGCCTCTCGGATATCGTCGGTATCAGGCTTAAAGGATAGGCCCCAAATGCCTAAGGTCTTTCCTTGCAAATTGCCGTTAAAATGAGCCAGTACTTTATCGGCAAAAAATTGTCGTTGCCCCTGATTCACCTTCAAGACTGCTTTTAGAATCTCAAAAGAATAATCTGTTTGAGCTGCCGTATGGACTAAAGCAAGCACGTCTTTTGGGAAACAACTACCCCCAAAACCCAGGCCGGGAAACAAAAAGCGCTTACCAATACGGTCATCGGCGCCAATGCCAAGCCTCACCTGATCCACATTGGCCCCCACCCTTTCGCAGAGCTGTGCCACCTCATTCATAAAGGATATTTTGGTAGCCAAAAAAGCATTTGCGGCATACTTGGTCATTTCGGCGGACCGTTCGTCCATAAAAAATATAGGATTCCCTTGCCTTACATAAGGCGCATACAGTTCGGAAAGCAGTTGTTTTGCACGCTCGGAGCTAGTGCCAATCACAATCCGATCAGGCTTCATAAAATCTTCTACTGCAAAACCTTCTCTAAGGAACTCAGGATTCGACACTACATCAAAGGGTACCTTAGCCGACTGACCTATGGTTTTTCTTACCAAGTCTGCCGTTCCTACCGGCACGGTGCTTTTGTCAATAACAACGGTATAATTTTGGAGCAAGGGGCCTAAGTCTTCTGCCACGGCGAGTACATAGCTTAAATCGGCGGACCCGTCCTCTCCGGGAGGAGTAGGCAAGGCCAAAAACAGCACTTCGGCGTCTTTAATGCCCTCGCTAAGTGCGGTGGTAAAGGTTAATCGCCCTTGTCGGATATTACGCTCAAACAAAACGTCAAGGCCAGGCTCATAAATGGGAATCACTCCCGCTTGCATACGGGCCACCTTTTCGGCATCAATATCCACACAGGTCACTTGGTTTCCGGTTTCGGCCAAGCAAGTACCTGTAACCAAACCCACATAACCTGTTCCAATCACACAAACTTTCATGTTTTTATCTTTAATGGCGTTTGCACCAACCAATTAAGGTGTCGCAAATATAATGGAGTTGTTCTTGGTCGAGTTCGGTATGCATAGGAAGGCTAAACACTTTACCTACCAAGGCCTCACTAACCGGAAGGGCTTTGGGAGCAAAAGTGCTTGCTTGGTATGCCTTTTGCTTATAGAGAGGAATAGGATAATAAACTTTAGCCGGAATGCCCTTTTCGGCCAAATGCTTAAGCAATTCATCTCTATTTCCTCTTTCCCATTTTAGGGTATACTGGTGGTACACATGGGTACTGTAAGGTCTACGAACAGGAGTAATCAAGCCATCGATTTGTCCTAAGCTTTCGTCGTAAAAGCCGGCGGCTTCTTGTCGACGAGCAATGTATTTATCGAGTTGCTTAAGTTTCACAGAAAGAAAGGCGGCTTGCAAACCGTCCAACCGGCTGTTTACACCGACTTCTTCATGAACGTATTGTTTTCCCTGACCGTGATTAGCAATGGTTTTTGCGAGAGCAGCGCGCTGTTTATCCGAACTAATCATAGCTCCTCCATCGCCCATGCATCCCAAATTTTTGGAAGGGAAGAAAGACGTTGCGCTAATGTGCCCCAGGGTGCCTGCCATCCCTTGGATGCCATTGTGCGAGTAATGGGCGCCAATAGCCTGAGCCATGTCTTCTACCACATATGCGCCCTGCGCTTTGGCCAATTCCAAAATGGGCTCCATGGGAGCCATTTGTCCAAATAGATGCACAGGCACTACCACCTGAATGTCGGGGTGCTGTTCAAAAGCCTTGGCTACTTCCTGAGCACTCAGGTTAAAATCATCGGGATCTACGTCGGCAAAGACCAGTTCATAGCCCAGCAAGGCAGCCACCTCAGCAGTAGCCACATAAGTAAAAGCAGGAACCAACACCTTAGCACCGGGTTTAAGGTTTAGGCTCATAAGGCAAATTTGCAGCGCATCTGTACCATTCGCGCATGGAACTACATGAGCCCCAAGGTACTGTCCAAGTTCTGTGGCAAATTTGTTAACCGAAGGTCCGTTAATAAAACCTGCGGTGTCCATAACCTCCTCGTAGGCAGCATTCAATTCTTTTCGTATGGCAAGGTGTTGACGCTTAAGGTCAACCATTTCGATAGGGTGCATAGCGATGGGCAATTCTGGGAGCTAAAATAAGGGAAGTATTGCACAGTGGGGAGACCAAAAAGGAAAGAGCATGTAAATTTTGATCATAAAAAGCCAAATGAGCTATGGAGCGAAATCCCTAACTTTGGCCAATGGCAAAGACAAAGGTCTTTTTAAAGCCACTTATTGGCTTGTTACTATGCTTAAGCTTTTGGGGCAAAAGTGTGGCCCAAGTCAATGTTCGCGACAGCTTGGTTTCTGTATTTATGTTTGGGGCCAGCGGCGGGTTCAATTTTCCTGTAGGAGCGTTTTCGGATAGGGTAAGTTTAGTGTATCCTGTGGGAGGTGAAGTTTGGTACAAGTTTAAGAAGTACGTACAAATTGGCGCTTCCGGACATTTCATGTTTGGGGAGCGCATAAAGGACACTTCTTTTGCATCCAATTTATTACCCATTGTTGGAGGCGATGGAAGTTTTCCTGCTATTAGTGCCACTTTTCAGGGTGCCATGTTTAGAGGGATGGTTGCCGGTTTGCTGCCTATAGGTAAGCCAAACAGGAACTCCGGACTTATGCTAATGCTGACCGGAGGTTACACGGCTACCTGGTACAGCTTACGCACAGCAGGAAGCCTAACACCCCAATTGGAGCCTCCGTACAATAAGGGCTACGATCGTATGAGCACCGGTACCGTTTGGAGTCAAATGCTGGGTTATCAATATTTGTCCAACAACCGAAAAATAAACTTTTACGTAGGTTTAGAATTCCACCAAGCCGTTTTGTTTCACCAACGTGGTTTTCAATACGATGTAGGCGAGTTGCCCACAGGCAGCCGAACCGACTTGTATTTGGGTTTGCGGGCTGCTTGGTTGTTTCCGGTATATAAGCGAACCAATCAGAGCTACATTGATTTTCGCTAAATTACTCGAATGGCTATACCCTTTGACGATTGCCGGTTTTGAAGCGGCCATGCCTTTGGTGGGGCTTTTTCACAAAAAAGCAGCGCGAAGGGTCACTTACCGTTCCCAAGCTTGGCCAAAGCGAAGCCGGGGACGTTGGGTTTGGGTTCATGCCGCCTCGGTTGGTGAGTATGAACAAGCTCGACCGATAATAGAGGCTTGGCGTACCCAAGAACAGGGCAAAGTTTTGTTGACTTTTTACTCTCCCTCAGGATTTGAACAAGTAGTTCAAAGTGCCGCAGATGCTATAATCATGTTTCCGGGAGATCGCAAAAAGCCGGTGGAGGCTTTATTGAAGCAATTTAATCCGGAGTTTGCTTTGTTTGTAAAAGCGGAGCTTTGGCCCGTAAGTTTAAAGGTTTTGGAGAAGGCCGGGGTTCCTTCGGCTTTGGTAGCCTTTGCCCCCGGAAGATCTAAAGCTTGGGCAGGCCTTGGTTCGGCTTTTTGGAAAAAACAATTGAATCGATTGTGTTGGATCTCTTGCCAAGATTCGAGTGCTGCTCACTTTCTGTTGCAGTTGGGCATGGAGAAACACCGTGTGCATATAGATGGAAACCCGCGGGTAGATAGGCTCCTAGGCTTACCCAAAGAGTTTCCCAAAGAAGCGAATGCTCCGGAAGAGGTTCTCTGGCTGATTGCGGGAAGCACTTGGCCAGCGGATGAAAAACTATTGTTTTCAGCCCTAAAAGAAGCTCCAAAATGGAACCTACTTTGTGCCCCGCATCATCCGGAAAAAGCTGAGGTAACTCGGTTGCTTGCCATGGGTCAAGAGCTAGGCGGTGCGAAGGCTTGGAGTAGGCTTTCGCCAAGCCCAATGGATGAGTGGCCAAGAGTAGTGGTAGTGGACGGTTTGGGGGAACTTAAGCGTTTGTATCGTTTTGGGTCGGCTGCTTATGTAGGCGGGGGATTTGGTAGGAGCATACACAGCTGTTTGGAACCTGCGGTTTATGGACTGCCTATGTCCTTTGGTCCAAAGCTTGGGGGAAGCATTGAAGCACAAGCCTTTTTGGAGATGGGGACAGCTAGCCAAGTTAAAGATGCGGATGACTTATTGAAATGGTTGCAGCGGATGGAGGCAAAAGCGGTACGAAAAGAAAGCGAGCAAATGCTATTGGGTTGGTTTGAGGAGCAGTCGGGGGCAGGTAGCCGAGTATTGGAGCGCATAAAGGCGCACTTAGCATAGCGAAAGTTTAAATTTGGAAGAGAAAATGCGCCAGGGATAGAGGCGGCACCCCCAATGAGGAAAAGGGTTAAAGCCGCCAGGGTGGCATGGAGCGACCTTGGAAGCTCCCATGGCACACGGCGGATTTCCCTTTTTCTTATTGGGCGTATAGCCGAAAGCCCGTTAAGGCGCCCAAATGCTAAGTTATCATTAACATGGTTTAAAGAAAAAGGCGGATAAATACTTGCAGGACATCCAGATTCGTTTATTTTTGTAGGATATACTACCCTAGTCTATGATGCGTGACGTACGTTTATTGGTTCTTTTTTCTGTTTTGCCCGGATTTTTTGCATTGTTGAGGAGTCAGGTGACCACCAGTACCGGTCAAACGCCGACCAATTTGGTTCAAAACACTTTGGTTGGTGCAGGTCTTCAGGTATCGAATGTTACGTTTCAAGGAAATCAAAATACGCAAATAGGCACCTTCAATGGCACTGCGTCTAATTTGGGTCTTGCTAGTGGTGTGGTGCTTTCCACCGGTCAAATAAATCCGCCAAACGGTTTTTTTCCTAATGGCTTTATTACCGGAGCGGGTACTCCGGGGTGGCAGCCGCTGTCGCAGTATTATGGCCAAATTTTCGGTAATGCGCTCAACACCAATAATGCGGCTGTTTTAACTTTTAATTTTATTCCACAAGGCGATACCCTAAAGTTCCGCTATGTGTTTGCGAGCAACGAGTACAATCAGTTTGTAAACTCCTCGTTTAATGACATTTTTGCCTTTTTCTTAACGGGTCCTAACCCAAATGGACCGGCCTACAACCAAACCAATGTGGCCTTGATTCCCAATTCGACTCAGCCGGTTACCATTAATACGGTTAATAATGGGCAGAATTTTGCTTGTGGGAATGGCCCTTGTACTAATTGCCAGTATTATGTGGACAATTGCAACCAAAACAACGGACATGGTTTTGGTGGGGCCACGGTTCCTTTATGGGCAGTGGCAGAGGTAGTGCCTTGTTCGACCTACACCATTACTTTGGCTGTAGCGGATATTGTGGATGGTGCGCTCAATTCAGCGGTATTTTTAGAAACCGGTAGTTTTCAATCTTCCAATTTACAGCTATCGGTGGCCAATAACACAACGAGTGCTGCGGATACTATATTAACTGAAGGTTGCGGCCAAGCCCAGTTGGTGGTGACCCGTACCAGTGGAGTGGCCAGTGCATTGACGGTTAACTTAAACGTAACCGGCTCTGCGACCAACGGGGTGGATTATCAAAATATACCCACCACCATTAATTTTCAGCCCGGACAAGCGACCGATACCTTAGACATTATTCCCTTGTTGGATCAGTTGGCGGAAGGGCAAGAAATCGTTAGTATTTCAGTGCAAGGCAGTGGTTGCAACACGCAAACCACCAGCATTAACTTTTACATTAACGATTATGTTCCGTTGACGGCATTTGCAGGAAACGATACGGTGATTGATTGCAATGGAGCCCTGCTTACTGCCACAGTAAGCGGTGGTAAGCCGGGATATCAGTACAGTTGGGACAATGGAGCCTCAACCGGGCTTAATTACAATTATATTCCTACACAGGACAGGTATGTGGTTTTTTCAGTAACGGACACTTGCGGCAATACGGTAGAGGATTCCCTCTATGTTGACTTTGTTGAGCCGGTAACTGCAGGTTTTGATTTTCATGGATTTCAACCCACCAGCGTGGTTGAGGGTTGTGGCACTGCCCGATTGGCCATTAGCCGTTCCATTTCGGTAAATCAAGCCAAAACCTATCCTATTCAAATTTCAGGGTCGGCGGTCAACGGCACGGATTATGCCAATATAGCACAAAGCATTTCCTATGCCGCTGGGCAGGATACCGTGTATATAGATGTGGTGCCCAATTATGATGTGCAGAATGAGGGGAATGAAACGGTTACAATAACCGTAGTAGATACCTTGTGCGATGGTACAACGGTTCCATTCACTGCCACAGTAACTATAGTAGATATCGTGCCCTTGCAATTGGATGCCGGACCGGACCAATTCATAGACTGTCCAAGGCAAGCAAAGGCAATAAACCCAATAATTTCAGGGGGCAGGGGGCAACTAAGCTATCAATGGGACCATGGTCCTCAAACCGCTGCTTTGAGCAATTTGTGGCCTTCGGACACTACCAGCTATACCATTACCGTAACGGATAGTTGCGGCAACAGTTTAACGGACGAAGTGGTATTGTTTTACCACCACGATCCTGTGGCTGATTTCTTAATAGATGGGCCCTATTGTGAGCCTATTCAGATGATTTTCACCAACCAAACAGATCCGGGCTCAGGTACCATTAAGGACTATGCTTGGGATTTAGACGAAGGGCAATCTGCCGACGTATCACCACAAAAAGTGTATTATGCCGGCAACTATACGGTTCAACTTATAGCCACCAATATCTTTAACTGCAGGGATACGGTGGAAAAAAGTTTTGTGGTATTACCATCACCTACGGTAGTCCCCAATTTCACGCCCCAAGACCCGAGCATGCTTAATCCGGAAGTTGAATTTTCGGATCGCTCCTACCCTGATATTGTGCAATGGAGTTGGGAAATCGAAGGCGAAACAAGCAGCCAAGATTCATCGTTCAGTTGGTATTTTAACTCTCCCGGACTGTATCAAGGAAGGTTAGAAGTAGTGAATTCCGATGGGTGCACTGCTTTTATAGAATTCCCTATTCGTGTACGGGACGAGACTTCGGTCTATATTCCCAACGTATTTACTCCCAATGGGGATGGACTTAACGATTTATTTGTTGCACAGGGGGTAAATTGGAAAACCTATCAAATGTGGATATTTAATCGTTGGGGCGAAGAGCTATACTTTACCAACGACAAGGCCAAAGGTTGGAATGGTGCCAAGCATAACGTAGGAGAGGTGTTGAAACAAGACACTTATACCTATAAGATTCGTGTGGTGGACAACAACAACAAAGAGCATACCTTTGCCGGAAAGGTGCAACTGCTTCCCTAATGAAGTTTGGAGGACACCTTCCCTTTTCTCTCATTGCTCCCTTTTACTTTTTGGTCGAGAGACCGTTCAATGCTTGCCGCAAGCATGCTGTTGCCCAAATAAAATCCGGTTGCGATGGCCAATGGATAATCGTTGGGGCAGGAACCTTGCCCGAATATAGGTTTTTAAACGCGGGGGTGGAATGGCACATGGTAGAACCGTCTAAAGCCATGGCTCGAAAGGGGAAAATACGAGGTCAAATAAGAGGCTTGCTACAAACTTGGCATTATCAGAGTTGGGAAGATTACGATAAAGGTGTAGAGGTGGCGGGCATTTACTTTCCGTTTGTATTGGGTGTTCACCCCCGGCCTGAAGAAGCATTATCGAAAGCTTGGAAAATCCTAGAGCCCGGAGGAACTTTATTGGTTCTTGATTTGGGTTTGGAGAAAGAGCCCTATCGGGGAGCCAAATTCGGTTATCGACTCATTTCCTATTTGGTAAGTCGTCCGGCTTGGAGTCTTAAAGCATGGATGGACAAGCATGGGAAGGCTAAGTTTGAAACTTTGGGTATGGGAACGGGCCTATGGATTTGTTCGAAGCCTACCGAGTAGACCAAGGTTACATAAGCAAAGGAAAATGGTTAAATTAGCACAGGATCCTTACCATGCAACAAGCATACCATATATTAGGGCTTACTTCGGAAGCAAGTTTGCAAGAAATTAAGCGTGCCTACCGAAAAAAGGCCATGGAACTTCATCCGGATTTAAATCCCGATGAGCAAGCCAAAGAAGCCTTCATTCAGGTACAGCAAGCCTATGATTATTTGGTAGACCTTAAGGAGGGCCGAATTGATTTGCATAGCCGCAGCCGCGTTAGCTATAGACAAGCTTCGCCAACAGCGCCAAAGACTTCTCCTCCGGACCGAAGTGAGGCCGAACGCAGGTATAGAGAGCATTTGGCCAGAATGCGTGCAGAGCGGATTAAGGAGCGAAAAGAAGCCATGCAACGCAGCCGAGAAAAGCGCATAAAGCAATTGCAAAGTCATAAATATTTCCTTTGGCTTCGTCTTTTATTTTTCTCGTTTACTGCACTTATGTTCAGTTCCGGCGCATTGATGCTACTGACCCCACTTGTTGCTTTAATCCAAAAAGGAGGGCTCGCCTTTGCCTTTTCGCTGCCCATTGCCGTTGCAGGAGCTGCTGTTTTTTACCGAACAAAAAACTGGTACAACAAAACACTCCCCCTGTTCCAGCCCGCAAAGGCTTAGGTTCATTAAGTTTTGGGCTTGGAGGAAGATGCCTCAGGTAATGGCTTAATTTTAAGCAATAGCACTGCCAAGGCACCTGAAATAAGTGAGCCAAGGAGTACTGCTGTTTTAGCAGAGGCTTTTAATTGGGGGTCCTTAAAAGCCAAGACAGAAATGAAAAGCGCCATAGTAAATCCGATTCCACCCAAAAACCCTAGGGCCCACCAAGCAGGGTGTTTAGGAGGAACAGGTAATTTTTGTCCGGAAATATAGGCCGCAAGCCAGCCCACCGCACAAATGCCTAATACTTTCCCGACCAATAAGCCTAAAAAGACTCCCAAGACCAAAGGTTCGGTAACTACCCGCCATGAAAAATCGGGCAAAACCACACCGGCATTTGCCAAAGCAAACAGGGGAAGAATCAGTAAAGAAACCCAAGGCTGAAGCACATGTTCTAATCGCTGTAAAGGAGGTAAAGCATTTCGAGAAACTGCTTGAATGCTGTGAAAGAGTTCAGCGCGTATAGGTTCAACCACAGGGGTGTTTCCAGGCGGACGTTTGCGCAACTTGCCCAAAAGCTTATCGGCTAAGCTCAGGTATTTTTTTCCGGAAACTTTTGGCCGTGCAGGAATCATAAAAGCCGCCAAAACTCCGGCAATGGTGGGGTGAATACCTGAAACGAGAAAAGCCAACCAAACGCCCCCTATGCCTACCATGGCGTAAAACAAGGGACTTCGAATTCCAATTCTATTTGCTGCAAACAAAATACTCAAGGCCACCATTCCCATAAGCAACGAATCCCAATGCACTTGAGAAGTATAAAAAAAAGCAATGACCAATACCGCCCCCAAGTCGTCTGCTATAGCCAAGGCTGTTAAAAACAAGCGGTAAGAAGAAGGAATATTGGGAGCGGCCAAACTAAGTATGCCTAGCGCAAAAGCAATATCTGTGGCCATGGGTATTCCCCAGCCGTCGGCTTGCGGAGTTCCGGCATTAAAACCCAAGAAAATCAAAGCGGGGAATAGCATTCCACCCATAGCGGCGGCAAGAGGCAAAAGCGCCTTGGAAGGTTTGCTTAAGGGGCCGGAAATCCATGCCCGTTTTAATTCAAGCCCCACCACAAAGAAAAAAACGGCCATAAAGCCATCGTTAATGAAATGGTGCAAACTCCTGTGCAGGCTCCAATCCCCTACTTGCAGACGAATCGGGGTTTCCCAAAGATGATGGTAAGCTTCTTTCCAAGGGGAATTTGCCCAAATAAGCGCAACTATTGCCGAAAAAAGAAGTAAAAGGCCGGGCAATGCTGCCTGCTCTCTAAGGTTTATGTTTCTAAGTTTATTAAGGTATTCTTCCCAAAAACGCACGTTATAGGGTAGAAAAAAAAGTAAGGACCACCAAGGAATTAAGAAAATTTAGGCCTGGTTTTGGCCTATAAAGAAAGGTTTAGGAACAAGCAGAGGGCTTGAATTCCTCATGAAAAGTCTTCCTCTTCGTCTTCTAAGGCGTAAGAAAGATCCTCGGACCAGCGAATGTCCATGGAGGCTTCCCAATCGTTGAACAAATCCTTAATCCAAACTGCTCCTGAAAACTTGCGAATATCGTCGGGTTTGTCTTTAAGTATTTTACCTAAATCGACATAAATGCGTCGAATTTCAAAAAGGAGTTGCTCGTTTTGCTCCTCAGCAGGCTCTTCGGGAATAAGGTCATAGATTTCAGCGGCTTCTAGAAAAAGCCAAGGGGAAGATGCCCTATCTTGATTAAAAAACTGTTTGGTTCTCTCGAGGAAATCAAGCAACAGATCTACGTCCGGAAGCTCCTGGCTTTGAAGGTATTGTCCGAATTCAAAAAGGCGTTCCAACCCGGGACTGAGGCGTGCGCGCAGAGCAATAGGTTCTTTTTCATCCCAAAGTTGACTGGGTACCATTTCCACCTGAAACCCCATAAGGAGCTTATACCAAAAAGGAATGGGAAAACGTGCTTCGGATAAATTATTCAGATGCTCGGTTGCATCATTGGTGGCAAAAAGGTATGCCCGGTTGGCCATGACAGCAATTGATTTACAGACCAAAGTAAAGAAAATATAATGAGTCCTTACCTAAAGCGAAAAAAATGACAAAAAGGGAGTCTTAAAAAAAGGAATCGGACAATGTTTTACCTTTGAGCTATGCTGAGAAATCAACTGCTGGAATTCCTGCGTTTGCGTTTTAACTTAGACGATGACAGGGCTCCCTACGACGAAATTGTCCAAGGGATTTCAAAAGGAGTAGTCTTTAAGGGCGCAAACCTTTGGATTCTGTTTTTTGCCATTTTTATTTGCTCCATTGGGCTAAATGTAAACAGCACTGCCGTAATTATTGGAGCCATGTTAATTTCTCCAATCATGGGTCCTATAATCGGCCTTGGTTTGGGTGCAGGCATTAACGACATTCCGCTCATTCGCAAGTCCCTAAAAAACTTGGCCATAGCGGTTGGAATAAGTGTGTTGGCGTCGTTCCTTTACTTTATTGTAACGCCTCTAGACGAGCCTCAAAGTGAGTTATTTAACCGAACAAAGCCTACACTTTGGGATGTTGGAGTAGCTTTTTTTGGGGGCTTGGCAGGCATTGTCGCCGGAACCAGACAAGAAAAATCCAACGTGATTCCCGGGGTAGCCATTGCCACTGCACTTATGCCTCCCTTATGCACCGCAGGTTACGGACTGGCCAACGGCGAATGGATGTTCTTTTTGGGTGCATTTTACCTCTTCCTAATCAATTGTGTATATATAGCACTTTCTACGCTTTTGATTGTTCGATTTTTAAAGTTCCCAAGTAGGTCCTTTGTGGATCCTAAGGTCAAAAAGTGGACACGCAACATCGTAACCACAGCTATTTTGATCACGGTGGTTCCAAGCCTAATACTAGCTTATTCCATGGTTACGGACTTATATTTTCAAAGAAATGCCAATGCCTTTATAGAAAAAGAGTTGAGTTTTCCGGGCACCTTTGTGAGCGGCACCCGCATTGCCGAAGACCCTAAACGCATTGAAGTAGGCATTATTGGCGGGCCGGTTCCGGACGAAATGATCCGCATGGCAGAATCTAAATTACCTGACTATGGACTTAAGGGTACCCAGTTGAGCATTACCCAAGGAAGGGTGCAAGAGGGCAACAAAGCCAACGAGGAAATTTTTCAGTTAAAGACACTTTTATTGGGCAAAGAACGCGCCATAGACAGTCTGCAACGCATTTTGGAAAGAAGAAATTTCACCGAGGTTCAAAGCAGTGACCTGTTTCAAGAAATTCGCGCCGGATACGCTCCGCAACTTTGTGGTTTATTCTTGCAAACCGGCGAAACATGGACGGACAGTAGCCTAAACCAAGCGGATACCACCACGGTAGTTTGGCTTCAGCTAAGCGAGCGTTTGCCGGTTATCGACAGCTTAAGGTTGGTTCAATGGCTTCCTTTGCGCTTGGGCACACCTAAGGTGTGGATGCACCAAGAAATAAGGATAAAAGAGGGAGAACAGTAAAAGAGACAGGGCGCAATAATAGATAAAGAGAATATCTTCCTCTATTAAGGCGCCCTGTTATGTTTAGATTAGGCTTCAGCCGCAGCTGCTTGAGCAGAGCGGGCGCTACGTGTCATGCGAACAGCAGCCACAACAATGGCAGAGTTTTCTAGGAACTCTACGTTATCGGCCTTAATATCGCGGATACGGAAAGAGTCACCAATTTCCAATTTGCTGATGTCAACGGCCACGGTGTCGGGCATATCTTTGGGAAGCGCAGCAACCATTAACTTACGTGTGTTAACTACGAGCTTACCACCATTTCTAACCCCAATGGAGTTTCCGGTAATCTCAACCGGTACAGCCATACGCACCACTTTGTCTTCAAACACTTGCTGAAAGTCAAGGTGTAGCAGGTTGTCGGTTACAGGATGGAATTGAAGATCCTTAAGTACGGCCTTAAACGATTTTCCATCCACGTCTATTTGAACGAAATACACGTGAGGCGTATAGACCAAGTCCTTTACATCGCGGGTATCTACACTAAAATGAAGTGGTTGTTCTCCACCATAAAGTACGCAAGGTACTTGGTCTTCCCGGCGCAATTGGCGGGCGCTTTTGGTTCCGATGTCGGAGCGGAGCTGGCCTTTGAGATCAAAAGTTTTCATGAGGCATGCAAAAATTAGAGTCTAACTAAAAAAGAAAAGACGAGCTGATGCTGTCGTCGTTTAGGAGTTTATGAATGACGTCGCTAAACAAAGGAGCTACACTGAGCACCTTTATTTTTTGTGACGAGGAACGCAAAGGAATGGTATCGGTAACTACCATTTCGGCAAGGACGGATGATTCAATTTTTTCGAGCGCATTGCCGGAAAGAACGGGATGTGTGCAATAGGCACGAACGGATGCTGCTCCATTATCTGCCATCAAAGCCGCAGCTTTAGTTAAGGTACCGGCAGTGTCTACCAAGTCATCTATCATGATTACATGCTTCCCTTTCACGTCGCCGATTAAGGTCATGTAGTCGACTTGATTGGCCACTTTACGTTCTTTGTAGAGCATGGCCATGCCGCAACCCAAGAACTTAGAGTAGGCATTGGCACGTTTAGACCCACCAATATCAGGGGCTGCGATAACCATTTCCTCCGAGGGAATTCCCAAATTTCGAATGTGCGGAGCAAAAATGGAAGAAGCATACAGGTGGTCCACAGGCACATCAAAAAAACCTTGGATTTGGTCGGCATGTAAATCCATGGTCATAATGCGGGTTACTCCGGCCGCACTAAGCAAATTGGCTACCATTTTGGAACCAATAGACACCCTGGGTTTGTCTTTTCGGTCTTGACGTGCATAACCAAAATAGGGAATAACGGCCACCACTTGCCTTGCGGAAGCGCGTTTGGCAGCATCAATAGAAAGCAGTAATTCGAGAAGGTTTTCGGCAGGTGGAAAGGTCGATTGAATAAGGAACACATCGCATCCTCGCACGGTTTCTTCTATTACGGGCTGTATTTCTCCATCCGAAAAACGCTGCACTTCGATGCGCCCTAGAGGGGCACCAAAAGATTTGGCGATTTCGGCGGCTAAATAACCGCTTGCTTGACCCGAAAATAATTTAACACCTGCCGACACTTCTGCAAATTGGAGTGCAAAGGTAGGTAATCGCCTTTAGTTCCGCAAAGAAGCCATAAAAATAGATGATACTCCTTTAATAAAGCCTGTGCACCCTGCTCCCAAAAGCCTACCAAAGCATAATAGGGCCGTTGGAGACGACCTAGGCAATCCTTGGCGTTTTATTGAAATTCCACAAAAAAGCGGAAATATTAAAATACTGTATTACTTTTGCACTCCCGCCCGGGTGGCGGAACTGGTAGACGCGCCGGACTCAAAATCCGGTGGTAGCAATACCGTGGGGGTTCGATTCCCTTCCCGGGCACATTGAAATGCAGGTCTTTATGGCCTGCATTTTTTCGTTTAGGCCAATAATTGAATATGGGAATCCAAAGAAGGTTTTGTATCTTTAGGTATTAGATTCTTAACCTAGGCTTAAACTTCCTTATGGGAACACACATACCTAAACTCCTAAAGTTCACCCCCTTGTTCTTTTTGGTTCTTGCGCCAATGCTTCAAATGAAAGCGCAGAACCAAGTGGTTATTGCCGGACCTGACACCGCCATTTGTGCCGGACAGCAAGTTACCCTTAACGCCGCGGTTATAGGCAGTGGCCCCGGAAACCAAGGCACGGTTAACTTGAATGACGATCAATACAGCGGCGTAGTACCTATTGGTTTCAACTTCAATTTTTGGGGCAACAATTACAGCAGTTGCATCATTAGCTCCAACGGATATATTTCCTTTAACACCGGCAACGCCAATGGATATTCTTCTTGGGTAATCAATGGAGGTATACCGGGAAATGGCCCCGCCAACTCTATTATGGCACCCTGGCAGGACATCAACCCCAGCCCCTTTACCTCACCAACAGGCGTAATAAGCTACAAGACTGTAGGAAATGCTCCCAACCGAATTTTTATTGTAGAATTCCGAGACATCAACATGTTTAGTTGCACCAACATTTGCTACGGTGCGCAAATCCACTTATACGAAGGCAGTAATATCATTGAAACCCATATTGCCAGCAAGCAATTGTGTCCCTCTTGGAATTCAGGTAGGGCCATTCATGGCATTCAAAACGCCAATGGAACACAGGCTGTCGTAGTTC
This sequence comes from Bacteroidia bacterium, assembly GCA_030427255.1. Lineage (GTDB taxonomy): Bacteria > Bacteroidota > Bacteroidia > CAIKAF01 > CAIKAF01 > CAIKAF01. The sequence goes on along the minus strand of JAUHWY010000019.1, from coordinate 30,649 downwards.
CGGGCAGAAACTTCCCAACTCAATGGTCGGCAACCGCTGACGGACAAAGGTTTACACCAAATGGAGGTAGCTATACCGTGGCTCCCACCGCCTTTTCGCCCATCTTTATTGCCACCAATATTCCTGCCATTCAATGGACAACTCTAGGGGGCGCTGCCGTAGGTTCCGGCAACAGCATTAATGTAAGCCCAAATACCACAACCTCCTACATAGCCAGACTTCCCTACTCCAGCTGCGGTACTTCATTTTTTGAGGATACAGTTACCGTTACCATTGCCCCCTTGCCCATTACCACAAGCAACGATACCGCCATTTGTGCCGGTGACTCCGCCTTAATATGGGCCAATGCTGCCGGGCAAAATCTGACCTACAGTTGGGCTCCCGCCGCCTCAGTAAGCAGCCCCAACGCTGCTTCTACTTGGGTTTCTCCTGCTCAAACTACGGCTTACACCGTAACAGTAACATCCCCTATTTGCTCCAATACGGCCACCGTTAACGTTACGGTGAATCCCTTGCCCATGGTGGATATTCAACCGGCAAACCCCTCCATTTGCCCGGAAGACGATGTGCAACTTACCGCCAGCGGAGCAGCTTCTTATTCGTGGACTCCGGCAACCGGACTGAGCGACCCCAGCATAGCAAACCCTATTGCGGATCCCAACCAAACCACCACGTATATTGTTACCGGAACAAGTCCTCAAGGCTGCGTGCAAAACGATACCTCCATTGTTACCGTCTTTCCGGCAGCTGTAGTTGACATTACGCCTGCCCAGCACAGCATGTGTCTTTACGACACGGTAGTACTTTCCGCCAGTGGTGGCACCAACTATCTGTGGAGCCCCGCCAATTTTGCCGGACAAAGCACAGGAAGCGCATTTACTGTGGCCCCGACCACTTCAACTACCTATAAGGTGGTTGGAACCGATGCCAATGGGTGCGTAGATTCAGCTTTTGCGCCTGTTGAAATTTGGGCAAGCCCCGTAGTAGATTTTTCAGTAGCACCCGACGAAGCTTGCGTTCCCGCCACCTTTACCTTTACCGACAACAGTACCGTAGTTGCCGGTACCATCAATCAGTGGGATTGGTTTATTGATGGCAAAGGCTATCAAAACGACCCGGCTCCGGTACTCACCTACAATACACCGGGTGCCTACGGCGCCAAGCTCATCGTAACTACCAGCAATGGTTGCCGCGACAGCCTTAGATTAGACAGCCTTTTCTTTGCTCGGCCTAATCCGGTTGCGGATTTCAGCCACGACCCCGAAAAAGTGAATATTGGCGACCCAACCTATCGCTTCTTTGATGAATCCACTCCCGACGTTACCAACTGGACTTGGCGTTTTGGCAACTCCAATTTAATCAACGAAGAAAACCCCAACTGGACCTTTAATGAAGTGGGAGAGTTCGAAGTGATGCTCAGAGTAGCCAATCAATACGGTTGTACGGACTCCATTGGCGGAGTTGTCATTGTAGAAGGAATTTCTGAAATATGGATACCCAATGCCTTTACCCCCAATGGCGATGGCATAAACGAAACTTTTTTCCCAAAGGGCACCAACCTTACCGAAAATGTAAGCATAGAAGTGCTTATATATGACCGGTGGGGCAATTTGGTGTACGAAGGCGATAATCCCAACAAACCTTGGAACGGAAAAGCACCGGACAATTTAACCGATTGTCAGCCGGGAACTTATTCCTATAAAATCATTTTCATTAACGAACGCAACGACTTTAAAGAATTCCTTGGCAAAGTCAACCTGATACGCTAAGCCATTAAACTATGGTGCATGCCTTGCTGCGTTTTCTCCAAAGGCCGTATCCTAAATCCAAGGACTCCTTAGTTTTTCCGCTAAGCTCAGGGATATTGGTCGCTCTTTTTCTTTACGTGTTTAAGCCCTTTGGCTTAAGCAATTTTTCCGGAGACTTATTGCGGGTTTCCATTGGATATGGCTTGGTTACCTTTGTTTGTACCGGCCTCATCGGAACCCTTCATTACTTGCTGCGCACCAAGTTACCCCCTTGGACCTTGGGCGCTGAACTATTGCTTATTTGCCTGAACTTACTGCTCATTGCCATTGGGAACGCTTGGTTTACCAGTTTGGTCTGGAACAACCCTTTTGGGTGGAAACTGCTTTTGTATTTTATTCCCATTACGGTGTCGGTGGGCTTGGTTCCCATTCTGTTCTTTCTTTTTCTAAGGGAGTGGCGGCTTAGGAAGGCATTTCAAATGGAAGCTCAAAAGTTCGAAAAGCTTGGTAGTCAAGAAACCACCCAAAGTTACCAAAGCTCCAAACCCGATTGGGATTTAGAGGATGTACCCTTAGAACACCCCTTACCGGAAATTGTGCACTTTGAAGCCCAAGGGAATTTTTTGATTTATCGGCTGCGGAACTCAGATAGACCAAACCCACTCAATGGCTATCGCTTCTCTGAAATTGCCGCAAAGTTAGAGGGCCATCCGGATTACTTACAAGTGCACCGAAGCCATATTATAAAGTTAAGTGCTGTGCGTTCGGTAAACGGAAATGCCCGAGGTTTGGAATTGATTCTTGAAAACAAAGACACCGTACCGGTAGCACGCTCAAGAATCGAAGTGTTTCGCGAAGTATATCAGCGCAGGTTTGGTCATATACCCAATTAAACCATCTGCCTAAGCTCAAGGAAAGCCTCTAAAACAGGAATTCCTTACTCTTCCCGCCTATGAAATGGACGTTTTTTGATCTGCATGCATACAAATGCCGGATGTAGAGATTTTTATTCTCAATTAGTACTGATAATCAATTGATTAAATCGATTCATGTAGAGATTTTTTTCCAAAAAATGGAGTGCTTTTCGGAGTAAAAAGCGCCCCGGCGGAGGCCAATTAGCCTGCCGAAGTAGATTGCCCAGCAGCCGCAGGGGCAAGAGCGACCACAGGAAGCTCCTTGGCCATGCTTGGCTGTGTGGCAAATCTACGAGGCAGCTAATGGCCGGAGACGGATTAGGCGCCCAAATAAAAAACAAGGGAAAAAATGCAGTACGCTTTTAGTGAAGGGAGTCCAAAGCCGAAGCATGGTCGGGAAATTGGAACTCAAAGCCGGCCTCCAAAAGGGCTTTCGGATACACAAAAGCTCCTTCGGTGACCAGATTTGCCTTTTCGCCAAGGGCCACGCGCATGAGGCTTGGCGGGACATGCATGGGCCACAGGGGTTTGTGCATTACATTGGCCAGGGTCTTCATAAACCTTTGCAAATCCACCGGTTCCGGGCCGGTGAAATTGTAGATTCCGCTAAGCTCTCGGTCCATCAAAAAACAGAAAGTGCGGCTGATGTCCCGGTGATGTACCCAGCTTAATCCTTGCTTGCCTTTTCCGGGAACCGCTCCGGCAAACCATTGAATCGGCTTTGCCATTTGCGGCAGGGCGCCACCGCGCGGGTCCAATACCACACCCACGCGCGCTATGGCTAAGGCTGCGGGGGCCACCTGACGTGCCATGTCCTCCCATTGTACGCAAAGCTCGGCCAAAAAATCATGGCCCGGAGGCGACTGCTCGTCCACCTCGAAGGTGTCGGCGGCCATGCCGTAAAATCCGATGGCGGAGGCCGAAATCAGATAGGGAGCTCTCCCATTCCAGTGGTGACCCAGGGTTTCTAAAGCATCCAGTCGACTTTGCAAAAAAGCCTGCTTGGAACCGGCGTTCCAGGAACCTTCCATAAGGCTTTTCCCGGCAAGGTTCACTACCACGTCTACCCCATCCAAGGCATGCTCGTCCATTTGCTTTTGGCCCGGATGCCATTCGAAGGAGGGAACCGGCTGGTTGGCGGAGGGCTTTCGGCTTAGCCAGCGCACTTGCACTCCATCTTGAATCAAGACTTCGGTCAAACGCTTTCCCACCAAACCGGATCCACCGGTAATCAATACGGTTTTTGACATACTTTAAAAACAAGCGAACCGGAGCTTTGTTGCCTTTAGGGCTGCTCGTCCATAATTTGCTCCAAACGTTCGGCAAAGGCATCTTTCCCTGCTCGACGGGCATAGAACCAAGCGGTTTGTCCCTCGGCATCCTTGGCCAAAGGGTCTGCGCCATGCTGAAGCAAAATCTCTAGGATTTCCACATCGCCATTCATGGCGGCATACATGATGGGACTTATGCCGTCTGCAGCGCTTAAGTTGGGATCTGCGCCTGCTTCCAAAAGCTGTCGGAGCAAGGCCTTATCGCCCACAAAAGCAATGCCTGCGCAAACGGTACCTTGGTCGCTCATGCGGTTAATCTCGGCTCCGGCACGCAGCAACAAATGCACAGCGTTGGAATGGCCGCGATAGGCCGCGAGCATGAGGGGGGCATAGCCTTCGGCATTGGGCGTGTCCACGGAGGTGGGATGCGCCTTTAGCCATTGGGAAAGCCAAAGGGTATCACCCAACCGTGCAGCCTCGAATGGCGTGGTTTGGCCGATACCCTTTTGCATAGAAATCAGTGCCAACAGCCCAACCAGCGCTATGCGCATTGGTTTGACAGCCATATAACTTAAGGTAGATACACTTTTGCTGCGGTTGCCTTGCCTTCGCGGTGCAATTGAAGCACATAAACGCCGCTGGGGAACATATCCAAGCGCATTTCGAGGCTTGAGCGGGTTTGGTACAACACCCGGCCTTGCATGTCGGTCAACAAGGCTTGAAACTCGGAACCTTCGGGAACATGCAAAACAATTCGCTTGCCCTTTTGGCTCCAGTCTTTTCCTACCACCGCTTCTTCGAAGCCGGCAGAATTTTGCCAAGCCAGACTAATGCCCGGTCTGCGGTTTCCGGCACCATGGTTGGCCAACACAAAGGAAGTGCCCGATCCTCGTGCCCACACCAAATCTAAGTTTCCATTGGCAAAAACCACATCTACATCGGAATTATCCCCGGTGCTGAGCGGACGATGCGCATACACGGTTCTTAGGCCATTGGACACTATAGAGGAATCAATAATCCAATCTTGAGAGGCATCTTCATTAACCCCGGTAATCAATTGAGAACTGTTGAAATAATCGCGCCAAGACTGGGCATGCGTGGCTCCGGACTTGCCTTCGGAGTACACCAATACATCGGTGGGGGCCATGCCGTTGCCCAAGCCAAGGGCAATCCAACGGTCGTCGGCGCCTGCAAAGGTTACCCGAATGGTATCCTGATCCATTTCAGCGGCAAAGAACATATTGGACCCTGCCGGTGGTAGTTCCTGATAAGCAATGGTTTTGGTTTGCGCTTGACTTGTGCAAGCAAGGGCCATAGCGGCTCCAAATAGTACGTATCCTTTCATAGCATCCATTTAATGTATGAGCAAGATACAAAGTAAGCAGGGTTTAGCTCTTAAACAGCGTCTAATTTTTCTTAAGCTTCTCCCAAAGCCCCTTCAATTCATCAAAGCTTTGCAGACCTAAGGTACTATTTATGAGCTTGCCCTCTTTATACCAATGCAAGGTAGGAAGCGCTTGCACTTGGTATGCCTCGGCAATGGCGGGTGAGGCATCCACATCCACGTCAATTAAGCGCAGTTCCGATTGCTCCTTCAGCAAGCGTTGAATGTCGGGCTTCATCATTTGACAAGGCTTGCACCATTTGGCCTGAAAATCCACCAACACATACGATTCAGACTGCACACGCGATTCAAACGCTTCCAAAGTCATGGCCTGCTCCACCGCCGTTTGTTGGGAGGTTTCCAAGGTCAGATTTGCGGCTTTCCATTGCAAAATCCCGCCTTGCAACTCGGTTACTTCAGCGTACCCTTGACGCCTTAAATAATCGGCAGCCGCTTTGCTTCGGCCACCCGAAAGGCAGTATACCAACACGGGCTTGTCTTTGGGCAAAGACGCCGCTTGCTGCTTAAAATCCGGGGAGTTGAAATCCATGGCTTTGGCGCCTGCAATCATCCCCTTGGCAGTTTCACCGGGCGTACGCACGTCCAGCACCACCGCTTCCGGATGCTCTTGCATGAGCTTCTGAAAGGTTTGCGGATCGGCTTGTTTGGGCCACTGCCCCGTTTGTGCGGAAGAACCTCCTCCGCAAGCCATAAACAATAGGGCGGCCAAAAAGGGCAAGCCCAAACGCTTGGCAATCAGCTGAGAAATGCGTTGTACATCCATACGGTTTTTTCTTGCTCGGTAATGTAATCCGACATTTGGGCATTGGTGCCCTCATCGCCGGTTTCGTCGGACAAATCTAAAATTTCGCGTTCGATTTCGAGCAAGGTTTGGAACCCGGAAACAATATGTTCCACACATGCGCGGCCATCGCTCACATCTTTTGCCGGCTTAATGGTAGATTGTGCCAGGTAATCCTCATAGGTATGCATGGGCGTATGACCCAAAGTGAGCACCCGTTCGGCAATCTCATCGATTTTAAGCACCGCATCGTTGTACAGCTCTTCGAATTTCACATGCAACTCAAAAAACTTTTCGCCCTTAATGTTCCAGTGAAAGCCACGGGCATTGATGTAGAACATTTGATAATTGGCCAACAACAGGTTGAGTTTTTGGGCCAAAAGTTCCGATTTGTTTTTATCTAATCCAATGGTGTTTTTCATAAAATTATATTTGACATAAATATAAGAAAGCCCGAGCGCAAAACCCGGGCCTTTAAGAGCTTTTAAGGGGATTTAAAGGCGATTAACGCCGCTTAGGCCTGTTGCAAAACCACCTTATTCAAGGCAGCCCAGCCGCCTCCATTGATGCAGTCGATGCCCTGCTGCTTGGCAAAATCGGTAGCCTGACCGGAGCGATTGCCGGAGGCACAGCAAAAAATAATGGGTTTGTTGAGCTGTTGGAGTTCGCTCAGCCGATGGGGCAATTGTTGCAGGGGCAAATTTTGCGACCCTTCCACATGACCCATGGCATATTCACCTTCGCTGCGCACATCCACAATGAGGGCATTTTTCTGGAGATACTCTTGAATCATCATTTTCTTTTTGTTTTGGGGTTTCCGCAGCGACTGCCAGGACAAAAAGCCAAAAGCCGAACCGTACAAGCTGCTGTACAGGGGGTTGGAAGTTATGGTGCAGCCATTGCTACAGCCCACAAAATGGTAGTAGGCATAGCCGGCGGCGGCTCCCAAACCGGTCAACAAAAGGGCAAATTTCCAAGACGACAAACGTTGCATAATTGAATAATTGTGGAACAAAGGTCGGTAGCTTCCCATTAAGATTTGGTGATAAGGGTCACTTTTGGGCGCCTTATCCTGCCCTCCCTGCTACTCCTCGGTGGCCGGTCACGCCGGGCTAAGGCCTACGGGGGCTTCTAGGGTCGCCTCCGTGTCCTAAGCCCGGCGGCCCGCCCCCCTGTGGGGTATCCGTTCGGTCAGGGGCGCGGGATTCTTTGATGTTTTGCGGTTGGAGGGTGGGAATGGTTTCTGCAATTATTCCACCGTCCATTCTATAAATAAAAATTTTGAAATGGTTGATGCATTGCGTTTTCAAGCATTTTGTTCTGACCAAAGCGCCAGAGTTTATTGCTGGGGCCGAAGCGACAAGGGCGAAACTACTGACTCAATGCTTAAAATCGAAACGGATGGGTACCTTTATCATTTCCTCTCCACTGCAGTATTGGCACTATTCGCTATAATTCTCAATTAAACAAATCAACTTTTTGTCTGAACCCATTGCCAATATGGAATGGAATGAGTTTTAAATGTTGCAGCCTGCCAACGATTACCCCTGCCGGTGTTCTGAATTTATGAGCAAATTCATGTATCCTTTCTTCATTTAATGGAACTGCATCAATTACTTGTTGCAGTTCCTTTTTTGTCAATAATACTTTAGCTGCAAAAGCATTCGCTTCTTCTTCTTTTTCTTGGTCAATATCTGCACCTTCTACGTTCTCTAAGAAAATATCCTTCTTACCATGTAAAATAATGTGTGCTGCTTCATGAAAAAAGGTGAACCAAAAATGGTCGTTGGTTTTATATCTGCCCGAAAGTTGAATAATAGGTTTGTTATGAAACCATCGTGTTGCACCGCTAATTGGAGCTTTTGGCAAGTTTTGTGTAAACACTACTGCAACACCGCAGTTGGCACAAATGATTTGTAGTTGTTTTATAAAATCGTTAGGCATTAAAAAAGCCAGTTCCTTAATTTCTGCTAAGGCTTCTTTGAATTTCTTTTTGTCAAAATCTGCAATTTCAATTTCTTTTGCTTGAATTTCGCCTTTACGTAACCATGCAGAAATTGCATGCGGACTTTGGGTATGAGCTAAAGAAACTCTGAACGCTACGGAAACTTCTTCGTCAATGTATATGCGTTCCCATTCCTTGGACGAAGCCACGCAAAAGAATTTAAGCAGGCTGTCAACCAAAATATGTTTTTCTCTTGTGTCGGGTAGCCAACCAAACTTTCGCATTTCATTTACGGGGAATGCACCTAACCAGTCTTTTTCTTTTTCGAGTTCTTCTTGCTGTTGCAGTTCATACAACTCTTTACGGAATGTTTTCTCTCTGTTTAGCCAAAAGCTTGCAGGAATGTCCAACACTTTTTCCAATTGAAAAGCTGTTGCCGTTGTGATTGGCTCTCTTCCTTTGATTATGTCATTAATTTTCTCTTTGGGTCTTCCCATTCTCTCGGCAAGTTCAGCTTGGCTCATGCCAATAAAATCTAAATGCTCCTGAAGGGTATCGCCAGGAGGGGAGAGTAAAGATTTTGCTAGTTCAAGTTTCGTTGCCATGTTGTTTGTTTTAATCTGTTTGTTAATGGTAGTCTTCTATTTTGTTAATCTGAATTTTAGTTATTGCGTCCCAATTCAAACCGCCATCGTCTTTTTTGGGTATTGGGTCATGAAGTGGTTCAAAAATCATTCGGTAGTTTCCGGAAACATCTACTGCAAATTCCCCTTTTCGGTCACCTGTCAGCTCGTGGCACCTTGCTGCCGGTATGGTTCTCATAATAGCTAATTTGTCTGCATCGGATAAGTCCTTAAGCCTTTGATTCACCTTGCGAGCCAACTGTCCAAATGATTTTGCCATCTCCTTTGGGTTGGTTAGTTGCTTTTCGAGTTTTCGAGTTTTGAAGCTTACCTCCATTGCAAAGATAAATATTATTAACGAAAATGGTTAATAAAAATAGCCAATATTTTAGACTGGTGAATGAAGCAATTAAAAAGCAGCTCGTTTGGTTTTTCGAAAGGTCGGCCTGTGTGTTGGGCAAAACCAGCGCTGTCGTTTGTAAGGCAGAGTGGAGGTCATGGTTGATTGTGTACCTTCAAAAATATTCCATAAGGCTTAAAAATAAAAGGCAGCGCGTGGAGCACAGAAGATAAGAGGACAAATGGGTTCTTTTCTTCCCCTTCATTCCAAGACCTCCCCTTATTTTGGGCTTTTAATACGGAGCGAGATCTGCGCCCCGGCGGAGGCCAATTAGCCTGCCGAAATGGGGTGCACAGCAGCCGCATGGGCAAGAGCGACCATTGGAAGCTCCTTGGCTTTGCTTGGCGGCGTAGCAACTTGGGAATGTTGATTTATACCTATTCTGGCGGCATCTTTGCGTTGTGGCCAAACCTCAAGTTCCTCATTTACAATTGGTAAACTGCGGACTTTCGATTTGTCCACGCCTTAATCTGCCTTGAAAACGGCATAAATCAACTATCCCCATCCCACGAGGAAGCTAATCGCCGGAGACGGATAAGGCGCCCAAAAAACCTATAAGACCTTCAGTTCTCCTACCGTTTTTCTTCTGTTTTTACACGTTAAATCACCTCTTAAAACTTATTAAATTCTTGCATCTTTTTATAAATAAATGTATACTAAAAGAAAAAGTTATGAAAAATAGAAGCCTAAAAAAGCTAAAATACAGCGCATTAATTACTGCCGCTTTTATGTTGGTCATTAATTTTATTCTCGCCGGCAGATTCGTCGAACGCTTCTCTTCCATGCCGGAAGGCATGCTGCAAGAAGAAGCCACTTATGCCATGTATACTTTGGCCTCCATGAGCGGTTTGGCCCTCTTCTTCCTTTTAACGGTCTTGCTCATTGCTTTCTTGGCCCAAAAAACGAAAGCCCTTCAGGGAGGCATTTTTTTGTTCTTGCTGGCGGCTTTGGGACCAATGGCATGGGTGTATTTGGCGGTTTAATAAGGGGAATGATGAATGATGAATGATGGAAGATGAGGTAAAGACGGGATGCCTCCCGTCTCTCAATGATGAGGTAAAGACGGGATGCCTCCCGTCTCTCAATGATAAGGTAAAGACGCGGTGCCCCCCGTCTCGGAATGATGAATGATAAGGAAAAAATGGGGGTGTCCCCCTTCTCGGTATTCTACACAGCCTGCCTAAAAATCCACAGACAAGCCCATGCGCCAGCTAAAGACCCACTTGGTGATGGGCACGATGGGTTTGTCTTCATAACTGCCTTCGAACTGTTGGGTTAGACTCAGCCACTTGAGCAGGCGTAAATTCATAAATGCCACGCCATGAAATCGATGCCTAAAGTCACGAATGGAAGCATCATAGCCGCTTTGATAGTAACCCGTTAGGTTCAAGTCCATCCAATCTTTGAGCGTCCAACGAACGTGTAGGTAGCTGTTTGCTTTTAAAAAGCGGACCTCTTGTAGGGTGTTGGTGGTGGGGTGTTGCCAACGCTCCCACTCATAAAACACGCCCAAGCCTGCGTCCATACGGAATTTAGCACTTGTTTGAGCGCTGCTGTCGGCCCGATTTCCGGCCGAGGACTTTTTTCCTTGGATGATGCGCCAACGCAGGTTTCCTCCCAACAACCACCGCGGGTCCAAGCCCCTAAAATTGTCGTAAGAATACTGCACAAAAGCTTCGGGACTGAATCGATTTTTGCGCCAACCATGCCAACGGCCATGCAAAAAACCAAAATTGAGCCAAGGCTCATCGTTGATTTGTAAAAAATCCAACTGCCCCAGCAGGATCCATGCTTGCTTTTTACGATACAGGGCGGTGTTTAATGCCCCGTTTAGACCCAGCAAATCCACGGGCGCATTTGCAGAGGCACTTCTATTGAACATTTGAAAACCCAAGGTAGCTTTGCCGAGCCACCACATTTTTTTGCCCTGTTTCACTAAACTATCGTAGGCCAAATCTTCGCGGCGTTGTTCAATGTTTAAGATTTGGGCTACGCCTGTGCCGCTAGCCACCAAAAACAAAAAAAAGAGGACAACAAAACGCATGCAACAAAGGTAATGCCGACATTGGGCAAGGCAAAAAAAGCCTCCCCAACACCTTGACAGGGAGATGGGAATAGCTATCTTTGAAACTTAAGCCAAGCCCATGAAAACGCATTTGTTTGTTGCCTTTTTTTCACTCTTGTACACTTCTGTTTTTAGCCAAGGAGTTACCATTGGATCCAACACCCCACCGGATCCTTCCGCCACTTTGGATGTCCAATCCACTACCGGAGGGTTTTTGTTGCCCCGATTAAGCTTGCAGCAACGCAACGCCATTGCCAATCCGGCTACAGGATTGCAAATTTACAATACCACCAGTCAGTGCATCGAAGCTTGGTTCCCTTCCGGGGCTTGGAAAGCTTTGGAATGCGACTGTTCGATTGCTCCGCCGGCACCTAGCCAGGTGGCTGGCCCTGCCCATGTGTGCGAGGGCGATTCGGCCGTATTGTTCACCACCCCTTTGGTGCAAGGAGCCTCCGTCTACCAGTGGCAATTCGGCTCCGGCGATAGTATTTTGAGCGGCCAAGGCACCGATTCGGTCTTGGTTTGGTTTTCAACCGTTCCGGGCAACCGCAATGCTACCGTAGTTGCAAGCAACACCTGCGGCAGCTCCTCGCCTTTTGGATTTTTGGTTGATGTCAGCAATCCGGACTCAACCTTTACTATAAGCCCAAATCCACCTTTGGTGAACAACAGCAGCACCTTTAGTGCAAACGCAAGCGGAGCAAGCTATGCATGGACCTTTCAAAGCGGCACACCGGCCAGTTCTGTAAGTCAGTCCCCACAGGTATCCTGGAGCAATACAGGTAGTTTTCAGGTAAACCTAACCGTCACGGATGCGGATGGTTGTGTATCGACCAACGATTCTTTGGTTACCGTAACCAATTGCCAGCCGACCACCTGGAGCTTCACTACTTGCGGAAATTCGGGACGTTTTGGTCCATCTCAGGCACAGTGCAACAGCAGCTACGGCACGGGGGTTGTGAATGTGGTTAATGGAATTCAAGAATGGACCGTTCCGGCCACCGGCAATTACACCATTACTGCGGTTGGTGCAGGCGGCGGCGGCTACCAAGGAGCTCCCCACAACCCGGGAAGGGGCGCGAGCATGCAGGGTACTTTTAACCTTAGCGGGGGTAGTGTAATCAAAATTTTAGTTGGTCAACAAGGCAGCCAAGGAAATCCCATAAGCAGTTCTACTTTTGCCGGAGGCGGAGGCGGAGGCAGCTTTGTGGTAAGCAATACCAACCAACCTTTAATTGTGGCCGGGGGTGGAAACGGAACCAACTGGGAAAATTGGCAAACCAATGGTCCGGATGCCCGCACCACCAACAACGGCACGGGCGGTGGATTGTCTGAAAGCCAAAGCAGCAGCCATGGACGTGGAGGTGGCGGTGGCGGCTTTAGCGGAAACGGCGGCAATTATTCTTCTAGCGATGCCGACGGAGGCCTATCCTTTTTGAATGGAGGGGCAGGAGGACAAGCCTATGGAAAACCCGGGAACGGTGGCTTTGGCGGCGGTGGAGCTACCCGTTGGGAAGGCGGTGGTGGCGGTGGCTACACCGGAGGCAGCAGCGTAGATACCAATATGTACAACAGCAGCTACCCCTCTTATGGTGCAGGCAGTTTCAATAGCGGCAGCAACCAAAACAACCAAGCGGGAGTAAATACCGGCCATGGCTCTGTAACCATAACCCGCATTTGCCCTTAAGCCTATGGAAGAAAGCGGTACAACCATCGCTTGGTGGACGGAATACGAAGTCCCACTTAAAATTGCCGTTATTGTAGTTGGGGCCTTTGTGCTCAACAAAATGGTGCGTTTTGCCCTAAACCGCTATTTCAAACGAGAATCGGCGCGCATCAATGTAGACCCTACCGCCTACAACTTTCTGAAAAATGGGGTGAGTTTCCTTATTTTGGTCATAGCCTTTTTGAACATCATTTATGCCATTCCCAGCTTTAGGCAATTGGCGGTTACCCTATTTGCCGGAGCGGGTATTTTAGCGGCAATCATAGGATTTGCCAGCCAAACTGCCTTTTCCAATATTATGAACGGCATTATGATTGTGGTGTTTAAGCCATTTCGAATCGGAGACATTATAGAGGTGGACAGGCAAGATGCCTATATGGGTGTGGTAGAAGACATTACCTTACGCCATACCGTCATTCAAAACTTCGAAAACAAACGCGTCATTATTCCAAACTCTGTTATTTCTACACAGGTTATTGTGAATCGTGACATTGCGGACCAAAAGGTGGTGCGCTTTTTTCACATTACCGTTCCTTTCGAAGCCAATTTGGAGCGGGCTTTGTCCATTTTGCGGGAAGAAACCTTGAGCCATCCTTTGTATTTGGATCCGCGCACAGAGACCCAAAAGGCCGAAGGATCACCGGAAGTAGAAGTCATTGTGCGCTATTTGTCCTTGGACGGTGCCGTAATCCGCACCTATTTATGGGCAGAAAACTCCATAAAAGCCTGGGATTTAGAAATGGACATGAACCGCAGAATAAAATTGCGTTTCGATGAGGAGGGCATTCCTTTGGCCATTCCACCCCGCAAGGTGTGGATGAAACCTTGAAGCTTTTCTTAGCCGGGAGGTGTATGGGGCAAATAAAACACTTTAACTGCATTAAAAGAGGTGAAAGCACCTACTTAATGTGTATTTTTGGGCGATGAATAGAACTCAAAATCTATCGATTTTGGGATTGGGAATCATCCTAGCCCTTGTCAGTTATTGGCCGCTTTTCGGGCATTTGGAATATTGGCCCATCCGGCTTTGGGATGAGTCTAGGAATACCATGAATGCCATGGAAATGTACCAAAATGGGTTCAGCCTTACCCTATGGTTTCAGGGAGCACCGGATTTTTGGAACACCAAGCCACCCTTGCTCATATGGCTTCAGACCGGCTTTATGCATGTATTTGGTCCGGGCGAATTGGCCGTTCGTTTGCCCTCCGCCCTAGCCGGTTTAGGCACCGTATTTTTATTGCTTTGGTTTTCTATTCGTGCACTAAATCGACCTATGGTTGGTTTTATTTCCGGAATATGCCTCATTACCTTTCAAGGTTATGTGGGGCACCACGGCACCCGTACCGGCGACTTTGATGCCCTCTTGACCTTCTTTTTAACCGGAGGAATTTTGCTGGTGTTTCTTTGGCACCTAAAGTCTAAGGCACGTTACTTACTGTTGGGCTTTTTGTTTTTTGGTTTAGCTGCTATGACCAAAGGAGTGGTGGCCCTCTTTGCAGGGCCCGGACTGTTTCTGTTTCTTTGGCAACACAAAAAAATTAAGGTGCTACTGAGCAGTTCGGCATTCTATAAAGCCCTACTGCTTTTCCCGGGTATTCCTTTGCTCTATTACCTGATAGCCGGACTAAGCATGCCCGGCTATTTGGAAGCCATGTTTTATAACGAAATCGGCGGTCGCTACGGAGAGTCTCTGGAAGGCCACACCGGAGGTTTCGGATACTATTTGGAGCAATGGTTTAATGGACGCTGGGCCTATTGGTATTGGTTGGTTTTACCGGCTATGGCCATTGCCTTAAGCGCCAAATCCAAAAAACGGAGGCAGTTGGCTTGCCTGGCTGCATGGCAGTTGCTTTGTATTTTTTTAATCATAAGCACTGCAGGAACCAAAATTCCTTCCTACGATATGCCTGTCTACCCGATGTTGGCTTTGGTATTTGGGCTTTCCATAGATTGGTTTGCAAGGCGCATCTCCGAGATAAAAAAAACCGGCCTTAAATACCCAAGAGAAGTTATTGGGGGCTGCGTAATTTTTTTATTGCTCATAGGCCCTTACAGCAAAATAGCCGCCAAGCAATACTTTCCAAAAGAATTACCGCTTTACGCCGACTTTTATCCGCTGAGTTACTATTTAAAACAGCAATGGAAGCAGGGCAAACCCATTCAGGATGTCCGAATTGTATGGGACGGATATGCAGCCCACCTGTTGCCCTACATCCAAAGAGCACAATGGGAAGGACAAAGGGTTGACTTTTGCCGTGCCTCAGAAGTAAAGCCGGGCATGTTGGTTTGGGTAGGCCAAGCCAAGTTGTATCAAAGCCTGAATCAACAGTTTCATACCCAAAGCAGGCCCTTGACCAAAGGCGTTTGGGAGCTATTAATCCTTAAACCCATAAAGCCATGAGCCATCCTGACCTATCCGTGGTTGTCCCGATTTATGAAGAAGAGCTTAACCTTCCCAAGCTTCACGAACGCTTGAGTGCCACGCTAAAGGCCATGGGCCTCAGCTATGAATTGTGGTTTGTGAACGACGGCAGTAAGGATGGCTCCGCTTCTGTTTTGCGGCAATTGGCAGCCAAAGACCCTAATACCTTTTTCCTACTGTTCAGCAGAAATTTCGGACACCAGATTGCCGTAATGGCCGGTTTGGAAAATGCACGAGGAAAAGCGGTAGTTATTATGGATGGTGACCTTCAGGATCCTCCGGAACTGATTCCTGAATTGTATGCCAAATATAAGGAGGGACATGAGGTGGTATATGCCCGGAGAAGAAGCCGAGAGGGAGAATCTTGGTTTAAAAAAGCCACCGCCAAACTTTTTTACCGGTTGCTAAAAAAACTTACAGAGATAGACATTCCTCTTGATACCGGAGATTTTCGATTGATTGACCAAAAAGTGGTTGCGTATTTGAAAGAAATGCCGGAACAAAGCAAATTCCTACGCGGCCAAATCGCCTGGATGGGATTCCGTTCTGCAGAAGTATTGTTTGACCGCGATTCCAGAATACATGGCAAGAGCCACTATCCACTGAAGAAAATGCTCCGCTTTGCCTTAGATGGCATTACCGGATTTTCGGACAAGCCTTTGCTTTGGGTTAGCAGGCTCGGGTTAAGCATTTCGGCCATTTCGGGAGGCTTAATTCTTTATGCGCTGTTGGCTCACTTTATTTGGGAGCGCACCATTACAGGTTGGACATCCCTTATGATAACTCTAACTTTTTTGGGTGGCGTGCAATTGTTGGCCATTGGCGTTATTGGTCAATACCTGAGTAGAATGCACCGCAATTTGCAAGGCAGACCGCTGTATGTGGTTCAATCGGCGCATTTGCCCGAAGCGAAAGAAAACTTTACCGGAAACTAGAAAACCCCGGAGAACACAGCACCTTAGGTATCAAAAGGCTGTACTTTACCGTTTTATTTACTATATTTGAGGTATACCCATATCCCTTAAAGGTCTAGATGCTTAACCCTTAGTATTGTAGCACTTATTTTTCCAAGCCCAACCTCCATGACTCAAGAAGAACGCTTACTATTTTGCGATCGGTGCCAAAACCGAAAAATGACTGCGGAGCTTGGTTTGGTATGTGGGCTTACCAACCAAAAGCCCATTTTTGAAAAAGAATGCCCGGATTTCACTTTGGATGAAACCACCATAAGGGACGATGAGGATGAAGAAACCTCCGGCAAAGCCATAGATTTAAAGCACCGTCTGAGTGCAGAAGCCTGGGAAAAGCTAAGGCAGGAACAGCATCTACCCAAGGCAGCTATGGCAGGTCTATCTATCGGTCTTTTGGCGGCAGTTTTCTGGGGAATAATCACTGTAATTGCCGGTTTTCAGATTGGCTTCATGGCTATTGGAGTAGGTGCTGCTGTGGGCATTACGGTGCGGTTTTTTGGTAAAGGAGTCGATAAAACATTTGGCCTATTGGGGGGAGGAATCTCTATTTTAAGCGTTGCGCTTGGAAATTATTTAAGTATCCTTGGATTCTTGAGTAGTGAATTGGGTATAAGTTTGTGGGAAGCCTCCAGCAGCTTTGGGGCCACCTTTATAATCGAATTGCTGGTCGATAGCTTTTCTTACGTAGATATTCTGTTTTACGGAATTGCGGTTTACGAAGGCTATCAATATGCCTTTCGAAAAGTAAGCCCAAACCAGTTGATTGAATTAACCACAAGCCTTGACCAAAAAAAGGTTTGAAAAGCAGAGGACATGGTTTCCTCCATTTCTGGCTACAACTCGGTCCTCCTGTAACATAAAGGGAATTAGCGCGGAAAAGGTGGCACGCAAAGGCGCCAAGCCACAAAGAACAGGGTTTTACCCTGTTAACTTCAGCGCGGAAAAGCGCAGGCAAAGGCCATTCATCATGGAGAGACGGAGAGTCCTCCATCTTTACTGAGAGACGGAAGGCATCCCGTCTTTACTGGGGTTGGAGACGCGAGAGACGCGAGAGACGCAAGATGTTGCGTCTTTACTCACCATTCATCATTCATCATTAGCGCGGAAAAGGTGGCACGCAAAGGCGCCAAGCCGCAAAGAACAGGGTTTTAACCCTGTTAACTTCAGTGCGGAAGAGCGCACGCAAAGGTCATTCATCATTGAGAGACGGGAGGCATCCCGTCTTTACTGAGAGACGGGAGGTATCCCGTCTTTACTGGGGTTGGAGACGCGAGAGACGCAAGATGTTGCGTCTTTACTCACCACTCATCATTCACCACTCATCATTCACCATTCACCATTCATCATTCACCACTCATCATTCACCATTGGTGCGTCTATATTATAGGCCTTTTTGCTTCATAAAGTGCTTCAACTGCAAGCGGCGGTCTTGCCAGATGGAAATTTCGCGTTTTAGGCGCTCAATTTTCTTGTCGAATTGCTTTTGAAGCCCTTCGTTTCCTTTGGAAATATTGAAGAAGCCCAAGTTGTTTTCTACTTGCGCCAGCTCTTCTTCGAGTTTGCGCACCCGATTACCCAAGAAGGAGCGCTCCTCTTTGAGGGCACGTTCGGGATTCTCACCTGCAGACAAGCGTTCCAGTTTATCGGCATACTCGGCTTTGCGCAGTTGGGCGGGATCTAGTCCCATAGCCGCTAAGAATTCTTTTCGGGCGGTGTCCCAATCTTGTTCTATTTCGCGCTTCTTTTTTGCCGGCACAAAACCGATTTCGTCCCAAGCTTTTTGCAAATCTTGCAAAACTTGCTTTCCTGCCTCTTCCGATTCGGGTTTTTCTTGAGATTTCAGTTGTTCAATAAGCGCTTGCTTGGCTTCTAAGTTTTCTTTTTCGCGGTCGTCTTTACCACCAAACCACGCATCTTTTGCTTGGAAAAAATGGTCGCAAGCAGCTCTGAAACGCTCCCAAACGGCATCTGACTTTTTGCGTTGCACAGGGCCAGTGGCTTTCCACTCCTTTTGAAGCTTAATGAGTTTGGCTGTGGTTTCTTTCCAATCGGTACTGTCTTTTAAGGCTTCGGCTTGTTCAATTAAAGCCATTTTTTGCTTAAGATTCTCGCTAAGCTCGTTGGATTTCTCCTTCATAAGCTCGTAGCGGTGCTTATGAAACTGCCTTTTAGCCTTTCGGAAGCGGTCCCAAACCTCATCGGATTGAGCCTTGGGTACAGGTCCGGTGCTTCTCCAGCGGTTTTCGATGTCGAGCATGCGTGGCTCTTCGGCTTTCCAATCCTTCATGGAATCGTAACTGCCTTCGGCCAAGGCTTCTGCTTCGGCACAAAGTTGAGTTTTGGTTTCCAAATTGGCTTGACGCTTTTGGTCCTGTTCTTTTCGGTGCGCATCGCGTCGCGCGTATAGTGCATCGCAAGCTGCTTTGAAGCGTTCAAAGAGCTGTTGGTCTAAATCATCGGGTAAATAGCCGGCTTCTCTCCATTCCTTACGAATGGGGATGAGCAGTTCTAAGCTGCGGCGAATGGATTCTACTTGAAGCAATTCCTCGGCTTGTTTAATGAGGCCTTCTCGGGTTTCAAGGGACTTTTTAATGTCCATTTCGTGTAGTTCCCGATTGACCTTAAGCATTTCGTGGAACTGCTGATTGAAGTGCCGGTAGCTGCTGTAGATTTCGTCGGCAGCTTGTTTGGGGATTGGTCCAACTTCTCTCCACCGCTTTATGGCCTCCCGAAAAGCCTGAGCAGCTTTTGGAATATCGGTTTCGTCGGTCATGATTCTGCGCATCTCATCCAGGATATCCCTTTTAGCCAACAAATTGGCATTAAGCGATTTTTCCAAGTTTTTGCGCAGTTCTTGGCGTTTATCCAGAAACTTTTTGGTGAGCTCTCTTAGCTTTTTAAGCAAATCGGAGGGCTGAAACTGAAAATCTTCTTCGGTTACCTCGTCTTGCTTGAGGAACTCTTGCAGTTGGGCATTTTTGGCCTCATCGAACAGTTCGTTTACCCGATTACGTACTTGCTGAATAGACCGACGCCTTTCCCAAACCTTATCCTCTTCTATAGATTCTCTAAGCCAACTAAAAAGAATTTCACCGGGGGCATCTTGAAAATCTACTTCTTCGTCCTCCTCTACTACTTCCTCATCGGCTTCTACTTCCTCTTCCTGAGCGGTCTCAGCGGGGGAAGTGTTCTCGTTCTGAGGTACTGACTCCGAAGGTTGGGCAGGCTCGTTTGGCTCAGCATCACCTTCATTTTCAGAAGCTTGGTCTGTATTTTCTTCAGGTGCCAATGCACGGTTTATGGAGGCTGCCTCAGGAGCAGCTTGAGAAGAGTTGCTAGGGTTTTGCTCTTTGTTTTCTGTCATCGGTGCTGTATGTCCGTTGAAAATTAAGGGTATCAAAGATAAGACAATCTTAAAGCAGCACAAATGAGGCTCTAAGAATCCCGTAAAAGGGGCAAGAAATTAAATTAACTTGAAATTCTGTGTAAGATTTTGCGGGATTCTTAACGAATTGTTGTAAAATTGGGTTAAGAAAAAGTTAAACCCTTTGTACATGAAATCTGTCTACATTACAGGAATTGCTCTAGCCTTCGCAGGTATGGTGCATGGCCAAAGCCAAAGGCTCGTTCTTTCCGAAGCCTTCTCCAATGCAAGTTGTGGCCCATGTGCCGCACAAAATCCCGGCTATAATACCTTGTTAGGAAACAACACCACTAAGGTGGTAAAGGTTAAGTATCAGACCAACTGGCCGGGAACAGACCCAATGAACGCTCAAAACCCAACCGATGCCTCTACGAGGGTAAGTTATTATGGGGTAAATGGGGTGCCCTGGGGATGCTTAGATGGGAGTGCATTTACCGGAAGCTCATACTCCGGTGCTCTTTCCAATCTAAATCAAACCACCATAGACAACCGCTATTCGGTAGATTCACCTTTTGATTTGCAGGTGAGCCACACCTTGTCTGCCGGACTAGATAGTGCTTTCATTACCGTTGATTTAACGGCCTCTCAAGCCTTGGACATTGGTAACCAAACCATGAAATTGCATGTATTGTTGGTAGAAAAAGACATTAGCTTTACCAACCCTCCAGGGTCCAATGGTGAAACCAGCTTTAAAAGCGTAATGCGCAAAATGTACCCGGATGGCAACGGAACCACCATTGGCTCTGCCTGGACCAACACTCAAAATCAGAGCTGGAATTTTGACGTGGCTGTACCTTCCTATATATATGATATGACCGAGGTTGCTATTGTGGTTTTTGTTCAAAACAACAATACCAAAGAAGTATACCAAGCCGGCATCTCTGAGCCTCTACCCGTGGGCAACTATGGAAAGGTAAATACCGTGAATTCTGGCCTAAGTGGCCTCGATTGCCAAGGCGATTTGAACAACGCTACCGCCACCATCGAAAATGTGGGCAATAACGCCATGACTTCTGCCGATATTTATTACCAAGTCGATAATGGCACTCCTATGAGTTTCCCATGGACCGGTAACTTAGCTACAGGAGCTACCGACAACGTAAATATTCCTGCCATTTCCGGTGTAAGTGGTGGAAACCATAGCTTAAACGTTTGGTTGGCCAACATCAACAACTCAGGCAGCACCTCAGCCGTTGGAACCTCAAGTACCAATTTCAGTATTTCAGGAGCACCTACTGTGGCTCTACAACCCGAAGGGTTCGAAGCCAACTCTTTCCCTGCAAATTATATTATTGACAATTTGGGCGCTCCTATTGGATGGGGCTGGGTAAATGGAGCAGGTGCCAACAACTCCAGCCGCAGTATCCGTTGCCGTTTTTGGAATATGAGCTCCGGTACCATCGCTTATTTGTACTCTAAGCGCTTTGATTTGAGTGGAGTAACCAACGCAGAACTCGTTTTTGATGTAGCTTATACCTATTACACTGCCGCAACTCCTGAGCAAGATCGTCTGGAAGTACATTACTCCACCGATTGCGGCTCTACATGGAACTCAGTATACAACAAAGCCGGCACAGCTTTATCTACAGCTCCTCCACTTGGCAGTAGCAACCAGTCGTTTGTACC
This sequence comes from Bacteroidia bacterium, assembly GCA_030427255.1. Lineage (GTDB taxonomy): Bacteria > Bacteroidota > Bacteroidia > CAIKAF01 > CAIKAF01 > CAIKAF01. Next base: position 9,327 of record JAUHWY010000019.1, on the reverse strand, counting down.
TACAGCCACCCAATGGAGAAACGAACGTGCCGACATTCCTGCTATTAGCGGATTGAGCGATGTATTGCTTCGCTTTAAAGGGACTTCTGATTTTGGAGATATGTTGTATCTGGACAACATTTTCCTTGGAGAAAAGGCTACCGCAAGCTTTGAAGAGGTATACGGTCTTGAGCAAGGCTTGCAAATTTTCCCGAATCCAGCCACCAATCAAGCCACCCTTCGTGTAAGTGCAGATGCACCTTTCGAGGCTCGTTTGGAAGTGGTGAACATGCTAGGCGCAGTGGTTTACAGCCAAGCAAGTCAAACTTTTGCAGGTGTACAAGACGTGCAAATTCCTGTTCAGGATTTGGCCAATGGCATGTATCAGGTACGCTTAATTGCCGGAGAAATGCAAATCGGCACCCGTTTGATGGTTCAGCACTAAAACATCAAGTAATAATGAAAGCCGCTCCCTTGGGGGCGGCTTTTTTTGTATCAAATTTCCACAAAATGGCCCCCCGGCCCGGCCGAATGCTCTCCTGAAGGGGCGCCTTGGGCAGGGCCGGCTGAGGAGGCCCCACGAAGGTTCGGGGGGACCCCGCAAGCCTTGCCCTGCCCTAGGCGACCCAAAGGAAGCAGCAGGTTTTTGGCCGGAGAAGATGCCTTAAACCCCATTGGAACCGGGGCCCAAAAGCAAAAAGGCTTAAGAAAATAAACCCAAAACAGCTTAGGCTGTTTCATTTGTAGTAAATTGAAGGCATGTTTACAGGTATTGTGGAGGGACAGGCACGTCTTGAGCGGCGCAGCAATTCCGGCACCAATGTGCATTTTTATTTTTGTTGGGAAAAGGCCGGCGAATTGCATTTGGACCAAAGTCTTGCACACCGGGGCGTGTGTTTAACAGTGGACGAACTGGTCGGTGGCGATGTTTACCGGGTTACTGCAGTTCAGGAAACGCTTGACCGCAGCAATTTGGGGCTTTTGTCGGAGGGCGATTTGGTAAATTTGGAGCGCTGCATGCCGGCGGGTGGTCGATTGGACGGTCATATTGTGCAAGGACATGTGGACACCAAAGGAAAGGTGGAAAAAATTGAGGCCTTGGACGGCAGCCATAAAGTGTGGGTGCGTCATGCTCCCGAAGCCGGAATGACGGTGGAGAAAGGATCTATCTGCGTGGATGGGGTGAGCTTAACCATTGTAGATAGCGAAAAAGACCGCTTTTCGGTGGTGGTGATTCCATACACTTGGGAACATACAGGTTTCCACCGAATAAAACCGGGCGAAGCCGTAAATCTTGAATTCGATATTTTAGGAAAATACATTCAACAATACCTAAACCGCACACAACAAAGCCGCTGATATGAGGAGTATTCGCCTTTCTGTTCTTTTTGTCCTTTTGGCCACATTGCCACAACTTTTTGCGCAAAGTCCACAAAGCCTGCGTTTGGTGAACGCTGACAGCTTAAACATTTGGAAGTCTTTACACCCCTTGCAACCCCAACAAGCCGTAGGGTTTTTCTTGGATGTTCAAGAGCTTAGAGCACTTCTGGACCAAGGGCAAGCGATAGCATTGCCGAACCCGGAGGGCCGGCCTACGGCTATGGTGCTCGAGCGGCACGATGTTTTGGCACCCGAACTGGCGAAAAAGTACCCTAGCATTGGCGCTTGGAAGGGTCAGGCAGGCAAAGCCAGCGTCCGTTTGGATTTGGGCAGCCAAGGCCTGCATGTGCAGGTTTTGGGTCCCAATGGGAGCTGGTATATAGATCCGGTAGTGTATGGCGAAAGCCATAGGTACCTTTGCTACACCAAGGCAAGCAGCAGCAATCCACACGAGTTTTCCTGCTTAACAGAAGAAGAAGCACAGGCTTGGGAGGAGGATTCAATGAACGAAAGCCTGAACCCCAATGGCACCACACTACGGACATACCGACTGGCTTTGGCCTGCACCGGAGAATACGCCAATTATCATGGAGGCACCACCACAAGCGTTTTATCGGCCATGAACACGGCCATGAATCGGGTAAATGGAATTTATGCCCGTGAATTGGCCGTAGAAATGATTTTGATTCCCAACAACGACCAACTCATCTTTTTTGATGCAAACAACGACCCTTACAGCAACAACGATGGGTTTAGCATGTTGGGGCAAAATCAAAACACGGTAGACCAAATCATAGGCTCCAACAACTACGACATTGGGCATGTGTTTAGCACCGGAGGTGGAGGTATTGCAAATTTGGCCTCCGTATGCACCAACGATAAAGCCGAAGGCGTTACAGGCTTAGGAAATCCCATTGGCGACCCCTTTTATGTAGACTATGTAGCCCACGAAATTGGACACCAATTCAACGGCAGCCATACCTTTAATTCGAGCCTGGGAGGTTGCAACGGCAATCGGTCCGGAAACAATGCCTACGAACCGGGCAGCGGAAGCACCATAATGGCTTATGCCGGATTATGCTCTTCAGACAATATTGCCAACAATTCCGACGATTATTTTCATGTTCGGAATTACCAAACCATGCTCAACTTTTTGCAAGGCACCGGAGGCAGTTGCGCCGCAAACTCCGCTACCAACAATACGCCGCCTGTGGTTGTGGCCGCAAGTACCTCTTCTACCACCTTTCCTATCGAAACCCCCTTTAAACTGGAAGCCGCAGGAAGCGACCCCAATGGCGATCCCATAAGCTATTGTTGGGAACAATATAATCGAGGCCCTTCTGTGGCTATCAATCAAAACCCCAGTTCGGGCACTCCTCCGCTATTTGTTTCCTTACCTCCCGTATCGGAGCAAATTCGCTGGTTTCCAAGGTTGAATTTTGTGGTGAACAATGTCAACTCCAATTTAGAAAAACTCCCAACCTACAGTAGAAACATGACCTTCCGAGTAACTGTTCGGGACAACCTTGGAGGAGTGAGTTACGACCAAGTCACGTACAACAGCACCGACCAGGCGGGTCCTTTTGTGGTGAACAACCCCAACTCCGTCTTAGCCATATGGAATGCAGGAACAACGGTAACCGTTGATTGGGACGTGGCCAATACCCAAAACAGCCCGGTAAACTGCAGCGATGTGCGGATTCGCTTGTCTACCGACGGAGGCTTTACCTACCCGCACACCTTGCTTAATTCCACCGCCAACGACGGGAGCGAAAGTTTTGTTTTAAACCCTCTGCCCGGAGAACCCGCTTTGATTACTCAGGCACGGGTAATGGTGGAAAGCATTGGCAATATTTTTTACGACATTTCCAATGCCGATTTCACCATAAATAATATCCTAAGCACCGCCGCTTGGAGCAGTTCTTCTTCGGCTGTGGCATATCCTAACCCCTCTAAAGATGGCGTTTTTCAACTCCCCCAATCCGGAGAATTCACAGACTGGACATGGCAAGTTTTCGATGTAGCAGGAAGAGAAGTTCCTTTCCGTTTGTCATCCGGCATGCAATTGCATATTGAGGATGCGCCTAAAGGAGTTTACTTCTTAATCGGTCAGCATGGCAATAGCAGCTATAGGGAAAGGCTTTTGATTCCCTAATTCTTGCTTTTTTGTCATTTATCGGAAAAGATGTAAGGAGGTCCTTCCCTCCACCGGTTCTCCCCTGCATGGATCGGTCCAACGTGCCGTAACCTGATACACCCCTTCCGGGGCTCCTGACCCGTCCCAAGGCGTACTATGATTGCCATGAAATAAGGATTTCCCCCAACGGTTGTACACCCAAAATTCCAAATCGGGGCTAGGAATTGGGATTTGGTACACATCATTTATGCCATCGCCGTTTGGGCTAAATACATTGGGCAAAACAACCGACGAAGTGGAGGGCGCCAATGAAACCAGAAAGGAATCTGCTACGCTTTGGTTGCAACGTTGGAGCAGCGCCACATACAATCCGGTATCGGCCACCCAAAACTCCGGCCCTGTACTTTGATCCGGCCAAACCACAGTGTAACTGCTGTCCACAAGTTTCATTTGGAGGCTATCGCCCAAACAAGAAAGGACGGTATCGGAGAAAATAGGCACGGGCCCTAACCCAGCCTCCACTACTACGGTGTCCGTAGCCGTTCCGCAAAGGTTGGAAACGCGTACCCAATAAGCACCCGGACTATCAACTGGAAGTTGAGGAGATGTCGAGCCATTATTCCATAGAAAATCGGAGGCATTGGCATTCGCCAAAAGTTGAATGTTGGTGGAATTGCACAAAGAAGTATCCCCACCTGCATCAACCCATGGTAGACTGTCGCTTAAAACTTCCACCGAATCAGAAACCGTTCCGCAGGCCGAATTAAGGTCTACATAATACCAACCGCCTTGAGAAACCTGAATGCTGTCGGATGTTTCTCCGGTGCTCCAAGCATAGCTGTCGGCCTGTCCTGCCCACAAATCCAACGGAAAAGCCAAAGCGCAGAGCAGGGTATCCTCCGGCAAAGAGGGCATAGGCCCCGGCTGCACGGAAACCGTTATGCTGTCTACCGCAATTCCACAAATATTGCTTTGGTTAAGCACATAAAGACCAGACTGGCTTATCGACAATTGAGGAAGGGTATCTCCTGTATTCCAAAGGTATTGCGAAAGGGTGTCTGCCGAGGCTCCAATCATAAAGGAGTTTCCTGCACAAACTACGGTATCGGGGCCGAGGCTAAGCATTGGCGCAGAAATCACTTCCACCCATATCGAGTCGTTCTGAGGACAGCCTAAAACGTCCACCGCATTCAAGGTATACCATGTACTTTGGGAAGGTTGGGCAAAAGGGTTGGCGCAAGAGGTGCAGGAAAGTCCGGGGCCCGACCATTGGAAATTGCTGCCACCGATTCCTGTAAGTTGTCCTTGAGTTCCGGAGCAAATTAGGGTATCCTGACCTGCGGAAATGGGAGTTACCTGCTGAGCATCAATGCGAATATTATCAATGAAATAGTCTTCACCATTGGCCTGATTTCCCATGGAAATTCGAACCGAAATGGAATCGCCTTCTAGGCAGTTTTGGCGGGCCTGACCGGGAGAACCATTGGAGCCACAAACCACTCCATTTTGCGCAAAAGTTACAAAAGGGGCTCCATCCAAACTGTAAGCAAAAGTCATTAAGTCTTCGCAATTGGGCCCACAGCCACATTCCATACTTCCCGAATGCCTGAAATCTACCGAAAGGCTCACTTTTCCTGCGCCTGAAATGGAAAAATACCGGGTAGTTAGGTAATTTAGGTTGTTGTTTCCGGGTCCCTCCACGTCGTTGCACCGGAACTCCCCATTAAAGGTTCCCCAATAATTGCCTTGGTTTAGGCCGGGATCATCCATATCGGTGGCTTGCGTGGACCAATCCGGCAAATTTTGTAAAGTAGGATTCGGATACCCACTAAAGTCCTCCAAGTAGATGTTGGTTTGGGCGTTCAAACAACAAACCATTGAAATAGCTAAAAAGAACAATAACCGCATAATTCAAAAATAAGCAGCTCTTGTTTCTTAAGGTTTAGCCTTCAATTACGGAATTGATAAATATGCAATTACCAAGGAAGCTCCTTTTCCAAATGCACAAATGCTCCGTGCGGTGGAAGCTCCTCCCCCACGGCCAACTTATGCAAGGTGGCTATGCCTTCTTGCGGCGAAAGCGGCGCCCGCTCGGTACCCATATCCGTAGCTACCCAACCCGGATGCGCTGCAAACACACGTATAGGACCCTCCTTTAAGGCATGCGCCAAATGCACCAGAAACGCATTTACCGCCGTTTTGGAGGCATCGTAGGCAAAAGGCTTGATATCGCCCAACCCTTGCTCGCTTGCATGCATGGTTAAGGAACCCATAATACTCGAAACCAGTACAATACGCGGATCGGAAGACCCGTTCAGCAAAGGCAGCATACGTCGGGTAAAATCGACCAAACCAAAAAAGTTCACCTCAAAAGTTTGACGCAGCGTGGCCATCGAAACCTCTAGGGTGGTATTTTTTTGCCAGTTTCCGCCGTCCAAATGCACGCCGGCATTGTTGACCAGCACATCCAAAGCAGCCCCCGAAGCCTGAACCTTTTGAAAACAAGCCTCAAAGCTATCCGGCCGTTCCATATCCAACTCCACCGGAAGGAGCGTTTCCGGATATTTCGCCTGCAAAGCCACAAAACTCTCCGGCTTGCGCGCCCCGGCAAAAACCACGTGCCCCTCACTCAACAATTGCTCGGTAAGCGCCAAACCCAAGCCCCGATTGGCTCCGGTCACTAAAATTCGTTTCACTTGCTTCATAGCCTAAAAATACGAGGCCGATTGCCGGAAACAAAACCGATTACGTTAAATGATGTGAGGGTTTTTTGGGCCCTCCTCCATGGGTAGTTTTAGTATTCTCTGGGCCCTCCGGCCTGCTCCGTTTGGGCAGCCCATGTTCGGCAAACCCTTCGTCAGCGTTTGCTGGCGCTCCACGTGCCTCAGGGGCCGAAACAAGGGCTGCCCAATCCGGGGCAGGCTCCTCGGTCCCGGGTGCCATTCTCCCATAGTGACTGTCGATGCAATGCTATTCTGGCGGCACACCTGCCCTGACCGCAGCGTCAGGGTTTGCGTTGCAGCCAAATCTCAAGCATTTTGCCCTGACCGTAGCGTCACAGGGTCCTCATTTACAATTAGTAAACTCCGGCCTGTCCTGACCGAAGCGTCAGCGGCCTTTCTATTTGCCTGCGCCTTAATTTGCCTTGAAAACGCAACGCATCAACAGTCTCTTACAACACCGGATTTCAATCCGGTGATTCGGTGATTCCCGTGAAACCGGTCACAAAGTGCCCCGAAGCTCCTGCTCCCGCTCTATAGCTTCGAATAATGCCTTAAAATTGCCTTTTCCAAAGCTGGTAGCGCCTTTCCGCTGAATAATCTCTATAAAGACCGTAGGCCTATCCACTACCGGCTTGGTAAACAATTGAAGCAAATAGCCTTGATCGTCCCTATCTACTAAAATCCGGAGTTTTCGGAGCGTTTCTATTTCTTCGTCGATGCTGCCCACCCGTTCGATCAAATCGTCGTAATAGGCGTCCGGCACCTCCAAAAATTCTACGCCTCTCGCCCTAAGTTGCGCTACGGTGTGTATGATATCATTGGTTGCCACAGCAATATGCTGCACTCCGGCGCCTCGATAATAGTCTATATACTCCTCTATCTGCGATTTTTTCTTGCCCTTGGCCGGTTCGTTAATGGGGAATTTTATGTACCCTGAGCCATTGCTCATAACCTTAGACATTAAGGCGGTATAGTCGGTACTGATGTCCTTATCATCAAACGAAATAAGCTGAGCAAAGCCCATTACTTCGGCATAGAACTTACACCAAGTATTCATCTGTCCCCAATCCACATTTCCCACCATATGGTCAATGTAGAGTAGTCCGGTGTCTTCGGGAGCAAATCCCGTATTGTGCGGTTTATATCCGGGCAAAAAGACGCCATGGTAATTTTTTCTCTCTACAAATACGTGTACCGTATCGCCATAAGTGCGAATGCCGGCCCGCACCACTTCACCGTGCTCGTCTTTCTCAACTCTTGGTTCAAAATAGGGTTCAGCGCCTCTTTCTACAGTTTCGTTGAACGATTTGGTAGCATCGTCTACCCAAAGCGCAATAACCTTTACCCCATCGCCATGGGTTTGAATATGCGGCCAAATTTCACTTTCAGGAGACAAAGGAGCCGTAAGAACCAGCCGTATTTTACCCTGCTGCAACACATAAGAAACCTGGTCTTTGCGGCCGGTTTCCATGCCGCTAAAGGCCAAATCTTTGAAGCCAAAAGCGGTTTTATAATAATGTGCAGCCTGTTTGGCGTTGCCTACGTACATTTCTACATAATCGGTGCCTAGAATGGGTAAAAAATCCGCAGCTTCTTCGATTACTTTCTTGTAGGTTTTATTGAGGGTGCTTTCCATAATCTAAAGATTTTAGGCAATTACTCTTGCCAAGATTTCCAATATTCAGCGTCTTCGATGTCTATGGCCTGTTGGGTCAAATAAAGCGGCCTAAAGGTGTCAATCATTACGGCCAACTCGTTGGTTTCCTTCTTGCCAATGCTCCGCTCCGTGGCCCCGGGTTGTGGTCCATGGGGAATGCCGGCCGGGTGTAGGGTAATCATTCCCTTTTCTACATCGTTCCGGCTCATAAAGTCTCCGTCCACATAGTACAGCACCTCATCGCTATCGATGTTGCTGTGGTTGTAGGGCGCCGGAATCGATTCCGGATGGTAATCGTAAAGCCTGGGACAAAAGGAACAAACCACAAAGGCGTCGCACTCAAAGGTTTGATGCACAGGTGGAGGTTGGTGTACCCTGCCCGTAATCGGTTCAAAATTGTGGATACTAAATCCATAAGGGAAATTATATCCGTCCCAGCCTACCACATCAAAGGGATGACTTTGGTAATGTATGGGGTGCAATACATCTTGCTTTTTAACCTGGACCAAAAAATCGCCCAACTGGTCGTAGGTCTCTAATTGACCGGGCAGCTTATAATCGCGCTCGCAAAAAGGCGAATGCTCCAAAAGCTGTCCAAAATGATTGCGGTAGCGCTTTGGGGTATATAAAGGCTGCCTGCTTTCGGTGACCAACAGTCGGTTGTTGCTGCCTTGAAAGGTAAAGGCATGAATGATTCCGCGTGGAATAAGCAAATAGTCGCCCGATTCAAAGTCAATATTGCCCATTTGGGTACGCAGCGTTCCGGCTCCCTCGTGCACAAAAATCAGCTCATCGGCATCCGCGTTTTTAAAAAAATAGTCGGTCATGGAGTCCGTAGGAGCTGCTAAGGCAATGGCCACATCCTCGTTTACCAAAACATAGTTTCGTGCCTGTAAATAATCGTTGGCAGGCTTGGTCATAAAGCCCAATAAGCGGCGCGGCGTCATGTTGTTCTTAACTGCCACCTGAGCGCCATAGGGTTTCGGTTCGCCCATAGAGGCAATACGGGTGGGTCTATGGTGGTGGTAGAGCAAACTCGACATACCGGCAAAACCAATGGTGCCAAAAAGCTGTTCGTAGTACAAACTTCCGTCCGGCTTCTTGAACTGGGTATGTCTTTTTTGCGGGAATTCTCCTAAACGATGGTAAATCGGCATACGTTGCAAAGTTACGGAACAAAGGTAAGGATATTGAAACAGAGCATCTATGAGAAAAGTCATAGATCAATGGTGAATGATGAATGATGAATGATGCAGTAAAGACGGAATGCCTTCCCTCTCACAATGATGAATGATGCAGTAAAGACGGAATGCCTTCCGTCTCACAATGATGAATGATGCAGTAAAGACGGAATGCCTTCCGTCTCACAATGATGAATGATGCAGTAAAGACGGAATGCCTTCCGTCTCACAATGATGAATGATGCAGTAAAGACGGAATGCCTTCCCTCT
>JAUHWY010000018.1 GCA_030427255.1 Bacteroidia bacterium | reverse complement strand
GAAGGAAAGAAATGGGGCTAAGTCTCTGCGAGAGTCTACCAAAGGGCGACTTAGGCGCAAATGTGCTCCCATTTCTTCCACTTATCCATAACAAATATATGCGGTAGCAAACATAGGAGACGCCAAGGCGCAAAGGCTCTAGCGCGGAAGCATTGGCATGCAGAAACGCGAAGGCGCAAAGGCTTTAGCGCGGAAGGAACTATTTGTGAAATAGATAGCGCCGTCAAACGCCCCTTTGCGGCTTGGCGACTTTGCGTGAAACCGCTGTCGCGGTGTAAGGGCACGCAGAGTCCATTCATCATTAAGAGACGGGAGGCATCCCGTATTTACCTCATCCCTAATCATTCATCATTCACCATACACCATTCATCATTAAGAGACGCGAGGCATCCCGTCATTACCTCACCCCTAATGAGACGCGAGGCACCCCGTCTTTACCTCACCCCTAATGAGACGCAAGATGTTGCGTCTTTACCTCACCCCTAATCATTCATCATTCATCATTCATCATTCACCATTCATCATTCATCATTCACCATTCATCATTCACCATTCATCATTCACCATTCATCATTCACCATTCATCATTCACCATTCATCATTCACCATTCACCATTCATCATTCACCATTCATCATTCACCATTCATCATTCATCATTCACCATTCATCATTCACCATTCATCATTCACCCTAGTCCATATCCGTAGGATCCGGAACCAAAATACCCTTAGATGGCGGCGGATTTGGAGGCGGCGTTGGCGCATTCCCATCTCCATCAAAGGCTCCTTTCTGCTGCTGCAAATATTCCGGATCCGAATCGTTGATGAGTTCGGGTTGTTGCTCTGTTTCTTGCTTTTCGGTGCCATCCGGCGGTCTAACCTTTAGGCTGTCCTTGGTTTTGGATGGCCTAAACAAATCGGACCATGCATCAAACTCTCGCTGATAACTCAAGCCCACCCCTTGGGTATAAGGCACACTGTTTTTAAGCAGGTTGTATTCGTTGCTTCGATTAAAGGCCCGAATCCTCAAACGTCCGTCCTCGGTGGCTTTTACCTCCACATTTACGTTTCCAACTACCGTATTGGTATTGTCGGCTTGACTTTGATCGCCCCCACCCACGCCAAGGTCGGTATCGATGATTACCCGGTTGTCGAACAGCTGAGTTTGCAAACCTACCATCACCCGCTCGGCACGGTTTTGTTCGCCTGCCTGGTAATCCAAATTGATGTTCACATCCTTGGTGAATTTTCCCAACCAATTGTTCAGTTGACCACTCAACAAGCTCAAAGAGTTGCTTCCCAAACCTGAGGCCGCCAAGGCACCACCGCCCAAACCTCCGGAACCAATGGACTCCGGTGGCAAAAACGAATTGATGATCAATAGCGAAAACACCTGGCGATTGACCTCTTCTTCCGAATTCATGACCGAACGCACCAACGCACGGGTGCTCTCGTCCTCGTCGGGAAGGGAAAGACCAAAACCAATGCGCGGGTCAATCAATCGGTCGGTCAAATTAAGTTCGCAAAATATCCTGCTGGCTCTGCGGTAGCGTTCGGCTTGAGCAGGATCGCTGGTAAAAGGCGATACCAAAGGATACAAAGAAGCCCGCGCCGGATGAATGGCCGTGGCATTGATTTGGGCCTCAAGCGGGTCTCCGCTCCAGGTAACAAAACTGCCGGGTTTAATGATAAACGGCTTATTGACCAGGTTGGAAAGGGTAAACAGATAATCGCCCTTGGCAATGGTAAAGGTACCGTCCATTTCAAAACGGTCCTTCATGTCTAAGGTAATGGCCAAATGGTCGGAAGTGCCTCTTGCGGTGAGTACGTCGCCCACGGTTTCATCAAAAATTACGCGGTATTCCGCATCTGCGGTCGTGCGCAAATGCAGCTCAATGGTAAGGTTTCCTTCATCGGCCTCCGCCCCATTGGCTTGATTTCCGCCAAGCTTGCCTTTGATTTGCATGCTGTCGCGGTCTACAAAGCGTACAAAGTTGTTTTCCTGGGCCGTTGCCCCGCCCGATATGGGTAGATTGATGGACGTACCTGCCCCCACCTCCAAATTGGCTTTGATGTACAAATCGTTGAGAGGACCGCTGATTTCCACTGCTCTACCATTGCCTTTGGGGACCAGATCTTGACTGGTTACCACGGCCTTGCCGTAAAACTGTTCGTTGTCTTTCACCGTGGTGGCCATGGCTTGGAAATTCTTAATCCGGTCCAAGTTCAGGCGCATTTCTAAATCGGCGAAGTTTCTATGAAACAATACACCAATCAAGTGAGCGGAACCTTCTTTGCTGTCGGTAATACGGATGTCCGGCAAAATGATGGAATGGCTGGTAAACAAAATAGGCTCGCCTTTTAAATCCAGCTTCATGGGGCTGTTTAAAAAGGCCAAGTTCATTTGAGGCTTGGTCAAATACAGGGCACCATTGATTTGGGGATTGTCGCCGCTGCCCTTCACCAACAAGCGCCCGGAGGCTTTTCCGGAAAGGCTTTTGAATAAATCACCGGCAAAGGGCTTTATGGTTTCCAAAGGCAAGCCCTCTATATTGGCTTCAATATCTAAAAGCTGCTCCGGCTCAAAAGGCCGCACCTTGCTGTTGGAAATTTTAAGCAAATCCACACCATCTTTTTGCAGAAGTGCGCCAATTTCCAATACTTTGCCCTCGGCTCCAAAGCGGCTGTCCACGCTAAGCTTTCCTAGGGCAAGACCATTCATGCTTAAATCATCAATCTTTAGGTTGGAAGTCATTAGGGGCATTTCTTCGGAGAACAGCCGATATAGCGAGAGCGTTCCCGATAAATTCCCGGAAGGCTCCAATCCTCCGCCCGGAATAAATTCTCCCAACAAGGCCACCGGGAAATCGGCAAAGGAAATGTCCAGCTTTTCCTTCTCGTTTAACCCTGCGGCTCCGGAAATACTGAGCAGTGGTAGCTTATGCTGCTCTGATTCCACCTTAAAATCTCTAAAGGCTAGGCGGTCGGCGCCCAACAACACAAAAGCCCCATCTTGCAGCCGCCATAAACCGTCTTGATAATAGCCGTAACTATTGCTTAGCTCCACAGGCAAGCCCAGGCTGTCGCCAAGACGCGTGGTACCATGCAAACTCAAGGCATTGAGCTTGGCGGTTTCGTTGCTGAAGCCTAAATCAAATACTAAGGTATCGCGCAACCACTGCACCCTACCCATAAAACGGTCCAACTGCAAACTATCGTTCATGCGCACATGCGCCACCCGTGTTTGAACGGTAAGGGAATCGTTGCGGGTATCGGCCCTAAGTGTCCAGCTGTCCAGTTCCCATTGCTTCCATTGCACTTTGCCGCTGCGCAGGTTTAGGCGTATGTCGCGCGCTGCGCTGTTGTATTGGCCGTAGGCTATGGAATTGGGATGAATGGACAAGCCTGGCACAAACAAATCGGTAAGCGCAGCAGTCTCTTTTAAGTGCACCGAAAAAGTAAAATTCTGCGGCAAACTGTCCAATATCTCAACCTTTTCTAAACCAGAAGACGGATTTATGGCGGCCAACTGATTGCCTAAATGTTGAAACAAGGGCACAAAGCGGTACTGTCCATCAACATCAGCATCGATAAAGTCGGAATGCAAGGACAAGGTTTTTCCCTCCGGAAGCAACTCGGAACTGAGGGTAAGCTCATCCATTTGGTACTCCCGGCTGCCTAAGGAAAAGCGGGTGTTGTCTACCCTTAAACTTCCCATGATGTTGTCGGGTTCGTCTCCGCTGGCGTTTATGTATATATTGGTAGACAAGCTGCTGCTGCTGTCCAAAGCAATTACGTTCAAACGACCCAAATCCACTTCGCTAAGCCGGGCAATAAAGTCAAAGGAGGGTTTTTCTTGACTGAAATCGATGCGGCCGTTAAAGTCCAGTTTGGCGTTGGGATCGTCCACCAAAACCCTTCCGGTAAACACCCCCGGCCCCACATCGGCATTAACCACCAAGCCTTGATAGGTATATCCGTTAATTTCCAAAAGACTTACTCCCCCATCAAAAGCGGCAAAAAAGTCTTCGCCGGAAAAACCTTCGCCGCGAATTTCGCCGGAGGCGCTTACCATACCCAAACCCAATTGCTTTCCGGCCAATGCTCCGGCCTGAAACTTTTTTAAGTCCACAAAACCCTCATAATAAGGAAGCCCCTTGGCAGGTTGCACCATATGCACATCGAGCGAAGCACTGCCCAAACCGGTTTGCAGCTGCCCAAAAGCATTGAAATCGCGCAAATAGCCATCAAAATGACCATTAAACTTAAGTACGCCCAAGCGTTTGAGCTCGGCAGGCACCTGCACATAGCGTTGTTCAGGAAATGGAGGCAAGGGAATCCGCTCCAAATCGTAGCCATTGGTCACCATGCGGTCCAAATCGATATCCATGTGCGTATTTTGGATATCCGGCAGGCCCTTTAGGTGCAAACGTCCATCGAGCTGGGTTACCGAACCAAACAAAATCCGCAAACCCTCGGCCCTTAAATTGTTGAGTTGGCCTTTGATTTTCCCGCGGATTCTAAAGCTGCTTTCCAAGCCCCGCAATCCCGGCGCAAACCAAGCAATATCGCCCATGTGCACATTGGAAAGGGCCAGTTGAGCATGCAAATCCACCTTTTCTTCAAAATGTTGAAAGGCGCTGGGGTCCTCAAAACTCATGGACATAAAGCCACGGATGGTGCTTCGTCCCGTACTGAGGGAAAAATCCTCCAAACTCAATTGATGCTTGCAATACAAGAAATCTCCACTTAGTGCCCGGAGTTGAGCGCCCCCCTTATCTCGAGCCACCAGTGAATCCACATGCATCATGACCGTATCCTGCCGCACATGAAAACTATGCACCGTCACCGAAATATCGCTCAGGCCGATATCGGAGGGCTGAAACGCGGCCTCGGTACCGGTAATTTCCGGATTTTGAAGGCGAAAAGAGGCGCGATCCAAGCGCACCTTGTCAAACTCTATAATCCAAGGCTCGGCGGTGGAAAGGGTATCGGGCTGCTCAGGTTTAAGCCTTGCCAAAAAAGTATCGAGGTTCATTCCGGATTCCCCGGGATACTTCACCAAAAAAATCCCCCCGTTTTCGAGCGCCACTTCGTCAATGACAATAGCGCGGCGTTCCTGTTGCACCTCTCCCAAAACCGCATGTAGATTCTCTGCAAAGATCAGCGTATCGCCATGCAAATCCCCCAAATACAGGCCCTTTAAATCGACCGCCAAGTCCAAGAAATCGATATGAAGTGCTTCTACCCGCACCTCGTGTCCCGTTTTATTGCTGAGCCAATCGGCAGCCAAGCTACCCAACCAAGATTGCACAAAAGGCAGTTGCAGCGCCACAAGCAGGCTAAGCAAAAAGAGAAAAAAACCGAGAAAAATGCGACCGACACGCCGAAAGAACCGGCCCTTTTTTGGAGCCGCAGCAGGAGTAGGATTCGGAGCTTCGGTCGATGTCATTAGGTGCCCAACGCAGAATAAGGAACAAAAGTACGTATAGGGAATGGTTAATCATGAATGGTTAATGATGAATGATGTAAAGACGCAATACTTTGCGTCTCCATAAACCACAACACCATTATGCAACATTTTGCGTCGCTACCCTCTTGCTGTAGACGCATGGCAATGCGTCACTACGCCCTTTTGTTGCGCCTCCCGCCCCCCACAGAGGGCCCCTGACGCTAGGGTCAGGGCTGTAAGCCGCCCTGACCCAGGCTAGCCGAACTTGGGCGAGGAGGTGTAGCTTTGCGGAACCACCGGAGCCCTAGATCGGCTTGCTTGGGGCGGGGCCTGACCGATGAAAAGGGGCGGATATGGAACTTAGGTTTCCTATGGAAGGAAGGCCCAAGAAGCGCCGTTTGGGACGCATGAGACGCATAAGACGTAAGATGTTGCGTCGTTACTGGGGGGTGGAGACGCATGAGACGCATGAGACGCAAGATGTTGCGTCTTTACCTCATCATTCATCACTCATCATTCATCATCCATCATTCATCATTCCAAGATATCCTACCTTTGCGCCATGCGCCCACCGCTTATTCTTGGCATCGAAAGCTCCTGCGACGATACTTCCGCGGCCGTGCTTAGTGGCTCGCGCGTTCTGGCCAACGTCACCGCCAATCAGGAGGTGCACCGACAATACGGTGGCGTGGTGCCCGAATTGGCCTCCCGTGCCCATATGAGCCACATTCTGCCGGTGGTGCATCAGGCCCTGGCGCAAGCGCAATGCCGTCTGGAGGATTTGGAACTGATTGCCTGCACCCGTGGTCCCGGTTTGCTGGGTTCGCTGCTGGTGGGCAGCTCCTTTGCCAAGGGACTTAGCTTGGCGCTGAATCTTCCGCTTATTGATGTGCACCACATGGAAGCGCATGTGCTGGCGCATTTTATTGAGGATGCGGAAATCAGCGGCAAAAATCCTCCCGATTTTCCTTTTCTGAGCCTTACGGTGTCGGGGGGGCATACGCAATTGGTGCTGGTGCACTCCCCTACCCGTCTGGAACTGCTCGGTCAAACCCTGGACGACGCCGCCGGCGAAGCCTTTGACAAGGCCGCCAAATTGCTGGGGCTGCCCTATCCCGGAGGACCGGAAATCGATCGCTTGGCCGCGCAAGGTCGCCCCGGAAATCATCGCTTCCCTGTGCCTAAGGCCGGACCGCTGCATTTTAGTTTTTCGGGACTAAAAACCAGTTTGTATCAGTACTTGCAAAAGCAGGAAGCGGTTCCTGAGGGACAAGCTTTGGCCGATTTGGCGCGCGATTATCAGGATGCGATTATTGCCACTTTGTGGAAGGGACTGCAAGAGGCGGTTGAGGCCACGGGCGTGCATCGGGTGGTGCTGGCAGGCGGGGTATCGGCCAATAAAGGGCTTCGGGGCTTTTTGCTGGAGGCTTGCACCGAAAAAGGCTGGGAATTGCACATCCCCAAATTGGCTTATTGCACCGACAATGCGGCTATGATTGCCATGGCGGGGCTAATGAAATATCGGAGCGGGGCTAAGGGGTCGCTGGATTGGACGGCGCAGGCGCGGATGCCGATGATACACCCCAATAAGGTTTCTTAAAATCAACTATTTCTACTCGCCTATTTCGCCATTTGTTTCAATTGGTCTTTACAATAACATTTTCTTGTGGAACTAATTACTCCATTCTTTAATGTATAGAAAAAAATATCATCATTCGAAAAATCTCCAACACCAATTATATCTACCACTGTGTGAGGGCTTTTATTGTCATTTATAACTCTTTCTTCTAAAAGAGCTATTTTATCTAAGCTTAACTTATTTAGAACTACATCACTCCTTAAAACAATATTTTGCCCTTCTTGGTTTGATTGCATACTCGGGTAAAGAATTCCATCAAATTCCCTATATAAACAGTTTGCGTAATATGCAGAAAAATAGTACTTCCAACGAGTACTTTTATTATTTAAGAATGAGTCAGAAAGAAGTCTTATTAACTCTTTATCTCTTGTGGAAAGTGAATTAAATTTTTGCTGACACTGCTCCATTATTTGCCTATTCATTGAATTTGCATAACTCCCAAAAGGCATTACAACTGCAAGCTCTAATGGCTTCCTAATTTCCCACCGTGAAAAAGAATAAAAAAAATCCTTTAAGTTACTACTCTCTTCATTTTCTTGAAATCTTGTTAAGTCTTTTAACTGCACTTTATTAATTGCTGGACGCCTATGATTCGCAGAAACCTCTGTTAAAGCAGTAATACGGCTGTAAGGATTTTCCTCTGTTCTTAAACTACCATAAAAAACGGATTGTCTGGGCAAGTTAGCTCTACCTCCAGAAATTTTTTCTAAAACCTCATAATTTGTTGAAGACACCGGAAGATAGTCTGCCAAACTAGTATGAAGTTTATCACCTTCTAACCTTCTAAGCCTATCAATAAAATTATTTGCTACAGTAACATTTATAATAGGTAGCCTTACTCTATTTAAGGTTTTTGAGAAAAAATGGTACGCCTCGATTTCATTAAAATTATCATTATCAAATAATTCTGGATTTAACATGTAATCTTTTACAGTTCTCATTCGCTAATATTTTTTATAAAACAAAAGGTTATACGAAAAAAAATTAAAATTGTTTCAAAACTATAGTTTTAAATAGCATTTGTGCTTTCTCTAAGAGTTTTCTACATTATAAAATTACCGCTACCCATGTTGAATACAGATTTCTAAAAAATTCCTGCACCCAAAAAGGCTGGGAATTGCACATCCCCAAATTGGCTTATTGCACCGACAATGCGGCCATGATTGCCATGGCGGGGCTAATGAAATATCGGAGCGGGGCCAAGGGGTCGCTGGATTGGACGGCGCAGGCGCGGATGCCGATGTCTTAGAGGCGCAAAGGCTTCAGCGCGGAATAATTGGCATGCAGAGACGCAACATATCCCGTGGTTACGGCGCATCCGGTCGATCCGGGCAGTCGGATTGGTTGCAATCCCCGTACAGAATAAAGGAATGATGTTTGATTTGAAAACCGAGCAAATCGCCCACGCCGGTTTGGATGTGGTGTAGGCGCGGATCACAAAACTCGGTAACCTTGTGGCATTGGTTGCAAATGAGGTGGTCGTGCTGGCTGTAGCCGTGGCTTTTTTCGTATTGGGCCAAATTGCCGGTGAACTGGTGTTTGCGCACCAAATGGCAATTGAGCAAAAGGTCCAAGGTATTGTACACGGTGGCCCGGCTCACCCTATAGTTGCGCTCTTTCATGGATTTAAAGAGCTCCTCAACGTCAAAATGGTGGTTGCGGCTGTAAATTTCTTCGAGGATGGCAAAACGTTCCGGGGTTTTGCGGTGGCCATTGGCCTCCAAATAACGACTAAAAATGTCGCGCACTTCTTCCATCTGGTTCTGATTCATGCCGTTGGGTGCTCAGGGGTAATGCGTTCCACATCAATAACCCCCTCCAAATCGCGCAATTTGCCGATGAGTTCGTTCAAATGCAGGGTATGTTGCACAAACAGGGTCATTCTGCCTTCAAAGATACCATCATTTGAGTCGAAACTCAAAGAGCGTATATTCACCTTCATTTGATTGGAAATGAGGCGGGTAATTTTATTCACTATGCCCACATCGTCTACGCCCGTTACGCGAATGCCCACCAAAAAGGCAGGTTCGTCGGAACTGGTCCACTTGGCTTTCACCACTCTATAGGCGTAGTTGGAGAGCAGTTGTACGGCGTTGGGGCAATTGGTTTTGTGGATTTTAATGCCGTCGCCCACGGTAACAAAGCCAAATACCTCGTCGCCGGGAATGGGGTTGCAACAGGGGGCCAAGCTATAGTCCAACTTCTCTAAATTGTCGCCAATCAGTAGTTGATTCTCTTCTTGCTTGAGCTTTTTGAGCAGCTGCTGGTCTTTGTCCTCGGCCTTTTCGTTGATTTGGCTGCGCTTAAACTTGGTGGTGAGGTAGCGGTACCAGCTGCGGTTGCTCTCTGCCCGATAAAAATCGCGAATTTGTTGGGAGCTGATGGCCGCAGTACCCACCTGAAAATAAAATTCCAAGGGATCGTCCACCGAGAAGTATTTAAGCATTTTGGGCAGGTCGTCCTCGGTAAAATGAATTTTAAGGCGGCGCAGTTTGCGTTCCAATACTTCTTTTCCTTCGGCAGCAATGCGGCGTTTTTCGTCTTTGAGGGCAGCTTTGATGCGGCTGCGGGCTTTGCCGGTTACCACAAAGCTGAGCCAATCTTCCTTGGGCTTTTGCTTTTTGGAGCTTAGAATTTCGATTTGGTCGCCGCTTTTGAGCACATAGCTTAGCGGCACCAGTTTGTTGTTGACCTTGGCGCCAAGGCAGTGGTCGCCCAGTTCGGAATGGATATCGTAGGCAAAATCCAGGGCCGTGGCACCCGAAGGCATGGTGCGCAGCTCTCCCTTAGGTGTAAAGGTATAAATCTCCTCGTTGTACAAGTTCAACTTAAAGGAGTCCATAAAATCGAGGGCTTCCCCTTCCTGATGGCTTTCGAGCATTTCGCGCACGCGGGTAATCCACTCGTCAATGGCCGATTCGGCTTGATTCTCTTTGTACTTCCAATGGGCGGCATAGCCCTTTTCGGCCATGTCGTCCATGCGCCGGCTGCGGATTTGTACTTCCACCCATTTGCCGGTGGGACTCATCACCGTAACGTGCAAACTTTCGTAGCCGTTGGCCCGGGGAAAGCTAATCCAATCGCGCAGGCGGTCCGGCTTGGGTTGATACACATCGGTGACCAGAGAATAGGTGCGCCAAATTTCAGCCTTTTCGCGTTCGGGCGGCACATCCAAAATGATTCGGATGGCAAAAATGTCGTAAATCTCCTCAAAAGGAACACCCTTCTTACGAATCTTATTGTAAATGGAATAAATGGACTTGGTTCTTCCTTTTATTTCAAAATCAATTTCTTGAGCCTTTAGGGCCTTGCGGATTGGATACACAAAATGGGTAACGAAGCGATCGCGTACTTCTTTGCTTTTTTCGAGCTTGGCTTCAATATCGGCAAAAGCTTCGGGTTCCAAATAGCAGAGGCTCAAGTCTTCCAGCTCCGTTTTGATGTTGTACAGGCCAAGGCGATGGGCCAAAGGCGCATACAAATAGAGCGTTTCAGAGGCGATTTTAAGTTGCTTATCGCGCCGCATGTGGGTGAGCGTGCGCATGTTGTGCAGGCGATCGGCGATTTTTATAAGAATTACCCGAATGTCCTCGGCGAGGGTAAGTACAATCTTCCGAAAATTCTCGGCCTGAATGGATTGCGTATGGTCAAATACCCCTTCCATTTTGGTGAGCCCATCGATGATTTTGGACTCTTTTGGGCCAAAAAACTGCTCAATATCTTCGAGGGTAATTTCGGTATCTTCTACCGTATCGTGCAGCAAAGCACAAATGATGCTGGTGGCCCCCAGCCCCATCTCCTCCGACACAATGCGCGCCACGGCAATGGGGTGATAAATGTAGGGTTCTCCTGACTTTCGGCGCATTTCTTTGTGGGCATCTACGGCCAAATCAAAGGCCCTACGAATGCGCTTTTTGTCCTCCGGCTTGTCCACATTTTTGCCGGCAGCCCGCAACAGGGCGCGGTATTGCTTTTTGATTTCGGCCTGTTCTTCGGCCAAATAGTCATCGATTTTGTGGCTTTCCATGCAAAGTCAAAGATACGCAAATAGGGATTTGTAGGTTTCATTGGGCGGCCTGCCGGGCCCTCCCTCCAAGTCCGGTGACGCCAGCGGAGCCAAGGCTAGTTCTGCCGGGGTTCCGCAAAGCTCCACCGCGGCAGGCCTGCCTTGGCATCCGCCGGCGTCATCCGGGCTTTCCGTGCCGGTCCCTGGCCGGTCTTACCAACTAATGATTACTTGCCCATTCCCACTCCTCACTCCGGCTTGATTGCTCGGATTGGTGCCTCCATTAAAAGAGCCGCCACCGCCGCCGCCGCTGTTGTCCGTGGTACCGGAATAGTTTCCTGAACCTCCACCGGAATAACCTCCGCCGCCGCCGGCACCAAAAGCTCCTGCTCCGCCACCCCCAAATCCACCGTCGTATCCACTACTGGAGGTAGCCCCTCCTCCACCATTGGTAAAAGCAATGGCTGAGGTTCCATAAGAGCTGCCATAGGCTTGGCTGTTGCTCTGCAAACCGGCTCCATTGGTTGCGCCACAACTTGAACAAACTCCCGGAGCACCATTTCCTCCGGTGCCGCCGGGCATTCCATTTCCTTTTCCTGCCGTTCCGCTGTTTCCAGTTTGTCCCGGATCGGGCGTACGAATGCTGATGTTGGAAGCGGTTCCTGCACCGCCGCCTCCACCGGCCACCACCATGGGCTGGTTGTTGCTGCGGGTCACAAAAGAGCCGCCACCGCCGCCACCGCAGTTGCCGTGACCAGAAGAGCCGGCTTCGCCTTGTTGACCCACCAAGACGCGCAGTACTTCACCGCCCGACACCGAGAAAGTGCCTTTGATGTAGGCGCCCAAACCACCGTTGGTGTTGGAGGTACTTCCGCCTTGTGCGCCCCAGGCTTCTACCGTAACTGAGGTTGCACAGGCCGGCACCGTAAAACTTTGAATGCTACCCGAGGCTAGCGTGCCGTTGGCGGTAAAGGTTTGAGAACCGGGAGGGCAGCTGCTCACCACCACATTTTGGGTATCGGATGCGGTGCATCCTTGGTTGTCGGTCACCTGAAGCACCACCGAATAAGTACCTGCATTGGCCCAAGTAACGGAAGGGTTGGCTTGGGAAGAAGAGGCCGGTGTACCGGAGGCAAACAACCATTGGTATTGCAGTCCTGATTGCTGGGGACTAAAACTCACCGCATTTCCTGCTCCCGGATTGGAAGGAGAGAACGAAAACTGAGCGTTGGGAAAATATTGGCAAGGGCAAGCCACTGCAAACCAACTGTTGGAAATAAAGACTTCCATGCATTGGCTGGTGGTATTGAATATTTGAAGCCCATCGGCAGGACTGGCGATGGCATTGCGTTGGGTGGTGGTTAACCTGGGCAAAAGCAGGCCCCGGTCGTTAAAATCCACATCCAAACCGGCGCTGGGGTCGGCCTGTCCGGGAGACGAAGCAATGCGAACGGATTGCGCATAAAGTCCGGCGGACCAAAGAAGGCTAAGCAAGAAATAAAGGAACTTCATAAAGAAAAATAAGTTGAAAGATAAAGGTAAGGACAAAAGAGCGGTTGGGCGTGGGGTGTTGAAAACAAGTTGAGACTTTTGAGATGCAAGATACTGCGTCTTTTCTGCGGTTTGAGACGCAAGATATTGCGTCTTTACCTCACCCCTCTCTTAAAGTTTTAGTAATCCTCCGCCCCTGATGGAAGCAGGTAGCTGACGCGGCTCCGGCCCCGGTATGCGGCCAAGCGAGGAGGCTGAGGAACGAAGACCCCGGAGCGGCCGCAGACCGTGGGCCGGAGACGGGGCACTACCGCAGACAGCAGGATAAGGCGGCCAAAAAAATGAGGCGCAAGATGTTGCGTCTTTACTGCGGTTTGAGACGCAGGGGAGGCATGAGACGCTTGAGACGCATGAGACGCATGAGACGCAAGATGTTGCGTCTTTACTGCATCACTCATCATTAATCATTAATCATTCGTATATTTCCTTACCTTGCCCCATGGACTTAGAAAACCCCTTTTCCTACCAAATAGATAGCACGCAGGCACCCTTACACGTTTTGGTGCTGGAAGGCAAGCTTTTGTCGGCCTACGATGCCCAACGCTTTTTAAGAACCGTTCAAGAGCAATTGGGGGAAGAAAAACCCTTGTATTTGTATTTGGATTTAAAAGGCTTGGAATACATCAATTCGGAAGGATTGAACGTATTGCTGAAACTGCTCACCATGAGTCGAAACAGCGGAGGTGAGGCATGGATTGGCGGAAGCAACGATTCCTTAAACGAACTTTTTATCCTCACCAAAATTCATCATATTTTTGCTACGGTTTCGGGGCCGGAAGAAGCATTTCAAGAAATACAAGCCCCAAACAGCAAACGCAAAGAAGACGCATGACCAAAGCGGATGTTTTGTTAGGGCTCCAGTGGGGCGACGAAGGCAAAGGAAAAGTTGTTGACGTAAAAGCCTCAAAGTATCAATTGGTGGCTAGGTTTCAGGGTGGCCCCAATGCCGGGCATACCATTTCCTTTGAGGGCAAAAAGTTTGTTTTGCACACGGTTCCCTCCGGTATTTTTACCGAAGGATGCCTCAATATTGTCGGCAATGGAGTGGTTTTAGACCCCATTGGCTTTATGAGGGAATTGGAAGGCTTGCGAGCCGCAGGCTTTTCTCCGGAAAAGCAATTGGTCATTAGCCGTCGCGCTCATTTGATTTTGCCCACCCATCGGTTGTTGGATGCGGCCTCAGAGCAAGCCAAGGGTAAAGAAAAAATTGGAAGCACCTTGCGGGGCATAGGTCCTGCCTATATGGACAGAACCGGTAGAAACGGATTGCGCATGGGTGATTTACTTGCGGCGGACTTTGACCAACGGTACGGCAAGTTAAAGGCCAAACACCAACGGCTTTTAGCAGCCATGGATTGGGAAACCCCGGATGAAATACCCGATGAAGCTGCCTTTTTAGAGGCGGTAGATAAATTGAGGCAACTCAAGACCGACAATACCGAATACTTGATTCAGGAGGCCCTGAAACAAGATCAAAAGGTACTAGCAGAGGGGGCTCAAGGCACCCTGCTCGATTTGGAATTTGGGAGTTACCCCTACGTGACCTCTTCCAACACTCTGGCTTCGGGGGCCTGTTCCGGCTTGGGGTTGGCGCCTTCTCAGCTGGGCAACATTACCGGTATTTTTAAAGCCTATTGCACCCGAGTTGGTAGTGGCCCCTTCCCAACTGAACTGTTTGATGATGCCGGCGATTTCATTCGCACAAAGGGCCATGAATTCGGATCCACCACAGGTCGCCCCAGACGTTGCGGTTGGTTAGATTTAACTGCCTTGCAATATGCGGTAATGATTAATGGAGTTACCGAATTGGCTATGATGAAAGCCGATGTGCTTTGCGGCATGAAGGAAGTTAAGCTTTGTACCGCATACCGTGTTGATGGAAAAGAAAGCAGTCAAATGCCCTTTGACCTAAGCACAGCCACTCCCATCTACGAAACCATGGAAGGCTGGGACTTTGATCCCGCCGAATTGCTTGAGGGAGATTTAGCTAACCCGGGAAAAACCGAAATGCCGAAAGGTTTGCAGAAGTATATTGAACGCATAGAACAAAGTTGCGGGGTTCCGGTACGTTTGGTGTCCATTGGCCCTGGTCGCACCGAAACCTTAATGCGGTAATGCACACAGCCTCCAGGTTCCTTCTTATCTTTTTCTTTTGCTCTTTTGTTTCCACCCTTTGGTCACAACAGCCGGGCAGCGACACGAGCAAAGTTATTGAAATACGAAATGCCGACTTGCTGTTGGGCAGCAGAGAAGAAGGGCAAAGCATACAAACCCTGCGTGGCAGGGTGGTATTGTTTCATGAAGGTGCCTTTATGTATGCCGACTCTGCATTAATCTATGAGTCGACCAACTCCATGGATGCTTTTGGGCACATTCACATTCGGCAGGGAGACACCCTAAGCCTTTACGGCGACAGCTTGCACTACGATGGCAACACCCGCAAGGCAGAAATTTGGAGCAGGGTGCGCATGCTTGATCCGCAAGTGAGTTTGGAAACCACCCGAATGGAATATGACCGAAATACCGGGAAAGTATGGTATCCTCAAGCGGCCGAGATACGTAACGGGCAAGACGACATATCCTCTAAAACCGGTGTTTACGATACCCGAACACGGAGCTTTACCTTTAAGGACGATGTGGTCATTACCAATCCCGAATACCAGCTTTACTCAGACACCCTTCATTACGACACCCGCAGCGACATTGCCTATTTTAGGGGGCCAAGCACCATTTACAGTGAGGGCAGCATTATTGAATGCAGAAACGGTTGGTACGACAAAAAGCAAGACAGAGCGCAGTTTAATAAAGATGCCAAAGTCACCTCCGATACGCGGGTGCTTACCGGCGACAGTTTATATTACGAACGAAGGTCGGGCTACGGCAAGGGCATTGGAAATGTATTGCTGGTAGATACCGTAGAAAAAGTCACCGTTTCCGGTCAGTTTTCTGAAACTTGGGAAGATTTGAGGAGGTATTATGTAACCGACTCGGTGCTTATGACCCAGGTATTTGACCAAGACACCCTTTTTGTAACCGGGGACACCCTATTTGGCAAAAGAGACAGCATGGATTTGCATTCCATCCGAGCTTATGCGCACGTAAAGTTTTACAAGTCTGATTTGCAAGGCGCCAGCGATAGTCTTTTTTACAGCGAAAACGACTCTTTGATGCGCCTGAGAGGTAGGCCGGTGATGTGGAGCGACTCAAGTCAAATGACGGCAAAGCGCATAAACATTACCATGGCCGAAGGCGAAATTTTGGGCTTGGATTTAGACAGTTTGGCCTTAATGATAAGTCGAGACGACAGCATTCGGTTTAATCAGGTGGCGGGAGAACGCATGCATGGTTATTTTCGAGAGAATACCATGTACCGCTTGGATGTGTTTGAACAAGGAAGGAGCATTTATCACCCTAGGGAAGAGGACAGCAGCCTAACCGGGCTAAACGAAGTGTTCAGCCGCAACATGCATATTTACATTGAAGAAAACCAAGTGGTGAAGATTGTGTTTTTGGAAGAGCCCTACGGCACCATGTTTCCATGGGAAGATGTAGATCCCAAGGCCTACCGTTTGGAGGGTTTTAGTTGGCAAGCGGCAGATCGACCCAAAAGTCCGATGGACATTTATAGGGAGAGACCTTAAACATGTATGCCTTTTCCGCTCTGGAATTTTTGAATTTGTTCGGCTTCGTAGTTTAGCCATTCACTCCACCGTACATCGGTGGCTTCTCTCCCGGTTAAATCTCTGGCCAAGGTTATGAATAAGGTGTAATGAGCAGCTTCGCTTTCCATTAATTCTCTGTAAAAATCGGCTAAAGAAGGGTCTGCTATTTCTTCGCTCAGCAACCTAAACCTTTCGCAACTGCGGGCTTCAATTAGGGCAGCCATTAAAAGTTTGTCTCTTAACCTTTGCTCTTTAGTGCCCTGTTTGATTTGGAAAGAAATTAAGGCATGTACGTAGGGGTCTTTCCGCTCTCTTCCAAGGCTAAGTCCTCGGTCTTGAATGCGCTGATGTACCCGCTGAAAATGTTCCATTTCTTCCCGTGCGAGTTCGGCCATTTGACGCACCAAGTCCGGGAATTCCGGGTATTGAACCATGAGGGATATGGCAGAGCTGGCTGCCTTTTGCTCACACCAAGCATGGTCGGTCAATATCTCGGAAATATCCATTTGAGCGGCATGGGCCCAACGGGGGTCAGTAGGTAAAGCCAATCGCAACATACAGCAAAAATACAAAGCCCTGGAATCTGCACCAAAAGGAGAATGTTGGCTCGCTGCTATTCTGGTGGCGATTCTATCTTTAGGTTTGGGCTAGGATGCTTGGCTTAAAAACACAAGGCATCAAGGGGCTCAAAGTCAAAAAAATCAAAAAATGACGGACACGGGATAAGCCGATAGACTAGGCATCCCATTTTCCATAAATTGGAGCAATTTATCAATAAATAAAATTAAATAATGCCACAAAAAACCAAGACTAAAAAAATAGCATATTGATTTTCTGATGATTATGACCACAGCCAAAAGTAAAACAAAAGGGAGGACAAAGTTTAATAATTTCTAAATTTTGGAAATCCTAACGGGTAGTGTATTTTTGAGACATGGAGTGAAAGTCAAACTTAAGACAACATGGGTGTAATGCAGCATTTTGGATGGGCTCGGTTTACTAAGTTTGGTATTTGTCCTCTAAACAATACATACGCTATTAGGCACTTTTGATTTATGGTACAAGGAGGATTAACCATATTTATAGTTGAGGACGATCCTTGGTATGGAGAGTTTTTGGAGTACTATTTAGGAATGTCTCCCGCAAACTCTATTACTAAATTCCAATCGGCAGGAGAGTGCTTGGATTATTTGCACCTGAATCCGGACCTAATTACGCTGGATTATCGATTACCGGACATGCCGGGTAGTTTGGCCTTAGAAAAAATTTTAGCCTACAATCCGGAGCAAAAGGTCATTATAATATCGGGACAAGAAGACATTAAAACGGCAGTAACGCTGCTCAAAGAAGGTGCCTACGATTATATTGTAAAAGACGACGACACCAAAGAAAGACTTTGGAAGGTTGTAAATAACATTTCCAAAGCAACTGCCTTGGAAAAAGAGAACCGAGATTTACGTAAGCAGCTTGGCGAGCAATTGAACCCTTCCAAAAGCTTGGTTGGCCAAGGAGCTGCCATGCAAGAAGTGGCCAATTTGGTTCAAAAAGCCGCAGACACACAAATCCATGTTACCATAACCGGAGAGACAGGCACAGGTAAAGAACTGGTGGCTAGAGCCATTCATTTTAGATCGTCCAGAAAAGCGCAACCCTTTGTTCAGGTAAACATTACCGGTGTTCCCGAAAAAGACATTGAAGAAACCTTGTTTGGTTCCGAAAAACCGGGGCCTGATCCTAAGTCGCCCGTCTCTAGGCCGGGGCTTTTGGAACAGGCGCAGGGAGGCACCTTGCTTCTTGATGAAATTTGCGATTTACCCTTGGCTGTTCAAGGACGCCTTTTGCAAGCCATTCAAAACAAAACCTTAACGCGGGTGGGGGGAACCAAAACCATCCCCATTGATTTACGCTTTCTTTTTTCCACTACCAAAAACCTTGAGGAACTGGTTAAAGAAGGAATCTTTAGGGAAGATTTATATTATTCCATGCTTGGGCTAATTATTGCCTTACCTGCGCTAAGGGACCGTTTAGAGGATTTGCCCATTCTAACCGGCTTTTTCTTAAAGCAATATGCCACCCAAAACAACCGGCCGGTAAAAACCCTCAGCGATGAGGCCATGGTGAAGCTTAAAAAATACAGCTTTCCGGGTAACGTGCGCGAACTAAAGGCAATGATTGAACTGGCCTGCGTGGTAAGCAATTCCGAGGTGATTTCGGACAAGGATATTATTATCCATAAAGTGCAAAAAAACCAAACCGGATTTTTGCAAGAAGAAAAACGTTTGGAAGACTACACGCGAGACATCATAAATTTCTATTTGGACAAGTACGACCAAAAGGTATTGTTGGTAGCCGACAAGCTAGGGATATCTAAGAGCACCATCTATAACATGCTCAAAAACGACAGGAAAAAAGCCAAATAAGGCGAAAAGCAGCTTTGAATGCCCAAAACTGAACCAGTCTTGCCTTCCGTTGTTACTTTTGCTCGTGATAGCATTATGGACCAAGCTTCAACATTTCAATTACTACGGGAGGTAAGTAACGGCGACCAAGTGTTTATGCGCCGCATGATCGATAGTTTTATTCGGCAACTGAATAACGACTTGCCGGAATTTAAAGCTGCCTTTGAAGCAAAGGATAGCGACACCTTAGCAAAAACATGCCACCGGCTCAAATCCTCTTTAAACTATATGGATATGAAAGAGGAAAGGGAATTGTGTATTTTTTTGGAAAGCGCTCTGAGGTCCGGGCATTTTCCTAGCCAAGAACTCCAAAAATTCATTGACGGCTTGGAAGCCGGTAAAACCAAGCTCACCGAAAAGCTTAACCAAGACACGCTTTAGTCCTCTGCCCTTTTAGCCTTGCGCTTGCTCTCCTGAAGCATGTTTAGCAAATGACTGGCCATGTCTTTGGTAGTTTTTATGTACTCGGGAAAACCCTTTTCGCTAAATCCGGGTTCAAAAGGCAGCTCAATTGCCCAGGGCATATCGCCTAACTGCTCTTCCAATTGCAGCATGAACTGCCATTTTTCGTCTTTATCCCAATCCTGATAGGACGCTCCCTCCATAAGGTCTGCTACTTCTCCCTGAACCTTTTCTAATAGTGCTTCTATTTCCTTCAATTCCATACAGGTCTACGTTTTAGGATGCAAAAGGTAATGTAATATTCGCGCTGCAGATTGTCCTTCTCCATAAAAGGTAGGAAAACCTACCGAACGGTAATTGTGAATAAAGTCTAAGGCAGGCTCAAGGCGTAATATGCCGGGGCCGTTGACCCAACAAAACGAATGTTCTACTAAGGCTTTCCACTCCGTAGAAGGCCGTAAAACAATTACGGGCTTTTGATGCCAGGCTCCTTCCTTTTGCAAACCGCCCGAATCGGTACACAAAGCCCTGCAACCTGCCAATAAATGTTGCATGGTTCCATAGGATGCAGGAGAACAAAAACTCAAAAAAGAAAAGCCTTGTAAGGCCTCATCGTCTAGGGGCAAAAGCTTGGCCACACGCGGGTGAACAAACACAAGCATGCGTAGGTGCATACGTTCTGCTAAGGCCTGGAGCGATTGAAAATGACTCAAAATGGAATCCTTAGCTGCGGTATTGAAATCACGATGCAGGGTAGCCAGCAAGTATTCTCCTTCCCGGAGACCATACCCTTCCAAAACGGCTTGGCGCTGATCTTCCTTTTTTTGCCAAGCAAGGCACAAATCGGCCATAATGTCGCCGGTCACATGAATTTCGGGTTGCAAATTGCCGCTTTCTTGAGGTACTCCCTCCCGGTTTAGCTGCTGCATTTCCTGCTCCGAGCTTACAAACAACCACCGACTAAGCCGGTCGGTGATAATTCTGTTTTGCTCCTCAGGCATGGCAAAATCCCCTGAACGCAAACCTGCTTCTACATGGGCCACAGGTATTTTTTCTCGTACCGCCGCCAATGCGGCTGCCAAGGTGCTGTTGGTATCGCCAAAGACGAGCACAACCGAAGGCTTGTGGGCACTTAGCCAAGCCTTAGCAGATTGCATCATTTGCGCCATTTGTCCTAAGGCATCGAGAGACTTATCTAAGTCAAAATGAGCCAAAGGTTTAGGCAATTCCAACTCCTCCAAAAACACCTCAGACATATTGGCGTCGTAATGTTGGCCGGTATGTACCCATGCAAGACGACAGAGGTCTTGAAAACCATCTTGCCAGGCATGAAACAGGGCGGCACTTTTAATGAGCTGCGGTCTGGTTCCGGCAAAAACTACAATAGAGGGTACAGAAGCCATGGTGCAATATTAGCCAATTCCCTAAAGCTATGCTTTAAAGAAGCACAATAGAAACTGAGCCGGCCAAAACAGAAAAAAAGGCCCTGCAAGCCAAAAGTAGGCACCACAGCTTTGCCAAAAGGTTAGGGCACTACCCCAACACTTGGCATGCGCCCTTCGTCGGCGAAAGAGAAATACGCATCTCCGGCAATAATCAAATGGTCTAAAACCGCCACATCCATAAGCTGGCCCGCTTGTACAATTTTTCGGGTTAGCCTAAGGTCGGCTTGACTGGGTTTTAAATTTCCGCTGGGGTGGTTATGGCACAAAATAATACCGGTGGCAAAATGTTCTATGGCCAATCTAAAAATCAACCGCAGGTCGGCAAGAGTACCTGCAATGCCTCCTTGGCTAATGCGCTGCACGGTTCTCACTTTGTTGGCTTGGGAGAGAAATAGCACCCAAAACTCTTCATGAGGCAAGTCGCGTAGCAAGGGAGCTAAGACTTCCGAAGCATCCCTACTCGAACCTATTTTTTTAGGCTTTGGAGTGGCTTCATGGATTCTACGGTTGCTCAACTCTAAGGCGGCCATCAAAGCAACGGCACGGGCAGGACCTATTCCTGGCACCTTACTTAATTGGTGTCCATCCATTCGTGCCAACTCATGCAAATTGTGACCGGCCAATTGCAACACATCGCGAGCCACATCCAAAGCCGTTCTACCTTTTTTTCCCGAACCGATTAAAATTGCCAACAGCTCGGCATTGCTTAATTGTTGTTTGCCTTTACTCAATAACTTTTCGCGGGGGCGCTCATCTTCTGCCCATGACTTTATGCCAGGGGCAATCCATGTTTCCATAAGTTATCCATTTTGAGTACATCTAATTTACGAAAAATGCACAAAAGGAAACACCTCAAAAAGAAAAAGGGGTTAAAAACTTGTTTTAACCCCTTAAACCCCAATACATTGTTTAGAAGTTTGGCTTAAGCGAATACTGACTATAGAAATCCACAATGATTTTTACCGCATCGTCGGCGGTATCTACCACTTTAAACAAATCTAAGTCTTGAGGATTGATGTTTTTCTCCTGAGCCAAAACGGCATCTTTCATCCAATCTACCAAACCGGACCAGTAAGATGAACCCACCAAAACAATGGGAAACTTCCCAATCTTATAGGTTTGGATTAAGGTAAGCGACTCAAAAAGTTCATCGAGGGTACCAAAGCCACCGGGCAAAACCACAAAGCCTTGAGAGTACTTAACAAACATTACTTTTCGAACAAAAAAGTAATCAAAATCCAAATTCTTGTCCGGATCAATAAAGGGGTTAGGTTCTTGTTCAAAAGGAAGTTCAATATTCAGTCCTACCGACTTTCCTCCGCCGGCTTTGGCGCCCTTATTTCCAGCTTCCATAATGCCCGGTCCGCCACCTGTAATGATTCCAAAACCTTGTTGGGTAAGCTTGTAGGCCACATCTACCCCAAGTTGGTAGTAGGGGTTGTCGGGCTTGGTACGTGCCGAACCAAAAATACTTACGCAAGGGCCAATACGGCTCATTTTTTCGTAGCCCTCTACAAACTCGCCCATAATTTTAAACAGGGCCCAAGAGTCATTGGTTCTGATTTCTACCCAGTCTTTTTCTTTAAAGGCTTCTTTGATTTTTTCTTCGCCGGATTTGGCGTACTGTTCCATGTCTTGACTCATACTTGTTCTACGTTTTTGTGCATGATTAATTCTTTGGCCAAAAAGCGGCCGGTATGGTTTTCAGGGATTTTTGCCAATGCTTCGGGAAGTCCTGAAAACAAAATTTGTCCTCCCTCTTTGCCGCCCTCTGGACCTAAGTCTATCAGGTGGTCGGCAGATTTAATTACATCCATATTGTGCTCAATAACCAACACGGTATTCCCTTTATCTACCAGTTTGTTGAGTACATCCAACAACATTCGGATGTCTTCAAAATGCAAACCGGTGGTGGGCTCATCCAAAATATAAAGGGTTTTTCCGGTATCGGTTCGGTTGAGCTCTGAAGCCAACTTAACCCGCTGAGCCTCTCCACCGGATAAGGTGGTGGAACTTTGCCCTAAGGTTAAATAGCCCAGTCCAATTTCATTGAGCACTCCAATTTTTCGGGTGATTACCGGAATGGAAGAAAAGAAATCTACGGCCTGCTCAATGGTAAGGTTCAAAACATCAGCAATGCTGTGGCCTTTGTAGCGCACTTCTAAGGTTTCTCTGTTGTAGCGTTTACCTAAGCAAGTTTCGCAAGTCACCTCCACATCGGGCAGAAAGTTCATCTCAATTACCCGCAAACCTGCACCGCCGCAAGTTTCGCATCGCCCTCCTTTTACATTAAATGAGAAACGCCCGGGTTTATAGCCCCGAATCTTTGCTTCAGGCAAAAGGGCAAACAGGTTGCGTATGTCCGAAAATACTCCGGTATACGTAGCCGGATTCGATCTTGGTGTGCGGCCAATTGGACTTTGATCTATACGAATAACCTTATCTATGGACTTAGTGCCCTTGAGCTTGGTATAAGGCAGGGGAACCAGCTCCGCACGGTGCAGCTCTCCCGCCAGTAAAGGATATAATGTCTCGTTAATTAAAGAAGACTTACCACTGCCCGAGACTCCGGTAACGCATACCAACATGCCCAAAGGAAGTTTAAGGTCAACGGACTTAAGGTTATGACCAGTGGCTCCCAACAACTCCAAATACTTTCCATTGCCCTTGCGGCGGCTTTTAGGCACCGCAATTTCTAAAGCACCCGAAAGGTACTTGGCGGTTTGGCTCTGCTGCTGAAGAAAAGCCTCTACCGTACCCTCGGCCATAACACGGCCCCCATGCTGCCCGGCTCCGGGTCCAATGTCTATCAAATAGTCGGAAGCCAACATCATGTCCTTGTCATGCTCCACAACCAACACCGAGTTTCCGCCATCACGGAGCTTTTTCAGGGCTTCAATCAAACGGTCGTTGTCCCTTTGGTGCAGACCAATAGAAGGCTCATCTAAAATATACAAGACCCCTACCAGTTGAGCTCCAATTTGAGTAGCCAAACGGATACGCTGCGCTTCGCCTCCGGACAAACTTCGCGCAGGCCTGTCCAGGCTCAAATAAGCCAAGCCCACATCCAACAAAAAGCCCAAACGCTTCCGCACTTCTTTAAGCACCTCGGTAGCCACTGCTTTGCGCATGGGCGGTAAGCGGTCTTCCATGCCCTCCAAGAGCTGTTGCAAGGTCTTTAGGTCTAGAGCAGCCAATTCTGCGATGTTGTAGCCCTCCATCCTAAAATACATGGCCTCTTTCTTAAGGCGACTCCCTTCGCATTCGGGACAGGCTTTGCGCTGCATAAAGCCTTGAGCCCAGCGGTTA
This sequence comes from Bacteroidia bacterium, assembly GCA_030427255.1. GTDB lineage: Bacteria > Bacteroidota > Bacteroidia > CAIKAF01 > CAIKAF01 > CAIKAF01. The sequence goes on along the minus strand of JAUHWY010000018.1, from coordinate 42,572 downwards.
AGCCGCTTGCTTTGGGCTTCTTCTGCTTGTTGCTGAATAAACACGCCGATTCCTTCAAAATCTACGGTTTGCAACACGCCCGACTCTTTGGTTCTAAAGGATATGGATTCCGAAGTGCCTTGCAGTAAGGCCGAAATCACTTCCTCGTCCAGCTCGCCAACAGGAGTAGTTAAATCAAAGCCCATGGCCTTGCCCAACAGTTCCAATTGCCTAAAAATCCAATTGTTCTTAAAGGTGCCCAAAGGAGCCACGCCTCCCTTTTTAATGGATAAGGAGGGGTCAGGAAATATTTTTTCCCGATCAATTTCCAATACGGTGCCCAAGCCATTGCAGTTGGGGCATGCGCCGTAAGGACTATTGAAAGAGAATAAATTGGGGGCCGGCTCTTCGTAGGAAATGCCGGAGGTGGGACACATAAGGTGGCGGCTAAAATGCCGGGCTTCCTCTGCTCCGCGGGCCTGCACCAACAAACTTCCTTTACCCATTTTAAGGGCGGTTGCTGCAGAACGACGAAGGCGGTCTAACTGACCTTCGCGCATGCTTATGGTATCTACCAAAACCTCAATATCGTGTACCTTATAACGGTCCAACTTCATGCCGTGGGTAATTTCACGGATTTCGCCGTCGACACGAACTTTAAGGTAACCGTTTTTGGCCGTGCGCTCAAACAGCTCACGGTAGTGGCCTTTGCGGCCTTTTACCAGCGGCGCCAACAGATGCAAGTCCAGGCCTTGGTAATCGCGGAGCAGGGTATCTATGATTTGGTCGTCGGAATAACGAACCATTGGCTCCCCGGTAACGTAAGAAAAAGCCTCCCCTGCCCGGGCATACAAAAGCCGCAGAAAATCATAGATTTCGGTGATGGTGCCCACGGTAGACCGCGGATTTTTATTGGTGGTTTTTTGCTCAATGCTAACTACAGGACTTAAGCCACGAATGCTGTCTACATCGGGGCGTTCCATGCCTCCCAAAAACTGCCGGGCATAAGCCGAAAAACTTTCGATGTACCGGCGTTGGCCTTCGGCATAGATGGTATCGAACGCGAGCGAAGATTTACCACTACCCGAAAGCCCGGTAATAACGACCAATGCCCCTCTGGGAATGTTTAAATCCAGGTCGCGGAGGTTGTTCTCGCGTGCTCCCTGAATTTCGATATAGCTTTGTTTGCTGCTCATGCGTCGATAACCGCTATAGAGGCCTCTTTGTTTAGGATAGGCCAAAGCCGCACGAAGTTAGGGGAAATAAGCTAATTTTTAGACTGAAATGGCTGCTGCTCTTACACGAAAAGCGGTTTTTTGGGCCCTATTCCATAAGCGCATTTTTTGCATCTATCGGCCCCTGGTTCCAGCCTCACTGCGGCAGGCCTAAGGTCGGCAATCCGGCCTTACTGAGTTCCGCAAAGCTCCACTAGTAAGGCCGGGCCGAACCTAAGGCCTGCCGCAGCGTGGGCGTCCACCCGGGCCGGGGGGCCATTCTTTGGAATGTACTAAACCCTAAGGTTTAGATGGTCTACCAAAGTATAGAGATTCTGCGCCGGGGACCGATGCGGAAAGCCCGGAGGCTTGGGCGCCGGAGCGCTTGGGCTGTGGAGGCGGAGCTTTGCGGAGCCCCCGCAAGCCTTAGCGCTCCGTGCGCCCAAGCCGAGGACTTGCAGCGAGGGCCCCAAAAGGCGCCCAAAAAAAACATCATTTTTTCGGCTCGGGAGCCTTAGCCAGCCAAGTGGTGCTGTACAGGCCAATGAGACTTAGCAAACAAAGGCCAAATCCAATAATTAAGTGCCACAAATTGAGCTGTGGAGCAGGTAAAATAAACCAAATAGCAAGCATAGCTCCGGCGAGGGAAATAAGCAGCAATAAAGAAGCCACGTGTCTATCTTTTAGTCCAAGGTAAACCAAATGATGGGTGGTGTGGTCGCGTCCGCCAACAAAGGGCGACTTGCCTTTCATTAAGCGGTTGATGGACACGGTGGTGGTGTCGGCAATGGGGACTAAGAAAAACAGCCACACCAAAAGAAAGGCACGCAACGGTTCTTGAGTGAATGCACCATTGGCTCCCGGCACCCACTGTCCGTTCCAAAGGTAAATAACGGACATTCCCGCCAGGAACACGCCCAGAAATTGGCTGCCGGTGTCGCCCATGAACATTCGGCTTGGGTTCCAATTGTAGTACAAAAAGCCTGCCAAACCGGCTGAAACCCCTAGAAGCAGCACAAAAAACACACTCATTGGAGCCTCCGGTTGCACCAAATGCATTAGGGTGAGTCCTCCGGTGATGGAAAGCGAGGTGGAGGCGGTAATTCCATCCATATTGTCGAGCATATTTACGGAGTTCATAATGCCGACTGTCCACAACAAAGTTAGTGCCTCATCGAAGCCCTTTTGGGGGAAAAGGTCAATGGTAATGCCTGAGGCAATGAGAATAATTCCACAGGCCACTTGGCCGGAGAATTTTAGGAGAGGTTTGGTATTGTAGGCATCGTCGGCCAGGCCAATGAGAAAACCAAGGCCTACGGCTGCGGAAAATCCCAGCAAAGGCAGGTTTGACTGAAGGTCCGGGGTATAAATAAGCCCAAAGACCAGCGACATGAGGAAAATAATAAAAAAGGAAATTCCACCTACAGAAGGCTTTACCTGACTTGACCAACGCACCAAGCCTGCGGTGTTTCGGGTGCCCAAATTGGTAGAAAACTTAAGCAATAATGCATTAATAAAAAGCGATACACCCGCACTAATAAGAGCAAACAACAAAAGGACAAGCAGCGTAGATTGAATCATAGTAGAAAAGATCAAGGAAATGGCGAAACAAAATCGCGGAATGGCTGGGCTGCTTGGTCTTTGGCCGAAACAATGGCCTGATCAATATTCCATGGGATGTCTAGGTCGGGGTCGTTCCATAAAATAGCTCCCTCGGAGGGCTTATGGTAAACGTTGGTGCACTTATAGGAAAAAATGGTTTGGTCTTGCAGGGACAAAAAGCCATGGGCAAAGCCCGGAGGCAAAAAGAGCATATGTTTGTTTTCGGCCGAAAGTTCAAAGGTTCTGAATTGGCCGTAGGTGGGTGAGCTTGAGCGAATATCCAAAGCCACATCCAATACCGCTCCTTGGATTACCCGAATTAGCTTTCCTTGCGCGTAGGGAGGCGCCTGAAAATGCAAACCACGCAACACGCCTTTGTCGGACATTGACTCATTGTCTTGAACGAAGGATTCATTGAGGCCTAAAGCATGGAGCTTTTCCATGTGAAAGGTTTCCATGAAATATCCCCTATCGTCCTGAAAACAAGGAGGACGGAAGAGCATCAATCCATTGAGTTGATTATCGATAAGCTCCATGAAACAAACTATCGTTTAAAGATTTTTTTGAGCAATTTTTTAAGGAATGGCTCATCGTCAAAACTATCAAATGTAGAAGAATGCTGTGCATGTTGATTGGAGGTCTTGGAAGAAGCACCCACCATGAGTTCTGCTTCAAAGTCGTTATCGTTTTCAGTTGCCTGATTTTTAGGAGCTTCTGAATATTGTGTATAGTCGTTGGTTTCCTCTTCGTTGGTGTAGCCATAGCCATAGCCGTAGCCGTAGCCATAACCATATCCATAGCCGTAACCATAAGATTTATTGCCTCTTCCACCGGGTTTTAGACCGTTTACAATGTAGGACATTCCCTTAATGTTGCTTTCGGCAATGAGGTGGTTTAGGTTGTTTATAAAGAACTTACGAGAATATCCGGCACGGAATACATAAATAGGGAAATCGGCTCTTCGCAGGGTAGGAATACCGTCGGTTACAATACCTATGGGTGGGTTATCCATAATAACCATATCGTACCGGCGGAGGAGTTCATCAAAGAACTCGTCCATTTTTTTAGATAGGATGAGTTCGCTCGGGTTTGGAGGAATAGGTCCGGCAGTAATGTAATCCAGGCCCGGAAGTTCGGAATGCCTAATGCACTCATCCAGGGTATTTCGGCCAATCAACAAGGTGCTTAGGCCTTTTTCGTTGGGCGAATTAAATCCAAGGTGAATTTTAGGCTTTCGCATATCGCCATCGATAACCACCACTTTTTTTCCTGCCAAGTTTAAAATACCGGCAAGGTTAATGGCCACAAAAGTTTTTCCTTCCCCTGAAATGGTAGAAGTTACTGCAACCAGTTTTGAGCTTGGAGAAGGGTCGAGGAAATCTAGGTTGGATCGGATGTTTCGAAAGGCCTCGGCAATGGCAGATTTAGGTCGTTTGTCCACCACCAACTGAGAAATTGGGAAATCGCCCTTTACTTGTTGCACGCCGCCTAGGCCGGGCGCCTGGGAATGCTTGCGGATATCTTCGGTACCTAAAATTTGGTTGAAGAAAAGGTAGCGCAAGATTACAATCATGGCAGAAATAATGAACCAGGCACCAATGCCTCCGCCAATAACCAAAGGTTGGTTAGGCGATACCGGACTTTGGGGCACCGGGCTGTAACTTAGCACGCGATAAGGAGGCGAATAACCTTCTCTTGCTAAGCTGTATTCTGCTTTTTGTTCAATAAGCTGATTGTAGTATTTCTCGTTGACTTCGAAGGTGCGTTGAAGTCTGGAGAGCTCCACATAATCTGCAATTCCTTGCTCTTGGTACAATTGGGTTTCAAGAGCAGCAATACGTTGTTGATTGTCGGAAATTTTAAATTCCAGAGTTCGAATAAAGGAAGCAATGGCTTCCATGAGCTGTTCTCTATAAATTTTAATGGTATAGTTGAGGCGCTCAATTTCGGCACTTGATTTTTTGTAGGTAAACAAGGCCTCTTCCTTCTCAATTTCTTTGGTGCGAATTTCCTCGGCAAGAGAACCTATGGTGGGAGCTCCTTCTATTTGGGCTGTATAACTAATAATTTCCTGATTGGTGGGGTTGCCTTCGCTCAGAATTCTAAAGGTATTTCGAGTAACCCTGAGGTTTACTTGGTCGTTTAGCTGCTTTTCTTTCAGGGATTGGAGCAAAGCAAAATAATTTTGGTCGAAGGGACTGTTTTTGTCTTCGAGCAAATTATTCCGCTTTTTAAAAATGGTGAGAGAGGAGTCGGATTCGGCCAAACGATCGCGCAGCAAGCCCAGAGTTTCGTCGATGTAGCGCAGCATTTTATTGGCGCTTTCCTGCTTATTTTCCAAATAAAAGGATTCGTAGGCTATGGCGATTCCGTTTACCAAATCTGCGGCACGAGAAGCGTTCACGTCACGCGTGCTGATTTTTATGGTTTTGGCTGATTCGCTGTGAAGTTCGACCCTAAGGTTAGGCAAAAAGGTGGCTCTAAGCTTGTTTGGATCGTTTACCACAAAAAGATAAGGGTCGTTGGTCTGTTCAAACACATTGTCTTTGGGCAAAAGAATGTTGAACTTAAATTGAGGTCCTTCTACTACACCGGTTCTGGAAATAGGCAAAACCACCTCTTCTTCGTTGATTGCGTAGGTTAAAGACAGGGTTTCCTGACCTGAGGCAATGGTAAAGGGAGTTCCGTACAAAATAGGGTCCATAAACACCACCTGCACTTGGTAAGGAGCTTGGTTGTAGTAGTCGGTGGACCTAAGCGCCCCTTTTCTGTAGTAGGTAATGCGTAAATCGAGGGAGTCCAGCACTCTATCTAGAAATACCGGAGAGCGGAGCAATTCGATTTCGCGGGCCAAATCCACATCGTAAAGGGTTTCGCCTTTAAAGAAATTTGGTCTTTCGTTGGAGTCTTCGGTGAGCTGAATGATGGTTTCCGCATCGTACAAGGGGTCAGAATACCTAAGGTACACATACACCGAAAGCGCAGAGAGCGTTAGCAATAGAACAATAATCCAGAAGGATTTCCGGACCATCATAAGCAGTAGGCCTACATCCAAGTCTTGATTTATGGAAGATACCGGTCTTTTTTCCATATCAATTGCTTAGCGTTTGAACTACAATAATGGTAGTTGCTACGCTCATGAGAGCGGTAAGTGTTGCCAAATAAGGTTGAATGCTTTGAAGGAAGAGTTCTACGGGTCGTCTTCTAGGCTCCACATAAATTACATCGTTGGCTTGCAAGGACAGGTCGGCGTGTTTCATGCCGTCAATAGTGGAAAGGTCAATAAGATAAACTTGTGGATTTTTAAAATCCCCTCGAATTAGTTTTATTTTGTCGGCACGGCCCAAGGTATTGATTCCTCCAACTTGAGCCAATGCCTCAAAGAGGTTCATATTTTCGCGTGCAAAGGGCACAACCTGTGCATTGCTTCCCGTTCCGGGAAAAACAATTACTTGTCGGTTCGTTACATTAATGGTAACGTAGGGTCGGTTGATTTCTGTTTGTTCAAACAGGTCTTCAACATAGATTTCGGCTTCGCGTTTGGTGAGCCCTTCCAGTGGAATGCGACCAAGTACCGGAAGTTTGGCCATACCGTCGTATTCTACCAAAACCTCAAGCTGATTAAAATTCATGGTTTGCCCGCCGCGTCTTAGGTTGAGGTAGAGTTCTCCACCATCTCCAAGAATTTGCATGGATAGTCTGTCGTTGGGGGCAATTCGGTAAGAGGAATCGGGTTGTTGTGGAAAGGCATCGTATTGAAAATCCTTAGGAGTTCTAAGCATAATACTTGGGTTCATGGCTTTGCAAGCGAAAAGCAACATGGCCAAGCCTCCTAAAAATATATACGGAAATCTCACCTCGATGTGTTTCGGGCAAAGGTAGTAAAAACAGCGGCTGAAGCCCAAGTAAACAGCAAATTACAATACCTTATGATGAAGGCTGGGGCTTTGCTTCATGAGCAGTTCCTCATAAAGGTTGCGCATATCCCTCACCAATCGGGTGTAATGGAAGCGGTCGGAAACCCAATCCCAACCTTGTTGCCCCATGAGTTCGCGTTGTTCAGGAGAAACGATGAGTTGCAAAAGGTTTCTGGAGAACAGGTCTAAATCGTCTTTTGGGGACAAAAGCGCTGTTTGGTCGGCCAACACCACATTTTCTATACCGCCTACTTGGGTAGAAACCACCGGCTTTCCGGATGCTTGGGCTTCAATTAGACTCACGGGCGTACCCTCATTGAGTGAAGTAAGGCATACAATATCCAAGCCTGCGTTTACCATATCCACTTGCTTTTCCCAACTTGTAAAAACCAAGGGCTTTCCGGCTGCATTTTCAGGCCCCACGGCAAAGGGAATATCGAGTTGGCCGGCCAACATCAACAAATCCTCTTTGCGTTCTCCATCACCTACAATAAAGGCTTTTACCTTTCCGGGTTTATGATCGAGCACCTTTTTAATGGCCATTAGAAAGAAATCATGGTTTTTTACCGGCACCAACCTTCCCACAATGCCAATAGCTACCTCATCGTCGGCAACATGATACTTAGCTCTAAAAGCTTTGCGTTTTTCCTCTTTGTTTTCTTGAAACCTTTGCAAATCAAACCCAAGAGGAATTACAGAGATTTTTTCCGGAGAACAAATGCGGTGTTCTTGAGACAACTCAAATTTTTGCTTTTCTGAGAGAGCGATTATTCGTGTAGAGGCCTTGGCCAGTCTGCGCTCAATCTGCTTATAAATAGTGGTTTTGGTTTTGCCAAAATAAGAGTGGAACACATGTCCATGAAAGGTATGGACAATTACGGGGACTCCTGCATTCCGAGCAGCCATGCGCCCTAAGCTTCCTGCTTTACTTGCGTGGGTATGCACAATATCGGGTTTGAACCGATCTATGATGTGTTTAATTTTATAGTATGCCCGGATGTCGCTGTTGTAACTAATAGAGCGACGCATTTCGGGGATTAAAATGGGTTTAACCCCAATTTGTTTTAAAATAAAATCTGAAGAGTCTTCGTTTTCTTCCTTATCTCCACCAATCAATACCGTTCTGTATTCCTCTCCCAGGTGTTTGGTTAGATAAGCCGCATTGTACGTGGGCCCACCTAAATTAAACCGATTTATGATTCGGAGAACTTTAGGCATAGTAGGATTAGTTTTCAACAAAACTATTCCAAAAAATGGAGTTAACCTATTATTCCTCTAAAAAAGCGAAAGTCAATCTGTAAAATGCTGATCATAAAAACTTTGCCAAACTATCAAGGTCCAAAGTTTAAAATGAAGCTCTCCGGGGTTTGGAGCATGCAAGCGGTCAAGCAAATGAGCCACAGATTTAGGATTTAGCACACCTTGGGCTTCAATTTTATCCAAATCCAGGGTAGACCTGAGCTTTTGCTCCATAGGGCCTCTAAACCATTCCAAAAGAGGGACTTCAAAGCCCTTTTTTGGTCTATTGTATACCGCCTCGGGCAGGAGGTCAAAAAAGGCGGCAATCAATAACTTTTTCTTTTGGCGCCCGTCCATTTTAAATGCTTGAGGTAAGCCATGAACAAAGTTCACCAAGCGGTAGTCCAACAAAGGTACACGCACTTCCAAACTATGCGCCATACTCATTAAGTCTACTTTGGTAAGCATATCGTAGGGCAAAACCATAGATAGGTCGGCACGCAATACATCGTTAAGGCTTCCCGGGTTTGGAAAGTCTCCGAGCAAATCCAGAAGAAAGCTTCGCTCTTCTTCTAAGGCCGCAGGGGCACGTAAAAGTTCTTCGGGCCACTGGTCGGACTCTACCCCGGCCAACAAGCGGTAACGTTCAAAAGGCGAAAGCGTACCCGCCCTCAAGAGCTTCTTAATTTGCCTGACTTTATTTCCTAAAGTGCTCTGTCGAGAAGCAGGCAAAAGGTTCAATATGGGCAACATCCACTGCAAGGCGGATATTTTGCTTTTATGCTTTCTTGCCAGCCATTCCCCGCGATGCTTATGGTAACCGCTAAATAGTTCATCGCCTCCGTCTCCGGATAAAGCCACCGTAACATGCTTGGAAGTTTCCTTACTCAAAATATACACAGGCAAAGCCGAGCTGTCACCAAAGGGCATATCTAAGTAATCCAACATATGGTCTACTTCGGCCAATAAATCATCGCTGGTTAAACTAAAGACCCTGTGGTTGGTATTGAATTTTTGGGCAACCTCTTCGGCGTAGCGGGTTTCATCAAAATAAGGTTGGTCTCTAAAACCGATGGAAAAGGTGTGGAGCTTGTTGGTGTATTGGCTTGCAGCAGCCACCACCACCGAAGAGTCTATTCCACCGCTTAAAAAACTTCCCAAAGGCACGTCCGAAACTAAGCGGTCGCGAACAGCAGCTTCGGTCAGCTCTCTCACCTGATGACAAGCCTCGTTCCATGAATTAGGCTGAAATAAAAAACCTGTTCGAGTTTCGGGCAAGCTATACCATGCACTTGGTTGGCTAGGCTTTCCATTTCGAAAACGCATCAAATGTCCCGGAAGCAATTGATGCACTTCTTTAAAAACGCCATCCGCCCCGGGTATATAGCCCATTCGGAAGTACATCCTAAGGGACAAAGGGTTTAATTCTTTAGTTACTCCAAATGGATACAGTGCTTTTTGCTCTGAAGCAAAGAAAAAGCCCCGGGTATTTTGGGTATACCAAAGAGGCTTAATACCCATCCGGTCGCGGACCAACAGTAGCTCCTCCGTTTGAGCATCGTAAAATGCAAAGGCAAAAAAGCCATTCAGCTGAGGAAGCAAATCCTCACCCCAAGCTATTAAGCCTTTAAGCAATACTTCCGTATCGCCGCTAGATGAAAAACTAAATCCCTTTGCTCTAAGCTTATCCCTTAGTTCCTTGAAATTGTAAATTTCTCCATTAAACACCAACCAGTATCTTCCGGACTCATCGGAAATAGGTTGGTGAGCAGCGGTAGATGTATCTATAATGGAAAGGCGAGCGTGCCCAAAGAGCCAGGGGCCAACCTCTACCTGTTTTGAAAAATCCGGCCCTCTTTGGGCTAGTTTTTTAAGAGAGGCCTCCATAAGCTCTCGCTTTGGCCCCTCAAAAAAACATGCCCCACTAATTCCGCACACAAGCCCTTAGGTCAAAGGTGAATTACTTCACCATAGGCAGCAGCCGCAGCTTCCATAACGGCCTCCGACATGGTGGGGTGCGGGTGAACTGCCGTAATAATTTCGTGCCCGGTAGTTTCTAGCTTCCTAGCTGCCACAATTTCTGCAATCATTTCGGTTACATTAGCTCCAACCATGTGCGCTCCTAGCAGCTCTCCATACTTTTCGTCAAAAATCAATTTTACGAAACCGTCTTTTGCACCTGCAGCACTTGCCTTACCCGAAGCACTAAAAGGAAACTTACCAACCTTAATGGAATAGCCTGCTTCTTTGGCGGACTGCTCGGTGTATCCGACAGAGGCAACCTCAGGATAGGTGTAGGTGCAACCCGGGATGTTGTTGTAATCTATAGCTTGCGGGTTTTTGCCGGCAATTTTTTCGACACAAACAATGGCTTCATGCGAGGCTAAGTGCGCTAATGCAGGCCCTGGAATCATATCTCCAATGGCATAAACTCCTGGAATATTGGTTTGGTAAAAAGCATCTACAGGCACTTTGCCATGCTCGGTTTTAATGCCCAATTGCTCCAAACCTAAATCTTCGATATTAGCGACTACGCCAACAGCAGACAATACCACATCGGCTTTGATTACCTCTTTCTTACCTCCTTTGTCTAGGTGGACTTCCACCTCTTTGCCTTTAATTTCTGCCTTTTCTACCGTAGTGCCTGTACGCACCTCAATGCCTTGCTTTTTAAATATCTTCTCCATGGTTTTGGAGCTTTCTTCGTCTTCGGCGGGCAAAATGCGCGGCAAATATTCAACTAGAGTAACCTCAGTACCAATAGCGTTATAGAAATAGGAAAACTCAGAACCAATGGCTCCACTTCCTACAACCACCATGCGTTTGGGTTGCTCGGTTAGTGTCATGGCTTCTCGGTAACCAATGATTTTTTTACCGTCTTGAGGAATGTTGGGGAGGGTTCTGGAACGAGCTCCGGTGGCCAGAATAATATGCTTGGCCTGATACACGGTCTTTTTATTGTCCGCATCGGTAACCTCCACTTTATTGGGACCGGCAACCTTACCTTGCCCCATAAGGACCTCAATCTTGTTTTTGCGCATGAGGAATTGTACGCCTTTGCTCATGCCTCCGGCAACCTCACGCGAGCGCTTAATCATGTCATCAAAGGCAACTTCGGCCTCCTTTACTTTGATTCCATAATCGCCGGCATGCTTAATATAATCGTATACCTGAGCACTTTTCAATAGCGCTTTGGTTGGGATACACCCCCAGTTGAGGCAAATACCTCCTAAGCTTTCGCGCTCAACAACCGCGGTTTTGAGTCCTAATTGGGCTGCGCGAATGGCTGCCACATAACCTCCGGGACCACTTCCTATAACTAGTACATCAAATTGCATGCCTTCATTTTTTTAAGCTGGCACGAAAATACACATTTTAACCCAGTTCCCTTCCAATGGTTTGGAGCTTGTGAAAGCCTTGTTTCTGTCAGCAAAAGGTAAGAAATAGGTACATTCGATGTATGAAGGAAGGTGTAGTCTATAAAATAGGCATGCAAGAGGGACAAAACAGCGACTTCTTGCTGGTAGAAGCTCATTTTTTATTTGAAGAGGAAAAGCCAAGAACCTTTAGGTTTCCTTTTTGGCGACCAGGCCGATACGAAGCCGGAAATTTTGAAAAACTGATTCGAGGCCTGCAGGCCTTTACACCTAAGGGCAAGCCTATCATGCCGGAAACCTTAGACCAAAAGCATTTTGTGTGGAAGGAATCCGAACTGTGCATCCGCTACGAAATCTGGGCAGGCGAGTTAAATGCCGGCAGCTGTTATGCAGACCCCCGAACTATGGAAGGACGCTTGCAAATAAACCCCATACAAGCGTGCATAATGTCCGTCTCTGAGCCACAAATTCCTTGCAGTCTTGAAGTCGAGATTCCGGAGGGATGGTCCTTTACTACAGGGCTTGAGGCGCACCGGAAGGAAAATACCGTGGTTCTTGAAGCCTGTACCTTTGACCGACTGGTTGACGAGCCCTTTTTGGCCGGTCCAAATGTGCTTTCCATAGATATCCCAGGCACACCAAGCGCCATATCTTTATTGGTTATCGGAAATTTCCCGATAGACAAAAATCGAATTGCCAAGGATCTTGGATTATGTTGTCATTGGCAATGGAATGCTTTTGGAGGATTGGATGTGGAATCCTACCGCTTTTTGCTGCAAACCACAAGGCTAAAAGCACACCATGGGGTGGAACACGAAACCAATAATCTATGTGTACTTGGCCCCGACAAAAGCTTAGGTGAAGAAGGCTATGAAGAGCTTTTGTCCTTATTCTCCCATGAGTTTTACCATGCTTGGAACGTAAAACGATTGAGGCCGGCTTCTTGGATGCCTTATCCCTTGCACCGAGAAGCTCCCGAGCCCTTGTCACTCATCGCCGAGGGAGTAACCACTTATATGGGTGAGATGGCTTTAGTAAGATGTGGACTTTTCGACGAGTCAAAAGCACTAAAAGACCTAAGCACCTGGTGGCAAAGACATAAGTTCAACCCCGGGAGATTGGCAATGGATTTATTGGAAGCCGGCAACAGTACTTGGATTGACGGATACGGAAATGGAGCGAGAGGCCGAAGAATGTCCATCTACAGCGATGGAGCTTTGGCCTCGTTTATCCTTGACCTTCGGTTGTTGACAGACAATCCCAAGTCCGGAGGAATACAAGGGCTAATGAAGCACTTATACGCCAATCCAACCCTTCGAAAAAATGGCTATACCCTAGCCGATTACCTTGCTGAAATTGAGCGACTATCGGGAAAGGATTCGTCATGGTATTTGAATGAAGTACTCAAGCAAAGAAAGGGTTTAGACGAATTGCTTGAAAGATCTTTGGAAGCACTGGGTTATTCCTTAAGCTACTCTTTCCCCTGGGGTGTTTGGGAACATAATTTAGGCATAAGATTCGATAGCACAAGAAACAAAATTGTGGAGGTAGCCCCGGATAGCCCTGCAGCCCTTGCCGGTTTGCGCTTTGGAGATGTGTGGGAAACAGGGCAACCCGAACTCATGCCGGGCAAAGCAAGGTATGGCTTTAAGCGTTTGGGAATTCCTTTTGAGGTAGAAATGGAGGCCGATGCATCCAAATATTTTGCGGTACCTGAATTCGAATCCATGAAAAAGCTAAGTGCCGGCCAAATGTCCTTGCGTAAGCTTTGGTTAGGAATCCATGAGCAGTCCAATTAAATTTCTATGGCTTGGGTTATGCCTTGCCGCCATTCCAGGCCTATGTTGGCGTTTGATGAACAGCTGGGTAAATGCCATGGAACCGGCCTCCTTTTGGACAAGTGGGGTTCACCCGCTAGATTTTGGAATTAGAATTGTTGGGGCACTACTGGCCTTGTGGGCTATGCGTTATGGACTAGCAATTCAAAGGAAAACTTGCCTCAAATGGTACCTTGCCGGAAAGGTTTTTATTCTGATGGGCTTTGTTCTGCAGTGGGCCTTTGCTCCGGATCAGCTTCCAAAAATGGATGCCACTTCCATTCTGCTGGCTCTAGGTCTGTGGGCACTTTGGCCATGCCTGTTGGCACTTTGTTGGTTAAAAGCACAAAAACGAACCAAAATACCATGAATTATTCTCCTAAATTCGTTTAAAATTAAAAGCTATGGAACAAATAGATTTACAAGAACAAGAAAAGGCCTCCGGAGGACTAATGGCATTGATTGTGATGACCATTATTTTTCAAAGCTTAGGCGCACTTTTTGGATTAATTGGCTGGGCAAATTTGGCCAACCCAATGATTCCTACCTTTTCCAAAATCGTCTCGGTAATCAGTCCGGTTTTGAATGTCGTTATGCTTATTGCAGCAATTCAAATGATTAAACTCAAACAAAAAGGGTTTAAGCTGTATATGATCAGCAAGGCCGTTGTTATTCTTTTAACCATTTTGAGCTCCATTATCACCTTTGATTTTCAGGTGAGCATGATGAAATTGTCCATGGCTCAATTTAGCCGGTCTATGGCTTCAGCCACCGAAGGTGTAATGATTGCCGGAATTTTTATTGCCCTCTTAGGAAAATCTCTTTTCCCCATTATTTATTTGGCCAACCGCAAAAAGTTCGTGAACTAACATGCCATTCAAAGGGCGGCCTGTTTCCGCAATCCTTTTAGCTTTAGGTAAAGTCCCAATGCTGGGGCTTTACCTTTACTTTTATAGGTTCATGCAAGTGAACCTGGACTTTTATTTAGGTATTGGCCTTGCCGATGTGCGGCTGCCCATTGCCCTACTTTTTTTGGTTAGCCTGGCAACATTGGTCTTTTTGTGGCTGTATTGGCGAAACCCACAACAAAAATGGTGGCGTTTTTTTCTATTGGGAAAAGGATTGGAAATCATCGCATGGCTTTACCTCTGGCCTTTAATGAGCGAACACTTAACCCGCGTGTTGCCCGCCATGGAAAGTGGAGCCTTCGCCCCTACCCTGTTGGCCTTTTTAATGGCCGCCAATGCCTTTGGCCCCCTCTGGCTCTATTTGCACTACAAGCATGCAGTTGCACCTCATCGATAATTACGATTCCTTTACCGGAAACCTGGTACACTACCTGGAGGTTTTGAGCGACAACTCCCTAAACCTTTGGCAAAACGACGCCCCCTCTTTTGATCAGGTTTTTAAGGCCGATGCCCTTATACTCTCTCCCGGACCGGGATTGCCTAACACTTCGGGCCGCTTAATGGAAATCCTCGGGCAACTGCCAGCTGATTTGCCCGTACTCGGCATTTGCTTAGGTATGCAAGCGCTGGGGCAATTAACCGGAGAACACTTGGAGCAACTACCGGTGGTGGCCCATGGCCAAGAAGACCACTTGCAACTTTCTCAAGAAAACCATTGGCTTTTTCAAGGCATTAAGGCTCCCATCCAAGTAGGCCGTTACCATAGTTGGGCCTTTAAACAAATGCATCCGCTGCAATGGCAGGTCCTGGCCCACACCTCAGATGGAGCCTGCATGGCCGCTGTGCATCAAAGCAAGCCGTGGACCGTGCTGCAGTTTCACCCCGAATCGGTAATGACGCCCGGAGGATTCCAAATGCTGCAGAACTGGCTATGCCACTTTTGCCAAGAAGCACATGATGCCCGTCTTAAGCAATGGTCGTACCTTAGCTGAAAACATCAATATATGGCTGCTACACCTACACACCAAATTCCTTTGGGATTTAGAGCACCTGACTTTGAATTGCCCGATACCATTGGATCCTTAGCATGGAGCCCGGAAGACCTGGTAGGTCCAAAAGGTCTATTGGTGGTGTTCATTTGCAACCACTGCCCCTACGTAATTCATATCCTGCCCAAATTGGTAGATTTATGCACGGAATGGCAAGATATGGGCTTGGGAATTGCCTTTATTTCCAGCAACGATGTAGAGAAATACCCGCAAGACAGCCCCGAAAAAATGAAGGATCTTGCCACAGAATATGGATTTGATTGGCCCTATTTATTCGACGCGTCGCAAGAAACCGCCAAAGCCTATTTTGCGGCCTGCACTCCCGATTTCATGCTGTTTGACGATGCACTTGCCTGCGTTTACCGCGGCCAATTCGATGATGCCCGCCCAAAGAATGATGCAGCCGTCACCGGAGCTGACCTTGCCGCAGCGGTAGAACAGCTGTTGCAGGGAAATAAAATCCCCACAGACCAAAAACCAAGCATGGGCTGCAACATCAAATGGAAGCCCGGCAACGCCCCGGAATATTTCGGCTAAACCCACATTTGAAAAAAGGAAGCTTTAAAGAGCTCCAATTTTTAGGTTATTGCATTTTAAAGTTTTGGGCGCCTTTTCCGCTTCCGTCTCCAAGTCCTCAGCTGGAGGCCACGGCCGGCTAAGCGGTGCGGGGGCTTCTCCAAACCAATGGAATCAGCCTCCACCCGCTAAGCCGAGCCGGGCCTCCAACTTCCGGGCTTTCCGACTCCATCGGGGCGCTTTAAGCTCCGTAGGGCAATGCCTCTCCCCATAAAAAATCTCTACATAAAAAATGTTAAGTATCTCATTTTCAAATAATTAACATTTTGAAAATCTCTACATCCGGCATAAAAGCTAAAAGGAGCCCCGGCTGGCTCCATACCCCAAGAAAAACGCAAAAAAAAGGAAGTTATGGGAGCTTTTTGTTAAAACCCGTTCCACTCCACCTTATTCATCCAAATGTTGCGCTTGCCTTCGGGCCACTCCTCTTCCGGATAGCCCGGATACAGCACCCCCAACACCCGATCAGGAGATTCAATACCCAGATACTTGGCAAAGGAGGGCGCATAGGCCACTTTTCCGGAAGACCAAAACAGCCCCATGCCATAAGCCGTGGCTACCAGACTCATGTTCTGAACGGCACAAGCCACTGCCATCATCTCTTCTTCTTCAGGAATTCGGCCGCTTTCCTGGCGTTTCATCCACACTACAATAGCCACAGAAGCCTTTTGCGCTCTAGCCTGAATTTGTTCGTATTTGGACTGTAAAAAAGCATCGGGGGCACTCACCTCTTTGTATACATCCGCCATCTGTTGCTGCAGCGCTTGCAATGCTTCTCCTTGAAATACCTTAAAGCGCCAAGGTTCGGTTTTTCCATGATTTGGGGCCCAATTGGCAGCCTCAAACATCAACTCCAACTGATCGCGGTGTACCTTCCGGTTGCGCAACTGCTCCGGACGAATGCTTCGTCGAGTTCGGATTAGACGGGTAACGTCGGTGAGATTAAATTTCATGCTACGAATTTCATAAAAGCCTGTCAATAGAGGTAAAACTTGCGGCTAAAATTTGCTAAAAATTGGAACCTTAAATGCATTAGGCCTGTATCTTTACCGCATGGAAAGAATTGTGGAGCGTATTGCCCTTGAAGCGGAAAAAAACATAGCCTCCTTGGCGCAAGAAAAGTCGTGGCAGATTCCCGAAAAACTCAAACAGCCACAGGTGCAATTGCCACCCAACGAAATGGATGAGGACTTTGCGGTGGTATTGTTTCCGTACATAAAGCCTTTGGGTATGTCCCCCGAAGACCTGGGCCAAGTTTTAGGAGAACAACTCAAGACTAGCCTACCCGCCATTGAAAGCTACCAAACCGTGCGCGGTTTTTTGAATCTTAAGCTAAGTGCAGCATACTGGAACGAGGCACTCGAATGGTTGCTTAAACATCCCAAAGCCGGATTTGAAGCTCCCGGTAGTCGTTCCACGGTGCTTATGGAATATCCTTCGCCAAACACCAATAAACCACTGCATTTAGGGCATTTACGCAACATCTTTCTGGGAAGTTCTTTAGCCTCAATATTAGAAGCCAAAGGACATACCGTGGTGCGTACCAATTTATTCAACGACCGGGGCACCAACATCTCCAAGTCTATGGCAGCCTATTTGGAGAGCAAAGAAAAACTCAGTCCACAGGAAGCAAATATTAAGGGAGATGCGCTTGTTGGCGCATACTACGTGGAGTACAACCGCCAATGGAAGGAGGAAACCGAAGCCCTAATGGCTAAAGGACTAAGCAAAGAAGAAGCTCAAAAGCAGGCGCCTATTGCTCAAAAAGTAGACGAATTAACCATTGCCTGGGAAAAGGGTGACTCCGAAGTTCGGTCTCTTTGGCAAAAAATGAACGACTGGTTTTACCAGGGAGTCAACCAAACCTTTGAAGCCCTTGACCTAAAGTTTGACAAAGTATACTTCGAATCCGACGTCTATAATTTAGGGCGAGAAACCGTACAGGAAGGCCTCAAAAAAGGGGTATTTTTTGAAAAAGAAGATGGTTCGGTTTGGATAGACCTAACCGACATTGGTCTGGATGAAAAGTTGGTTTTACGCAGCAATGGAACCACGGTGTACATGACCCAAGATATAGCCCTGGCTTATCAAAAGCAGCAAGATTTTGATTTTGAACGTGCCATATATGTGGTGGGAAACGAACAAGACTACCATTTTAAGGTGCTCTTTGAAATTTTAAAGCGTTTGGGTCTTAAAGCCTCCGACCAGCTGTTCCATTTGTCTTACGGAATGGTAGAACTTCCGACCGGAAAAATGAAAAGCCGGGAAGGCACCGTGGTAGATGCCGACGATTTAATAGAAACCGTAACGGATATTGCCCGCGAAAAAGCTTCTGTACAAGGACGACTCAACCAGTTGAATGAGGTGGAGCAACAGCAAATATGGAGTGCTATTGGCTTAGGCGCACTCCGCTATTTTATTTTGAGGGTGGATCCTAAAAAGCGCATGGTGTTTAATCCTAAAGAAAGCATTGATTTCCAAGGAAATACCGGTCCATTCATTCAATACATGCATGCCCGTTGTTGTTCGGTTTTACGGAATGCCTCCACTTCCGGTTTGGAGTTTTTAAACAGCTCTTTGTCGGGACACTACTCCCCGGATGCTGCCGAATGGAAATTGGTGCGTTTATTGAGTCGTTTTCCAGAAATATTGTCCGCAGCAGCGCGGAACTATAGTCCCTCGGAAATGGCCAACTACGCCTACCAGTTGGCCTCGGCCTACAGTAGTTTTTATCACGACCATCCGATTCTAAGAGCAGAAGATACCGAAGCACGGGATTACCGATTGGCCTTAACCAAGGTTGTAGCAGACCATTTGGCAAAGACCTTGAGCCTGTTGTGTATTGAGGCTCCTGAGCAAATGTAATCTTGGCAGGCATTGAGTTTTCAGCGCATAATCTTTGGGGCAGGGATGGAAGCGGCACCCGGCTGCGGCAACAGGGAGTGGCAGCCCCAAAGGCGCGGCGGCGCGCAGCAAGCCCCGACTTTGGGTTGCTGCCACCCCTTGTTGCCGCAGGCGCGTATAGCTGACAGCCCGTTTGCCCCCCAAAAAAAATCAAGGCAATGGCACATTGGCATTTGGTCGGTAGGTATGAGGTAAAAGAAAATGCCGATTCGCTGAAAGAACTGCTTGAGGATGAAGGGTTTTCAGTAAGAGTCCGGATAGAAAACAGGCCTTTTGACGCCATTACGGGCCGGGGACCTTTTCCGCCGGTGCTATGGCTGTATGTTTTGGCAGAAGAAATTGCTGTATTGAGGGAACGTTTGCCGGAACTGCTGGGAACGCCTCCAAAAAATCATCCCTTTTGGTCCATGAAGGATTTGGAGCTCATTGGAATTTTCAGGAAATCGGAAGAATGGGGCGAGGAAAACTTAGCATTAGCTCGTTTGGTATTGGCAGAGCGTGGCTTGGAAATTCCGGCGGAAGTGGTGGCCAAGGAGGTGGCAGATGGCAAAAAAGCGCAAGCGTTTTCGGGAGTTGAGCGCATGGTTTTGCCCATGGTGAGCTTATTGGCTATTAGCAGTCCTTTCCTTGCGTGGTGGTATGGATTTCCCTTTTTTACCCCCTCGGCAATGCTAGGATTGCTGGGCAGCTTTTGGTTACAAAGTCAAAAAGAAAGCGTACGGCTCAGCTATGGGCCTTGGGCCTACTATTGGACTTTTATTCTGTTGGGATTCTGCTTTTTAAGCGCCTATTTGGCCATTGCGCAAGGTCATTGAGGGCATGTCACTCTGTTTTTGATGGGTCGGATCCTTCGGTCGGCGGTTTGTCCTCATCCTTTGGGGGAGCATCGTCTTCCGAACTTTCCGGTGTAGAGAAGTCGCTGTCGTAAGGGTTGGGCTTAGGAGGTTTGATGTAGTCCTCGTCGGAAAAGGCTTGATCGAGGGTTTGGTCCAGTTCGTTTCTGGCATCTCTTTCGGCCTTGCGTGCGGTATCGGTAATTTCTCTTTTGATGCTGTCGGTAGCGTCTTTTACTTCACGAATGCCTTTGCCCAAGCCTCGTGCGATATCCGGTATGCCTTTGGAACCAAAAAAGATAATGATTACCAAAACAATGAGCAGGAATTCGCCGCCTGAGACGTCGAAAAGCAATAGAAAAGCCATTAGGCCAGCATCATGAGAGGTTGCTCCAACATACCTTTAAGGCTGCGCAAAAACTCGGAGCCTTTGGCTCCGTCTACTACACGGTGGTCGCAGGAAAGGGTAACTTTCATGCGGTTGCCTACCATAATTTGCCCATCCTTCACTACCGGCTCTTGACGTATGGCACCAACGGCCAAAATGCAAGCGTCGGGTGGGTTGATGATGGCCGTAAACTCCTCAATACCGTACATTCCCAAGTTTGAAATGGAGAAGGTATTTCCTTGCATTTCGTCGGGTTGTATTTTCTTTTCGCGGGCACGGCCGGCAAAATCACGCACTTCGGAGGCTATGTGTACCAAGCTTTTTTGGTCGGCATGTCGAATCACAGGCACCACCAATCCGTCGGGAACTGCTACGGCAACTCCCATGTGTACATGTTCGTGGTAGCGAATGGTATCTCCCAACCAAGAAGCGTTGACTTCCGGGTGTTTTTTAAGGGCAAGAGCAACGGCTTTGATTACGATATCGTTGAAAGACACCTTGGTATCTAAGCGCTCGTTGATGGCTTTGCGTGCCTTTACCACTTCATCCATGTCCATATCCATGGTGAGGTAAAAGTGGGGTGCGGTAAACTTGCTTTCTGCAAGTCGGCGCGCAATGGTTTTGCGCATTTGGCTCACCTTTTCATCTCTGGAAGATTCCACCCCGGCGGGCGCAGCGGAAAAATGGTTAAGGCTAGGGAGAGGAGCCCCCTTAAAGTCTTCGATATCTCTTCGGACAATTCTACCTTGATCACCGGAGCCTTTTACATTTCTGAGGTCAATGCCTCTATCTCTGGCCATACTGCGGGCGAGAGGGCTAGCTTTAATTCGGCCGTGATCGTCCGAGAAGCCATGTGATGTTTGAGAAGCGGACTCCGAAGCCTGAGGAGTAGGCGTTGGCGTACTTTCTTTAGCGGCAGGAGCGGGAGCTTCTTTTTGGGTAGGCTCAGACTCTTGCTTGGGTGCTTCTTCGGTGCTTTCCTTTTTAGGAGCTTCTTTTTCTTGAGCGAGAAGCTCAGAAATATCCTCGCCTTCTTTGCCCAATACGGCAAGAATAGAATCGACCGGAGCTGTCCCGCCGGTTTCGACCCCAACGTGCAAAAGCACCCCTTCCTGGAAACTTTCGAATTCCATGGTGGCTTTGTCAGTTTCAATTTCAGCCAACAGATCTCCTGCTTGCACTTTATCGCCCACATTTTTATGCCAAGCAGCCACCACACCTTCGGTCATGGTATCGCTAAGTTTCGGCATACGCACAATTTCCGCCATGTTTGCTTAAGAATAAAAAGGTTCAGTCTTTAATGAAAGGATAGGATTTGTCGGAATACACATTTTCCCAAAGGGTTTCCGGGCTGGGGAATGGTGATTCCTCAGCGAAGTCAACAGCTTCTTGCACTTGTTTCTTTACCCTATCGTCGATGGTTTCCCGTTCTTCGTCGGTTATCCAATTGTTTTTTTGGAGGTGGGCCAAAGCGTACAGAATGGGGTCTTGAGCCTTGTACTGTTCCACTTCGTCTTTGGTACGGTATTTTTGAGGATCACTCATGGAGTGTCCTTTGTAGCGGTAGGTCCTTGCTTCAATGAGGGTTGGTCCTTCGCCTTTTCTGGCGCGTTCTGCGGCCTTTTCGATGCATTTATGAAACTCATCTACCTTCATGCCGTCTACCTGCTCCGAAGGCATATCGTAAGCCAAGCCCAACTTATACAAATCGGTAACGTTGGAACTACGTTCTACCGAAGTACCCATGGCGTACATGTTGTTTTCAATGATAAAAATGGTGGGAATTTTCCACAACATGGCCAAGTTAAGGGTTTCGTGGAAAGAGCCTTGTCTAACGGCGCCGTCGCCCATATAACAAAGCGTTACCCGGTCTTCACCTTTATATGCGTCGGCAAATCCGAGTCCTGCACCAAGAGGAATTTGTCCGCCCACAATGCCATGACCGCCAAAGAAGCGTAGTTCTTTAGAGAACATATGCATGGAGCCGCCATTTCCACCGGAACAGCCGGTGGCTTTTCCATAAAGTTCTGCCATCATAAACTTGGGTTCCATACCTTTTCCAAGGGGGTGCACGTGATTTCTGTAGGCAGTAATCATGTTATCGTCGGGTCGAATGGCTGAGCAAGCTCCGGCCACCAAAGCCTCTTGACCGATATAAAGGTGGCAAAACCCGCGGATTTTGCCCATGGTATACATTTGTCCGGCTTTTTCTTCGAGGCGGCGCCACAAGAGCATTTCCTCATACCATTTTAGCCAAGTTTCTTTGCTGTGGGTGCCTTTTTTTGCGGCACCGGCTTGTCTTTTTGCCATAATGCAAATCTATCTGATGGTGCAAAGTTAGATAAATAAGCGTGGAAGCATAAGGCTAAACGCCTATAATGCCTCAGCTTTTATTGTTGAGCTTGAAAGTAAAGGGCATAAGTTCTGAAATTCCCGTGCAACGGGTGACATTTTCGCCGGGACCTTCAAAAATTATTTCCATTGGTTCTTGGTTTTGTCTGTACTCTGTTTCAGACATTACTTGACGGCAACCACCGCAAGGGGCGTAAACAGCATCGGCGGTTTTACGCTCCGATTTTACAGCAATAACCAACTTTTTCACAGGAACTCCGGGGTATCGGGCACCGGCATATTGCAGTGCTACCCGCTCGGCGCACATTCCGGAAGGGAATGCGCTGTTTTCTTGATTGGATGCAGCGACGATTTCACCATTGGCCAAAAGCAAGGCTGCACCTACACCAAAAGCGCTGTAGGGAGCATATGCTGTTGAGGCTTGCGCGCGGGCTTTTTCCAACAACTCTTTTTCATCGTCGGGCAAAGAGCTCGCCTCCTGTTGCCAAAGGTTTAGTGTTAAGGATAATTTCTTCATAAGAACCCTCATTAAAAAAGGGATGCAAAGGTAACATATCCTATGCGGACGGCAATAGTACGTAAGTTTCATCCTGCATTTGGCTGCAATACCTCCCCAAATACTACCAAAACCAAGACGAAAACCTTCACGAGTGCTGCCTTTTCAAAAAAAATGGCCTTTTGTTCGCTAAACCTCTGTGCCGACTGCAGCCTCTGTATCCTTCTTATCAACCGAAGGACTGATAGGTTTTCCTTTGATACGGCCAAAAGGTCAGGTTGGCATTAATCTAGTGTGCACCGGAAAAGCCTTTCGGGAAAGATCTTTAATGGCCAATTAAGAATTGCCGCTTCGCTAAGTGCCTTTTCTTACCTTTGCTGCTATGCAAAAACCTTCCATACAACTACGCTGCATTCAAGAGCCAAAGGAGGCTTACGCACAGCATATTTGCATTTCCGAACCAAGTCGGGATTGGTTGCAAGTCGAAGATGGCTGGATAAATGAATGGTTGCAAGCCTTACCCAAGGAGGAGCCAGGCCTTTGGTCTGTTCAAAAAGGAAAGGATACCTGGTATGCTTGGAGATTAGCTAAAGAGGCTGAAGAGGTAAGAAGCGCAGCACCTGCCTTAAAAAAAGACCAAGGTAGGGTATTGGTGCACCCCAACCGGGCAGAACATATTTTGCCGGCCTTAGAAGGCCTAGGCCTCAAGAACTACAGCTATTTAAGGAAAGAAAAACTTCAAATTGACGTCCATGGCCCTAACATAGCGGGTCTTGAGCATTCGGAAGCGTTGATTCAAAGCGTTTGGCTTGCCCGAGATTGGGGAAACGACCCGTACAACACCCTGCATGCTCAAGAAGTGCATGCGCGCTTGGAACAACTGGCGGCCGAATGGGATTTGCACTACGAAGGCTTAGGCCCTGCGGCATTAAAGTCGCTCAACATGCAAGGTCTTTTGTCGGTCAATAAAGGAAGCGCAACGCCCCCCCTTTTTGCAGTAATAGAATACCGTGGTAGCCAAGCAAAAAATCAAAAACCTTTGGTTTTGGTGGGCAAAGGGATTTTGTTCGATACAGGTGGTAGTAGCCTCAAGAATCCTAAGGGAATGGAGGAAATGAAAGCCGACATGTGTGGTGGCGCCAATGTAGTTGCCACTATGGTTTGGGCGGCTAAAACCAAACAACCCATGCATCTTGTAGGCCTCATTCCTTTTACCGACAATCGATTGGCCCCGGATTCTTTGGTACCCGGAGATGTAATTCGCTACAGCAATGGCACAACCGTAGAAGTGCTAAACACAGATGCCGAAGGACGACTGGTGTTGGCAGACGCCTTGTTGTACGCCAAAAAATACGACCCGGCCTTGGTCATTGACCAAGCTACCCTTACCGGATCTGCGGTTGGAACCTTAGGCTTTGAAGCAATGGCAGGCATGCACCATCAAGCCCAAACCTTTATGAACGAATTGAAACTTGCCGGTGACAAGGTTGGCGAGGTAGTGGTGGAGTTGCCCATGCTCCAGGCTTATGAAGATGCACTTAACTCGGAGGTCGCCGATTTAAAGAATATCGGTGGGCCCTATGCAGGATGCATTACCGCCGGAATATTCTTAAAACACTTTACCGATTACCCCTGGATTCATTTGGATTTGGCTAATTCCTTTAGAAATTCACCCAAAGCGTATTGGACTTCAGGAGCAACCGGTGCAGGCGTTCGACTTCTAGCCCAATTTATTTCCCAATGGAAAGCCCATGAATAAACCGATTCCCAAAATCACCTATCCGGAGGCAACAGAAAAGCCCCTAATTGCAATTTCTGTTGGTGACATTAATGGTGTAGGGCCTGAGATTATTTGGCAGTGCTTTGCAACCCCGGGCATGTTGTCTATGTGCACCCCGGTGGTGTTTGCCAGTGGAAAAGTCATGGCTTTTTACAAGAAAAAGCTTCAGCTCGATGCCTTTTCTTTTCATCAAATAAAATCCATAGAAGAGGCCCAGGAAGGAAAATTAAACCTAATCCAGGAGCACATGCCCAATTTGTTGGCAACTCCCGGAGAACGGACGCCGGAAGGGGCACAGGCCGCATTTGCCTCTTTGGAAGCCGCCACCGAAGCTGTATTGAATGGCAAAGCCGATGTCTTGATTACGGCCCCATTGGACAAATCGTTTATGGTAGAAGCCGGAATGAACTTTCCGGGACACACCGAATATTTAGAACACAAGGCCTCGGGCAAAGCACAAATGATTATGTGCCACGAGAGTTTAAGGGTAGCCTTACTTACAGGCCATATGCCCTTGGAAGATGTGCCTAAAGCCATTAGTCCTAAGCTTCTTAAAGACCACATACTAAGGTTTAACCAAACCTTAATTCAAGACTTTGCCATTACCAAGCCTAAAATCGCTGTTTTGGCCCTAAATCCACACGCAAGCGATCAAGGGCGCTTTGGAAACCAAGAGCAAGAAGTAATTTTGCCAACCCTTCAAGAACTTAGGAGCCAAAACAACCTACTTGTAGCAGGCCCTTTCCCTGCCGACGGATTTTTTGGTTCGGGGAACTACCGAAATTTTGATGGTGTATTGGCCATGTATCATGACCAAGGACTCACCGGGTTTAAAAGCATTACCGGATTTGAAGGCGTTAATTTCACCGCCGGTTTACCCATTGTTCGGGTCAGCCCCGACCATGGCCCTGCGTTTGATTTGGCAGGTACGGGAAAGGCAAACCCGGCTTCCTTTATGCAGGCCATTTATCAGGCCCTAGACATCCGCAAATGCAGAGCTATGCATGTAGAAATTACGGCTAACCCACTCAAAATCTCAAAACGAAGAGATCGGGAACGCGATGATTAAGCACTTGGTATACCCAAACTTTGATTTGTTGAATTAACCGCCATAACTTATCTTTGCCCTCCGATTTTCAGCACCTTGAAAGCATACAATCCATACAACATTGAGTTTACTGGGCTGAAAGATGGGCTCCATCACTATGATTTTGTGTTGGATGACGCGTTCTTTGATGGTTTTACACGAGAAGACTTTGAGCATAGCCACATTGAAACTATGGTGGACATGCAAAAAGACGACTCGATGCTGGTGTTCCACATCAAGTTTGAGGGAAAGGTGTCTATGTCTTGCGACCGATGCTTGCAGTCCTACAACCAAGGCCTACAAGGAAATAAACATTTGGTGGTGCGGCTCGATGGAGATACCGAAGCAAACCCTTCAGAAGACGAAGATCTTTTGGTCTTAGGTCCCAATGAAATTGCTTTTGATCTCGCCCCTTACCTCAACGACCTAATGCAAGTAACGCTCCCTTGGACTCGTAGATGCAGTCAGGATTTGAGTGGAGAAAAACAGTGCGACCCGGAAATGCTCCAACGTATTGCTAAATACCAGCCCAAAACCGAAGAAAAAGAACCTGAAAACGACCCCCGTTGGGACGCTCTTAAAAAATTGAAGCATAACTCGTAGAAATTATGGCACATCCTAAACGAAAAATCTCGAAAACACGCCGCGATAAGCGCCGTACGCATTACAAGGCTTCTTTGCCTACCCTCTCTACTTGCGCAAACACCGGTACCGTGCACCGCCGTCACCGTGCTTACATGGTAGATGGCAATCTCTATTACAAAGGGAAATTGGTGGTAGAAGCCACCTCAGCAGAATAACCGGAAAATCCTCACGGATTTTCTTTTGCATACGCAAAGCATGAACATCGGCATCGATATCATGGGTGGGGATTTTGCCCCCGATGCTACCTTGGAAGGGGTCAAGCTCGCGCTCAATGCTTGGGCCGGACAGTTCCATATTACCCTATTTGGTCAGGAAAACCTTCTGAATGCCTTCGTAAATGACCACAAGGAATTAGCCGCTAATCTTAGCCTAGTCCCCTGCGAAGAAGTCATTCTAATGGGTAGCAGCCCCGTTCGTGCACTCCAAGAAAAACAAGATTCCAGCATCGCCGTTGGGCTAAATTACCTTAGCGAAGGTAAAATCGATGCTTTTTGCTCCGCCGGTAACACCGGAGCCATGCTGGTAGGTGCTGTCCTCAAAACCGGTGTGGTTAGAGACGATCTTAGGCCCTGTTTGCTAAGCACACTTCCACGCATTCATGGTGGAAAGGATGGAGTTATGCTCGACGTTGGAGCCATTGCCGATACCAAAGCCGAGAACTTAGTCGACCTGGCTGTCCTGGGCTCTGTGTACGCAAGAGAAATCCTCAAAATTTCCAACCCCAAAATCGGCCTCCTCTCCATTGGCGAAGAACCCGAAAAAGGAAACGCCATTACCATAGCCGGACATAAACTTCTGGCCGAATGCCGTGACATTAATTTTATCGGTAATATCGAAGGCCGTGATGTGTTTACCGACAAAGCCGATGTTGTAGTTACCAGCGGTTTTACCGGTAATGTAGTGGTGAAATTGGCCGAAACGTTCTACGAATTTGCCAAAGAAGCCGGTTTAAACAGCCACCCCTTCTTTGATCGATTAAATTACGAGATTTATGGAGGATCGCCTATTTTAGGCGTAAACCGACCCGTAGTGGTTGGTCATGGAATCTCTAGCCCTACTGCCATCCAACACATGATTCGTCTTTCATGGGATATTGCTCGGAATGGCCTCCCCGAACAAATTAAACAATCCCTGGCCCATGCCTGATACCTACGCAGCCATAACCGCTGTGGAGGGCTATGTTCCCCCCGATAAGCTTACCAACAAAGAGCTGGAACAAATGGTAGATACCAACGACGAATGGATTATGTCCCGTACAGGTATCGCCGAAAGACGCATTCTTAAAGGCAAAGACAAAGGAACATCCGTTATGGCTATCGAAGCCGTAAATGGACTCCTCAAAAAAAGAGGCCTTGACCCCGCAGAAATAGACTTAATCATTTGCGCTACCGTAACTCCGGATATGCAATTCCCGGCAACCGCAAACATCGTATCCGATGCAGTAGGAGCCGTTAATGCATTTAGCTACGACATCAATGCCGCTTGTTCCGGATTTATTTATGCCCTGGTTACAGGAGCTAAATTCATTGAAGCAGGTACCTACAAAAAAGTGGTGGTCATTGGCGGCGATAAAATGAGCTCCATCATCGATTATACCGATCGAGCTACCTGCATCATTTTTGGAGACGGTGCCGGTGCGGTCTTGCTCGAAGCTTCAGACGAACCATACGGCATCATGGACAGCATCCTAAAATCCGATGGTTCAGGAGCGCAATTCCTGCATCAAAAAGCAGGAGGAAGCCGCAGACCTGCCAGCCATGCCACCGTTGATGCACGCGAACACTTTGTATACCAAGAGGGACAAGCTGTTTTTAAGTTTGCCGTAAACAACATGGCTGAAGTTTCTGCGCAAGTTATGGAGCGCAACGGACTAAATGCCGAAGACATCGCTTGGTTGGTTCCCCACCAGGCCAACAAACGCATCATTGACGCCACGGCTCAACGCATGGGGCTCGGACCGGAAAAGGTAATGCTCAACATCCATAAATACGGAAATACCACCGCCGGAACGCTACCGCTCTGCCTTTGGGACTACGAAAAACAGCTCAAAAAAGGCGATTACCTCGTGCTCTCGGCCTTTGGGGGTGGCTTCACCTGGGGAGCCGTTTTGGTGCGCTGGGCCTACGACCCAAAGTAAAGGCCATACCCAACAACCCCATCTTAGCTTAAGGCTTCCTTTTCTTTATCCTTTTCCCCATTCCTTGGGCTTCAGCATCCTTCTTGCTCCTGCTCACTTAATTTTTGCATCTTTGACGCGAACCAAATTTCTAATCTTTGGTTTATTTGCTGTATTAAAATATCAATCAAACATTTAGCTCATGTATAAAGCCCTTTGTGTAGGAATCTTGTTGGGAGCCCTTGCTCCTTTGCAAGCACAAATCGAAATGCCCCAACCCAGCCCAAAAGCCGAACTCAAACAAGCCATTGGCTTAATGGACGCTACCATCACTTATTCCCGTCCCAGTGCACGCGGCCGCAAAATTTTTGGTGACTTGGTGCCCTTCGGTAAACTGTGGAGAACCGGCGCCAACATGGCTACCGTTATTGAGTTTTCTGACTCCGTAACCATTAGCGGTAAAAACCTGGCACCCGGAAAATACAGCCTCTTCAGCATTCCGGGCGCGCAAGAGTGGACACTCATCTTAAACAGCGTTTGGAATCAAGGAGGAACCTCACGCTACGACGAAGCTAAGGACGTGGTGCGCATTAAAACCAAACCGGAAATCGTACCCTTTACCGAAACCTTCACCATTGATTTCAACTACATTACCCGAAACTCGGCCTTTGTAGAAATCAGCTGGGAAACCAGCAAGGTCTCCTTCAAGGTGGAAACCTCGGTTGACGATAAGGTGCTCGCCAACATCCGCGAAGCACTCAACGTTTCGGCCACCTCCTATTTCCAAGCCGCACGCTACTACTACGACACCAACCGCGACCTCAATCAGGCCCTCGAATGGATCAACAAAAGCCTCGAAATGGAAGAGCGTTTTTGGGTGCTGCGTCAAAAAGCACTCATTCAAGCCAAAATGGGCGACTACAAAAACGCCATCGCCACGGCAGAAAAATCCATTGCCCAAGCCAAAGAAGCCGGAAACGAGGACTACGTGCGCCTCAACACCGACTCCATTGAAGAATGGAAAAAGAAATAGGCAATCCACCTCACCACAAAAGCAGCTCCTTGAGCTGCTTTTTTTTTGCCTTGGGGCCCCTGCTTCGTAGTATGTCCATATATTCTATCCGGCCCTAACTCCGGTCTTCCTCGCCGGAAAGCGCCATGGCGGGGCTCCGGTAGCTTTCCCGAAGTATCGGCACCGCTTCCTCGCCTGCGCCATGGCAGCTTTCCGGCATCGGACGGCCCTCCATTTGGCCGGGGGGCCATTCTTTGAAAACCCTCCACTCTAGGTTGAATCACATCTGTGGAAAGGTCAAAAAACTAAGGGCAGGAGTTTAATCCTCTTTATCTTAAACTAGGTCTACCTTAACCGCCGAAAAGTGTACATAAAGGCCCATTGAGAGACGGGAGGCATCCCGTCTTTACCTCATCATTGAGAGACGGGAGGCATCCCGTCTTTACCTTATCATTCAGAGACGGGAAATGTCCCGTCTTTACCTTATCATGGAGAGACGGGAGGCATCCCGTCTTTACCTCATCATTTATCATTGAGAGACGGGAGGCATCCCGTCTTTACATCATCATTCGGAGACGGGAAATGTCCCGTCTTTACCTCATCATGGAGAGACGGGAGATATCTCGTCTTTACCTTATCATTGAGAGACGGGAGGCATCCCGTCTTTACATCATCATTCGGAGACGGGAGATATCCCGTCTTTACCTCATCATTCGGAGACGGGAAATGTCCCGTCTTTACATCATCATGGAGAGACGGGAGGCATCCCGTCTTTACCTCATCATTTATCATTCATCATTTATCATTTATCATTCATCATTCATCATTCACCATTGCCCTTCCACCTTATCATAGATTTCTTAAAAAGAATCGCCCAATGTTATAAATGAATTCATTTATTTATCGTAATATTGCAATATAGAATTTTAACTTGGGAACCAGCAGAACCGATCTCTTTACTCAAGAACAAAACCAACAGGCCGAGGCCTTTAAAGCCTTTGCCCATCCCGCACGCATCGCCATTATTGAACACCTCCTTGCCACCGGAACCTGCATCAACAACCAACTGGTGCAAGAACTCGGGCTTGCCCAGGCTACCGTAAGCCAACATTTGCGCGAACTCAAACAACTCGGCATCATCCAAGGCCAAATTGAAGGCAACCGCATGTGCTACTGCATCGATCCCCAAGCTTGGGAAAAACTCCAACAAATGCTCCACACCTTCTTCAACCGTGAGCTCCCAAACACCCAAAACCTCTGTTGCTCTTAATTTCAAACGTTATGCATACGCAAAAAGATTCCCTCAAAAAATTGGTCCAAGACCGCTACGCTTCCATCGCCAAACAAGACAAAGCCACAAATGCATCCTCTTGTTGTGGAGCCACCACTTCTTCCAACAAGGTCTACAACATAATGATGGACGACTACAGCCAAACCCAAGGTTATGTAGCCGATGCTGATTTGGGTTTGGGTTGTGGTTTGCCTACCCAATTTGCCCAAATAAAACCCGGCGATGTAGTTATTGACCTAGGCTCAGGTGCAGGCAACGATTGCTTTGTGGCCCGCCACGAAACCGGACCGGAAGGAAAGGTAATTGGTATTGATTTTACTCCCGAAATGATTCGCCAAGCACGAAGCCATGCCGAAAAATTGGGCCTCAACAATGTGGAATTCCGTGAAGGAGACATTGAGCATATGCCGGTAAACGATGCCGTGGCTGATGTAATCGTTAGCAATTGTGTACTAAACCTGGTTCCCGAAAAGCCCCCTGTATTTCAAGAAATGTTTCGGGTATTAAAGCCCGGTGGGCATTTCAGCATTTCGGATGTAGTGCTCAAGGGCGAACTCCCTCAAGCCTTGCGTCAAGACGCCGAAATGTATGCCGGCTGCATTGCCGGAGCCATTCAAATGGACGATTACCTTTCCTACATCAAAGATGCGGGATTTGAAGCCCCGGTCATTCAAAAACAAAAGCCCATCGAAATTCCGGAGGATATTTTGGATAAATACTTGGATGCCGAAGCAAAAGAAGCTTTCTTGTTAGGCGGCACCGGAATATTTTCCATCACTGTTTTTGCCAAAAAACCGGGGAATACTATGCCCAAACCCAAGCTTTCTTTGGCCGAACTTCAAGCCCAAAAATCAGCCTGCACGCCGGGAGGCTCTTGTTGTTGATTCCATGACTCCTTTCTTCCCAAAGCTCAACGCATCCCTCATGGAGGGACGCAATCAAAGTCCAAATCCGGAGCGGCTGGAGCTGCTGAATACCTTAGCCATGGCCATAAAAATGGGGCTGCAAAAGGAGGGGCAGCTCCACCTTCGATTTGTGTGTACCCACAACGCCAGACGAAGCCAGCTTTCCCAAATCATTTGTTTCGCATTGGCCAAAACTCATCGCCTGAACATAAGCACCTCTTCGGCAGGAACCCATAAAACCCAAGTGCACCCCACGGTGGCAAAGGCCTTAAACCACTTAGGTTTCCGAACCGAAAAAGCCTTGGCGCCGCCGGCAGAATACCTTATTTATTTTGCCGAGGATCAAGAGCCCATCCCAGTTTTTTCCAAAACTTTAAAAGAGGCATCCGGCAACGGTCAATCGTTCTGGGCCGTAATGGTTTGCGAGCAAGCCGATGCCCAATGTCCCTTTGTTCCCGGTGCTTCACATAGAAGTGTTCTTTCCTATGCAGACCCAGGAGAAAAAGACGGTACATACCAAGCCCTCGAAGCCTACCTTAGCACCGCCCGGTCCATGATTACGGAATGGCAATGGATGCTTCAAAAAATCATTGCTGCATGAGGCATTCCGGCCCCCAACTTTCGCTTTTAAATCGAGGGCTTAGTGTTTGGATATTCTTGGCCATGGCGTTTGGCTTGGGTCTAGGTTTCTTCTTTCCTCAATGGGTTATAAGCTTTCATGTATGGAGCGTGGGTGGCACCAATATTCCACTGGCCATTGGACTGCTGATAATGATGTATCCACCGCTGGCCAAAGTGCGTTATGAGGCCTTGCCCAAAATCATGAACCAGCCCCGTTTGTTGCTGTTGTCCTTAGTGCTCAATTGGGTTATAGGTCCATTGCTCATGTTTGGTCTGGCATGGATTTTCTTTAGAAACGAGCCGGCCTATTTTTCAGGTCTGGTGCTAATAGGATTGGCGCGCTGCATTGCCATGGTATTGGTATGGAACGACTTGGCCGGAGGAAGCAATGCCTGGGGTGCAGGCTTGGTAGCCCTCAACAGTCTTTTTCAGGTATTTGCCTACAGCCTATACGCGTGGGTGTTTTTGACCTTAGTTCCGCCTTTGCTGGGAGCCGAAAGCATGCAACTAACCGTACCCATTCAGCTTGTGGCCCAAAACGTAGGTATTTACTTGGGTATCCCTTTTGTTCTGGGTGCATTGAGCCGCCCCTTTTGGAGTCGATTAAAAAGTCCGGAATGGTTTGAGCAAAAATACCTTCCATTTATTGGGCCTTTTACCTTAGTGGCATTGTTGCTTACGGTGGTATTGATGTTCTCCCTTAAAAGTGAGGTGATATTTGATTTGCCGTTGGATGTGTTGCGCCTTGCGCTACCCTTGCTTTTGTACTTTTCACTCATGTTTGGCCTGGCCTTTGGCATTGGGAAATGGCTAAACGCCGAATATCCTCAAAATGCGGCCATAGCCTTTACAGCATCGGGAAACAACTTCGAATTGGCCATAGCCGTTTCCATCGCTTTGTTTGGAATCCAATCACCCCAAGCTTTTGTGGGTGTAGTTGGCCCTTTGGTAGAAGTTCCTGCTCTTATTCTTTTGGTTCGGGTGGCGAAAATTCTCAAATATTAACCGGGGAAGAAAACTAGGCATTGGTAAACAAATAAATTTCACTTCATTCCGGCTATTCTTGGTAACGCAAGTCTACAACTTCTAGCTTCAACCAAGTCCAAGGCCCCTCCGGGTTATGCCAGGTAGACTCCATTTTGGATGGGATTCTAACTCCTTCAAATTCTTTATGCTCCAATACCTTTATTTCCCAAAGGAGCAATTGGGCATCCTCCGCATTGCCTTGATACCGCATGGCTTCAAATTTTTCTACCGCTCCGTCTGCCCCAAAATGAAAGGTTCCTTTGCCCGTTGTTCCACCAAAACTTAGCTCGGCCTCTGCTTTATTTTCGTCAACTTCATACCAACGGATATAAGGACTCAAAGCCATTTTAGGATACCATACAATTTCACCCAAATACCGCTGCAGGCTTCCCTGATCCAGTTTGGGACCACGCGCATTCACCACAGAAAAGAGGCCGTTCAATTGTATGAGCATTTCGCCCTTTCCTTGCGTAAACCGGTCTCTGCCCAAAACAGAAACTCCGGGAAAAAGAGAGGCCCTAACCGACCAAACAAATCCTGGAGGATTCAAGCTGCTTATTTGAATGGCCCGGGCATCCATCCATTGCTTTTGGCCCGGCTTCATTTGCATGCTGGCCTTTTGTTGAATTCGAATGCGTTTGGGCATAGGCTTCTGCATGGCCCCACTGGTGTTTAACCAACACTGCACGGCTTGAGGAAGCTCTCCTACATCGATATATTCAATAGGATCTAATTCGGAGGCATGGGTGGCCTGAATGAGGGCATTTTGATCTTGTTCCACCATTCGGTGAAACCTAAGTTGTCCCCATTGCACCAAACAAAGAAAAGCCACAAGCAGGTTAGGAATGGAACCAAACTTAGCGTCCTTCCAAAACCAAAACACCAATACCTGCGACAAAACCAATGCGGCCAATCCCACCATCCAAGCCTGCGGCATGGACTTCCAATACAAAAAGACGAAGCCTAAAAAAAGGAACAAAGTCAAAAGCCACAAAAGAGCCATGGGCTTTGAAATAGGCGTACTTAATGCTTTGATTTCGGCCAAGCCGAAGCCTTTAACAAAACCTAAGCCATGGATGAGCCCATGAATCAATATCAACAATAAAACGAGGGTACGCATTACACACTTTTTAAGACCCTGTGGAGCCTATTTTGAAGGGGGAAATTAAAAAACCAACGGGTTAAAACCATTATTTCCGCGGCTTTCTTTTACCATTGGCTTGCTTTGGGTGGCGAATCCGTTTAAGGCTGCATGCCTCTCGCCCTCCGCAAAGAATCCATTCGCTCAAAATGTATGGGATTGTTGGAATCCTTTATTTGAGCTTTGATTATTTCTGCATACTCCGGGTCATGGCCATAATACATTTCCACCAATTGGTCGTCGGAGGTAAAAGCCAAGGGAATACTTAACGCTAAGAAAAACACCAAACGAACAAGGTTTAGCTTGGCAGTACGGTCGAACTGCTTGAAGGACACAATGCCTACCCAAACCAAGGCACCCAAAGATAACACCAACCCCATTTTAAGTTGAAAACCCGCATTAGGCCAAAACATTAAAGTAAAAAGCAGGCCTAAATGCAATACTCCCAGTCCAAATTGCATTAAGACCACATAAGGCCTTACTTTGATTGACTTTCTCCCCTTCTTAATCAGCTCTCGAAATCGGACGCCCGAAAACAAGGCAAAGCCAAGTCCAAAGTGCAGCACTGCAAGGCTCGACAGGGCAAAATTTAATAAAACGTTTCCACCAGGTATGTCGGTAAGCTTAAAGGTAAAGGCCAAAATACCTAAAGCAATCAGTACAATTTCCAGAATTCTCATGGCGGTTAAAGTTTCTCAAAAATAGGAATTTATCTCGAAATGCACCACTTAAGGTTAACACGACTCCATTTTTAGAATAGGCAAACCTACCCTTCTGGAAGGAGATCTGCGGCCCCGACCGAACGGAAAGCCCGGAGCAACCAAGGCAGGCTGCGGCTTGGTGGGCGGAGGCTTTCCCTTAGTTCAGGGAGAGCCCACGTACCACCTAGCCGCACCTGCCTTGGGGGCAAGGACTTGCAGGGAGGGCGGGATGAGCCGCCCAAAAAATCTTACCAAGAAATCAAAATCTGTCCGTCTCCGCTGCGCACGCCACTGCTGCCGCTGGCATTGGTGAGTCCACCGGTATAATTGGAGCCGCCACCGCCGCCGGAGCCTAAGTCCGGGTTGTTGGTGCCCCCACCGCCGCCGCCGTAGTAGCCACCGCCACCGCCGCCTCCGCCGCCGGAACCACAACCGCCACTGGCTCCATTGCCACCTTGGCCCAATATGCCCGGGGCTGAAGTTTGGTTATTGCACAAATCTACTCCCTGGGCACCGCCTGCGCTTTGGGTTCCTCCCTGTCCGGGGTAAGGACCCTGGCCCGCGCCGCCGGTAGATCCGCCGCCTTGTCCTCCGGCGCGATTCCAACCGGAACCGCCACCGCCGCCAGCCACCGCTACTCGGTCGGAAAGGTTGGTTCCATTCAGCCGCAGGTCAGAAGCACCGCCGCCGCCGCCGGCTTCGCCACCGGCTTGAAAATCGCCAATGCCGCCACCGTTCCAACCGGCGGTTTGCTGATTGGCACCTCGGCCACCCACATATACATAAACCAACTGCCCCGGGCTTACGGCCAAATCGCCGCTCACCATGCCGCCTTGGCCACCGGGCTGGCTGTTGCGCTGACCGCCCTCCGCTCCATACAAGGTTACCTGCAAATTGGTAATGCAGGCAGGTACGGTAAAGGTTTGCATGCTGCCGGTATAGTTGAAGGTCTGGTTACCGGATTGTGGGTTGCAGGCGTTCACAGTTACGCTTTGGTTGCTGGTGTCGGTGCAGCCGGTGTTGTCGGTAACCACCAATTGCACATTGTAGTTGCCGGCTTGAGTCCAGCTCACTTGAGGGCTTGATGCGTTTGAACTTGCCGGAGTTCCTGAGGCAAAGGTCCATTGGTAATTAAGTCCACCGGAGGCGGGAGTGAAAGTCACCGATTGATTCAGGTTTGGGCTGCTGGGGCTAAAGCTAAAACCGGCCGAGGGGGGATTGGGGCAGTCGCAGGCCACGTCGCTCCAGCCTTGACTGGGAAAATACACTTCGACGCATTGGTCGTCAATATGGTAAATCTGCATGCCGGGTACCGGATTTTGCAGGGCGTTTCGTTGGGTGGTGTTGAGCCGAGGCATCAAAAGGGCTCTTGAACCGCGCAGTTCGAGCAGGGCATCAGGATGCGGCGGCTGGGCCGTGTCTCCAATCAAAACCCCTTGAGCTGAGGTGCTAAGGCCAATACAAACCAGAAGAATAGCGAAAATAAAGTTGCGCATGTGATTTAACTTTGCGAAGCAAGTTAGAGAATCTACCCGGAGCAAAGGCACCAAGCTTTCAATAAATCTTTCAAGCAGTGTATATGCTCAATATTTCCGAAAGACCGCTGTAAGTCTCTTTGCTTCTGTCATTTCTTACTTATGTATTCAAGGATTCTTAACAGTTCTTGCATACCACTCCTCCCCAGCCTCCGTTCATGTGCCATGAACCGACGTTCCTTCTTAAAAAAAAGCATGTGGGCCGCCGGAGGCATGAGCTTGGGCCTGGGCATTTATGCATGGAAAGTGGCGCCCTACCGTTTGGAATTTGTAGAGCGCCCATTGCCCATTCATGGTCTTCCCAAAGCCTTGGGAGGTAAACGCCTTATCCAAATCAGCGATATGCACGTGGGCAACCGCTTTCCTTACTCCTATTTGATGGAGTCCATGCAAAAGGCTAGGGCTTATGCACCGGAACTAGTAGTATGAGACCGTTGACGCGTTGCTATTCTGGCGGCGACTTTGCGTTACGGCCAAATCTCAAGTTCCTCATTTACAATCAGTAAACTGCGGACTTTCAATTTGACCGTGCCTTAATTCGCCTTGAAAACACAACGCGTCAACGGCCTCAGAATATACCGGTGATTTTGTCAGTTATGAAAACCAGGAACAATTCAGCCAATTGCAAGAGGTGATGCGCCATGGACTTTTCGGTTCTATGGCTACCCTAGGCATCCTTGGAAACCACGATTATGGTAAAAATTGGGCGCAGGGGTCTGTTGCACAGCACATCAAAAATATCCTGGAAAACCAAGGAGTGCAGATGCTCCGCAACGAGCAAGTGGAGGTTCATGGCTTACAAATTGCCGGTGCAGATGACTTGTGGGCCAAGCAATGGGACATTCAAAAAACTTTTAGCCGCTACGATTTTGATGGCCCGGGAGTGGTGCTTTGCCACAACCCGGATGCCTGCGATTTGCCGGGTTGGGGTGCGTACAGAGGATATGTGTTGGCCGGGCACACCCACGGGGGGCAATGCAAAGCGCCCTTCTTAGAAGCACCTATATTGCCGGTAAAAAATAAAAAATACAGCTGCGGCGATATTGAGGTGGACGATAAAAAACGGGTATACATTAACCGCGCATTGGGTTGCAGTTGGCCGATTCGCTTTAATGTTAGGCCTGAAATAACTGTGTTTACCTTAGTCAGAGCTTAGGTCGGACGCTTCCATCGATCCCTTTGTCTTGGCCTTGGCCTTTCCTTTTTTCACATGCTTTTCCAATGTCCGCACGGCCTTTTTAAACAGGGGATACACCTGCTCGGCCGTATGGTTTTTCTCGTCCAATAATGGATTAATTTCGGTCATTTCAAAGCAAACCACCCGCGGGTCGGTCAAGAGGTGTTGCAGCAGCAATTCCGCCTCTCTAAAGGTCAATCCTTGATCTACCGGAGTTCCGGTTCCCGGAACCAAACGGGCATCTAAGCTGTCAATATCAAAGCTAATATACAGCACTTCGCAATCAGACAAGTAGGCTAAAATTTCTTGGCACTTTTTCTTAACGGACTGTTCCCTCAATTGCTGCACGGTATGCACGGCCACCTTATGGTCGCGGATATAATTGATTTCGGGGCTTTCCAAATCTCGGATTCCTACGAATACCAAATCTTCAGGAACTATCTTAGGCCGAATGCCTCCTGTATTCTTTAGACGCTCCCAATGCAGCTGTATATCACCGTCCGTCAGGTCGTTGAGTTGATTGTCCAAATTGTCTACCGCCAAAGCCGTGGCCAGAGGCATGCCATGTACGTTGCCGCTTGGGGTGGTGTAGGGAGAGTGCAAATCGGCGTGTGCATCAATCCAAATTACCCCAAGTCTTTTGTTTGGGTAAGCCATTTTTACCCCGGCTATGGTTCCACCGGCGCTGGAATGGTCGCCCGAAACCACAACCGGCAGGGTATTGGCCTGAAGCTTTTTTTGCACCGTGTTGGCCAGTTTCCCGAATATCTTTTCAATGCCTCGAATGCGCTTGGCGTGGGTACGCACCGGGTTGCGGTAAAGCAAGCGGCTGCTGTCTCGTATTTCGTGGCTTTTGTATTTTCCAAACAGGTAGTCACCGTAATGCAAAGAGGCTATCTTGAGCGCATCTACCCCCAAACTGGCGCCGCGGGTTCCCGCACCTAGTTCCGATTTAACCTCTACAAAGCAAATATCTTTCATAATCCGAATCGATTACATGCTACTTTACAACATAAAGTAAAGCACTTGGTTTATTTTTTCATGTCAACTGTACCACAGATGCATTATTTTCTCATCTTTGAACCAAAGCGTGTGGTTTATGAAAATTAAATACGAAGACCTTATTCACCAAACCTTCGATTTCCCACAAGACGGATTTCGGGTAGAAGACGAAGAGTTGTATTTTCATGACATTCCTCTTATGGAGGTAATCAAGCAATACGGCACCCCACTTAAAATTACCTACCTTCCAAAAATCTCCACTCAAATTCAGAAAGCGAAGATACTCTTTAAGGTGGCTATGGCCAAAGCCGATTACCAAGGAAGCTACACCTATTGCTATTGCACCAAAAGCTCTCATTTCTCCTTTGTACTCGAGGAAGTTTTAAAAAACGATGTGCATATCGAAACTTCTTCTACCTACGATATGGAGATTGTTAAGGAGCTGCACAGCCGCGGCTTGTTTGACAAAAACCGCTTTTTGGTCTGCAATGGCTTTAAGCGTCAACCTTACCAAGAGCACATTTTAGATTTCCATGCCCAAGGGTTTAGCAACCTTTTGCCCGTTTTAGACAACATGGGCGAATTGGATTTTTACAAAAAGCATTTGCCTCAAGACGCCAAACCCCTCAAGCTAGGCCTGCGCATCGCTTCTGAAGAAGAACCTAATTTCGAGTTCTATACTTCCCGATTGGGGATCCGCTATAAAGACATCGTACCCTTTTACCGCGAGCACCTCAAAGGCGACAAGCGCTTCGAGGTTAAAATGCTTCACTTTTTCATCAATACCGGAATTAGGGACAACGTGTATTATTGGTCAGAACTGTCCAAATGCCTAAGCGTATATGTGGCCTTAAAAAAGGAATGTCCCAGCCTCAACAGCCTCAACATTGGCGGCGGACTGCCCATAAAAAATAGTTTGGGATTTGATTTCGACTACGAATACATCATTCAAGAAATCATTGCACAAATCAAACAGTACTGCAACGACAACGGCGTTGAGGAACCCAATATCTTCACCGAATTCGGCTCATTCACCGTTGGCGAAAGCGGCGCCAGCCTCTTCTCTATTCTGGACGTGAAAAAGCAAAACGATACCGAGTCTTGGTACATGATTGACTCCAGCTTCATCACCACCCTACCCGACACCTGGGGCCTTAAGCACCGATTCATTTTGCTGGCCATCAACCATTGGGACCAGCCATACCAGCGCGTCAACCTCGGCGGCCTCACCTGCGACAGCTTAGACTATTACAACAGCGAAGCACACATCGGACAGGTGTTTCTGCCCAAAATCCCGGAAGGACAACCGCTTTATCTGGGATTTTTTCACACCGGCGCGTATCAAGAAAGCCTAGGCGGATTTGGAGGCATACAACACTGCCTCATACCCTCGCCAAAGCACGTAATCATTGACCGCGACGAGGACGGAGACTACACCACCAAACTGTTCAGCAAAGAACAGAGCTACAAATCCATGCTCAAAATATTGGGTTATTGAGAAAAGGGGTTTTGGGCCCCGGTTCCAATGACCATTTGCGCTCCGTGTGGGCTTCCGTTTCAGCCTCAGCCCCTAAGGTCGGGTTTTGCCATCCGTTCAGGCGGCGTTCCGCAAAGCTCCACACGCCTTCACGGGGCAAATTACCGCCCTTAGGTGCCGGGGTCTTCCACTCAAGCCCGTGGGCCACTTTCTTGAAAAAAATCTAAACAGGAGGGAATGGTGATGTAAAGACGGGATGCCTCCCGTCTCTTAATGATGAATGATGAGGTAAAGACGGTGCATGCACCGTCTCCCTTAAGGCAAGGCACCCCATGTATCCAACCTTCTCAAGATTGAGTGACTGGTAAAGACGGGGCAAAACTCGTCTCCGTCTCCATAAAGACCAGGTCTCCTTATCCAACTTCCCCAAGGTTGAGCAACTTGTAAAGACGGTGCATGCACCGTCTCCCAAAAGACAAGGCACTCCACGAATCCAACCCTCCCAAAGCTGAGCGACTTGTAAAGACGATGAATGCCTAGCCTCACCGGCATCTAGGTTCCTAATCTAATCCATATTAAGTTTTAGCTCCCAATAACTTTAGTCCAATAAAAAAAGCCTCGAAAAGATTCCGAGGCTTCTGTCTTTTTAAAATTTGAGCAATCGTTATTGCACCACAATTTTGTATACGGACCTTAGTTGTCCTAGGCTCATTTGAATCTGGTAAACACCTGCAGGAACGTCATTAAGTTCCCAACGCTGCAGGATGGCTTCACCGCTTACAGCTTCGCCATGCAAACTTTTCAGCACTTTGCCCTGAAGATCGATCAATTCCATGGCATAGCTTCCGGATTGAGGGGCGGTAAACAATACTTGGCAGAATTCGCTGGAAGGGTTAGGGAATACAACGGCAGGAATATCCTGTATTTCATCCGTACTCATAACCGCATTGCGCTGAAAAAGGTAAGAGTAAGAAGTTTGTCCTTGTGAACTTCCTTCGATTGATGCAAAAACAGGACCTGGAATCCCGGGAACCAAATAATACTGAGTAGTTATGGTAGAGCTTATGGTTAAGGAATTTCCCCCAACATTATACTCGTCGTCTAAATTGTATTGCTGATCCATCCGGATAGCATTATTAAACACCTGACCATCAGGCAAAATCAAGGTTCCATAACCTACAAAAGTATTGGTCAAATCACCTGACCGGTCAATAGATGATGGGCCTTGATCAGTAGCAGCAAAATTATCCGTATAGCTTTGGTTAAACGTCATTGGAAAACGGTAGCGTTCCTCAGGGTCGGAATAAACCATTTGAATTGAAGCAGAGTGCATGCCAAGTATTTCAATTTTTTGGTTGTCCACCAAGAAATATTGTACGGTTCCCTGAGTGTTCAAGGCGGCATTTGCTGTAGGATAGTTGGAGGCCCCTGGAAGTCCGGATGGAGAAACAAAATTCTGAGCTAGAGACTGTCCACTGCTAGTATCGACGCTGGAAAAATCCCAAGTTTGGTTTGCTCCGGTACCGGCACTTATTAAAGATTGCGCTTGAATTTGGAAAAAGTTGCCTTGGGTCCCCGCAGGGGTCGACACACTGTTGTCCAAGGTAGGTTGGGCAGCTAAGCTAGCTGCACAAAACAAAAAGGGTAACGTAAAGTAACGCATATGTGATGGAATTAATTACAGAGTTGATTAGTAAAACCTAATGGAGTAAAAGTAGCAATACTTTTTCAAAACAAAAAATGGGGGATGAATGATGAATGGTGAATGGTGAAGGGGGAATGATGAATGATGAATGGTGAATGATGAAGGGGGAATGATGAATGGTGAATGGTGGATGATGAATGATGGATGATGAATGGCCTTTGCCTGCGCCTTCCTCGGCTTAAACCTTTGCGCCTTGGCGTCTTTGCGTGCCACCTTTTCTGCGCTAATGATGGAATAATAATGATGAATGGTGAGGTAAAGACGGGATGCCTCCCGTCTCTCAATGGTGAATGGTGATGTAAAGACGGGATGCCTCCCGTCTCCCAATGGTGAATGGTGATGTAAAGACGGGATGCCTCCCGTCTCCCAATGGTGAATGGTGATGTAAAGACGGGATGCCTCCCGTCTCCCAATGGTGAATGGTGAGGTAAAGACGGGATGCCTCCCGTCTCTCAATGGTGAATGGTGATGTAAAGACGGGATGCCTCCCGTCTCTTAATGATGAATGATGAGGTAAAGACGGAGCATGTACCGTCTACCTAAAGGCAAGGCACCCCATGTATCCATCCTTCTCAAGGTTGAGCGACATGTAAAGACAGTGCAAGCCCTGTCTCAG
The DNA here is from genome assembly GCA_030427255.1 of Bacteroidia bacterium. Classification (GTDB taxonomy): domain Bacteria; phylum Bacteroidota; class Bacteroidia; order CAIKAF01; family CAIKAF01; genus CAIKAF01. The sequence continues at coordinate 84 of JAUHWY010000018.1, read as the reverse complement.
CCCAGGCCAAAAAAAAAGGCTACACGGTAAGGTGTAGCCTTTTTAGAAAGGGGCGACGACATACTCTCCCGGGTGTTACCCCAG
>JAUHWY010000017.1 GCA_030427255.1 Bacteroidia bacterium | reverse complement strand
GGCAATCCGGATCCCTCAGCGGTGCTGGATGCCGAGGCTATCAATAAAGGGGTTTTGGTGCCGCGGGTAAATCTGCAAAACGCCACCGACGGACAAACCGTGAGCAATCCCGCCACGGGTTTGATGGTATTCAATACTGGACAAAGCTTAGCTCCGGCAGGTTTTTATTACAATGCCGGAACGCCGCAAAACCCCACTTGGGCGCTGATGCTGCCGAATCCTGCCAACACCGACTTGGACATGGGCAATTTCAATATTGTGAATTTGGCGCCGCCGGTGAATCCCAACGATGCGGTGAATAAAGATTATGTGGACCAGGCCGTGGTGAGCGGAAGCGGAGGTGGTGGAACTTGTGCCTGCCCAACCATGCTCAGTGATATAAGCAGCAGTTCGTATACCATTAGACAGGCGCTTAATTATTGCCAGAACTTAACAGAAGCCGGGCACAGCGATTGGAGATTGCCGGAGGTTCAAGAAGTTTTTCGCTTGGTTGGCCAGGGCGGAGTGGTCGTTGCCAACCCGAATCTCGGCGATTGGACATGGGCTTTAGGAAATCCCGGGGGAAGCTCGGTAACCTATATTTATTATCGCCTCTCGGACATGGCCCAAAATAGTGGAAGTTTCAGCAGTTCATTCAAAGTAAGATGCGTACGTTAAGTGTAATTATTGGATTAAGTCTTGTGGGAGTCCTTACCGCACAGGGTGTTAAAATTTCATCTACCCCCGGCAATCCGGATCCCTCAGCGGTGCTGGATGCCGAGGCCACCGACAAAGGCGTGTTGGTACCGCGCATAGATTTACAAAATGCCACCGATGGGCAAACCATTATCAATCCAGCTACAGGTTTGATGGTCTTCAATACCGGACAAAGCTTAGCTCCGGCAGGTTTTTATTACAATGCCGGAACCCCGCAAAACCCGACATGGGCTTTGATGCTGCCGAATCCTGCCAATACCGATTTGGACATGGGCAATTTCAATATTGTGAATTTGGCTCCGCCGGTGAATCCCAACGATGCGGTGAATAAGGACTATGTGGACCAGGCCGTGGTGAGTGGAAGCGGAGGCGGAGGTTCTTGTGCTTGCCCAGGAGAGGTGAGTTCCGAAAGCGTCAGCACCATGAATTTTGGGGCGGCTATTGCCCATTGCAGAAGCTTAAACGAAGGTGGACATACCGATTGGAGACTTCCGAGCTTAGAAGAGTTGATTAAGCTGGCTAGCAATGGTTCCGTAAATGTTCCTGGGGGTTTATCGAACAACTTTTTGTGGACCATTACAACCAACCCTTATTATTCTTCGGGCTATTATTATATGATAAGTTTGGGGAATGGATCAACCGGCACTAGTTCAACCGGAAGTAATAGAAATGTCCGCTGCGTGCGCTAAACTTAGACTAATGAAAGGCTCTTTTTACATTTTAGGCTTACTCCTTTTGCTGCCACTTAGCACCTTCTGCCAAGGGGTAAAGATTTCTGGGACTCCCGGCAATCCAGATCCCTCAGCCGTGCTGGATGCTGAGGCCACCGACAAAGGTGTGCTGGTGCCGCGGGTAAATTTGCAAAACGCTACTGACGGACAAACCATAAGCAATCCCGCCACGGGTTTGATGGTCTTCAATACAGGACAAAACCTAGCTCCGGCAGGTTTTTACTACAATGCCGGAACTCCACAAAACCCCACTTGGGCGCTGATGCTGCCGAATCCTGCCAACACCGACTTGGACATGGGCAATTTCAATATTGTGAATTTGGCGCCGCCGGTGAATCCAAACGATGCGGTGAACAAGGATTATGTGGATCAGGCCGTGGTGAGCGGTAGTGGAGGAGGCGGTGCTTGTCCCTGTCCAACCATGTTCAGCGATTTAAGCGCCAACACCTACGATTATGGACAGGCATTGGATTATTGCAGAACACTCAACGAAGGAGGCCACAGCGACTGGAGGTTGCCCAACTTTGCTGAAGTTACCAAACTGAGGGGGCAAGGAGGAGTGAACATCTCCAATTTAAATACAGACATTACCTGGGCCATAAGCACGGCAGGGTCTGGACACCTAAGCTACCGTATGACGGATTTGGCCACCTTTACAGGAAATGCAGGAACCTTAAGAAAAGTAAGATGCGTACGATAAATTTACTATTAGGACTAAGCTTTGCCGGTGTTTTGTCGGCACAAGGCGTAAAAATTTCTTCTAACCCCGGAAATCCGGACCCTTCGGCGGTGCTGGATGCCGAAGCCATCGACAAAGGCGTGTTGGTGCCGCGGGTAAATCTGCAAAACGCCACCGACGGACAAACCGTGAGCAATCCCGCTACCGGATTATTGGTCTTCAATACCGGACAGACACTGGCTCCGGCAGGTTTTTACTACAATGCAGGAACACCGCAAAATCCCACTTGGGCTTTGATGCTTCCGAATCCTGCGAATACAGATTTGGACATGGGCAATTTCAATATTGTGAATTTGGCGCCGCCGGTGAATCCAAACGATGCGGTGAACAAGGATTATGTGGATCAAGCCGTGGTAAGTGGCAGCGGGGGAAGCTCTCCATCGGTGACGATGTTGTCGAATGAATCGCAGTCTACGGCCAATCATGCAAGTGCCGCCAGGGCCTGTTCCAATTTAAGCGAAGGCGGGCATACCGATTGGTTTTTGCCATCGGTGGACGAGTTGGTGTATTTGTTGAGTTTTGATGCAGGAAGTATTTCGCAAAACAATTCCCCAAATTACCTTTGGACCAGAACCCCCACGGGCAGCAATAGCAGCTCAATTCATATTTACCGTTTTTCAGATGGCTTTTTGGCAGGAGATAATGGGAGCGGTTCAAGACACTACAGATGTGTACGATAAACCCGGCCCCCGGACCGCACGGAAACCCCGGAAGCACCAAGGCTTGCCCTGCCGTGCAGGGGGTTTTTGGAGCTTTGCGGAAAACAACCGCCTGCCGGCAGGGCTGCCTTGGGGCTGAGGAGTTGCAGTAAGGGCCGGAATAGGGCCCCAAAACCCTAAATTGAAAATTTATACTATGAAAATAATTTCTTTCGCTTTAATTTCTACCCTAGGTATGTCTGCCGCATTTGCTCAGGGCGTGAAAATTTCGTCTACCCCTGGCAATCCGGATCCCTCGGCAGTGCTGGACGCCGAAGCTACCGACAAAGGCGTATTGGTGCCGCGCGTAGATTTGCAAAACGCTACTGACGGACAAACCATAAGCAATCCGGCCACGGGTTTGATGGTCTTCAATACAGGACAAAACCTAGCTCCGGCAGGTTTTTATTACAATGCCGCAACGCCACAAAATCCAACATGGGCTTTGATGCTTCCGAACCCTGCCAATACCGATTTGGACATGGACAATTTCAATATTGTAAACTTGGCGCCGCCGGTGAATCCCAACGATGCGGTGAACAAGGATTATGTGGATCAGGCCGTGGTGAGTGGAAGTGGAGGCGGCACGGCCTTGCCGACTCAGGTGAGCCAGGAATCGGCGAATGGGATGAGTTATGGGGATGCGCTCAGGCACTGCAAGGCGCTGAATGAGGCCGGGCATACGGATTGGTATTTGCCGAGCATAGAGGATTTGAGCTATGCCTTGTCGATAGGCTCAGGGCCGCCGGTGAGCAACGCTACTTCGAACAACTATCTGTGGACCAGGTCGGTTGCTCTAAACAGTGGAAGTTCCAGTCGGCAATTGGCGTTTGAAATCGGAACAGGGTACTATCAAATATCTACTGCCGCCAACCAGTACCGCGTGCGCTGCGTGCGGTGATAAATCGATGCTCAAGTCGATACGTTCGGATTTTTGGGCCCTGTTTCATAGGAAAAATAAGCTCCGTATCGGCTTCTGCTGCAGTCACGCCACCGGCAGGAAACAAGGCCGTTGACGCGCTGCTATTCTGGCGGCGACTTTGCGTTACGGCCAAATCTCAAGCTCCTCATTTACAACCAGTAAACTGCGGACTTTCAATTTGGCCGTGCCTTAATTCGCCTTGAAAACACAACGCGTCAACGGCCTCGTAACGGTCTGCCAACCTATGGGCCGGCGTTCCATAATTTCCACGCGTCCCATAGGGGCATACCGGTCCCTGCCGGAGGCGGGGCCTTCCGCTCAAGCCGGGGGGCGATATTATAAAGGTCTTGCAAACTAAGTGATAAAAGGGAAGCATTGCGTTGATGAAGATGAAGTTACTCTTTCGGAGCTTGAATGCTAAAACCAATCGATTGTTGCCAAGGCTATATGCCGTGGTGGCAAGCTGGATAGCCTGTACACCGGAAGGAAACACCGGCATGCAAAGGCGAAAAAAGCAGTTTTGAAGTGTTAAGGAAAGTAAAGCCTGTTGAACCTTTCGGGTTGGGGGCTGTTTTTTCAGCAAATACATACCCATGCCCCGCATACTTGTAACCCGCAAAGAACACTTCAACGCAGCCCATAAAATGTTTCGTCCGGACTGGTCAAAGGAAAAAAACGAAGCCGTTTTTGGGAAGTGCGCCAACGAAAACTGGCATGGACACAATTACGACTTGTTTGTAACGGTGGAGGGAACTCCACATCCCGATACCGGATATGTAATTGACTTAAAAGACCTTTCGAAGCTACTGAAGGAAAAGGTAGTGGAGCGTTTAGACCACAAAAACATCAATATGGATGTGCCTTTTATGGAAGGCAAACTGGCCAGCACCGAAAATTTGGCTTTAGCTATTTGGGAGCAAATAGAATTGGAGATTCCCAAAATGGGCGACTGCCGTTTGCATAGTTTAAAGCTGTATGAGACCGAGCGCAACTTTGTGGAGTTAAGGGCCTAAATCATGGGGCGGAATGGCTTTTCCGATCAATTGTTTGATGGGAATGGGGCCAAACAAGCTGGAGTCGTGCATATGGCTTTGGCTGGCCGAAACCAGGACCATACCCTCGGGCAAAATGCCTTTGAATTGATTAACGTAGAGTAGCACCATGCCTTTTCGGTTGGGAGGAATGCGTAACGGTTTTCCGTAGGGGTCGAGCACCGGCTTATGGTTGACCCACCAAATTCCGTTCAAACTGTCCTTAACATCAAAGGAGTCTCCGGGCACGGCAATAATGCGTTTAAGCATGGGCGGTTTGTTGTTTTTTCCGATTTGGAATACCACAAAATCACCGGCAAGGGGCGGATGGCATTGATAATAATTATGTAGGAGCAGAAGGCTATCGCCAGGATTGCTCCAGCCCTTCATGGATTGACCTTGGAGGGTGACCCATTGTTTGCGGGAGATGCAATTTTGGGCATGGGCAGCGAGGGAGCAAAGGAGGAAAAGAAGGAGGAGTTGTGGCATGGGTAAATTTAGGGAGATTGGGGGTAAGGGGAAAAATGACTAAGTTCATTTTATCAATTTTAACCCCATGGAAGAAGGTTTATACGAAGCATTGATTACAAAGCTGCTTACAGAAAAGCTACAAAGACTTGACAATCAAAAATTTGCTTACCATACAGAAGAGATTGAGGTAGGAGAAGCCGCCTTAGTATTATCAAGACATATATCGAGAGTGCTGCATTTTGCCTTGAGCGGAATACATGGAAAAGAGGCATTAAAAAAACAAATAAAGCTTGCCAACCAAGTAATTGAGCATTTGGAACTCATTTTAAACAGGAGTGACTTAAATCTACATGAAGACTTAATAGAGGGAGAAGGAAAATTGTTGATGGGGGTGTTTTCGAAATTAAACCTCCCCTTGGGAACGGTTGAATCCTATATAAATCAGATACGGCCAAGTACTCAGCTCAGCCAAAGCGAACTATTTACCGGAGGGGCACAAAAACAGCTCAGTTTGGCTAGTGAGCTAAGGAAAGAAATCGTTTGCTCCAATAGAATAGACCTATTGGTATCGTTTATAAAATGGCAGGGGTTGATTGTATTGGATGAAGCTTTTGGAGAGTTTTTTGAAAAGGGGGGCAAATTAAGGGTAATTACGACAACCTATATGGGCGCTTCGGATGCCAAAGCAATTGAAAAATTATCCAGCTTTCCCAATACTGAAGTACGTGTCTCTTACAACCATAATCAAGAGCGTCTTCATGCAAAAGCATACCTTTTTTACCGAAATTCAGGCTTTCACACGGCTTATATTGGGTCGTCCAATTTTTCGAGGTCTGCATTAACCGATGGTTTGGAATGGAATGTGAAGCTTACCACCCAAGAAGTTCCTCATATATTAGATAAGTTCAAAAAATCATTCGAAAGCTATTGGGCGTCTTCAGCTTTCGAGCCCTATAATGGTGAGCGTAGCACAGACAAAGAAAAGCTTCGCAAAAGCCTAAGCCTTTCTAAGGTAAGTAGCCCAACAGAAGGGCCGAACTTGGCCTTATTTGATATAGAGCCTCGGCATTTTCAGCAAGAGATTTTAGAAAAGCTAGAGGTAGAGCGCAAGGTGCATGGACATTACAAAAATTTGGTTGTAGCGGCCACCGGGACCGGCAAAACGGTAATAGGAGCCTTTGATTTTAAGCGGCTTCAAAAGGGAAAAAAAGATGCCAAGCTGTTATTTATAGCCCACAGAAAAGAAATTTTGCTTCGCTCCAGGGCTACTTTTTGCGGGGTACTAAAGAACCAAAACTTTGGAGACTTATGGGTAGATGGTCAACGGCCGCAGTTTTTCAAGCATGTATTTGCCTCCGTACAAAGTTTAAGCAATGCTTGGGAATCATGGCCATTCCCTGCGGACTATTTTGACATGGTGATTATTGATGAAGTACATCACTTAAGCGCCAGCAGTTATAGGCCCATTCTTGATCGGCTTAACCCACAAATCCTGCTCGGTTTAACAGCCACACCGGAACGCATGGATGGAGGAGATATTGTCGCTGATTTTGGCCACAGAATAGCCACCGAAATTCGCCTTCCTGAGGCCTTAAACCAGCAACTCCTAACCCCATTTCACTATTTTGGCGTTACGGACAGCATAGATTTGAGTCAAGTGCGATGGGAAAGGGGGGCCTATCAAATTCAAGATTTAGAGCACCTTTACACTGGCAACCATCAGCGCGTAGCCGAAGTGCTTAATGCCTTAAAGCGCTATACCTTAGACATTTCAAAGGTCCGATGTTTGGGATTTTGTGCAACCATCTCTCATGCAGACTTTATGGCTGCTTCCTTTAAGAAAGCCGGGTTAAAGGCTGAAGCCTTGCATTTCAAAACAAAGAAATCCAATGAGGGACTATACGATCAATTGCGCAAAGGCGAGATCAACTATTTGTTTTCTGTGGACATGCTAAATGAAGGAGTAGACATCCCAGAAGCAGATACGCTATTGTTCCTTCGTCCAACCGAAAGCATTACGGTTTTTTTACAGCAATTAGGACGTGGCTTAAGGCTTTCTGAAGGAAAGCAAGCCGTTACGGTACTTGACTTTGTTGGAAATGCCCGTCCGGAATACGATTTTTCTAGAAAGTTCCGAGCCCTAACCGGTCGGTTTAGCGGAACCTTGACGAAAGAGGTGGAAGGAAATTTCCCCCATGCGCCTGTAGGCTGTCATATAGTTCTGGAGCGGAAGGCCAAAGAAGTGATTCTAAGCAATATTAAAAGAGCATTACGTACCAACAAAAAAGGCCTATTGCAAAAAATTAGAGCGTATGCTCAAGACACCGGCACAAACCCTTCCTTAAGTATCTTTTTAAAAAACTATCCGGCTCCCCTTGAGTCTATTTACAAGCATGACCTTTGGCTAAACCTGCTGAGAGAGGCCAACCAACAACCAAGGAGCTCCCAACCTATATTAGATTTAGCAAAAAAAGCGGCTTTTAACAAATGGCTTTCGGGTTCATCGCACAGCTACTTCTTATTCATCCGAGAAATGGCTGAGAGAAAATTCCACTGGCCAAGCACAGAAATGACAAGCAACGAGCAGCGCATGTCCTTAATGCTTCATCATGACCTAAGAACGGAGTGTGCCAACTTCAAAAATGTAGAAGAAAGCCTTTTGCCCTTTGGAACTGATGCCAATTTATGCAAGGAAGTAGCAGAACTCATGACGCTTCTGATAGATCAAGTAAAAAGCCCCGAAATCGACAACCCACTTCCCTACGAACAGCCTCTAAAAGTCCATGGCCGCTACACCAGAGAACAAATATTGACAGCCTTTGGGTTTCAAACTGTCAATACCAAGCGACCAAGTCAAAGTGGCGTGGAATACAATCGAGACCTAAACACGGAGTTACTATTTGTGAACCTAGAAAAAACAGAAAAGCACTTTTCTCCAAGTACGATGTATGAGGATTATGCCATTTCGGATACCTTGTTTCATTGGCAGTCTCAAAATAGCGCACGTCCGGAAGTTGGTATGGGCCTGAGTTACGTTCAACAGTCCAAACTTAAAAAACACATCTTGCTGTTTGTTCGTGAGCAGCCCAAAACTGAGTTTGGTCAAACCCAAGGCTTTGTTTTTTTGGGTCGTGTCTTTTACCGAAGTCATGAAGGCCGCAAACCAATGAATGTTATTTGGGAGCTGGAAACCCCCATTCCTGCATTTCTTAGAAGCGATTCAAAAAAATTGGCTTTGGGTTGAGGATAAGGCATTCGCCCTCTTTTCATAGTTCATCCTCCTCATCAAACTCCATAACAAACCGATAACCACATCTGTGATCCAAGCACTGATGGACTTGAGACAGACAGGTTTCGTTCCATATATCCGTTCTTCCCATGCCAAAATGGGTGGTAACTTCCATTTTTGAGCTGTGGGTTTCACTCAAAATATCTGTTCTCGAGCCGCACAAAGGACAGGTAGTTGGTTGTTCCGATGGCAAATAAACCAGCCATTCTTCCGCTTCTTTAGGACCGCTTGGATGCATTCTTAGCTTGTTTGTCTTACTAAGATAGATAATCCGCATTTTTCATTCCATCCCATCCCCAAAAAACAAGGTACAACATAAAATTGCCCCCCGGGGCACAAGGAGGGCCGCCCGATGCCCGACACCTGTTTTGCTTGGAGCGAGGAGGCCCGACCAAAGGAGGGACCCCGCAGCCCTTAGCAAAATGGTGGAGGGCAAGGGCGACCGACAAAAGCCCCGGATTCGGAGCGTTATTCTTTTTTCGGAGCATAGGCCCAAAATGGTATTTCCCCAATAAAATCCGGCATATATCGTCATGCATTCGGCAATTATTTCGATATTTCCGTAAAATTACTCCCATGAAAATGCCTGTTTTTTTTGTTGTGGTCGCTTCCCTTGCGCTGCTCTTTGCCTGTAAATCTTCTGACGTAGTCAAAAGCCATTCGGTGCGTTATACCGAACAAGACAGCGAAGCTTCTTTCAGTCAGGGCTTTACGCCAATCGACAGCACCCAAACTTCCGATTAAGGTTTAGGATATTCCCTACCTGCCCTGTAGCGCAGCTTCAACCTCCGCCAAGGCCTCACTTTCCAATTGATTCAACTTCCTTCGGCTTACATCCAGTGGCCCCTGCTTGCTGCTCGACTTACTGAGTTTCTCACCACCGGCATTCAATCGCAAAGGATGGTGCCAGCAGCGCAGCCCTGCATAGGCCTTGGCCTCCATCTGCTCGGCCAACCAATACTGAAAACCGCTGGAAGGCCTTAAATCTTCACCTCTAACCACTGCTTCCACCTCAAAATGCAGATCGTCTACTACCGATGCCAGTTGATAGGCCGGTTTACCCTCCCGGTTGCGAAGTATGGGATCACCCTCCGGCAAAGCTGCCTGGTAATCCACCTGCCGGCCGCTTAAGTCCAAGCGGCGAAGGCCGGCCGATTTCGGAACCGCCATCCGCCAGTGACGGTTCGACCCATCCAAAGCCAAACCCAAATTTCGGCAACTGCCCGGATAGGCAGTTCCCTGCGATTTCCAATCTTTTCGGGAACAGGTGCAGGCATAAAGCTGTGGCTTCAACGCTTCCAAAGCTTCCAAATACAGAGGCAATCGATGCCTTTGGCTCCACTCAGCCTCAAACACTTCCGGCCCGGAAGGTCCCTCGTCCGGTTGAATCCCCAAGGCATCCAGCTGCCTAAACACATCGGAAAGAAACTCCGGACGAAAACGGGATCGGTCCAAATCGTCGATTCGAAGCAAAAGTTTTCCGCCCAAGGCCTTGCGAAAAGCCTCAGTCAATACAAAGTTGTAGAGGTTGCCCAGGTGCAAAAAGCCGCTCGGCGTAGGTGCCAAGCGAAACTTTAGGCCTTTTTGAGGCTGCCCACCATGTTGGCCGGCACCACCCATGCGTCAAATTCTTCGTTGGTCAAATAGCCCAGCGCCAAAGCGGCTTCACGCAAGGTGGAACCTTCTTTGTGGGCCTTTTTGGCAATGGCCGCCGCCTTTTCGTAGCCAATGTGCGGATTAAGCGCAGTCACCAGCATCAAACTGTTTTCCAGATTCTTTTGAATGTTGTCCAAATTGGGTTCAATGCCCGAAGCGCAATGCGCATCAAAGCTGCGGCAAGCATCGCCAATAAGCCGGGCGGATTGCAACACATTGGCCGCAATCATGGGCTTAAACACATTGAGTTCAAAATGTCCGGTGGCACCTCCAACGCTAACGGCAGTGTCGTTGCCGATAACCTGAGCACAAACCATGGTAAGTGCTTCTGGCTGGGTAGGATTCACTTTTCCGGGCATAATGGAGGAACCGGGTTCGTTCTCCGGAATTAAAATTTCGCCAATGCCGCAGCGTGGGCCTGAAGCCAGCATGCGCACATCGTTTCCGATTTTCATCAAAGAAACTGCCGCCCGCTTAAGTGCGCCGCTCAATTCCACCATGGCATCGTGGGCAGCCAAAGCCTCGAACTTGTTGGGCGCAGTAACAAAAGGCAAGCCTGTAAATTCGGCAATATAGGCCGCCACCTTTTCGGCATAGCCTTCCGGCGTATTCAGCCCGGTGCCTACGGCAGTTCCTCCCAAGGCCAATTCGCTCACCCCTTTCAAGGCCGATTTTAGCGCCGCCATGCTGTTGTCCAATTGTTGCACATATCCGCTAAACTCTTGACCCAAAGTAAGTGGAGTTGCATCCATGAAGTGGGTACGACCAATCTTCACTACCTCCATAAAGGCCTGAGATTTAGCGTGCAGGGTATCGCGGAGTTGCTGCATACCGGGCAAAGTTCTCTCCACCACCGCTTTGTATGCCGCAATGTGCATGGCGGTAGGGAAAGTATCGTTGGAAGATTGACTCTTGTTTACATCGTCGTTGGGGTGCAGGCTTTTTTGGGCATCGCCAAGACTTCCTCCCTGAAGCACATGACCGCGATTGGCCACCACTTCGTTTACGTTCATATTGCTTTGCGTACCGGAGCCGGTTTGCCAAATCACGAGCGGAAATTGATCGTCGAGTTTGCCTTCCAGAATTTCACCGCACACTTGAGCAATAGCGTCGCGCTTAGGTGCATCGAGCACGCCAAGCTCAGCATTGGCAAAGGCTGCGGCCTTTTTCAAATAGGCAAAAGCATGCACAATTTCGGTGGGCATGGAAGCCTCAGGCCCGATTTTAAAATTGTTGCGCGAGCGTTCGGTTTGGGCTCCCCAATAGGCTTGAGCAGGCACATGCACCTCGCCCATGGTATCTTTTTCGATGCGGTAATCCATGGCTACAAAATTTTGGACAAAAGTAAGGAAATAAGGGGGAAGGATGGTTATGCCGCGTAACCGGCCATCCGCTTTAGTTGCCTTGCCCAAAGCGCCTCAGCCAAGCTTTTGTCGGGGCTCGCCTGTAGGCTCCGCCCGCCAAAAGCAGGCTTCGGTCCCTTTGGTCATCGGCAAGCTATCGCTGCTGTCCGGCGCGGGGTGAGAACGTGTATGCTTCATTACTAAATGGCGTGAAGGTTCTCAGTATTTGCCTGTTCGCTTATAATTAAACTTTAAGGGGGGATAAAGCGCTTGCTTTGAATAATTATGTTTCCGCCCATGATAACCAATTCCAACCCCTTATATTAATAGACTGTTGACGGGTTGTTATTCAAGCGGCGAGGTGGTGTTGCGGCCAAATCTCAAGCATTTTGTCTTGACTGTAGCGTCAGCCGGTCCTCATTTACGATTTGTAAACTCCGACCTTTCCAGACCGAAGCGCCAGCGGCATTTCAATTTGTCTGCGCCTTAAACCCCTACCGTTTAGGCCAGGGTTAAAAACTTGAAAACACAATCCGGCAACAGTTTCATTAAGTACCTCTAAGTTATGCTTAAACACTTAAGAAGCATGGAAGAGCTTACTCAAGTAATGGTACAATCGATTGATAAATGAAGGGAGAGTCCAAACATAGGGAATTCCACGGTTATTTAGCGAGCTAATATGAGAAATCAAACGCCACCGATACATGTCTCCATTTTTTGTTGAACGAAACCTAGCATTTACATTAAGGGTATCCCCTCCCCATTCAAAACAAAAAACATAATCAAGCGAATCGGATGACATAACAATGTCACAGTCCTCTTTTGGAGCTGAGGAGCTTTTTATTCCTTTTGTTCCTAAGAATACTACTGATTTTTGCATATCCTCCAAAAAAATCTTAGGCCCTATTCTATTTAACAGTCTTAGTGCTTTGGGGTTTTTCTCTGCCAACTTTTTACCGTATTCGACGGAGTGCTCAAGGAGTTTCGGCATCTGTACAGGATTAGTCTTATTTAAAGGTAAGTCGGCTATTCCTTCATAGACCAACCCATATCTACTTAATGAATGTTTGTTAAAATCCTCCTCATTAAAATGCGCAATGGGCCATTGAACCGAATCCCCAGGAAAAAGGATAAGAGGCTTTGACTTTGTGTTATTATGAATATATATATATGCATCTTTGATGGTATTCTGGGCATCATTCATATACTGGTTCTCTTCATGGGAGAAGTAGACCATTGATGCAAAAGGGCAAATAAAGGTCGGATTAAAAACAGCAGATTGGATTCCGATCCTATCTAGTTTTTCAGCTGAGGCCTGCTTCCTAAGATGTGCCTCGTCTGGGTTGCCCACCCAATTGGCATAGCCAAACTGGGTAAATAGAATGTCGACCTGATTCACATTATTTTGAATGAGTTTACAGTCCACTTCTGTTTTAAGTATGCAGTCGTTAACATTAAGAATGCTTAAACTACCTGCTTGTATGTAGCACCAAGAGTCCCCCTCAGTGAAAGGCGCACAAATAATTGAAAAATCATGGCCTAATTCAACAGGTATGTTGGGAGGTAATTCCTTCACGGCGAAACCTAATTTATTGCAAAAATTGGCCACCTTTCGATCCATAGTTTTTTGAAACAGCACAGTGATTTTCGATCGACGGTCGGCAGGAATACGCTTTAGGTCAGCAGGAGAAAAGTGATCAGGATGCTCGTGCGAAAACCAGATATGGGTTATTTTGTCAAAAGAGAGATACTTTTCAGGCGTGGGGATAAGCAAGTTCCACCCATTATTAAAAGCATTTCCTGTAAGCCAAGGGTCAACAATAAGCGTTACTTCTGAGTACTCCAAAAGGAAACTCGCGTGGTTAACGAATTCAATTTTAGGGCTCTTTTTATTCATGTCGACTTGATTTTTCGAGAAGCATATACCCCACAAGATTTATTTCTGTGCTTATGGTATATTTTCCTGAACCCATAAGCCGTTCTGCTGCAATCTCATATTCTGCAAGAGGATCTCGAACCACAATGAAGTCCGGCTGGGTGTCTTCAGCCCAGTTTGAATAATCTTTTTCTGCTATATATTTTGCATTCTTTGGGGTAATTAGACCAAGAATATCGACAACCTTTATGCCGCTGTAATAGCCAATAAAGCCAATCTCTGCACAGGCAACGGTTTGGCCTGGGCTAGCGTTTTCTTTCAGCCACTCTCCAATTATTTTGTATTCACTTCGAGATATCGGGTCTTGGGGCTCAAAAAAATAGGTGCGAAGTGGATAAATCCAAAGTATTAATAAAGGCAACCCCACAAAACGATTTACGCGCATTCTTTTTAGAGTTCCATAAAAAAATGAGGTTTTGAGGTATTGGTGCCAATCGTTCATCAAAACCGAAACTCCAACAACTGAGTATACTAATAAACAGTAGAAAATAGGAGCATAATACCAATGGTAATTGGGAATATTGAGTTTCGCGTAAAAGGCTATAACTAGCCCTATAAATAATATGAAAATAGAGTGATGCACCTCTTTAACAACTCGAACAACTCCATAAAAAGAAGTCGCTGATAACAATGCAAAAGCTATAAGATTCCCCCCCATAAAACGGTCAACAATTGGCCTTAGCTCAAGAACATTTGTCCATAAACCGGAAGCTCCATGGAGCACTTTAGCCTCTGCACTGAGAGGTACCACCGCATCGTAATAGAGCAAATTGAATACATACTGTGAACTGAAAACAACAGCAGATAAAGTGAGAACAAACCAGTTTCTACTTTTATGCACAAAAAAAGAATACAAGGCCAATAAACCCGCTAAAAAAACACCCTCAGTCCTAGTAATAACTAAACAGGCCAGAACAAAATAAACCCACTTTGACCTCTTTTTGAATAAGAACAAACTAAGAGTTATTAAAAACAAATAGAGCGTTGTTTCTAAACCAAAAGAATAATAGAAAAGCGAGCAGCCTGAGATAGATAAGGAAACCATCAATGGCCATAAACGATCACTCTGGTTCACAGAAAAAGTAAACGGAGCCAACATAGCTGTAGCTGCCAGAAAAAAGCCAGACATCCCATTAAGTATCCAAATCGGATTTCCTCCAAAAACAGAAATAAGGCCTGCCAACATCGAAAAAAGAAAGGAGGTTAACGCATTAATATGCTCTCCAACATTAAAAACTAATCCAAACCCGCTTTGCCAACGCTTTAAATAGGTAGCGTAGATAAGAGCGTCATCAAGCTGATAATCAATCCATAAAATTGAGAAGAAAACAACTAAAAATACACCCGGAGAGAGCAAAAGCATTTTTGCGCTCTTTTTAGGAAACTTTAATGTCATAATAAAACGTAATGGTGTCAAAAGTATATTTTTTGATGTCTTTTTGACACCTCCATATGGCCAAAATTAAGCCTAAAGAGGTTTTTCCTGCCAAAAAACAGCACAAAAAACCATCAAAGGTGAGCCATCGCCGCAAACTTCAATTGATAGGTGAAAACAAAGTGTCAAAGGGCCGATAAGAGACAGTTGATGCGTTGTGATTTCAAAGTATTTAAATGACGACCAAAGCGTCTGTACGAATTAGGCCACGGAAAAATCGAAAGGCCAATGACGCTTCGGTCAAGACAGGCCAGAGTTTACCGATTATAAATGAGGGGCTTGCCCAGAAGGTTTGGGGTAGCCGTAACCAAAAGCCGCCTATAGATTAGCAATGCGTTAACCGAATCCATTTAGGGAGTTTCAGTCATCACAAGCCATAAAAACCAATAAATAAAGGTACAAGGCCTTGAAAATGAGAGGTATCCAAACAGTTTAGAAAAATTAGGTTATTATTCAACTGATAGTCATTTCAAGCAAGCCGATACCAAAGGAAGTCCCATTACTCAACCACTACTCATCATTCCCCTTTTACCATTCCGGCCCGGATGCTGTGAAAAGCCCGGATAACAGAGCCTTAGGGCGGTGTGGGAAGCGGAGGCGGAGCGCAGCAAGCCCACGCACTTCCCACCGCCCTTAGGCGCTGTTTGAGGACTTGGAGCTAGCAGCCGGAAAAGCCGGCCAAAAAAAAATATTCATCACTCATAACTCAGAGACGGGAGGTATCCCGAGAGACGGGAGGCATCCCGTCTTTACTTCATCACCGAGAGACGGAGGGCAACCCGTCTTTACCTCATCTTTCATCATTCCCTATATTCGTCTTATGGTACGCACCATCCAAGACCGGAGAAAATTTCTTTCCAACAAAAGTGCGCTTTGGCTGCTTTGGGCGCTGGGTGCGCTGCTATTGGTGCTGCATCACCGCTTGGCTTGGCTCGGCCCTTTTGGATACGACGACCTGCAATATGCGCTGCATGCCAAAGCATTGCTGGCTGGACAGCGGGACTTTACCGATCAGTTTGCCCATCGTTTGGCAGTTATTGTACCTACCGCACTTTGTATTGCTGTTTTTGGCTCGGGAGACCTGGCCATGTCCCTTCCGGCGCTTATGGCCGCACTGGTTTTGATTTGGTTGTTGCTGGATATTCTTCGCCCACACGGTTGGTTTGCCATGGCCATGGGTTTGTTGCTGGTTTTTGGCGCCAAATGGATGCTCTTTTATTCGGACAAAAGCATGCCGGACCTGTGGGTTGCCTTGGGTTTGCTTGGGGCTTTTCACCAACTGCACAAGCAACGTTTTGGTAAGGCCCGGAAAGCCCAAACCTCGGCGCTGATCTTTGCCCTTTGGTTGACCTTGGCCTTTTTGGCCAAAGGCACGGTGCTCTTATTCATCCCCATTCTCTTGGGGGTTTTTATTTCCGATGTCTTTCAAAAGCGGCAGCTGCGTTTTTGGTTGTGGTTCGGACTTTGGTTTGGCATGTTGGCCTTGTTCTATTTGTGTGCCATGCAATGGATTACCGGAAATGCACTCATTCGTTTTGACGCAATTGCTTCAAACAGCTACCTCAATGCCTGCAGTTACGACCAACAACCCATTAAGTTTTTGTATCGAAGAGTCACCATAGGTTGGCTTGAAATGGCTTGGTCCTCCGTGCTATTGACGGCCACTTTAGGTTTGTTGCCTTTGCTTGCCGGCCATTGGCCTTCCAAATGGTTCAAGTCCAAAGATCCACTGGGCTTTTGGGGCTACAGCGCGGCTTTGGGCTTGGCATCCGCCAACTTTATGAGTATTTCCTACAAGGCATACGTTCCGCTATGTTTGGACCCCAGGCATTATTTGTGGCTGCTGCCCCTAATGGCCATTCCTGCCGGTTTGTGGTTGGAACAAGCAATTGGGGAGAAAAAACAACTGGGCTGGGCACTACTTTTTACTGGCCTTTTGCTGTGGTGGGGCGGACCCGACAACAATTTAGCCTGGCCCTACATTTGGCCTTTGTTTATAGCTTTGGTAGCACGCATTTTCTTTGCGGCACTTCCGGTTAAACTTGTGTATTTAACTGTGGTAAGTGCTTTTTTATGGAACCAATATTCCACCGATTGGCATTATGCCCGAAAAACCCAATTTCGCGCTCAGCAGCAATGGGTTAAGGAAGCTCTGGCGCATACTCCTCCCGGAACGGTGTTGGTTAGTAATGAGGTTCAAGCCCGGCTGTTTAGGTATTATGGCTACCCTTCAAAAGGCAGCTGGTACAGTTACGCCGAGTGGGACAGCCTGGATAGGCCTTCACCAAGAGGTATATTGTTTTTGAATCCCTACACAAGGGGCTTATCCGGAAGCTATGAAAAAGCCTTGCCTTGGTTTGCGCGCTTCCCTGCGCAATCGGGCCGTTTGATGGCCGAAAATCCCGACCTAAGCCTGAGCCTCTGGGAGCTTGAGTCTTGGCCACTCCCGGAAAAAGACGGCGCATTGCTTTTCGAAAGCTTGCAAGATTTTGAAACGGAGCAGGCTTCTTGGTCGCACAAACCCTTGCAAATAAGAAACGAAAAGGCCCACAGTGGGCAATATGCGGCTTGGTTCACCGAGTTTTCTTCGGGCTATTCCGTTAGGCTGGACAGTCAGACTTTAGGTAATAGGCACTTGGTAGTGGAAGCCCGAATGTGGTTGCTCAGTGAGGATAGTACCAAAGCGCAGCTGGTATTTAGTTTAGACAAAGGAGCTGAGGCAATCGCTTACGAAAGCTTGGCCCTTCAACCCTTCCTTAAAACCTTTGGCCATTGGTGGCCTATACGCTACCAGTGGCCGGTACCTAAGGAAGCTATATCGGGCACCACCCTTAAAGCATACGTCTACAACCCGGACTCGCTGGGCGTTTGGCTAGACGACCTTCAAGTAAAAGGCTGGATGCTGCCTTAATCTATGTAACAAAAGTCGCATAGGGTCTCGTATACCCCTTATACTTTTGTAATAGAAATTAAAAACACCATATACCATGAACGTAGAACAAATCTATACCGGTTGCTTAGCACATGCCGCATACTATTTAGAAAGCAATGGAGAAGCTGCTGTTTTTGACCCTTTGCGCGAAGTGGGTCCCTACATGGAACGCGCAGCAAAAAACGGTGCCAAAATCAAATATGTGTTCGAAACGCACTTTCATGCCGATTTTGTTTCCGGACACCTTGACCTAGCCAAAAAAACAGGCGCAGACATTGTATATGGCCCCAATGCAAAACCGGCCTTTGAGGCCATCATCGCAGAGGACGGGCAGGAGTTTAAGGTAGGAGACTACACGGTTAAAACCATCCACACCCCGGGGCACACCATGGAAAGTACCACCTATTTGCTAATCGATGAAAACGGCAAAGAACATGGAATCATCACGGGTGACACCTTATTTATTGGCGATGTAGGCCGCCCGGACCTTGCCCAACATGTGGTTTCGGATTTGACCGAAGAAAAATTAGCAAGCCATTTGTTTGATTCTTTGCGGAATAAAATCATGCCTCTGAGCGACGACTTGATCGTGTATCCCAACCACGGTGCGGGCTCGGCTTGCGGTAAAATGATGAGCAAAGAAACTACCGACACCCTGGGCAATCAGAAAAAAACCAACTACGCCCTTCGCGCAGACATGACCAAAGAGGAGTTCATGAAGGAGTTGTTGACCGGCTTAACTGCCCCTCCGGCCTATTTCCCCAAAAATGTGCTTATGAACATTAAGGGATACGACAGCCTGGACGATGTAATGGCCCGTGGCAACCAGGCGCTTAGTCCTGAGGCTTTTGAGGCTGCAGCCAACGAAACTCAAGCCTTGATGCTCGACACCCGTGATGCAGAAGTATTCGCCAAAGGTTTTATCCCAAACAGCATTAACATTGGCTTAGACGGCAATTTTGCTATGTGGATTGGCGAAATGATTCCGGACATCAAACAGCCCATTTTGCTCATTACCGACGAAGGAAGAGAAGAAGAAGCCATTATTCGTCTTTCTAGAGTAGGCTACGACCATACCATTGGGTTCCTCAAAGGCGGATTTAAGGCCTGGGAAGCTTCTGGAAAAGAGGTGGATCACTTGCAGCGCATGAGCGCCTTGGATTTGGAATCAGCAATAGACCAAAAACCAATGGTTATTGATGTGCGCAAAAAAAGTGAGTACGACTCTGAGCATGTATTGGAGGCCATCAATATTCCTTTGAACCAACTGAACCAGCACTTGTCCGAAATCCCCAAAGACAAGCCCTTTGTGTTGCACTGTGCCGGCGGATACCGAAGCATGATTGCGGCTTCCATGCTAAAGCAAAGAGGTTGGGAAAACTTCAAAGATGTTCGTGGAGGCTTTGGAGCAATCAAGGAAACCAAAGTTCCGGTAAGCGATTACGTATGCCCTAGCACCTTGTTGTAAGCAAATCATTCATTCTTTAACAAAGGCTCGGAGATTACTCTCCGGGCCTTTTTTTTTAAATCAATTGGACGAGTCCTAATCCACTTGTTATTCAAGAACCGTTTCGACAAAAAAGCGCAGGAATCTTGCACCATAGGCAAGCAGCAGCCAAAACAGCGTCCATTTTTACTACCTTAGGCTAAACAAACTCAACACGTATGCAAAAAACCGTAGGCATAGTTACCCTATGTTGCTTGTGCCTTTGCTCTCTATCGGTTGCCGCCCAAAGCTCTGTAAATACCACAGGAGGTAATGCCCAGGGAGCTGCAGGCTCCGCCAACTGGACCATCGGCCAAGTGTTTTATCAAAACTCCGAGGATAGCAATGGCTGGTCAAACCATGAGGGAGTTCAGCAGCCTTGGGAGTTTTTTCCAATGCAACAGTCCTTAATCCAAGAGGGCAGTTACCGTCTTTATCCCAATCCCGGCCACCATGTGTTAAATTGGGAATTGGAAAGTGAACCCGGAGCGCCCATTTCCTTTACCATTCTTGACGCCTCAGGGCGCTTAGTTTACCGAGGAAAAGCCACCGAAAAGGTCACCCAAATTCCTGTAAGCCAATGGGCACCGGGAAGCTATTTTTTGCACTGGAGCAAAGACCAACAATCCTTTACTACAAAACTTTTAAAGCATTAAATCATAATTCCTATGCGCATACTTTTTACCGCTCTAGCCCTGTTACTTGCTAGCCAAATTTGGGCCCAAGCCCCGCAGAAGTTTTCCTATCAAGCCGTAGTTCGCAACCCTGCAAATGCCTTAGTTGTGAGCAGCCCTGTTGGGCTAAACATCAAAATAAGGCAAGGAAGTGCTACGGGCACCGTCGTATACGAAGAAACCCACAGCCTCACAAGCAACAATAATGGACTGGTAACTGCTGAAATTGGAGCTGGAAATGTAGTTTCAGGGTCGATGGCCGGAATCGATTGGTCTAGCGGCCCATACTACATTGAAGCAGCCACCGACCCTCAAGGAGGCACCAACTACAGCCTCGCCAGCAGCACCGAGCTTCTGAGCGTTCCCTACGCTCTGTACGCTGCAGAATCCGCAAACAGCGGGGGCGGAGGAACTCCTATAACTGCCGGAGTTGGACTAAGCTTAAACGGTAGCGTTATGGACGCACAAACCACTAGTCCTCTTTGGAATGCCAACGCCCTTCAATCCGGTCCGGTAGCTGCCGCAGCACCTTCTCTAAACGACGTATTGACCTGGAATGGGTCCTCTTGGATCCCCGCAGCCCCTGCAGGTGGCGGTGGTGGTGGTACCAATATCAATTGCTCCACCAGTTCCAACAACAACTATACCGTTCGAGGAACCGGAAACGGCGGTTGGGAATGCACCAACGCTATTTGGGTTACCAGCACCGACCGGGTAGGTATTGGCACCACTTCACCCTCCTCTTCCTACGATTTAAATATTGGAACCGGAGGTTTCTTGGTAGACGGAAGCAGCACCACTTCAAACATCCAAGGTCGACTTAGAATTGGCTCTACTTCCAGCACCAGCTATGAGCTGCAAGTGGACGGAGAAGGCTATTTTACTTCTCGGCTAAGAATCGGAACCACCAGCACACCTGCAACCGGTGGAATTTATGCCAACGGGGCAGTTGAAACCAACAACCGCTTTATTCAAAACAGCAGCACCAGCGGGTCGGGAACCCCCATGATTCGTACTTCTTCAGGAGAACTGAGGCCACAATCTTCAACCATGCATGTTAAGACCAATATTCAACCCTTGAGGTTTAGCAAAGAGCAATTGTTTGCCCTTCGCCCGGTTAGGTACAACCTCAAGCCCGCACTTGGTGGAGAAGAAGAAGTAGGCTTAATAGCAGAACAAGTGGCTGAAACCATGCCGGAACTGGTTATTTACGGCCCCGAAAGAACTTGGAAGGGAGACTCTGGAATTCCTGCTACCGACGAAAACGGGAAAGAATTGGTTAACCCGGACAAAATGGTTCCGTACTCCGTGCACTACGATCGCTTGGCGGTTTATCTTCTCGACTTAGTAAAAGAACAAGACCAATACATTCAACAGATGGAACAGCGTCTAAAATCTTTGGAAGAACGCCTGGAAAAGCTAGAGCAATAGGCAAAAAACACCACCATCCACCTAAAAAAAAAGCCCCTCCTAGAGGGGCTTTTAGGTTTAATTCAAAACGGGTATAGAGTTACTGAACCTCTTCAAAGCGTCCAACAAAGACACCATTAGTAAAGGTTTTGCTTGAACCAATACCATTGTAAAAAACACAGTTAAACGTTGCCTTCAACTTCACAAAAGTTTTTCCATACTGCTCATCTACCTTAAAGTCATCTACCACAAAGCTGCTGCCTGTCTGGTCGCCCGACCCGTTTGAAGTAGTCCACTCAACTCCGTTAATATATAAGGTAAGCAATACTCCGTCATTGGCACCGAAGGTATACTCTTTTGCACCCGTCGAAAAGAAAGAAGAAAAATCCTCGCTTGTCGGGTAGCCACCATCAGGAACCCTACAGGTCCCTATGGACATAGTAAAAAGGGTCTCGGTGTAGTCCATGCCGGTAATGATACTTCTGAAAGTAAATTCGCTGGTATCTTCCCAAGACACAGAGCCTCCCCAACCAACACCGTACAAATAACCTTGATCGGTGTTGTAATCGATTGCTGAATTATCCAACATTCCAGTCAACTGTACAGGAGAGTCAACCGTAACTTCCGTATTGTTATTGTTGTTGTTATTATTGTTGTTGTTTGGATCGTTGGTGTCATCTTCACTGCTACAAGCACTCAGCAAGGCTGTAAAAATAAGGGCGAAGGATAGGGTTTTTCGAATGGAGTAAATCATAATTTTGGATGTTTGTTTCGCCAAAAGTATGCATTCTAAATTTAATTACACCCAAAAGAGCCTTAAATCCACTTTAAAAAAACAGAGGCCATGGGTTTAACTCAAACTACAACATACAAAGCTCCGAAATGCCTTGTATGGATGGCCACAAAATATTTAACCGGGTGCAAAACAGACACCGGGAAGCCTCGTGACCACGCTAAGCCTTCAAATCAATAGGAAAGAATTATTTGACCATCGCCGGAACGAACACCGCCACTCATGGATGCATTGCTCAAATTCCCGGTCCAGGAAGATCCGCCACCACCGCCGGCATTAGAATTGGCACCGCCGGAAGATCCGCCACCTCCATAATAACCTCCGCCGCCGCCTGCAGAACCGGTTGCCCCACCTGCATTACCTCCCAAACCAAGTTGTCCATTTGTTCCAGGGCCATAGCCAGGATTGGTTCCTCCCTGACCTCCGGAATTGAAACCGCCGCCGCCACCGCCGCCGCCGTTATTCCCTCCGTTGCCAAATCCACCCTGACCTCCATTTAGCCCTCCGGGAAAACCGCCAACCCCGGGACCTTGATTGTTTGCTCCGGTACCCCCTTCGCCTCCGCAATAATTAGCACCGCAACTTCCTCCGCCTCCGTCTCCACCATTGGCATTACCGTTGCTGGCTCCTGCACCGCCACCGCCTGCGGCCACAATTACCCGATCGCTTAGGCTTGTTCCGTTAAAGCGCACATCCGATGCACCTCCTCCATTACCTCCTCCACTATTTCCGATGCCACCACCATTAAATCCATTCCTTCCTCCAACATACATATGAAGCACATCGCCGGGAGTAACCGAAAGAACTCCTGTTGCATAACCACCCATTCCCGGCTGGCTACTGGAGCTGCTGTTGGCTCCTTCGGCTCCCCAAGCCTGAATAGTAACAGAACACACCCCGGAAGGAACTGTCCAGCTCACCGAGCCGTTCGAAAAATTATAAGTGGCACTCTGATTTTGTACCGAACAGTTCACTATCTGTATGTTCTGAACCACGGTATCCGCACAGCCATTACCACTTGCTATCAACTGCACCGCAAAACTACCCGTTCCCGACCAAGTTACGCTTGGGTTTTGCGCCACCGAACTTGCCGGAGTTCCATTCTGAAAAGTCCATTGGTAGCTCCATCCACTGGATGATGCCGTAAATTGAACAGGCACATTGGGCGAGCCACTGCTCGGATTAGCGCTAAAGCTGGCGCTGGGTTGACCCAGAGAAATGGAAAGCGATGCCGAAGCGGAACTTCCACAAAAATTATTGGCCAGTACCGCAACCTGACCCGGATTTGAGCCTATGCTCACTACAATACTGTCTGTTCCCTGCCCCGACAATATAGTGCTTCCCGGGGGCACACTCCAAGTATAACTTGTCGCTCCTTGAACCGGGCTTACGGCATAGCTGGCAGACAGTCCCGAACACACTGTAGCCGGGCCTTGTGGAGCTTGTGGGGTAGACGGCGGCGCTTGGCAGTCGCAAGCCACGGCCGCCCAACCTGAGGCAAAATAAGCCTCAAAGCATTGATTATCCGTATTGAAAATAAGCAAGCCCTGTGCCGGCTGAGCTATGGCGTTTCTTTGAGCCGTTCCCATCCGGTTCACCAAAAAGCCTCGGGTAGTATCTTGCAGTTCTAAAGTAGCCGAAGGGTCCGGCTGACCCGCATTCGGGCTAATAAGCACGCCTTGGGCCTCCGCTTTAACACCACAAAATAGAACAGCAAAAAAGAAGATAGAACGAATGGGCTTCATAATTCCTTAAGGTTAATTCAATTCAGGCTTAGCTGCCTCCTTTCAGCATCTCAAAGTACAAAAAGTAAAGGCCTCCTTAGCCTAGTTTTGCACTTTTAACTTTTGCGAAATCAAATGCAATCGCCAACCCAACAGCACCAAACCCAAAAACCCAAAGCAAGGAACCACGTAGGATAATGCGGCACTTCCGCTTAAATCTCCCAAGCCTCCCTGAACCACAGGCAAAACAGCACCACCCAAAATCATAATCACCAACAAACCCGCACCTTGATTTGTATACTGCCCCAAACCCTTCAGCGCAAGTGCAAAAATACAAGGCCATAAAACGGCACAGGCTAAGCCTCCGGCCACAGCCGCCAAAGCCCCAACAATTCCCGGAACCAGCATGGTAACCAACATGCAGGCAAAACCCGCCAAACTCATCGCTATCAAAGTAGCCGCCGGCTTTTCCTGACCCAACAAATAAGGCAAAAGCAACACCACCGGAATATATAGGCCAAAAGAAAGCATCAAAGGAAGCCTTTCCATTTCAAACCCAAGCAAAAGCTGAACTACCAAAACCAGTCCAAATGCCAAAAAGGGCGCCAACAAACGCATTACTTTTGCCGGTAGAGCCGACAATCCAAGCACCGCTACCGAACCCATCCATCTCCCCATCATTAAAGATCCCCAATAAAGGGCAATATAGGGCGTCGCCTCCTGCGTTGACCAACCCATTTCCCGCTCCAAATAATCCGCCAAATTCGCCGGAATGGTAACCTCCGTACCCACATATAGAAATATGGCCACCATCCCTAAAATCAATTGAGGAAACTGCAAAGCGCCCAAGCGCGCCGGCATATCCACATCGTCGCGCTTGACCCTCGGAAGCTTAAACCAAGAAAAAAACAGGGCCAAACAGGCAAAAAGCAAGGCCACTACCGCATAGGTATTTCCGAGGCGATCAAACGAAAGTACGGGCGTGTCCACAGAAACAACCCCAAACACAGCCAAATTCACAACCAAGGGGCCAATGGTTGTACCCAAAGAGTTCAGTGCTCCTGCCAAATTTATGCGCTGAGCCTCAAACTTTGGCGCACCCATTGCCATAACATACGGATTAGCAGCGATCTGAAGCAAGCTGAAGCCCAAGCCCATGCAAAACAAGCCCAACAGCAATAAAGCATAAGCATGCAAACGTGATGCCGGAAAAAACAAAAAGGCTCCTGCAGCCGCCATAAACAAGCCCAACATCAATCCCTTTCGATACCCAAAACGCTCCAATGGATCACCCAACCGAAGCGAAAGCACAAAATAACTCAGCCCGCCTAGGCCATAGGCCAAATAAAACGCCAAATCAACAAACTGTGCCTGCGTTTGACTCAGTGCAAACAAATCCTTACACACCGGAATCAGCACCGCATTGGCAGCAGCAATAAAGCCCCAACAAAAAAAGAGACTAACCATTACCGTCAGTCCGAGCCCTTGATTTATTTGCCTTTCCATGGGCCTAAATTACACCTCTGTTTGGTATTTCCTTTTTTTTGCCGCGTATCCGGCCATTCGCTTGTAGTTGCCTTACCCCAAGGGCTTCAGCCTGGGAGCAGCCGGGGCTAGCCTAAGGCCCCGCCCGGCCACTCCCGGCTTCAGTCCCTTGGGGCTTCGGCAAGCTACCGCTGCTGTCCGGCGCGGTTTGGGTCTTTTCCTCTTTCATTAACTACCATCAACACCCTTTTTTAGCCTACAATCTTTGGCTTAATACGACCGAATTCCTAAAAATACAACCCAAATTCTTTGCTATTTGACCCAAGGTTGTTATTTGTTTATTTTAGGCTTTTTTCGTTGAATTATTTACTACTTTTATTGTATTGTGAATTTAAAAGTCAATCCGAGCCAAGGATGGAAAAAATTCTCTGCCAAATTGAGTTCCTAGACACCCGAAGGGCTTTTATCCAACGCCTTTTTCGCTATGCCAACTTATCCCAAAAAGACAGAAAATCGGGCAAAAAGGCTTGGGCTCCGGAACAATACGTCTACTATTTGGTGCAACTCGAACACCATATGCTTCAAAACATCCGCGAATCGCTAGACTTTTGCGACCATAGCCCAAAGCCAAGCATGTGGAGATGGTGGAAACATAAATTCCGCTTGGCAAAAATTCGCCTAGGTATTTTACCTGAACTTTTTCCTGAAATTGGAAGCCCCCCACCCCTTACTACTCCCGACGCCGCATTGGCCCAGTGGAAAAACATCCGAGCCAAAACATGGGACTACCTTGAAGACCTGCCCAATTATGCCGCCGACTGTACCGTCCTTTTTCACCCGAAATATGGCCAAATTACCCTCCGAGAATGGGTAGATTTGCTCTCCGCACACGTTCGCTTAGTGGAAGATAAACTGGTCGCCATTACCCACCGAAAAGAAAAACGGCTTAAAAACCTGCCCGACGAAAAACCCATCCTTTTCCACACAGAAATACCCTAAAAAACCATCAACCTTTCCTCCAACAACCAGCCTTCTTTGTTTGTCCATTCCAGTGCATACCTTTGCCTGCTTTAGCCGCAAAACTCCCTATGAGCAATGAAGCAGGTCTTTGGATTATTCGACTTTAAGCAAACCGTAAATTACCGTACCGAGGTCCTTTCCGGGCTAACCGTTGCTTTGGCCTTGGTTCCGGAAGCCGTAGCCTTTGCTTTAATTGCCGGGCTTGACCCCCTCGTAGGTTTGTATGCCGCATGCGTTATGGGATTTGTCACCTCACTGCTCGGAGGAAGGCCGGGAATGATAAGCGGAGCCACAGGAGCTGTAGCAGTGGTCATTGCTCCGCTTGCCAAAGAGCATGGAGTTGAATTTGTCTACGCCGCCATTCTTCTGGCAGGAGCTCTACAACTTATTGCCGGTTTACTCCGCTTAGGAAAATTTATACGACTCGTTCCACATCCCGTAATCTTTGGCTTTGTAAATGGCTTGGCCATCATTATTTTCACTTCCCAACTCGACCAATTTAAAGATGCTTCCGGAAATTGGATGCAAGGAAGCCCTCTATACATTTTTTTAGGGCTGGTTTTGTTGGCCATGGCGGTAATTTGGGGACTTCCAAAACTTACCCGGCAGATTCCGGCTTCACTTAGCTCCATTTTACTTGTTTTTGGTTTAGTTGCTGTCTTCGGCATTGACACCCGTACCGTGGGAGACTTGGCCTCCATAAACGGTAGTTTCCCTCCCTTTCATCTGCCAAACATAGAGTGGTCCATTGAAACCCTCCGCATCATCTTTCCTTACGCAGCCATTGTTGCAGCTGTTGGGCTCATCGAAAGCCTATTAACCCTAAATATTGTAGATGAAATTACCGGCACCCGAGGCCGCAGCAATAAGGAAGCAGCAGCACAAGGACTGGCCAATATGCTTTCCGGTTTGTTTTCGGGAATGGGTGGCTGCGCCATGATTGGACAAAGCCTAATCAATGTATCCAATGGTGCTCGTGCTAGGCTTTCTGGATTATTCGCCTCAGTAATGCTTTTGGTATTTGTAATGTATGGCGCAGAACTCATAGAAAAGGTCCCTATGGCTGCTCTTACCGGCCTTATGATCATGGTTTCCATCGGAACCTTTGAATGGGCAAGCCTTAAAACCTTCCGACGAATGCCCAAATCAGACATTTTTGTCATGATTCTTGTTACGGTCATAACCCCTATTCTTCACAATTTGGCCTTAGCAGTGTTGGTAGGAGTCATCATTGCTGCGCTGGTTTTTGCCTGGGATAATGCCAAACGCATTCGTGCCAGAAAACATACGGATGAGCAAGGGGTAAAGCACTATGCGCTTTATGGCCCCTTATTTTTTGGCTCCGTAGCTGCTTTTCAAGAAAAATTCGATGTCCAAGGAGACCCCCAAGAAGTGGTCATTGATTTTGCCGAAAGCCGAGTAGTAGATATGTCGGCCATTGAAGCCCTCAACAAGGTTACCAAACGTTATCTTGATGCCGGAAAAAGGGTACGCCTTAAACACCTGAGCGAGGATTGCCGCAAACTGCTCGACCATGCCTCCGAAATTATTGACGTAAATATTATGGAGGACCCAAGCTACAAGGTGGTTACAGACAAACTTTAAGGCTTTGCGGTCCTTCCTTAATTATCCATTAAAGACTCCCTAAAAAACTAGTTGGATAAGGGACTGCCCGGGCTTGGCAATAACAACACCATACCCCGGTAACTCTTAAATCGACCAAAAACATTGGTCAAGTCCACCGCATAAACATAGCTGCCTTGAGGACATAATGCACCCTGATACGTGCCATCCCAGCCTTCGCTCAAATCATTGGTCTCAAATAGCAACTCCCCCCAACGATTAAAAACCCTTAGCACATAGCTATCAATACCAATACCATAGCCTTTGAAAAGCTCATTGATGCCGTCTCCATTGGGAGTTAATGTGTTTGGCACATAAAACGAATACTCCGGCAGCACACGAACAGGGATGGTGGCCGTGTCGTTGCAACCAAATTCATTGGTCGCTACTACGTAAGCCATATAAGTTCCCGCAGTATCGTAACTATGAGCCACCGAGGGTGGACAAAGATTTAGCTCTGTTCCATCGCCGAATCCATAGATGCAAGATACATTATCTACCGACTCATTGAAAAACGTAAAATTAGGCTCAAATACCGATTGCTCTTCGGGACTAACAGATACCCCAGCCTGCGGAATAGGATAAACGGTAATGGGAATACTGGCCCGAAGCGTATCCCGGCAGCCCGTTTGAGAAATCATGGTAAATTCAGCTTGCCAAGTACCCTCTTGATACACCGCCTGGCCTTGCGCTGTTTGAGCCGTGGTGCCGTTACCAAAGTCCCAAAAGTAGGTCAGCTGATTGTTGTTGGGGTCTATTATCGGCTGAAAATTAATCAGCAAAGGCGTACATCCTGCCTCGGCCGGAGGAAGGTCTAAAGTAGGGTGACCGGCCACCTGCACCATGGTACTGACCGAATCTACACACCCTTCATATTCGGCAGAAAGCCGAACTGCATAAGCCCCGGGTGCACTGTAGCTTATGGCACCGGGTGGGTTTTGGTTGCTGCTTGCCGGACTCGCACCCTGAAAATCCCAAGCAAAATTTGTCCCTGTTGGTAAATTGCCCGTGGCCATAGGCTGAAGCACCGGATTGTCTATACACAATGCCGGAAATGAAAGAGGCGATAAACTCACCGGATCTTTTATTACCAATGTTTGGGTACTGGTATCTGCACAAAAATACCCCGGATTACTAATCAATTGAATCACATAACTACCTACTCCGGGATAGGTATAAGTGGGGTTTTGTGCACTACTGGTATCGTTGGTTTGGCTCTGATCCCCAAAATCCCAAAAATAACTGCTGGCATTTATGGAATTGTTCTGAAAGGGAATGGGCACCGGACCACAAATCTCCAAGGAACCGTCCGGCGCTTGCTGAACCGGAATATTCAAATCAAAATCCGACACCGTATTTACTTGACAATTGGTAATGTTGAATTGAAAGTCTCGTTGATGGGTGCCTAACAATTGTCCGTTTCGGTACTCCTTCACGCAAACCCCTACTACATATTGCCCAATTTGATTCGGAACCGCGGTGAGCAATCCGCTGATTGGATCAATCTGAATAGGAGGGTTGGAGGCCAAAGGACTTTGCTGACTAAATGGCGGCTGAAAGGTAATTGGGGTAAATGGAGGTGCACTTGTGGGTATAGGCATCGGATTTGCCACGGACCCCCCATGATAGGTGGCACAAAGCTCATAAGCTAAGCTATCTCCATCCGGATCGGTAGCCGAATGGTCGAACTGAAGGGTATCTCCTAAGCAAATCGCAATGGGTGGGAAATTCGTAAACCGAGGACTGCTGTTGCATGACGCCAAACTTACAGGAGGCATACTGTTAACGTAGGTGCTACCCGTCGAACCGGGGTTCACTAAGTTCACAATGCTGTTGTTTCGACAACAACGCTGATAAGCCAAGGTGATTCCCTGATTTATATTCGGAAGGCTCACCTGCAAGGTATATACAGCCTCTTCCACACAAACGTTGGGAGGTGCCTGAAAACACGGAGAGTTAGGTATAAAGGGCACATTCGTAGAGCCTGGAAAGGGCAGGTTTATATTCCTGACAAAATTCCCGTTGGAATCCCAAACCGTAATGCTTGCCGGATTGTCGAAAGGCGCTTGCCCATTGATGCAATCCCTATAAATCTTTAGGGTTATTTGGTAATTATCATTACCCAAACAATCATAATATAGCTCCCCTCCAATGATATGCGTAGCCCGTAATGGAAGGCAAGAAAATGCAATACACAAGCAACATAGCCGCATGAGCATTCTCAACCGCATTACCTTAACAAATTAACGTGTCCTAGGAATTCCTTAGTTCTGCCGTTGGGCAAGGTAAGTACAAAACGGTAGGCATAAACTCCAATGGGATACCTTTCCCCTTGGTCTAAACCACTCCAACCCCGACCATACTGCATCGACGAGTACAGTTCTTGTCCCCACCGATTAAAAATATACATTTCGTAAGCCTTGAAGCCTTGGCCCTTCCCGTCAAAAATATCGTTTATACCATCGTTATTCGGAGTAAACGTGTTGGGAATATAAAAACCAAAATCCGGATAGGCATAGATGGTTTTAATGATGGTATCGGTGCAACCAAAGCTATTGCTTACAATAAGCGAAACCTCATAAAAGCCGGAGTCTCTATAGGTATGTATGGGCGACTGAACAGAGTCCACATTACCATCTCCAAAATCCCAATACCACCCAATTACATCATCGGAGCCAATCCCCTCAAACACCAATTTCCGGTTGTCGGCATAAGAATAACTAAAGTCGGCTTGGGGATCACGAACGGTTACTAGAGCAGAAGCGCCTCTCGTATTCCCACAGCTATCGGTTACCGTTACAGAGTACACCGTAGTTTCTTGAGGATATACCCACTGTTGAAATATGGAATCAGGAGCGCCGTTACTCCACGAA
This sequence comes from Bacteroidia bacterium, assembly GCA_030427255.1. Taxonomy (GTDB): domain Bacteria; phylum Bacteroidota; class Bacteroidia; order CAIKAF01; family CAIKAF01; genus CAIKAF01. The sequence continues at coordinate 35,634 of JAUHWY010000017.1, read as the reverse complement.
AGTTCCAAGTTCCCAATACCTCCTCCGGCTGTTACGCTAAGCAGCACTGCATCTCCCGGACAAACCGCAGTATCGTTCACAAAGGTCAATTCCACAGGTTCTGCATCCGGCACTTGAATCCTAACCGTATCCCTTGCCACATTTTGGCATGCATCTCTTGCTTCTACCACATAATTTGTGGTTTGGCCCACCAAGGCAGGTACGGGACTTCCTACCAAACCTCCGGGGTTCCATGTAAGACTCAGAGGCGCAACCCCACCTTGGGCCTGCGCTTGCAAAATCACCAATTGATTGTTGCACTCAAAGCTTGTGTCATTCATCGCCGTTAGCTGCATAGGGTCAACACTAACTATTGGGATTTCTATCGAAGGCCTTGGTGTATTTGGACAGAGGTTCGGGTCGTTCACCTCTACAATAAGGTTTTCTAAACCTTCTGCTTGCCCATCTACCAATGCACTGGTTAGCAAAACAACGGAGTCCTGTCCCGCCGGAATCGTTACAGAGGTAGGTAAATTCTGATAGTCGGTACCATTTACGGCACTTCCCATCAAGGACAATTGAAGCACTCGATCCGTAGCTTGCTTTGCTGTAGTCTTTATGACGATTTGTGCTTGCCCACACCCTTCAAACAAACTATCCTTCTTGGGAGAGTTAATAAGTGTATACTGAATATCTAATCCGGCAGAAGAAAAGCTCTTAGCCTCCAAAAACACTCCGGAATCATAAATTCCATCGGCTACATCTGCTATGGCCAACCGAATGGTATAAGTGGAACAAGGAACTACCGAGGCCCTAGCCGTAAGGACGCGGGTTAAGCCATCGTACTGAAAATAGGGCTGAAGTGGACCTGAACCATTGGGAGGATTATCCTGATAATAGGCCGAATTGGACAGATGATTTACATTGTTAATGGACACCAAGGTGCCATTGGGCAAGCGAGCTATGTTTTGGTTGTTGTAAGTGCCTCCCGCAGGATTGGGCCCTGAAATAAAAAATCCAAAAATGTCATTAAACGCAGACCCTACATACTCTTTGTATTCGTCCGAACCAAAAATGTATTTGAATACTACCGAATCCCCCTGGGGAACAAAGTTAAACTGCAGTGTGGTCGCATTAAAGGTGGGCTCTGTAAAATTAAACGCATTGTCCAGCAAAGCACTGCCCGGATAGTTATTGTCTACCCCCTCACCCTCAGCATTCGGACCACTGTTTGGCCCTTGTGGACCGTTGGCCCCGGAAATGGTGCCGGTGGTCATTATTATCCCCTCCTGGATGGCAAAAGAAGTGTTGTACGCAGTAAAATATCCATACGCTTGGGGGGATCCTGAAACACTTACATTACTAACCTGAACACCTCCACCAACCAAAAAATTTTGTACCAAATTCAAAGGTGCTATACCTCCTTGAGTCACCAACTGCGCTGACAGATTGGCACTTAGCACAACAAACCCACCTAAGCACAAAAAGTACCTAATGAGAAGGAACGTATGGTGGGTTTTTAACAGCATGTGAATAATCGTTGTAAAGGTACGTTTTTCGTGGTGCTATTCAAAATGAAACATAGGCATTAACACTCCTTAAGCATTGCTTTTCAGCAATTTGATTTCAACTCAATTTCAGCAGTTTACAATAAGCCCCAGGTTCAAAGGCTTATGCAAATCATCCTTAGAGAGCTCCTTAAAGGCTTCCTTCAAGGCTTTCTCTTTCTTTCTTTACGGGATTTCCCCAACTTTGTTCCAAATTCTTTTGAATTATGAAGGCTACTCAACAGTTTATTGCGCAACATCAATCCCGCTTTTTAGACGAACTGATGGACTTGCTCCGCATTCCGTCCATCTCAGCAGACTCCGCATACAAGCAAGACGTAATGCGATGCGCCGATTGGGTAGCTGAAAAACTCCGTGCAGCCGGTGCCGATAAGGTAGAAGTGTGCCCTACCAAAGGCTTTCCAATCGTTTATGGCGAAAAAATCATCGACCCCGCCAAACCTACCGTTTTGGTCTATGGCCACTATGATGTTCAACCGGCTGTACCTCTCGAACTGTGGGAAACCCCGCCTTTTGAACCCACCATCCGAAAAGACCGTATTTATGCCCGTGGTAGCGCCGACGACAAAGGTCAGTTTTACATGCACCTCAAAGCCTTTGAGGCCATGATGCAGGCCAACGAACTGCCTTGCAATGTTAAGTTCATGATCGAAGGCGAAGAGGAAGTAGGAAGTGCCAACCTCGCCACCTTCATCAAAGACGAAAAAGAACGACTCAAAGCCGATATGGTATTGATTTCCGATACTTCCATGCTCGGCAACGACACCCCTTCCATCGATGTCGGCCTCCGCGGTCTATCTTATGTGGAGGTGGAAGTAACCGGCCCAAATCGAGATTTGCACTCAGGTGTCTACGGCGGCGGAGTCGCAAACCCAATCAATATCTTGGCTCAAATGATTGCCAAGTTACAGGACGAACAAAACCGCATCACCATTCCCGGCTTTTACGACGATGTGCAAGAATTAAGTGCCGAAGAACGTGCCGCATTAAACGCAGCTCCATTCAACCAAGTAGAGTATTGCAGTGACCTAGGTATCGATCAGGTGCATGGCGAAGAAGGATACTCCACCTTGGAGCGCACAGGAATTCGCCCAACCCTAGACGTAAACGGCATTTGGGGCGGCTACATTGGAGAAGGAGCCAAAACGGTGCTTCCATCCAAAGCCTATGCTAAAATATCCATGCGGTTGGTTCCCAATCAATCCAGCGATAATATAACCGAGCTTTTTGCCAAACACTTTAAGGCCTTAGCTCCCAAATCGGTTAAGGTAGAGGTACGTCCTCACCATGGCGGTGAACCTGTGGTTACCCCTACCGACTCCCCGGAGTACCAAGCCGCTAGTTTAGCCATTCAAGAAACTTTCGGAAAGGAACCTATTCCAAAACGCGGGGGTGGTTCCATTCCTATCGTTGCTCTTTTTCAGGAAGTCCTAGGGCTTAAATCTGTTCTTATGGGCTTTGGCTTGGATATTGATGCCCTGCATAGCCCGAATGAATCTTATGGCATCTTTAATTTCAATAAAGGCATTGAAACCATTCCTTGGTTTTTTCACCATTACACCAAGTTGAAAGGATGAAACATTTCCTTATTCTCCTAACCTTTAGTTTTTTTTGGGCATGTAAGGTTGGGGTGCCTCGGCCTACCGGATTAAGCCTTAGCCCGGGCTCAACATCCATGGCTAGGCTCAACATCAAGCTTAAAAACCCCAACTTTTTTGGCTTAAGGGTAAAACAGCTTAAGGTAGCAGTGCATGTTAATGGTAAAGAAATTGCTCAAATCCAAGGAGATAAGGTCATTAAAATCCGAAGAAACTCAGAGGAAACCTACCCTATAGACCTCTCCCTAAATCCGCAACATCTGCTCGGAAATGGCCCGGCCTTGCTACAACTGCTTTCAGGAAGACCTCCCGACATCCGCATTGTGGGTGGTGGAAAGGTGCGCTATTTCTTGATTTTTGGCAAGCGATTCTCGGTAGACCAAAGCCTCACACCTTAAGCAAACTCTCCATTAAACCTTGGGTGTAAGCCTCTTTGGGCGAACCAAACAATTCCTTTGGTTCGCCGGCTTCTACCACCTTCCCGTCCTTCATTACCATCATGTAGTCGCTCAGAAATTGCACTACATTCAAATCGTGAGAAATAAACAAATAGCTTAGCCCAAATCGTTCCTGCAACTCCAGCAGTAGATTTAGTATTTGCGCCTGAACACTTAAGTCCAAGGCCGCAACCGACTCATCACAAACCAACAACTTTGGCTTAAGCCCTAATGCACGGGCTATGCCTATACGCTGCCTTTGCCCGCCACTAAACTCATAAGGAAAACGCTTCAACATGGAACTTTCAATCCCTGTTTGCTCCAATAGCTCCACAGCCGCATCTTGGCATTGACGCTTGGTAGGATACATCCGATGCACCCAGATCGGCTCCGCTACAGCTTCACCTATCCGCATTCTTGGATTTAAGGAGGCAAATGGGTCTTGAAAAATCAGCTGCATACTCCGCCGCTTTTTTCGCAGCCCCTTGGCCGACAATCGCCCCAAATCTTCGCCTTCCAAAAACACCTTACCTCCGGTGGGCTCCTGCAAGCGCAACACGGCTCTACCTAAAGTTGACTTTCCGCAGCCGGATTCCCCAACCAAACCTAAGGTGCGGCCCTGCCTCAGCTCAAAACTCACACCATCTACTGCCTTTAGCCATTTCCGTGGTCTTCCAAGCCAGTCCTTTTCCAACAAATAATGCACCTCCAAATCCTGTACCCGAAGCAGCTCCTCTCCCTCCTTTGGCCTTGGACGTTCTTGGGTAAATTCAGGTGCATTCAGACGCTCCGATAAAGCGTCTTTTACCGTAGGCAAACGCAGGCTCCGCCTTCCCGGTGCCGGACGACAAGCCAACAAACCTTTGGTATAAGGGTGTTCAGGACTTTGCAAAACCTGGTCTGCGCTTCCCTGCTCTACCAAGTTGCCTTGATACATCACGGCCACCCGATGAGCAATCTGCCGGACTACCGCCAAATCATGCGTCACAAACAACATGGCCATCCCTCGCTCTTGCTGCAAGCGATAAAATAAATCCAATAAATGTTTCTGAACAGTCAAATCCAGAGCCGTGGTGGGCTCGTCGGCAATAAGCAACTCCGGGCCACAGGCCAAAGCCATGGCAATCATTACCCGTTGTTTTTGCCCCCCGGAAATTTGATGCGGATATGCCCGAAGCATGGCCTCAGGCCTGGGCAACTGCACTTCACGAAAAAGCTCAACACACCTAGCCTTTGCCGCCTTTTTTGATATCCCTTCATGAATTCGCATGACTTCCGCCACCTGATACCCACAAGTATATACCGGATTGAGCGAGGTCATGGGCTCCTGAAAAACCATAGAAACTCTGCGGCCTCTAATACGCTGCAATGCCTTTTCACTCATTTGAAGCACCTGCTCTTCACCACTAGCCCCCAACAAGGCAATTTGGCCGCTATAAGACGCCTCAAGCAACCGCAGTATGGACAAACAAGTCACCGATTTCCCGGAACCCGACTCGCCCACCAAGGCTAAGGTTTCTCCAGCCTTCACAGAAAAAGAAACGCCATGCACTACCTCACGGGAGCCAAAAGAAACCTTTAAGTCTTGTATTTTAAGCACATCCTTCATCAATCATTACATGACTAAAGGTTCTGAACTACCTTGAGGATAACTTATGGTCAAACGCACCACACCAGCCTCATATAGAGGACTTTCATCAAATATCTCAACCCTAGCTTCTTGATTCTCAAAATAAAAGGTGCCGCGACTTTCCTGGGCTTGCATGCCAAGCCTTTGCGCATACCATTCCCTAAATAAGCTTGTCACCAGTGCGCCCTCTTCTTCACTTCCTAAAAACACCTGTACATGTATTTCATCCAATTGCCCTTCAAAAAAACGATAGCTTACTTCATAATATTCGGTATCGGAATAGTGAAAATGGAATTTAGCAAAGGCTGAATCTTGAAAAACAAGGGCTTTCCCGTCCTCGCGCTCCAAAACCTCATCCAAGGGGTCCCCCGGACTACTCCCTCTAAAATAGCCGTTTTCGGCCTCCACAATTTCTTTAAAATGTTGCTCTAAACGGTTGTCCCCGCAACTCCAAAGGGCCAATACGCCAAGGCCCAATACTGCTATTGCCAACAATGGTCTCATGATTCAAAGATAGGGAGCAGCAGGCGAAAAGCGATAGCTACTTTTGGCCTACTCCCCTCAATAGGGACCTTTGGTGTCTTGCCTATTCAAGACGCAGTCCCTGACGCATGGATGCGGACTGCAGCCTCTGTACCCAAGGTCAGCACGAAGCCTTCCCGAAAAAACGGGGCAAAATCGCCGCCGGAACAGCAACGCGTCTAAGAACTCCAAAGCCAAAATTAAAACGCAGCAGCCTAGCCGGCTTTGGAAGCGTATACGCCACAAAATGGCCCCCCGACCGGCAAAGGGCCCTGCGCACCCGGCACGCTTGCCGGGGCGAGGGCGAGGAGGTGTAGCTTTGCGGAACCACCGCAGCCCCACCCCGGCGCGTGCCGGGAAGCAGGACCGACGCAAGGGCGGATTAAATTCCCCGAACTCCAAAGAATCTCAGGGCCAAAACAACCCAACACACAAAAACTTCCGCATTAAAGTGGTTTCAAAACGTAAATAAACAATCCTATGTTGAAAATGCAACTTTAAAAGCTTGGTTTCTTTTGTTGGTAATGTTATCTTAGCGCCGAGAAAGCATACGTGTTTTTTCTAAAACCCAAGCAATGGCTAGCTCCCGCTAGCCATTGCCTTTTTAGCGCCGGCATTTTCCGCCCAATCCTCCGCGCACAATTGCTCGGCAAGACGGTAATGCCCTCCCAACACACACATAATCCGACACAATTGAAGTACATCCTCCTCGGCATAAGCAGCGATTGCGTCTAAATTTTGTTGCTCGTACCAATAATTATATACCTCCGCACCGGTCATGAGCTGCTTGCCTGCCGGCAAGCCCAGGGTCCGCGCCAGGGTCTCTAACCCTACACTATGCTTGTAATCGCCAAATTTCCAGGCCTCTAAACTATCCAGCAAACGGCCATTGCGTGCATAACGGCCTCGGTTGTCCAGAAGCTCCGGCAGCAAAATGCGGCAAGCCAACATGCGCCGCGCTAAAAATGGAAAATCAAACTCCCGACCGTTATGAGCCGCTAAACTCCAAGCATCTCCCTCAGAACACAATTGCTCCAAAAGCGAGGCAAACTCCTGCAGCAAATGAGGTTCCGAAGCATGCGCCATGCTTCTCCGATGCAATTTGGGGCTTTGCCCCTCCTCCCATACCAACCAACCAACCGCCCAAGCAGCAACCCGGCCAAACTCGGCATAAATCCCGGCACGTTTGTAATCGGAATCCTGTCCAAGTCGATCCAACCATTTGGCTTTGTGTGCCCATTGGGCCTGAAAATCAGGAGGTGAATCCTCCAAATTGGGGTATTGAGGCACCGTTTCGATGTCCAAAAACAATACCCGCCGCAACGCATGTGTTGACATAATACAAGTTTGCGGGCAGAGGACATTCAAAGATACATAATTTGGGGCGCATTTCCGGTCTCCGGCGCTAGGGTTTTTGTCTTTGGCTGCCGCCCAAGGGCTCCGGGGTCTTCGTTCCTCAGCCTCCTCGCTCCCTGGCCGGCAAAAGCCAAAGACTGCAAACCGCTGGCTGCCTGCACCCGGGCGCCAAAATCCCGTTCCAATGCTCGCCCAATAGTTTGCCGCCTCTACTCCAAAAAAATCTCCATTTTTAGTAATTTTGAGCAAAGACTCCCATGATAAAAAAATCCGAACTCCCGCTGCTCATCGTAATACCGGCACGACTTAAAGCAAGCCGTTTGCCCAATAAACTGCTTTTGGATTTAGGTGGCCAAACCGTATTGCAACGCACTTGGAATCAATGCATGGCGGTTAAGCACCCCGTTGATGTGGTCATTGCCACCGACAGTGAGCTCATCCTTGAACAGGCCGAAGCTTTCGGGGCCAAAGTATACTTAAGCGAAAAAGAACACCTCTCCGGCACCTCCAGATGTCTGGAACTCTGGCAAAAATTAAATGCCAATGGTGCACTTTACGGTGGAATGATTAATGTCCAAGGCGACGAGCCTTTTGTTCCCACAACACTCATAGAAGACTTATGCCTGGAAAGGCTGGAGCGCAAAGAAGATGTGCTCACGGTAGCTGCCCCCATTTCTGACCTAAATGACCTGCAAGCCCCGCAGGTGGTTAAGGTGGTCTTTTCTGAATTCAACCGTCGGGTACATTACTTCAGCAGGCATGCCATACCCTTTGTACGTGACGAACCCATAGAACGCTGGCTGCTAAAACAAAACCATTGGAGGCATATTGGCCTGTATGCCTTTAGCCCGGAAACCTGCACAGGCTCTAAGTTGGCACTAAGCTCACCCTTGGCCGAATCCGAAAAATTGGAACAGCTGGCCTGGCTCGACCGCGGACTCAGCATTGGCATTTGGCGTAGCGAAAACATTCCGCCCGGCATCGATACACCCGAAGACTTGGAAAAGGCAAGAATCCGAATAGCTCGAAAAAGCGACAACCTCTTTTTGTAAAACATGGCCTGCTTTTTGTAACATGAAACCCATGCTGAATCCCAAAAAAGCGTCGGAGTCTTTGGCCATCAACACCGAAATTGTGATGCCCGACCATACCAACACCTTAGGCAACCTCATGGGTGGCCGCCTGCTGTATTGGATGGATGTCATTAGCGCCGTGGCGGCATACCGCCATTGCCGACGCGTGGTTGTTACCGCCTCAGTCAATAACGTGAGTTTTAACCACCCCATTGCCCTTGGCGATGTGGTGACTTTGCAAGCCAAAGTTTCCCGAGCCTTTACCTCGTCCATGGAGGTGTTTATTGACGTTTGGGTCGAAAACCACGATACCGGCAAAAAAACCAAATGCAACGAAGCCATTTACTCCTTTGTGGCAGTAGACCAAAGAGGTCAACCCATTCAAGTGCCCGCTTTGGTTCCGGAAACCGAAGAAGAAAAACGCCGATACGAAGGTGCGCTCCGCCGCAAACAATTGAGCTTAATTCTAGCCGGTAAAATGCAACCCCATGAAGCCCAAGAACTCAAAGCCTTATTCCTGGAAGGTGGAAAAGCAGGCGTGTAAACCCGGGAAACTTTTACCTAGCCTTGAGTTTCCGAAAGGCTTGAAACCAAAGCTTTTCAAGGTAAACGCCCCATTCCCTTAACACTATTTATTTATGAAAGTGACAAAAATCATCGACAAGCTGCCGCTATTCCCCTACTTTTGTACCCGAAATTGTATGCATTCACTAGTCATGAAAAGAGGCATTGTTCTAAGTTTTCTGGTTTTGTTGCCCATGATTTGGTCCTTTAGGCCGGCTCCTACCGAAGAACGTTTTGGTTCGGAAGCCTTAATTGGCACTTGGCTCAACGACGAAAAAACAGTAAAAGTTAAAATAGAGCGCCTAGGCTCCAAATACTTCGGAAAAATCGTTTGGCTCGAAAAACCCAATTGGCCCGACGGAACACTTAAAACCGATAAATTTAACCCGGATCCCAACCTCCGCAGTATTCCTTTCATTGGATTGCGCATCGTTAAAGATCTGGTGTATATGGGCGACGACGAATGGGGAAAAGGCTCCTTGTACGATCCCGAACACGGCAAAACCTACGGCTGCAAAATCACCCTCACCGATGGTGATACCGCCGAAATTCGCGGATACCTCGGCTTCTCCTTCATTGGAAAATCCGTAACCTTTTTGCGCGTTGATGCCTAACCGCCATGCCGAATAAGCCTAAAATACTTTTTGTGATTGGTTCGCCGAACCAAACCACCCAAATGTTCGCTATTTACCAGCACCTCAAAGACGATTTTGATTGCTGGTTTACCCAATTCTTTCCGGATAAACCTTGGGAACGCGCAACTAAAGCTTTAGGCTTGGTCGAAAATACCATCATGTCCGGTCGGTTCAAAAAGAAAGGCGAGCAATTCGTTCAAGACCATGGCCTGCAATACGATTACCGCGGCGAAAAAAACTACAACGACTACGCCTTAGTTTTTCTTTGTACCGACTCTATTTTTCCGAGAGTAGCCGCACGCACCAAATCCATTTGGGTGCAAGAAGGCATGATTGACCCCATCGACTGGTGGGGAAAGCTGGTAAAAAAACTAGGCCTTCCCGGTTATATGGCCTTAAGAACCAGCCTAAATGGCTCTATGAACGCCGCCGATATTTATTGCGCCGCCTCCCAAGGCTACAAAAATTTCTTCAGCAAAATGGGCACCGAAAAAGACCGCATTGTGGTTACCGGAATGCCCAACTTTGACGATTGCGCCCAATTTCTCGACAACGACTTCCCCTACAAAGACTATGTACTGGTCTGCTCCAGCGATATTCGCGAAACCTTTAAACGCGAAGACCGGCCCGCATTCATTAAACAGTGCGTAGACATTGCCGCCGGAAGGCCCTTGGTGTTTAAATTACACCCCAACGAAATTTGGGATCGGGCCTACAAAGAAATCATGCAGTATGCCCCGGAAGACACCCTCGTTTTCCAAAAAGAGGATACCAACCACATGATTGCCAATTGCCAAGAATTAATCACCCAATACTCCACCGTGGTGTACGTGGGCATGGCTCTTGGCAAAAAAGTGCACTCCTATTTTGATGTAGACGAACTCCGTGAGCTTATGCCCCTCCAAAACGGAGGCACTTCGGCCAAAACCATTGCTCAAATCGGACGGGAATACATCGAATTCGAAGGTTCCGGAACCGCCTTCTTAAAGCAACGCAGCTTACAAAACAGCCCTTCCTAATGCCAAAGGTGCTTACTGTAGTGCAAGCCCGCAGAGGCTCTAGCCGGCTTCCCGACAAGGTAACGCTCGATCTCATGGGCGCCACCCTCTTAGAACGCATGGTGGAACGGGTAATGGCCGCTCAACTTAGCGGGACCGTTGTGCTAGCCATTCCGGAATCCTCCGAAAACGACGCCCTCGAAGGCATTTGCAAAAACCGCAAGTGGCCCTGTTTCCGAGGAAGCGAAAACGATTTGCTCGACCGACACTACCAAGCCGCCAAAGCTTTTGATGCCGATATCGTGCTCAAAATCCCCTCCGACGTTCCCCTCATTGACCCAAAGGTCATTGATTTGGTCGTTCAATACTATTTGGACCACGCACAAGCGTTTGATTTTGTAAGCAATTTGCATCCGCCCACCTGGCCCGACGGCATGGACGTAGAAGTTATGCCCATGCCCATATTGGAAACGGCCTGGAAAGAAGCTCAAAAAGCCCACGAAAGAGAACACACCACACCCTTTATTTGGGACAATCCCCAACGCTTTCGGATCGGCAATGTGGCTTGGGATTCCGGACTCGATTACAGCATGTCGCACCGATTCACCATCGATTATCCGGAAGACTACACCTTTATTCGTACCGTTTACGAGGCCTTATACCCCACAAAACCTATGTTTGGTCTGGACGATATCCTTCAGCTTTTGGATAAGAATCCGGATATTTACCAAATCAATGCGGCCTTTGCCGGCGTAAACTGGTACCGAAATCACTTGGAGGATCTGCAAACCGTGCGGAAAGACCAAACAAAAAATCTATAGCATGGAAGCCAAAACCAAAGAAGAACTGCAAAGCCTAGCTCTTAAAGTTAGGGAACATATCGTGCGCATGAGCACCAACGGGGGTTGCTTCATCGGAGCCTCCCTTTCCTGCGCCGATTTGTTTGTGTACCTCTACACTCAATTTTTGGACATTGCACCGGATCGACTCGAAGATCCAAACCGTGATTATTTGCTCCTATCCAAAGGACACGACGTGCCCGCCCTCTACGGAACTTTGGCCGAATTGGGCTGGATAGAAAAAGACCGACTCAAAAACCACCTAAAAAGCTCCGACTCCATTTACTGGCACCCCAACCGAAAGGTACCCGGCATTGAATTCCACAGCGGCTCCTTAGGTCACCTACCCAGCGTGGCCATTGGTTTGGCCATGGACATTAAAATGAAAGGGGGTAACAACAAAGTAGTGGTCGTTACCGGTGATGGGGAACTCAACGAAGGAACTTGCTGGGAAGCCGCTTTGGTAGCCCAGGCTTACCAACTCGACAACCTCATTTGGGTGGTGGACCGAAACCACTTTCAAGCCAACATCCGCACCGAAGAGCTGATTCCCTTGGAGCCCCTCCAAGACAAATTCAAAGCCTTTGGCTTTGCCGTAAAACGCATCAACGGACACGATTTTGACGCCCTAGACCAAGCTTTTGCTCAGTTTCCTATCGAAGCAGGAAAACCAAATGTAATCATTGCCGATACGGTGCGCGGCAAAGGATTGCCCAGCATTCAGGAACGGGCCGATCGTTGGTTCTGCAACTTCAGCCACGAAGAAGTAGATGCCCTGCTCAAAGAACTTCATGGAGAGGCTCAGGCCGACCTGACCAGCGAAACCCTCACGGTGCGTTAAATAAAGTTCAAAATCTCCCCTTTCTTTTTACTTTTGCAACAAAGTTGCACTTATGAGCGCCCACTGGTTCGAGTCCTGGTTTGATTCCCCCTACTACCCCATCCTCTATCGGCACAGAAACGAAGAGGAGGCCGCGCAATTCCTGGACCGGCTCTTCGAATTTATCAAACCCGAACCACAAAGCAAGGTGCTGGATTTAGCCTGCGGGAGGGGCCGACATGCCCGACATCTGCACCAAAAAGGCTACGACGTCACAGGCTTGGACCTTTCTCCTGCAAGCATTCAAGAGGCCAAAACTTATGAAAAGCCGGGTTTGTCCTTTGGAATCCATGACATTCGAGACCCATTTCCCCTTCCCAAGTGGAACGTGGTGCTTAATGTTTTTACCAGCTTCGGCTATTTTGAGCAGGAGCAGGAACACCTAATGGCCATCAAAACCATGGCCTCCGCCCTGCTACCCAAAGGCATTTTGGTTATTGACTTTCTAAACCCAAAGGTCTTAGATTTAAAAGAGCCTCCCGGAGAAGTTCAGGAACAGCAGCTAGACGGCCTGCATTTTACCATCCGCAAATTTCGGAAAGACGGTTATGCCCATAAAGAAATAGAAGTTTTGGACGGAAACCACCGACATCATTACCGCGAAAAGGTTCGATTGTTTAGCAAAAACGACCTGGAACATTTGGCAGATCAGGTGGGACTAAAGCCCTGGCGCAGTTTCGGCAATTATGCCTTGGAGGACTGGAATCCCGACTCCGAACGCACCATTTTATTGCTCAAGCACGCTTAAGTTCAAAAAGCCAATGCGCTTGGCTATCTTTACGCCCCTGTTTTGATGATAGATAAAGCCCTTTTACTCTTTCTGCCCGCCTTTACGGCCGGGATTAGCATGAGCATGTTGCGCATGCCGGCCACCTTTTTGCGCTTGCTGCTGGCCTTTTCAGGCGCTTTTTTGCTTAGCGTAACCCTAACCCATGTGCTCCCCGAGGTCTTTGAAGCAGAACATCACTGGGCCGGGCTTTGGCTCTTGATTGGTTTTTGCTTGCAAATCGTCATCGACATGTTTTCCAAAGGCTTAGAGCATGGGCACGTGCACCTGCACCATCATGAGGGGCACCACCATCACCACGGACCGGCCAAAGCGGCCATTCCTATGGTTTCATTAGGCCTTTTTGTGCATGGACTGTTGGAAGGACTTCCCCTATTCTCGGTAAAGTCCATAGAAGACCCGCTGCTTTGGGGCATTGTATTGCATTCGATTCCCGTAGCGGCCGTGTATGCCGGATTGCTACGCAAACACGCCTTAGGCCTATGGAAACGTTGGTTTTTGATTGCCGCCTTTTGCCTCATGGCTCCATTGGGCATGGCCTTAGGCGCTTGGCAAACCGAAGGACATGAGCAGCTCAAAACCGTATTTATGGGCCTCACCGCCGGTGTGTTCTTGCACATAAGCACCACCATCTTGTTTGAATCGGCCCACGAACACCAATACAAACTCCGCCGCCTTTTGGCCATTTTGGCCGGTATGGCCGCGGGTGCCCTTGGCATTTGGTTTGGCCATGCACATGCTTAAGATTTCTTAACCGCAGATTCCCTCAAAGTTTTAGCGGTTTCGTTCGCATAGTGTACTTTTGTGCACAACAAAAATTCTTTTCCGATATGACACTTGTTTCTAAAAAAGCTCCCATATTCAAAGCTCCGGCAGTAATCAACGGCGAAGAAATCGTTGATGACTTTTCCTTAGAGCAATACATTGGCAAAAAGCATGTCGTGTTTTTCTTTTACCCCAAGGACTTCACCTTTGTTTGCCCTACCGAGTTGCATGCCTTCCAAGCCAAATTGGCCGAATTTGAGAAGCGCAACGTAGCCGTAGTAGCTTGCTCCACCGACACCGCCGAATCCCACTGGGGATGGTTGCAAATGTCCAAAGAAGCCGGTGGCATCCAGGGCATTACCTATCCTGTGGTAGCCGACAGCACCAAAACCATTGCCGCCAATTTTGGAACCCTCTTTGGAGATTACGATTGGAACGAAATGGGCGAATTGGTAGCCGAAGGCCCCATGATTGCCTTCCGTGGATTGTTCTTGATTGACAAAGAAGGCGTTGTACAGCACGAGCTCATCAACAACTTGCCCTTGGGCCGCAACGTAGACGAGGCTTTGCGCATGGTAGACGCCCTTCAATTCTTTGAAGACAAAGGCGAAGTATGTCCTGCCAACTGGGAAGCGGGCAAAGAAGGAATGACCGCCTCACACCAAGGCGTTGCCGACTACTTGTCGAAGCACTAAACAAACCAACAGCAGCACAAAGGCCTTCGTTTCGAAGGCCTTTTGAGACCATTCCCGCATTGTGTTTTCAAGCTTTTTGTCCTGACCTAAACGTCAGGGGCGAATTAAGGCGCGTACAAATCGAAAGGCCGGTGTTTACTAGCTGTAAATGAGGAGCCCTGACGCTTCGGTCAGGATAAAAAACTTGAGATTTGGACGCAACGCCAAGTCGCCGCCAGAATAGCAATGCGGCAACGGTCTCTTTTTTTTGTTTGTATTATTATTTGAGCGCCTTATCCGTCTCCTGCCATTAGCTGCCTTGTGGGCTTGCTACGCCGCTAAGCGGGGGCAAGGAGCTTCCTGTGGTCGCTCTTGCCCCCGCAGCGGCTGAGCACCCCACTTCGGCAGGCTAATTGGCCTCCGCCGGGGCGCGTTAAGCCCCGTTTAGGAAATTCTCTAAAGAAAAAAATCTCTACATGTTTGTGGCTAATCTGCTGATTATCAATGTCAGATTAAAGTAAAAATCTCTACATCTTTAGTTTGGCATTTGCTGGGGACGATAGACTCCATGTAGTATTCGGCCCAACCCAAAAAACAATCCCCAAATGGAAACTCGCTAAGACCGGAGCCACTCGGCACCGAATCTTTCTGTTTTAGCACATAAGTGGCAAAAGGCTAAGAGTTTTAGCCTTGGAAAAACCGGCCAGCTACTAGGCCTTCCAGGCGGAATCAACTCCTTTGGCGCTGCATTATTCGCCATAATAAATCGCCTGTGCTTTTTGAAACTCCTCAACGCTTACCACTTTTACCCCCACTCTTTGCAAGTACTCTTCAAAAGTTTCGGCGCAGAGGGAATCCCTTAGTTGATTTACCGCCTCCATACTTATGGCCGGATGACGCGGTGGTATTATAAAAGGCGTCCGATTTCTTGAGGTGTCCAGTACATTCCTAATTTCAATATCTCCAAGGTATCCGTACGGGTTCCCCCAATCAGGCAAAAAAGAGCTTGTTAAGTCCTTTATTACCAAGGAATCGTTTTCTAAAACAAGATACATCCCGTACAATTGAGCCACCCGCTCTATGGTATACACCAGATCACCTATTTCAAAGAAATCTCCCTCATGAATGGCTTTTGTGAAATAGGGAAAGAGGTAATGCAACTGTTCTGCATCAAGATGCAGCAAACAGGTTGTAAATGTAAAACTCAGGTTCTCCCCAAGTTCTTGATAGCTCGGTATTCTTCCTAAAGAATCTACAATGGACTTTAATAGGTGAAACATTTGGTTGTCCCATACTACACGTTGGTCATATCCTTCTTTTGTGTCCCACTCTCGCCCCCCCTTTTGATCGAGCCGTCCGGCTTTTCGAATGGTTCGTTTAACCCAAGCGGGTGCCTGCGTGTTCTTTTTAGTATAGGCCTTCGAAAACTCTGACTTTGTTACCCAGTCCTTCAAACGAACCGATTGCCAAACCGGCTCTCTATCCGAGAAGTACCTTTTTTCCGTTCGTTTCCGTAGACCAAAATAACTTCTGTAATCCTTCCACTGAACTCCCTCGTTAGCTCCTTCCAAAAGTGATTGCTTAGCCTTAAGTGTGTCTTTTTGCCTTACAACTCCGCCCAAAATATTGGCCTGATCATGGAAATAAAAAACATTACCGGCTCTTGCCTTTTCATAGTAAAACAAAACACTATCTAGGGGACATGATTTTGATTTTAAACAAGCATTGGCCCTCCGAATGTTTTGGTGGTATAGCATTCCGGGGCTTTGGGCTTGGATGAGGGTGCCTGCGCTTAGGCACAAAAAAATTAGGGCAGGAGCAAGAAATCGCATAGGTGCGTGTTTGTATTTTCAAAATTACCTAAAACTATCCAATAAAGATAGAGGGGGGCTATTTTTAGTATACCCCGGGGCAAACACCGGTGAAATGGCTAAACTCAATCATTGAACCATTTGTCAAAAAAACTATTTTTAACTTTGTATCGTTTGGTATTATTACAAACAAGATGACAGACCATGACTAATCAATCCAGCACACGGGAAAAAATTAGTTCAAACGAAGAAATTCAAGGGAAAATTCAAGGCATGTTCTACATGCTTCAAACTACTACCGAAAAATTTCTTGAAGAATTGGACCGGAGCTATGCGTTGTATAAGATTGGTGAAAAAACTGCAATTACTAAAAAGCTCGAAAAATTAGCCACAACCAGAAATGTTGGGCAAATGGAGACCGACCTTATCAGTAAGCTTTTAAAGACAATAAATGCGCTTGGGAAAAAGGTGGTAATTGAAGGTTTTGTTAAAAATTTAGACGTTGTTGCTGAGGCTTATATTCTAAGCGAAACTGAAAACAGAATTCTTTATGGACTAGTACCAAAAGCCGGGCAAGAACAAAAACTTAGAAGTTTAGTAGCAGAATTTTATTCAAATACATCCAATTGGGAAATGTTTAAATATACCGAAACGCTCTTTCAAATTATCCCAAAAGAATTGAAAGACAAGGTCAAATTTCTGTCGCAGATTAAATCGGCATAAATGTTAGAGTATATTGAAAAAGCGAAGCATAATGAAGCTTTTCATTATGATTTATGTGACAACTTTCAAGACAAATATTTCGACTGGAAAATTACTTCACTGTTTTACACTGCAATTCATTGGATAAAAGTTTTAGCCCATAAAGAAGGGAAAGATGTTGGAATAACTCACCGTGAGGTCAACAACAACATCAATCCGGCGAATCGAAACGCTGTTTTAAAAATTTCCAAAGGTGCTTACCATTCCTATTTCAATTTGTACAAGCACAGTAAGACTGCACGTTATGATGGAATAGATACGGACCATTTGACATTTGAAAAACTTAAAGAATTAGATTGGAAAGAATGTCAAAGTCACTTCGAAAAATTAAAGCACTATTTAATTGAAAAGCGATCATTGGAAATCTAAAAGGAGGTAGTACCCTCCATGTTTGACAACTTCAAAACCCCAATTAGTTGCTTTTGTTGTCCCGGTTTGGCACACCACTTCAAGTAAGAAACCGTTGTTCCATACTTCGGCCGCCCAATGGAAAGCTTACAAAGCGAAGTGTCTGCTATCCATTTTCTTAGCAATGTTTTAACTAAGTTCCGGATATGCTATTCACTTTTTGACCAATGCATTACCCCAGCGAGGTATATGCTATCCATTTCTTAAGCAATCCATTACCTAAATTCCGGATATGCTATCCACTTTTTGGCCAATGCATTACCCAAGCGAGGTATATGCTATCCATTTCTTAAGCAATCCAATACCTAAATTCCGGATATGCTATCCACTTTTTGATCAATGCATTACCCAAGCAAGGTATATGCTATCCATTTCATAAGCAATGCATTACCAAAATTCTGAATATGCTATCCACTTTATGACCCTTAATATACCCAAGCGAGGTATATGCTATCCATTTTTTGCCCCCCGATATACCTGAAAAAGGTATAGGATATACTTTTTTACCCCCCCCCTCCCCCTTATTGGCCGCCCACTAAATTGCTTGGGCATAAGAGCAGCAAGACAACAGAGAATTACACGCATGTTAGCAACCGGCTGCTTCAACAGGTTCGTTCTCCATTCGATGATTTGTGAAAACAACTTATATTAGCAAAGAGTAAACGAATGAAGAAAACCATCACATTGCCTACCATTGAGGGTGGACAAATGAGGTTCAGCCTCATTTATAAACGAGTGGGCATTAATTATGAAAAATATGAAGAATAAATTATTGATGACATGTATTATTCTTGGTTTTCTTTCTTGCTCAACTACTAAGAATGTAACTAAGAATATTAAACACACTCTTTTAGATGATAATACTTTCCTGATTACTGAAATATCTTCAGACCCTTCATATGGATTTTCTCCAAAAAACCCTGTTGAAGTTGGTGGTGAAGATAGTGGACCTAAAAACGAAAGAAGATATCTAAATGCACTTTCTGGCCCAAATGGAGAAGCTATTTCGTATTTTAGATCAGGTAGTTGTTGCCCTATTAAAAGTGAAAAGGCAATTTTTGGTAATGAAGTTATGCTTGATAATTATAGAGTGACTTGGGAAGGATCAAAGGACACCGTTTCTATCTATATAAACATGTATGATTCAGGAAAACTCATGGCACCAAAAGGGTTTGGAATAAAGAAAAACTAATGCCAACAAAAATTAGCTGTTATTTTATTAACGACACTACTAATGTGGTCGACTTCTTAAGACAAGTTCAAAACCAAAATAAATGGCTCTTGTTGTCCCATGTAGCCCAATCACCGCAGGCGGGTCTGAAAACCCCAAACATGGAACTTTGTGCTTATATTCCGGCGCTTTGCTGCTTATTCCGGAAGCTTTAGGACAAAAAACCTATCGAACCCAAAGCCCAAGAAAAAAGACTGGACCACATACCGTTAGTATTCGAATGAAAAACACCATATTCACACAAGCAAGAGATGCCATTGATCAGGGAGATATAGCCTATTTCCAAACCGAATTTAAAGGGGAGTGGATAAATTTTCAAGACACCGAGGGTGGTTGGACTTTGCTCCATTATGCCTCGTCTAGATTTGTCCCTCCAATTGTG
Organism: Bacteroidia bacterium; assembly: GCA_030427255.1. GTDB lineage: Bacteria > Bacteroidota > Bacteroidia > CAIKAF01 > CAIKAF01 > CAIKAF01. The sequence goes on along the minus strand of JAUHWY010000017.1, from coordinate 16,735 downwards.
AAGTGTTTGTTGACCAAGTATAATGCAGACCCGAACTTAGCCGACAATCATGGCGATGTTGCCTTGCATTTTGCAGCCCAATCAAACGACCTTGAAACTTTACATCTGTTATTGGCAAACAAGGCCTTGCCCATCCGTTACAATGCCGCTCAAAAAAGCCCTCTGAACCTGGCTACCTGTCATGGAGCTCTCGATTGCGCAAAAACCTTGGTGCAATTTCATTTGAAAAATGAACAAGAAAAAGAAAACTACCTTTTCCACAGCGTGTTGATTGATGCCGTAACCTATGGACAATTGGCTTTGCTAAACCTGTTTATAGACCTAGGGCTAGATATACATATTAAAGACAGGGCAGGTTATAGCTTAACGCATCTTGCTGTTATGGAGTCCCAACCGGAAATACTGGCATGCTTAATTAAACATGGAGTTAAGGTAGGGCCACTGCCCAAACATGACAATAGAGCATTGGAAGAGCTTGCACCAACGAAAAGAATAAGAAGTATTCTTCGGCAAGCGCTTAACAAATAGAAGTTATGAGGAGCAAAACCTCCGCTTTAAGCAACTAAATGCATTGAACCTCCAAAGAATGGCCTCCCGCCCCAAACGGAGGGCCCGCCACTAGGTGGCCCCTAGGCGCTCTTGGGCGAGGATTCCAACTTTGGGCGGAACCCGCAGCCTTAGAGCGCCTTGGGGACGCCAGGGGCTGACCGCAGCCAAGGGGCGGATACGGAGCTTGCTTTTCCTATGGAAGAAAGGCCCAACAGACCTCTCGGACAACAATCCCCTCCTTAAGATCAAAAATTCAAAGCCCCCCATTTCCCGGCATAATACACGCAAAGCCCTAATCAAAATAAATGTGGCCCGGAATGATTCCCGCTAAAAAACTGCGGCGCAAACTGCCGTCGGGACGGTAGATGTACACTTCGCCGCGCTGTACGTAGTCTTTTGCGTCGGCAAGGTATATTTCGCTGCTTTGGGGATGGATTCCTAAGCCATATAAATTGCGGCCCTCCGCGGCAATGAAGGGCTGCGTGGGCAGTTGGCCTGCATCGATGCTGCATCGATACAGGTCTCCGTCCAAATAATACAGGGTGTCGCCGCCGCCGTTGAGGCTTAGCCGGCCGGGTCCTGCGCCGGGGTCGCTAAAACTTAGGCTTTGCTCTACTTCTAGTTGCGCCGGGTCGATGCGGTGGAGCCGGGCCGCTTGCCCTTGCCCGCTGCTGCCGCTGCTCAAGACCCAAAGTTTGCCGTTTTTGTCCTGAACCAGGGAATTGGCCCCAAAGCCTACCTCAATGCTGTCTACGATTTGGTCGCCGGCGGTTTCAATCACATATACATACGCACTCGACCTGTTGGTTACGAAGGCTTTGCCATAGGCCAGGGCCATAGCTTCGGTCCAACCGGGACAAGGAATGCTGCCCTCAACGGTGTGGCTGCTGAGGTTCACCACGGCAATGGCATCGGCATACAAATCGCTTACATAGGCTTTGGCGTTGCTTACGGGCAGCATGTAGCGGGGCGATGGCAAGCCCGAAATGGTGTGTAGTTCATTAAAATTATCCTTTTGTACAATCTCTATTTTGCCGGAATTGTTGAGTACGGCATATACCATGCCGTTGAAGAAACAAAGGGATTGACATACATCGCCCAAAGGCCGGTTGTTGGCCGATGCAAACAGGTCTTCGACGGCCTCGTCCCAACCTTCCTGAAAATAACTGACCGATGCATTTCCAAACTGGAAGTTGCCTTCGTTGGCAATGAATACTCCCTTTTGGCCGTCGGTAGAAATGGGCGGATTGTTGCTGTCGGGACCGTCCTTTATGCAAGCACTAAGGGCCAAACAAAGGCCCAAAATCCATAGCCGGCTGGGTTTAATCATGCTGAATCCTCAGTTTTTGGGTCATTCGATGGCTTTTGCTTTGTGCAAGCCAAATATAGTTTCCGGAAGGGAAAGCCGCTACCGAAATGCTGAATTCCGAAGCCGTCCCCGGTTCCGGCACTTGGTACACCAATTGCCCAAGGGCATTGTAAAGCCCTAGGAATTGCAGCGCTTCGGGGTGGTTCCACCGAAGGTGGACTTGCTGCCCGGCCGGATTGGGAAAAAGCTTTATGCCGCTGTTTTGAACCGGGCTATGCGTAGCAGCCGAGGGATGGTTAAGCACCGCCACGGCATCCAAATCAAAGCCTCCGGAAGGGAAAGGAGTGCTCCAAGGGTCGTTGATTTTGTTGCCCAAATGGTCGTAAGTAGCAAAGCTGTCTTGAAGGGAGCCCACCACATCCATAATTTTGACGTGGCTTATGGCCTCCAAATCCAGTCCGGGGGTTCCACTTAGCTCGTCCAAATCGAAGGGCGTGCCAAACAGGGCGCGGTATTTTCCGGCCAGGTTGTTGATTTGGGTGGGGTCCAGGCTTCCAAAGCTTCCGACTTGCAGACTGTCTTGGGTTAAGGAAGTGGCCGGAAAGCGGAAGAAGTTCAGCCCATCCGAGCTGACTTCCACAAAAGCCAACTCCAAATAATCGTCGCTGAAGCTGTTTTCGAAAACGGCAAAATCCCAGCCGGGACCATTTTGTATAGGCTCCGCAAAGCTCAATATGGCTTGGCCTCCATCGCCTAAGCTCACCACCCCGGCTGCACCTGCGGGCCCCACGGCCATGCTGCTGTCGCCCACGTTAGCCAAACCCAAGGCCGTGTCTGAAATGTCTTGATATCCGCGCTGTACCGAACACGAAACCGCCCAAGCAGCAATGAGGCTGCTGTCTTTGTGAATGGCCGTGGACCCGGGCTGCCCGGCGGCAGGCGGAAATTGCGCCGCCGCCGAAAGGCTCAGGAAAAACAATAGGGCAAAAGTGCTTAGGCCTTTCATTGCTTCAAGAATTGAGCGCTATGCAGCGTATTGCCCTGCTTCAGCATTAAAAAATAGCTACCTGCCGGGAGCTGCTGAATGAAAATGGGCGTAGAGACCTCCAACATGCTTTGGTGCCATAGCCTACGACCGGAAAGGTCAAGAATAAAGGCTTCCTCCCAAGTTTCTAAAGCAGCATCGTTGGATGCTAGGTACAAGAAATCCGAGGAAGGGTTGGGATACACTTCCACGGAGATGGAGGCTTTGGCTTCCATGCCGGCCACAGGGCTTGCTGCAGTAGGATAACCGGGGCGCAAGGCAGGACTAAAATCGGTATAGGAACAACCGAAAAAACTGCCGTTTTGCAGGGTGTCGCCTACGCCCATATTGAAGCTCCAATTGCCCAAATTGCTTGCACTCCAGGTGCTCCAATAGTTGGGGCTTCCGCCAATGCCCGAATAACTGCCGTAGCTGATGTCGTTTAAAAAACCTCCTGCTATGCCCACGCTGAGCATGGGATCGGCTGCGGCAATGGCGTTGAGCATTTGCTCGCCCGTTTGAATGCCGGAATAGGCATAGCCCCAAGCAAAGGAGGCGCTTCCCGTTCCATCCAAAAAGTCAATGACCAAAACGCAGCTGTCGCTGCCGCTGCCCACCCAAAAGTCGACGTTTTGGGCCGTGAAACGCGCCGGATCAAAGGCCGGTATGGGGTTTCCGGGGGCTAAGGCCGGATTGAAGTCGGTAAAGGCACAGCCAAACCAAGCACCGTTGCTAAGGCTTTCTCCAATACCTAAATTTGAATTCCAGTTGGAGGCATTGGTACCCGACCAGGTAGACCAATAAAAGTTGTTGGTTCCGCCAATGCCGCTATGGTTCCCGTAACTTATGTCGTTTAAAAACCCGCCGCTTGCATTGATGCTAAAGTTGGGATCTGCCGCGGCAATGGCGTTGAGCATTTGCTCGGCCGTTGCGTTGCCGTTGTGTAAAAAGCCCCAGGCATAGGAGCTGTCCCAGCTGGCGTCTTTAAAGTCCACCACCAAAACGGAGGAGTCGCTGCCGCTGCCTACCCAGTAGCTTACATCGGAAAAGGAAAGTTGGGCTTGTGCATTTGCGCTTCCTGCTCCTAAGCATAGCACCATAAGGCTGCGCATGGCTTGTTTTCTCATAAGTATAGGTATTAATTGTTCGGTTTTTGTAATCGTATGGAAATGCCGCCCATCCACTGTATGCCGGGCATGGGCCGGTTGGCAAGGACCAAATAGTCGCTGTTCCAAACATTGTTTATGCTCAGGTGTGCCCTAAGCCTATGACTTTTGAATGGAAAAAGGTAAGCCAGCTGCACACTTCCCAAGTCAAAAGGGCTAAGAAACTGCGTATTGTCGGTGGAGGTGTATCGGTAACCGGTGTATTGGTGCCGGTAGCTGAGGCTCAAGCCGCCATAAGCCAAGGAAAGTCCGGCTCCGCCGCTGTACACCGGGGTATACATCAGTTGTTTCCCCAACGATAAATCGTTCGGGCCTAGCGCTTTTTGGTTGGTCGACACCACGTATTGGGTCGACAAATTCAGTCCTATGCTCCACTTGCCGTTCCGGTAACTTAGGTCGGTTTGGGTTTCCAAGCCTCGACTCCACACCTGCCTCAAATTTTGGGGACTCCAAAAAGAAGTGCCCGGAAGCCAAAGAATCCAATGGTCGATGTCTCGATGGAATGCGGTAAGGGAAGACCTAAATGTGAACTTCCTGTATTTAACATGGAGGTCCAGCCCGCCTTCCAGCGCATAGCCTTCTTCGGGCTTTAGTTCGAGATTTCCTCCAGGAATCCAATACAAATCGTTAAAGGTTGGGATGCGGTAAAGCTTGGAGCCATTGGCCCTTAATTTCAACCAAGGGAAGAGCCGGTAATCCAAGCCCACCGAAAAAGTGGGAGGCGCCACCTTTCCGGCCCAAATTTCGCCGCGGCCTGAGGCCTGGGCATGCCATTTGCGGTTTTTGCTACGGTAGCTGTAGGACGCAAACAAGGCGGTACGGAACTGTTCGGGGCTTGAGGCAAAACTAGGATGAGAAGCCAACGCAAAACTTCCATGCCAGCCCATTTGCAGGCTGTGGTTGGGGTGAAGCCGCACCTTGGCCTCTGCCTCGTTAATCCATTGATGGCTTAGGCTCAAACTATAGATGTCGGACAAGGAATCTTGATACAAAAGCCTTTCATGCACATAAGCCGTGCGCAGATGGGTCTCCCAAGGGCCCTTTTGGTATTTCCAGGCGGCATGCAGACGCAGCGCCCGATCTTCTTGCTTTGCCCGGCTTATGCTTTGCAGCAAAGTCGGCGGCAGGTTACGCTCGGTACGCTGCAGCCAAGCGTTTAAGCTCAGGCTATGTCCCTTTCCGGGCGACCAAATATGGTCGGTAACCAGCCCTAGGTTCCGCAGCTCGGCATGGGTTTGACGGCTCCGTTCGTTGCCCAGATAGGGGTTGGTGAAGCTAAAATCGTTTTGCGCCGAAGCGTGAAATATGCGCAGCGAAGAAGCAAATCTCTTTTTACTCCAAGTTGCGCCCAGCTCTTGCCGAAAGTCGGAAAAACTACCCACGGACAGGTCCGCCTCCAAGCTAAAACCTTGTCCTAACGAAGGTTGACTGGAAAACTTGAGGACTCCGGCCACCGCACCGCTGCCAAACAAGGCGGTAGAGCCTCCATGTTGCAGTTCCAAATGCTTGGCGGCGGCCAAGGGAACCAGGGAGAGGTCCAACAGCCCGTTCATGGGACTAGACAGCGCAATGCCGTTCCAAAGCACGGCGGTATGGTAGGCGCTACCTCCCCGAAAAGCTGTGGTAGCCAAGGAACCCAAGCCATAGGATTTGATAAACATGGGGCTTTCCCGGGTCAGGAAATCGGCCAAATTCCCTTGGGGATAGGCTTGAAGCAGGGAGTCGTAAGTACTGGTATTTAGTCCGGCATGGCTATGTTTGATGCGATCGGCAAGGATTTGAGTTTCGGGAAGCGCGATGGCTGAATCGGAAGGAATGGATTGGGCAAAGGAAATCCCCGTAAGCGCAAGGCAAAACCAAAGAGCGAGCATGTGAGGGAAACGGTGCATATTCATTCCAAAAAGGCAGCAAGCATGGCAATGCAGTGGAATGAATACAGCTAGGCAGGGGCAAATGCCCAAACGCCAACCAGACCGAAAGCTTCAAACCGCGAAAGCATTGTCTATACGATGAAGGCAGGTCTCCTGACTTGTAACGTTTGGGGCCATCCTTCCCGCCGGAGCAGTGGATATCGAGGGCCGCAAACTTGAGGTTACTTACAGTTGCGCGACAGTTCGTGATTTTCACACGATTCCCTTTTCATGCACCTTTCGGTGCAACCAACATCGGTTGATACTTGATGTATGTTTAAAGAACTAGCCGCAAAGTTAAACCAAATTAATGGAGATGCAACACGCTAAGAAAATTTGATTTTTGGGCGTGCCCCTTCGGGTCGGGCTATCCGCTGCAAGTCCTCGCTCGTTCCTCGCTGTGGGCTTTCCGCTGCTATCCCTCACGCGGGGGGCGTCTTAAACAAGGGGGTTTAGCGCCCGGGGGGGAGGGGGAATCCTGAGTGACGGGAGGCATCCCGTTTTTACCGAGAGACGGGAGGCATCCCGTCTTTACCGAGAGACGGGAGGCATCCCGTCTTTACCGCATCATTTATCATTCATCATTTATCATTCATCATTTATCATTCATCATTACCCACTCCTGCCTCCACAACTCCATGCATAAGACCAATGAATCTGCTGACTTGTTGTTTAAACGATGCTTGACTTCCTTTTTCATTCCTCAACTTTTCCATTAATCGTTTCCATCACTTCTTTAAAACTTTCCAGTCCGGCCTCAATGTTTTCTATGATTTCATTGGCCAAAATATCCGGGTCCGGAAGATTGTCAAGGTCTGCCAAGCTTTTGTCTTTGAGCCAGAAGATGTCAAGGTTGGTTTTATCACGCGCAATGATTTCATCATAGGTGAATTTGCGCCAGCGTCCTTCGGGGTTTTCTTCCGACCAAGTTTCGGTTCGGTCATTTCGATTGCTTGGATTGTAGCAGTCAATGAAGTCTTGTAAGTCTTCTAATTGCATGGTTTTCTTCTTCAAGGTATGGTGGACATTAGTTCTATAATCGTAAATCCAAACCTCCTTTGTCCATGGTTCTTTCGCTCCCGGTCTGTTGTCGAAAAACAAGACATTCGCTTTCACCCCTGGTTTGTAGAATATTCCTGTTGGCAGGCGAAGAATGGTGTGCAATTCGGTAGACTGGAGCATTTGTTTGCGAACGGTCTCTCCGGCTCCACCTTCAAACAATACGTTATCAGGTAAAACAACTGCTGCCTCTCCATTTTCTTTAAGCAGCGTCCGTATATGTTGCATGAAATTGAGCTGCTTGTTGGAGGTGGTCGCCCAAAAGTCCTGACGGTTGTAAATAAGATCTTCTTTTTCTTGTTCACCCTCTTCGTTGGTGAAAGTCATGCTTGACTTTTTACCAAATGGCGGATTAGCCAGCACATAGTCGAAACGCTTTCCTTCATCAGCAACCAAGGCGTCTGCAGAAGAGATAAAGTTTTCACCGTCAATTTCACCAATATTGTGCAAAAACAGGTTCATCAAACACATCCTGCGTGTATTTGCAACGATTTCATTGCCAAAAAAGGTGCTGTTTTTAAGGAAGGCTTTTTGTTCTCGGTTCAACTCATGATTTTCAACGATATAGTCATAGGCTGCCAGGAAAAAACCTCCTGTCCCGCAAGCAGGATCATTAATCGTCTTCATAGGTTCCGGCTGCACACAGGCGACCATTGCTCGAATCAGCGCTCTTGGCGTAAAATACTGTCCTGCTCCTGATTTGGTGTCTTCTGCGTTCTTTTCCAAAAGGCCTTCATAGATTTTGCCTTTCAGGTCGGCGCCCATCATGCTCCATTTTTCCTTGTCGACCATATCTATGATCTTGTAGAGCTTGGCAGGGTCTTGAATTTCATTTCTTGACTTGACAAAGATTTGCCCAAGTGTACCCTTGGCTTTTGCGAGCTCTCGAAGTATTTTGGTGTAATGGGTTTCTAGTTCTGCACCTCTTTTTCCCTTCAGACTTTCCCAGTCGCATCCTTCCGGAACTGCGATTTGCCTATTGTAAGGTGGTTTGGCAAACTCATCTACCATCTTAAGGAAAAGCAGATAGGTAAGTTGCGTTAAATAGTCCCCATAGCTTACGCCATCGTCTCGAAGTACGCTGGCAAAACTCCAAACTTTTGATACTATGCTTGATTCGTTACTCATATTTTCTCTTTTTTCCGCAGGTTAGGACGCAAGTTAATCTGTAGGTTTTTGACTAATTATTTTTTTCAGTTTGTCAGTAATGAAGTAGCCGCCCGTTTGAGGCGCTGTTCCTTTAAATTCAATGAAGTCTATCTCTCTTAGTTGATCGAGATACCTCTTTATTGTACTTTCACTTCCAAGATTTGTCGCTTTTTGATAATCTGGATTTCTTCCTCCTTCATCTTGGACGATTGCCCTTAACAATATGGCAAGTTTCTTTTTTGTATCCATCGTAGCTCGGTCAATAGCTCGGTCAATAGCTCGGTCAATAGCTCGGTCAATAGCTCGGTCAATCGTTCGGTCAACAGCTCGGTCATTTGCTAGATCAGAAGCTCGGTCACTAGCTCCGCCAAGTTTTACATTAAGAGGAAAAGCAAGTTTTACGCTAGTATCTGTAGTTGTCCATTTAGGTGCTTTAAGACCGGCAGCTTTACAAGCATCCATGATTTTTATGGTACCTCTACCAATCTTCTCTATGTAGCCTCTCAGAAATACCATGTGGGCTATGTCAGGATTTACCGGAAGCGATAAGTGGCTCTTTTTTAGCTCCGCTGCTTTCAATGGTGACTTGCCGGAGTTTAAGACTTCAATTCTATCGCTGTAAATAATCACCGACATGGAAGCTGATGGCAAGCTGTAATCCCGATGCACCAAGGCGTTCATCACACCTTCTCGCAATGCCGACATAGGCACCACATATTCATCCTGCCGCTCCCATTCCTTTTCACTGAATTTTCTGGTGGTGCGTAAATGTTTCTCGAAGAAGTCTTGAACCGCTAAGATGTTCTTGAACAAATTGCCATCGAGAATTTTATCATCTACAAACTCATCCGCCGTTTTTCCTTTTTCGAGAAATGCCACCCGAACACGCGTTTGGGGTATAAAACGAGCAGGATTTTTTGCAAAGAGCACTACAGCAGCATGGGTGAAATGACCATTCTGGAAAAGTCCGAAATGGGTCAGGAAGTCCATCGGATTTCTTTTGCTCTCGTCCAGCTTGCTTTCGTCGATGGACCGTTCAATGGTTTTTTGAATTTCGTTTATATCCAAATCTTCTAATTCAACGCCCAGTGCCAATTTACGTTCCCAGTGCAACTCTGCTTTCTGGCGATTATGTATTAAGTCTGAAATCTGCTGCGAACTTGCTTTTTCCGTGCTTTGGCCCTTACGGAAGTATATGCTGCCATCATAAATGTAGGGCTGCTTGGAGCCGGCCCATACTTTAACCAATAGGACTTGTTTTGTGCCTACACGCTCAACGGAAACCATCACCGGGGCTTCTGGAATGATGGATGTATTTAGGTAATCGGTTAACTCCTTTTCCCACTTTTCAGCATCAGCAATGCCGACTACTTTTTTATCGTCAGAAATACCAATGAGTACCTGACCACCTTCATGGTTTAGAAAGGCACAAATGCTTTTGCCAATGGCATCTTTGCGAACAACATGTGTAAACTCAAGCTGCTCGCCCTCACCTTGTTTTAGGAGGCTTTTTATGAGTTGTTCGCTATTCATTTTTTCTTGCTTCTATTTCTTGTCTTCGTCTTTCATGGTCTCTAAATTGAGTTTCAAGAAAGACCTGAATTTCACTTGTCTTGAAAAAAGGCTGCACCCATTTAGCTCTTACATCATTGTACATATCCACCACTTTAATACTATCTAGTACGCTTGTTGGTTGGATATCAAAATCATTCCTAATCGTATTTTCATCGTACATAAACTGCGCCATTAGTTTGCTTGTGTACTCGATGTATTGATGCGCTATAAAAAACCGTGGCTTATTAAGCTCAACGGCCTTTTTGAACTCCTTATGGGTGATGCCCGAACCATATCTTGGGAAAATTATCCCAAAGAATAAATCACAATCTTCAACTGCTTTTAGGCAAGCATCTTCAGGGTCATCATCAATTCCTACATAAATATTCCCTTCCTTAGACATGACAACCTCATAATTGAACCCTTCAAGGATATACTTTATCTGGTCCAAATCACTTTCTGAACCATAGACCGTAGAGGACACCATTATTTTTAGCGGTGCATCAGGCATGGCTTACTTTTTGGGGTTTTACCTTCTCTTCGTTCTTAATCCGTTCATTTCGGCTTCGCTCAATACGGGCCAACAACTTTTCCGCCGGCTCCCAATCCGGTTCCTTTCTGCAAGCTTCCAGTTCTTCCTCACTCAACAACTTTCCTTCAAAGGCCTGTTTGAGGATGCTTTGCCGCAAGGCTTCACTTTTTTCTAGTCCTTCTTCGATGTTGGCCAAAATATTGTCGCAAACCGAAAGGCGGGATTCGATTTCGCAAATAATTTGCTCTTGTTCTTCAATTCTTGGAACACAGATGGGATGCTCTTTCAAAACACCTTGGGAGATATTCGGTTGGGCTCCTCCCTGACCTTTCCTAATTAAATCATACTTCTGGGAGAGTAAATAATAATAAAGGAATACAGCATTAATATCTTCATTTGGTTGGGCAACAGCACAAGCTTGATTAGTTGCCAAAGGAGCATTGAAAATAGAGGTTTTGCCAATCGTTGCACCATACATTGCAATGCCAACCGAACCTTTCGGGAAAACTTTAGCGTTGGATTTCAGAATCGCTTCTTCAGTGATTTTTTCTTCAGCATCATCTACGTACATAGGCCCAAGTTCGCCTGTCTTTAGCCATGGGATATCACCTGTGAAATATTCATCTATTTTTCTTGATGGCGTCCCTCCAGAACCCCATTTCGCAATTTCGCCTAATACAGTGGCTTCCCAAGTTGTATCGAAATCCTGATTGAAGCGCCATTCAACAGTAAATGCCCCCTCAAACGCTTTTTTCAGCACGGCCTGGCGGTAGATTTCCAGTTTATCTTTGGCGGCATTGAGGTTGGCTATGCCATTGTCCAACTCGCTGAAAAGCTGCTCTATTTTGGCGACTATGGCGCGTTGTTCGGGGAGGGGGGCGATTGGGATATTAGCTGCCTGCAGTACGCTTTTGGGAACACGCAACTGACCAGCACTGCCTGTCATCTTTCTTTGAGCGTACCCGCGGAAAGCTTTTCGGACCAAAAAATAGAAAAGGTATTTCTTTTCTAGTGCAAATGATGGCCTTAGAACATGGAATTCCGTTGAACCAAAGCCAACTGAGTTTATCAAATTGTTTATTACGGCTATTTTACCATTCTCCATGCAAGGAGTAATCTTGGCAAATAAAACATCTCCTTCAATGAAACCTGTATACCCCTTCTTAACTTGAGAAAACTTCCGAGTTTCTTTAAGATGATAACGGCCTGTTTCCTCTTCAACCAATGGCATTGGTAAAAATGTCACTTCTAATTCGTCATCAGCTTGTGGTTTTTTAGGATTAACTTCAGCTACTTCATCTAATTCTATTTCAATCCAATCTTCTCTCATTAGGCAGCCAGTACTTCGTTTAGTTTAATTGTTTCGTTCATTTGTCTGAACAGGATTTGTTTGATTTCAGGATGGTCAAGATTTGACGGGGCAGGATTTGAGGGGGCATGGTTTGATGGGGTCATGATTTCTTTTTTAATTTTTTGTTATAAACCCGATGAAATTGCAAGGATTGAGCGCCAAAGTTAATCAGCAGCCCATCGGCAATATTATATGCTTCGCAGTAATTGATGGCTTGTGCTTTGTGTACACCTTCTAGTTTTTCAAGGGCTTTAATTTCAACCATTACAAGGTCTTCTACAAAAAAATCGACTCTTCGGGTGCCAACACGCTCACCTTTGTAGTGCAAAGCCATTTCCAGTTCCCGCGCAAAGGAAAGCCCCTGTATGCCAAACTCTATGGCCAATGAACGTTGATAGATAACTTCCTGAAAACCATTGCCCAACTGATTGTGTACCTCCATAGCACATCCAATAATCTTTCTTGTTAATTCGTTTATGTCATCCCATTTCATCTTGTCCGCATTCATCAGGTTCATTATACTATCCTTAAATCCAGGTCAAGACTATGCCGCCAAGGCCTCATTTAACTCCACAATAATGGCATTCATTTTATCCCCAAACAGTTCATACATCTTTCCTCTGCCCCCTTGTGCATCAAAAGGGGTATAATCCAAATCGTCTATGTCTACATGAAAACTGCTGGCAATATGGTCTTTGAGCATTCTTAACCACTGCATTTGTGCATCGGTAAATTTAAGTGCTCCGGCTTGCTTGCCAAAAACCCATTCCTGAAAATTTTTGTCTACCGTTTTGTTGAAAGGCGTGAGTTGTTGGTCAATGCCTGTAACCCTTCGGATTAAGGAAACCAAGGCCACCAAATCGTTTTTGGGGCTATTGCCTTTTACTTCTTCGAGTTGGGCATAGGCTTCCCACACATAATGCGGAGCAAGCAATGGCTTTTCCAGCCTTAGTTTGTCCATCAGGTCTTTGATCATCTTAAAGGTGAGCTCGCGTCTTCGGTAGGGTTGGTCATAAAAAATGCTCAATGCGGTAATCTCATCCTTGTGGGCTTCCATAAATTCGGTGAAGCTCTTGACCACTTCTGCCGCCTTGTCCTTGGTAAAACTGTCCCACTCGGCACGCAGAATTTTGTCGGTGTTTACCGTGTCAATGATCTGCTCATGTACCTTACGGACATTTTCAATGTATTCGTTCAGTGCTCCGGTAAAGGTCTTAGCCGCATGGACGGCCAATTCGTTTTGGGCTTGCTTGCGGCATGCCTCTTCTTTGGCCGGCGTTCGGTCTTGCACCGGAATCTGATGGACCAATGCTTGTGTCTTACTTTCAATCAAATCCGGGTCGAAGGCATTGAGTAGGTCTTTGGTGGCTTGGTTCAGTGTTTTGCCTTTTGTAAGTTCTTCAAATTTTGCCTTTTCGTCTACTGTCAGTTGTTTTTCCAAACGAATCAATCGGTTCGCCAAGGAAGTGAACAGGTCTTCGTCTTGAACACCCATTTTTACTGCGCCAAGCAGGTCTTTTAAAGGCGTAGTGGGTTTTCGTTCTAAGGGACGGCTATCTGTTTTTTTGGATTTGGTGGCACCTACAGCATCAATAATTACAAAGTGGGTTTTGGTATGTTTGGCTGTTCGGGTAACGCGTTTCAAATCATCAAAATTGATGGTTCGGGTTCCCCGACCTTTCATCTGTTCAAAATAATTGATGCTCTTAACGTCTCGCATAAAAAGCAGCACTTCCAAAGGCTTTACATCTGTTCCCGTTGCAATCATATCTACCGTAACAGCAATGCGCGGATTCCATGAATTCCGGAAGCGGTTCAACACCGATTTGGGGTCTTCCTCAATTTTATAGGTCACCTTTTTGCAGAAGTCATTTCCTTCCCCAAATTCTTCCCGGATGATTTGGATGATATCGTCCGCATGGCTATCGGTTTTGGCAAACACCAATGTTTTAGGCACTTCAAAGGCTCCCTGTTCATCCAAACGATCGGGGAAAATGCTTGGCAAAGCGTCTCGGTACGCTTTTATAATGTGACGGATCTGACTGGGATTGACAACATCTTTATCCAGCTTATTGGAGGTGTATTCATAATCTTCGTCCAATCGTTCCCAGCGTTTCTTTCGGGTCAATTTTTCGCGTTTGTCCACATATTCCTTCGCCTTGATTTTGGCACCCGCTTGGGTGATTTCCGTCTCAATGGTAAAGACGTCATAAGGCACATTCACCCCATCGGCCACCGATTCTTCGTAGGTATATTCACTCACCACATTTTCGTTGAAGAAACCAAAGGTGCGCTTGTCGGGTGTAGCGGTTAAGCCAATAAGAAAAGCATCATAATAGTCGAGTACTTGCTTCCATAAATTGTAAATGGAGCGGTGGCACTCGTCAATGATGATGAAATCAAATTGCTCGATTGGATTTTTGGCATTGTACTCTACGGGCATGGGTTCTTTCTTTTGCCATTGCCAGCTTTTTTCGTTTGGGTTTTCTTCTTCGGCAGCTTCTTCGAGTTCTTCCCCTTTCAAAATGGAGTAGAGGCGTTGAATGGTCGAAATACACACCTGACTGTCCGAAGCGATATAACTCGAATTCAAACGCTGTACGTTGTAGAGTTCTGTGAACTTTCGGTTATCGTCAGTCGGTTGGTATTTCAAAAACTCTTGTTCAGCTTGTTCGCCCAAATTTTTGGTGTCTACCACAAACAGAATGCGTTTGGCATCTGCATGCTTTAGCAAGCGATAGACAAAAGTGCAAGCGGTGAATGTTTTACCTGCACCTGTGGCCATTTGAATTAGGGCTTTTGGTCTATTGTCTTTAAAAGATGATTCGAGATTTCGTATGGCTTTAATCTGCGCCGGTCTTAAGCCTTCTTCCTCCAGTTCCGGCATTTCCTTCAGTCTAGCTCGCAGCGTTTTTTCCTGTACACTCCATTGCAACAGAGTTTCAGGCTTATGGAAATGAAATATGGGTCTTGATCTAGGCTTTGGGTCTCGGTAGTCTGTGAATCGCGTTAAAACTCCCGTACTTTCGTAAACAAATGGTAACGGGTCGTTATTCAGGTATTTGAGTTTGCTTTCTGCATAGTCTTTTGATTGGTCCTCATGAATGGTGAGTTTTTCTCCTTGTTCTTCTCGCTTTGCTTCAATTACCCCCACAGGTTTTCTATCCACGAACAAAACATAGTCGGCAGGTCCAAGGTCCGTTTGATATTCACGTACAGCCACACCTTTAGCAGCAGACAAATCCACCTGCCTTAGGGACTGGACAACCCAACCCGCTTCAACCAACATTTTGTCGATGTTGTCACGCGCTTTTTGCTCCGGATTTTGATTCATCGTTGAAGTCATTCATTTGCTTTTATTTTAGTCAAGCGTTGGCTTTTGTGTTGGCAAAAACCAAATTTACTATTTGAGGGTCGGCTTTTTACACTGATCGATAACGATTCGCATATGGATTGTGGCGGTTTCGATTACTTTCCTGTCCGCTCTAGACGAACTTGATTAAATGGCGAAAACCTTGCTGGTAGCCGTTCACTATCCATAAGCTATATGCGTTGTTGTACAGCGTTCTTTATTCTTTCTGATAATTCGTTTAATTTTTCGTCTGTCTCGTCAATTTCCATTGCTTCCTTTAAATATTTCCGAATAGCGATTTTGACTGATTCCGTGTCTCCATTTTGAAGAAAAGTAGAATAGGCAGCAAAATTTATTGAATCATACTCATCGTCAACGCTGTCCGCTACGCCAGGGGGGGCCCATTCATTTAGAATTTCCCTTATGCTGTCAAAGTGTTGTTTCCATTTTTTATGTAGGTTTTCGGAATCAGAATTTTCAATCAATCTATTAGTTTGGGTCAAGTCGCTAACAATTCTTTCAGCAAGATTCCATAAAGTCGAGAAGTATGTCCGTGATTGTCCGTCAAGTTCCTTGGTTACAGTTTTTAATTCAACCGACAACCTTTTTAATTGGTCAAAATCAGTTCTTGTCAACTTGTATTTATATCCAATGAATTTATCAATTATTCCTGCCGTTTCAGCGTCCAACATTACCAAGTCAATTCCGTGAATTTCTTCTCCTGCGATTCCTTCTGGAAAAGGTTCATTTCTAAATACCTGATATTTCTTTTTAATGTCGTTCATTTAAATGCTGTACAACTCATTTATAAATGAGGCTGAACCTCATTTATCCACCCTCAATGGTAGTCAAAGTGATGGTTTTCCTCATTCGTTTACTCTTTGCTAATATACCTTGTTTTCACAAATCATCGAACGGGGGACGAAGCTGTTGAAGCAGCCGGTTTCTAACGGTTTGCATATGGCTTGTGGCGGTTTCAAACCACATTCCTGTCCATTGAAACCAAAGCTTGCCACAAAGCGAATGCCTTGCTGGTAGCCTTTCTGCCGCCATAAGCTATGTGCGCTGTTAGGTTCAGTTTCTAATTCTCTTCATTACAAAATAGACAATCGCAATCGATAATACTATTCTCTCAACTATCTGCGAATAAAACTCATTCTTTTTCCTTGTTTCAAATACTCCGTCTAAAAAATCATTACCGCACAATCCGGGTTGGTATTCAAGTAAATAACTGAATTGTGAAGTGAGGAATAATCCTATTGCTGTCAAGGTTAGCTTTATTAAGTCTCTATTATCCAAGTTCAAAAACCTGTCTTTATATAATATTTTGAATGCAACTAGCAATTCCATAACAATCATAAAGACTTCGAACCAAGGCACGAATTCATAATCAATGAATATTCCAACAACATTAGTCAGAATTGCGGTCAGAATTATTGTCGCCCAATGTATTGACGAGAGTAACAAAAATCCTACTATATAACTTCGTCGATTTTCCATTCTAAATTGAGCTTAGCGGTTTTGCAGCTACCCGAAGGTGGCGGTTTTGAAACACTTCACTGTCAACCAAGCAAAAACTTTGATAGAAGCCCAAAATTTGATTTAACCACTGAACCGCCACTTTGGGAAAGGTGCTGTTATGCCTAGTAATTATGTAAGCTTCCCCCAAAACCGGACAGTCCAAAACTAGAATTAAATTTGACTGTCTATGAAAAAGAGCAAGTTTTCCCCAACTCAAATTGTAAAGATTCTCCAAGAATGGGAATCCGGCACCCCGGTT
>JAUHWY010000016.1 GCA_030427255.1 Bacteroidia bacterium | reverse complement strand
ATAGTCAAAGACGCCAGGGATGGCGTTGCATTGATACCACGCTTGGCCATGCGTGGCTACGGTGCAGACGCAATTTATTGCGTCGCTACCCTCTAGCTCCAAACTCTTGCTCCTCTCCCCCTCTCTCCGCAAAGCCAAAGCCCGATTAGGGCTTCTTTTGTTTCAAAAAGAGGAGCCAAACTTGTTTGAGCTCCGAATTTTTTGAAACAATGGTCAAAGACGCCACAGCGGCTTTGGCTTTGTTACCCCCCCTTTAGGGATCAGTTAAACTAATCCCCCTCTCTCCGCAAAGCCAAAGCCCGATGAGGGCTTTTTTTGTTTCAAAAAAGAGGAGCCAAACTTGTTTGAGCTCCGAATTTTTTGAAACAATAGTCAAAGTCGCCAGGGATGGCGTTGCATTGATACCACGCTTGGCCATGCGTGGCTACGGTGCAGACGCAAATTATTGCATCGCTACCCTCTTGCTCCAAACTCTTGCTCCTCTCCCCCTCTCTCCGCAAAGCCAAAGCCCGATGAGGGCTTTTTTTGTTTCAAAAAAGAGGAGCCAAACTTGTTTGAGCTCCGAATTTTTTGAAACAATGGTCAAAGACACCAGGGATGGCGTTGCATTGATACCACGCTTGGCAATGCGTGGCTACCGTCTTCCTCTTGCTCCTCCTTCTCCTCCTGCTCTTGCTCTCCTTATGATGTAAAGTTTTTTTTGGGCGGCCGGGCGGGTCCTCCCTCCAAGTCCTCGTTTGCGATGCACCGAAGGCTAAGGCCTGCGTGGGCTTCCCCGATGATTCGGAATCAGCCTCCGCGGCCTAAGCCTTCGGGCATCCCAAACTCCGGGCTTTCCGTGCCGGCCCCTGCCGCAAGATGATTCATCTTCCAAAGCCTTTGACGCCATGGCATTTTAAGCCTTTCTCCTGATCGAAGGGATTAGGAAAAATCAATGCCAAAGGAAAAACCATGCGTTAACGGTCTCCAACCGGTAAAGGTTCAAGCGATGCATTCCATGAAAGCTCGCCTCATTTTGGGCGCTTCCTTTGGTTATTTGAAAGGATGGCAGAGGGCTACAGGCACAAAAAACCTCCCCTAAGCGCCTGCAAAATCCCGATAAAATCGGTTGGGCTGTGGCCCATACTGTAAATGAATAAGGCCATAGCGATAAACCGCAGGTGTCTGACATAAAGGCCATTATGAGATCTTCCGGGAAAGTGTTAGGGCTTGTGGGACAGACTTAAATTACCAGTGAGGCCAAAAAAAAATCCGATATATTCCAAAAAGCTTCCGTGAATAAAATAGCAGCAGATTGCATAATTCTGTTATTTTTGCCTGAGTCAATAGTTTATTCACTACAATAGCGACACTAGGCACTAACAATTATGCGCATGAAAAAGTCGATTGCTCTATTCACCTTGGCCTTAGGCCTTAGTTTTGGTACCGGTGCAATAGCACAAGACGGTTCCGAACCCACCAACGGGGAATCCGTAGAAATGGCCGAAGAGTCGGCTGCGGCTCCTATGGTAGAAGAACCCGCAGCAGAAGCACCTGCTGAAGCTCCGGCCGAAGCCTCTCAAGAAGCCACTACAGAAACCGGTTTCCGTGAAGTTATTAAAGACAAATTTATTGAAGGTGGTTATCAGTGGATGTCACCCCTTTTGATTTGTTTGATTATTGGGTTGGCCGTAGCCATTGAACGTATTATTTACCTCAACATGGCCACCATCAATACCAAGAAGTTTTTGGAGCGTATTGAGTCCTCCTTAAAGTCAGGTGGTGTTGAAAGTGCACGCGAGCTATGCCGCAGCACTGCCGGACCTGTTGCCGGAATTTTTTACGAAGGTTTAACCCGTTCCGACGAAGGAATTGAAGTAGTCGAAAACTCGGTGGTTTCTTACGGAAGCGTAGAAATGGGCAAAATGGAGCGAGCCCTACCTTGGTTGTCGCTGTTTATTGCCTTGGCCCCTATGCTTGGGTTCCTTGGAACGGTAATTGGTATGATCGAAGCCTTTGACCGTATTGAAGCAGCCGGAGATATTTCTCCAACCGTAGTTGCCGGCGGTATCAAAATCGCCCTTTTGACTACCGTAGGTGGTTTGATTGTAGCCATCATTCTTCAGATTTTCTACAACTATATTATGTCTAAAATCGAAGGATTGGTTAACGACATGGAAGAAGCTTCCGTGAATTTCATCGATTTGTTGGTTAAGACCGGTGTGGTTAAGACCAAGAACAACGCCTAATTCAGGCTAAAACCGCAGGTTTATGGATATTTTCAAAACAGCAGGTCTTGTCGGTCGCATATTGGCGGCACTCTTTGGCGTGCTTGGCATCATAGGTTTTGCTGTGGTGTTGGGCAACGGGATTGACAAAGACACCATGGATACCCTGTTGAAGTTGGGTACTGAAGAAGGCATGGCCGAAGCGGCAGCTTTCTCCGGCTCTGTTAACTTTTTCTTGAGTGTTACCTTATGGGCACTCATCTTGGCCGTGGCCTTAATCGCCATTTTTGTAGTGTATACGGCCATTATTGACTGGAAAAAGTTGCTTAAGCCTGTAATCTTTGCTGCCGGTGCAGGACTCATTTTCCTTATTACCTGGAGCATGGCCACGGGTCGTGAGACCTATAATTTGGAGGGCAAATCCATTGAAACAGTAGAAACCATTCGAGCTGTGCCCGATGGCGCCTTCTATTTTGCCGATGCAGCCCTGCTTGCGCTGGGAATTATCATGACGCTCACCATACTTTTGGTAATATATACCGAAGTAAGTCGTTTGTTTAAATAAGAAACAAGCTGAATCATGGCCAGAAGAAGAGAACGTAAAGGCATTCCCGAAATCAATTCGGGTTCCATGGCCGACATCGCTTTCCTATTGCTCATCTTCTTCCTGGTAACCACTACCATGGACCAGGAAACGGGTTTGCCCAGGGAACTTCCGCGAAAAATGGACGAGGAAACCAAGCCGCCGCCCGTTAAAGAGCGCAACGTGCTTTTGGTTTATGTTAACCGAAACAACGACTTGCTGGTCAACAATGAATATGGAGACATTAGCACGCTTAAACAACGTGTTAAAGAGTTTATTCCTAACAAAACCAACAAGGATAATTTACCTGAAAAGGATGCACCCGAAACTTTTGGAGAAGAGCCGCACGACTTTGTATTTCAAAAGTCTAAAGGTATTGTAGCGCTTCAAAACGACCGGCTTACTTCGTACAGCATGTACATTCAGGTACAGGACGTACTTACTCAAGCCTTCAATGAAATGAGGAACGAATTGGCCTTGGCAAAATATGGGCAGTCTTTCGCTCAATTGGAAGCCTTGTCCAACAAAGCGCCTACCGAAGATTTGCAAGAAGAAGCAGAAACCAAGGTGCGTGCCATTCAAAAGGCTATTCCTATGGCTATTTCTGAAGCTGAACCCGTAAAATATTAATTCCTTATGTCAAGGTTTCGCAAAGGAGGAAAAAAAGGAGGGCCCGGAATCAATACCGCCTCACTTCCGGATATCGTATTTATGCTGCTGTTTTTCTTTATGGTGGCTACTCGTATGAGGGAAGTAACGCTTAAGGTAAAAATTACCAAGCCGGAAGCCACCCAAGCCGTAAAAATTGCTGCCGAAGACCGCAACAAAATCATCAATGTGTATGTGGGTAAACCCACCAAGCCATCGGTGCACGGTACCGCGGTGCGTTTGCAGCTCAACGATGCCATTGCAGACATTCAGGACGTAGGTCCTTTTGCCTTGGAGGAGATTGGAAAGCTCCCGGAAATGGACCAAAAACGAGCTTTTGTATCCATTAAAGCGGACGAAGACATCTCCACCGGTATCATAACCGATATTAAAGAGGAATTGCGGGAAGTAGATGCACTTAAAATTCAATACGGCACTCGAAAGACTGCGGTACTAGATTAAGCAAACGGCCTTGAAGGCCGTTTTTTTTTGCCCAAACCACGGCCTCCTAAGTTGTCAGAAAATTCGGCACGAATGGTCCGGAGAAGCAATGGACAAAGAATCATCGCCCAGGGACCGCATGAATGCCCCCTAAGCCCTAAAGCTTGCAGCAGTGAGCTCCGGAGGGGTGGCGTTATAACAAACCACGCCGGGGCTCTAAATTTGCACAGATACCGGTCTTATTTGGCTTAAAGCAATGGGTGCAGATGAGATGCTGCTGCAGCTTTAGGGCTTAGGGAGCAGAAAAAAGGGCCCGGCCGCCCATCGAAGGTTTTAATTGGCGTAGGATTGGGAGGTAAACAGGTTTTGTCTTTTGGAAAAAAAGGGCGGGGGCGCCAAGCTTCATTTAGCAAAAAAGCGACCATCTTCTTCAAAGCGGATTGGTCCGTTGGGAAAATCGGCTTCGGTAAGGCGACGAATTTCCTTATAGGCGCGCTGCTCAGGATCGGGCTTTGGGCCCCCTTCGCCGCGTTGAAGTGCAGAAACGATGCGCCCCTCCAGAAATCGTCCTTGCTTGTTTACGGCAATCATGGCCATGGGTGCGTATCCTTTGGCACCCTGAAGGCTGAACCGTGCGTAAGTGGCAAAATTCCCCAGACTATAAGCAATGAAACGGTCTTTGTACAGGTCCACGGCACGTGGCAAATGCGGACCATGGCCAAAAACCAAGTCTGCACCGGCATCAATCACAACACGGGCAAAACGGTATGGATTGCCGCGGTTTTCGCCTAAATAGGTCTCGGTTTCATCGGTTATGTTTTGAAAATCAAAGCCTTCGCCGCCGCCATGGAAAGAAACAATCACCACATCCGCTAGGCTGTCGAGGTGTTGTACAATGGCTTGTGCCTCTGCCGTATCAGTAATGGAACAGGTGCCGCGGTTGGGAGAAAAGGCGCAGAAGCCATATTTCACCGAATCCAATTCAATAAGTGCATAAGGCGTTTCGGTAAGGCCGGCATAGGCAATGCTTAAGCTGTCTAAAATCCTCCGGGTGTTGGCTTTACCCTCTGCTCCAAAATCGTTGGTGTGGTTGTTGGCCAAGCTAAGCGCATCAAAACCCGCGTCTTTAAAATAACTGCCGTAATGGTCGGGCATTTTAAAGGCATAGCAATATTGGGTATCGCGGCAGCTTTTTACCTTTCCTTGGGCAGAGAGAAGGACTCCTTCCAAATTTCCGGTTGTAAAGTCTGCCGACCTAAGCATGCTATCGACAGGTTCCAGTAAGGTTTTTCCGTCCTGTGGAGGGAGGTAAGAGCGCTTGGGAAAATGGGTGCCCAGCATCATATCGCCTACCCCAAGCACCCAAAGGGTATCCTGTTCCGGTTCCGCGTTTAGCGCTAAGGAGCTTGCGGTTTTGGTTCCAAAAAGGATTCTTCCGGCGAATAAAAACCGGTCTTTGTAGTAAGGCATGCTGAGGCTATCGACGCGGATTCCTCTGCTGCAACTGTGCATCATACGTATGCCGTTGGGCCCGCAGGAGGCCACCATGCCTACGTGGCCAATACGTGCGCTTCGCTTGTCTCTACCCTTAAAGAAAAGCAAATCACCGGGTTTTACCTCACTTAAGGGAATGGCCTCCACCTCCTGGCCCATGGCAGAGGAGGTACGTGGCAACAAAATCTGGTGTCTTCTATAGATGTATTGTAAAAAACCACTACAATCAAAAATACCGCCATCGGGCCTTGGAGATCGGTACTTTCGACCTATAAATTCCATGCCGGAAGAGATGATGCTATCGGCTTTACTCCACAAGCTGCCTTGTGGCGACACCGAAAGCTGCCCCAAGTGCATTTGCCCCCAAATGGAAAGGGGTAGAAAAAGCAACATTAATTTGCCTAGTAGCGCTCTCATGAGGGTACAAATGTACGCATTCAGAAGGTGTATTAGATTTCGCTGCCGAGATGGAGCCAAGGCAAAAAAAAGGAGGCCATGCAGCCTCCTTTACAAATTTTGTAATGAGTGGTTTTATTGAACCTTATAAATCTTGTGGATTTTGGTTCCCTCATTGGTATGTACCATAACCATGTAGACACCATTGTTGTAGCCGCTAAGGTCGAATTCGGCTACATTATTATTGGCTTGAACCTCGCCTACGATGCGTCCTGAAAGGTCATACACTTGAACGCTGCGGAGCAGAATTTCGCCTACAGTCACCACTGTTGCTTTGGAGGCTACCGGATTGGGGTAAATACCAATCTCGGAGATGGTAGTATTGCCCGAATTGCCGACCGGGTTCGAAGGCGCTTCGTCTTCGGATTCTGTAGACGTTCCGGAATTGTCGTTGCCGTTGTCGGATCCGGATCCGCCCCCATCAATGCCGTTATTATTGGCTGCGAAACGTTGGGTAAAGGTGACATCGTCGTTGTTGTTCCCTTCGGAGCGCACTCCGGTTATATTATCAATACCAACAATAACCCAGGGTTCGTCTACGATTACCTTTCCGCTGGAAGGAATTACGCCATCAAATTCGAGAACGATGGTAACCCCACCGGGAACGATTTGCGTGGCTACTAAATTCCATTCGGAATGCGAAGGAAACTCCAAACGTACGTCTTCGGGAGTATCGGAAGGAATATGCACTACCATTTGGTTTCCGGAGACCTCACCGCGCACCATTACCGATTGCTTGCCATTGCCCGGGCCATTGGTAGCGTAAAGAGAATTGCCTGATAGAAGGCCAAAAATTAGGAGGGAGTAAATTAAAGTTTTCATAGGCGCACGGTTTGGACTGCTTAATACCAAATTTACCATTTCTTATTTAAAATTCAAAGTGGTGTACAGATGCTTTACTAGGTTTGTCGGTCATTTTTCGACTAATTTAAACTAAAATACACTGTATTTCAATGATTTAAAATATTTTTTATCGGCAACTTACGGGCAACAAGTGCCGAAAAAAACGCATCATTTGTGTCAAATTTCCGTTAAGTTCGTAGAGACAGAGACCACATCCTTATGCAAAAAAGCAAACCCATACGTATCCTACAAAGCTTTGATGCCCAAGAGTGGCGAGAGTTTGACAAGTTTATTCGGTCGCCATTTTTCAACAAAAACGAATCGCTCATAACGCTGTTTACTTATCTGAAAAAAGAGCAGCAAAACTTAGAAGGGCCGGCCATAGACCGAGAAAAAGTTTGGCAAAAGACCTTTGGTAAAGCAGCCTTTGACGAAGCCAAGCTGCGCTATGCTTTTTCCGACTTAGCCAAGCTGCTGGAACGTTTTATTGCCATTCGTGAGCTGGACAAAAACAAACTGCGGCACAATCAGCTATTATTGGAATACTACAGCACCAAAGACATTGAAAAATACTTTAACCAAATCTTTGATGATTCCCAAAAATTCCTCCAAAAAAACCCAACCCGGGACTCGGAGTTCTATTTCCGAAACTACCTTATAGAAGAGCAGCATTATTCCTACTCATCGGCAAAGCGCGACAAATCCCTCGACCAGGTCCTTCAAGATACTGCCGACCACCTGGATTTGTATTACCTGAGCAAAAAGCTAAAGCTGCTTTGCGAAATGCTCACCCGACAAAATTTTTTGAATTCCGAATACACCACACGGCTCAGGGAGGAAATAATGGTCCATTTAAGAGACTCTGACTACAGCGACCACCCGGCCATTGAAATATACCATTTGGTGCTGCTCACCTTGGTTGAGGAGCAAAACGAAACCCATTTTAAAAAACTGATTCAACGGCTCAATGAATACCCGAAATTCTTTGGTCCGGAAGAGCTGCGCGACCTGTATTTCTTAGCCCAAAACTATTGTACAAAAAAAATAAACCAAGGCCATCGAAAGTACCTACGGGACTATTTCAACCTATCTAAGTTACTCCTGGAAAAGGACTTGGTTTACGAAAACGGATTCATCCTTCCCTCTTCGTTTAAAAACATTGTAACGGTGGGCTTACGGTTGGAGGAATACGATTGGGTCGAAAACTTCATTTATACATACAAAAACAAACTGGCACCCAAGTACCGCGAAAATGCCTTCACCTACAACCTGGCTTGGCTGCACTTTTTTAAAGAAGAGTACCGCAAAACCCTTCGGCTGCTCAGCCACGTGGAGTATATGGACGTATATTATATCCTCGATTCAAAAATTTTACTGCTCAAAACCTATTTTGAGCTGGAGGATGTAGATGCCTTTTTCTCGCTTTGCGATAGCTTTTACGTGTACTTGAGGCGCAACGAACTCATTTCGGCCTACCAAAAAACCATTTGCCTCAATTTTGTAAAATACGTGAAACGACTCATGCGCGCCCGTCTGGGCGACAACCGGGCCAGCCAGGGACTTCTGTCCGAAATCAGAGATGCTTCCCAAGTGGCATCCATTTCATGGTTGCTCAAAAAAGCAGAGCTCTTTGCCAAAGAATAAGGGAGGGAGGAGGAAGAGGGAGGAGCAAGAGGAAGGAGGAAGAGGCAAGAGGGAGGAGGAAGAGCAAGAGGGAGGAGGAAGAGCAAGAGGGGGGAGGAAGAGCAACAGGGAGGAGGAAGAGCAACAGGGGGGGAGCAAGAGCAAGAGGGAGGAGCAAGAGCAAGAGGGAGGAGCAACAGCAACAGGGAGGAGCAACAGCAACAGGGAGGAGCAACAGCAACAGGGAGGAGCAACAGCAACAGGGAGGAGCAACAGCAACAGGGAGGAGCAACAGCAACAGGGAGGAGCAAGAGCAAGAAGAAGCAAGATCTTCACAACAAAAAAAAATACGCCATTTCCCAAAAACATCCTCCACACTCAATACTGTTGCTCCAAACTCCCTTCCTGAGTTGAGAGCAAGAGGAAGGAGCAAGAGGGAGCACCAAGATTTTCATAATGAAATACACCACTCCCAAAAACATCCTCCACACTCAATATTGTTGCTCTATACTTCCCTCCTGAGTTGAGAGCAAGAGGAAGGAGCAAGAGGGAGCACCAAGATTTTCATAATGAAATACATCACTCCCAAAAACATCCTCCACACTCAATATTGTTGCTCTATACTTCCCTCCTGAGTTGAGAGCAAGAGGAAGGAGCAAGAGGGAGCACCAAAATTTTCATAATGAAATACACCACTCCCAAAAACATCCTCCACACTCAATACTGTTGCTCCAAACTCCCTTCCTGAGTTGAGAGCAAGAGGAAGGAGCAAGAGGGAGCACCAAGATTTTCACAATGAAATACATCACTCCCAAAAACACCCTCCACAATCAATACTGTTGCTCTAGACTCCCTTCCCCCTGTATGCTCGGCACTGTTGCTCCAAACTCCCCTCCCCATACCTATTCCATGCTCTTAATCAACGAAAATAGCAGCTTTGAAAGCTCTTCCAAATCATGGTAAAACGATTCGAACTGAGATTGGTCGATCATTTGGATTTCTTTAAGAAAATCGAAAATGGCTACGCATTCAAATGTTGAACCACGAGCGATTACATAAAAATGTCTTTTATCTCGTTTGGAAATTCTGCCGGCACCTTCCGCAACATTCAGCATAATGCTTAATGATGCCCGCCTCAATTGGTAGGTTGTGGTACGGTCTAGCGTAATACATGTAAGGAATGTATGGACTTTCTTGTTGAATCGCTTTGCTTTGCTGTAAACGACTAGTTTCTCAAAATCAAACATTTTGGTTTATTTGATTGAACGAAAGAAAAAGAGAGGGGAATGGAGCAAGAGGGAGGAGCAACAGCAAGAGGGAGGAGGAAGAGCAACAGGGAGGAGCAACAGCAACAGGGGGGAGGAAGAGCAACAGGGAGGAGCGAAAGCAAGAAGAAGCAAGATATTCACAACAAACAATAAATACACCATTTCCCAAAAACACCCTCCACACTCAATACTGTTGCTCTATACTTCCCTCCCCCTCCACACTCAATACTGTTGCTCTATACCTCCCTCCTGAGTTGAGAGCAAAAGGGAGCACCAAGATTCTCATAATGAAATACATCACTCCCAAAAACACCCTCCACACTCAATACTGTTGCTCTAAACTCCCTTCCCCCTCCACACTCAATACTGTTGCTCTACACTCAAAAGTGGAGCTGGCGGGAATCGAACCCGCGTCCAAACATGGCATCAACCAGCTTTCTACATGCTTAGTCACCGCTTAATTGTCGGGGCAGAAAACGGCTGATGACGGCCTAATCTACCCTTAGTTCCTTAGCTTAAACCAAGTTCGGAACTTCCTTGGCAGCAGCCTGATTTGACTGATACTCCGGTCCTAAAGCAACAGGCAGGCTTTAGGTGGAGCAGCTCACTGCGTAATCAACTTTGATTAGGCAGCCAGAGCGTAGTCGTGGTTGTCGGCACTTAACGTGTCGAAGCTTTTGATTAACGAGGCAAGCAGCAATCCTCGACATGCTTACTGACCGATATCACATGCTGTCAAAACCAGTCAGCCCCAAATAAAAAGAACAAGGGCGCAAAATTAGCAGGATACGCCGATTATTTGCTCTTATATACGTTTTTTTTGGGCGGCTGTTTCAAATAACGGATATTCGCTTTGGCAACCAATTGCCATGGTCGACTGTTTTATGAATACATGAATAGCTTGCTGTCTGATTTAGTACCTCTACATGCTTGGTCTCCCAAAGGAAACCCTTCCCTGCTTATTTCCGGTCCATGTTCGGCAGAAAGCCGCAAGCAAATACTTCAATCGGCGCGTCAGCTGAGCCAAATCAAGGAGCTTGATTACCTCCGTGCAGGTGTTTGGAAACCCAGAACCCGACCCAACAGCTTTGAGGGACATGGGCTACCTGCTCTCGAATGGTTGCAAGAAGCCATGGAAGAAACCGGTCTTAAAACAGCCATAGAAGTAGCCAATGGGGAACATGTAGAGGCAGCATTAAAAGCAGGCATTTCCTTGCTTTGGGTGGGCGCAAGAACAACGGTAAACCCTTTTTCGGTTCAAGAAATATCGGATGCGCTCTCCGGAGTAGATGTACCTGTTTTGGTCAAAAATCCTATTAGTCCCGACTTGAATTTGTGGCTTGGCGCTCTTGAACGTATTCATTCGGCAGGCATTCGAAAATTAGGAGCCGTGCACCGTGGGTTTACCAGCTACGATGCACATCCCTACCGCAATGCACCACGTTGGGAAATAGCCCTCCAACTCAAAGGGATGGTGCCTCATTTACCCGTCATTTGTGACCCTTCCCATATTGCAGGCAAACGTAATTTGCTCAAAGATGTGGCTCAACGCGCCTTGGATTTAGCTTTTGATGGCCTTATGATTGAAAGTCACCCCAAGCCGGAGGTGGCTTGGAGTGATGCAGAACAGCAAATAAAACAGGAAGATTTAGAAGCGTTTTTAAGTGCTTTAAATCATCGGGAAAACAAAAGTGAGGAGCAGGTTTTTCTTGATCGTCTGCACCAATTGCGTTTGCTTATTGACAGTTTGGATGAGGACATGCTTAACTTATTGGAGCGGAGGCTCAGGGTCACCGAGGAGATTGGACGTTACAAGCAGGAGCACAACGTTACCATTTTTCAACTGGAGCGTTGGAATGAAATTTTAGGCAGCCGCACGCGGCGTGCTAAAGAACTTGGTCTTGACCCTGCTTTTATCCATAAGTTTTGGATGGCTTTACACCAAGAGGGAATTCAGGTACAGGCTCGCGTAATGGAGCGGGGCGAAAAGGAAACGGCCAAAGTTTCAGGTTAATGCTGCTGCTATTTGTTGGGCCATTTCTCTGAGTTCGCTAGGATCCGGCTCCAGCCGATCCCTTTCAAAACTCATTTCTTCCATGGTATTGCAGGGAATCAGGTGTAAATGAGCATGCGCTACTTCAAAACCGGCAATTACCCAACCAATGCGCTCTGCATCGGTCACCAACTGCAGTGCTTTTGCCACCTTTAAGGCGGTTTGATGCACCTCTGCCGCAATTTCATGAGGTAAGTGATGGTAGTGATCCACCTCATTTTTTGGCACCACCAAACAGTGGCCTTGCGTCAATGGTTTAATATCCATAAAGACAAGTACGTTTTGAGAGCGGTAAACCTCAAAACAAGGGATTTCTCCAGCGAATATTTTAGAAAAAACAGAAGCCATTAGGCGTTAATGGATAAAATCTCAAAAGAAATCAAGCCACCCGGGGTTTGAATTTCTGCAATATCGCCGGGCTTTTTTCCTAGCAAGCCTTTACCAATTGGGCTTTCAACGGAAATTCGGGCCGCCTTTAAATCTGCTTCATTCTCAGAGACAATTTGGTAGGTCATTTCCATATTGTTCTTAAGGTTTTTGATTTTGACACGGCTAAGCAGGTACACTTTAGAGTTATCCAACTGATCCTCGCTAAGTACACGGGCATTGCGCACGGTTTCTTGAAGCTTAGATATTTTAAGCTCCAAAAGGCCTTGAGCATCTTTCGCTGCGTCGTATTCGGCGTTTTCGGACAAATCGCCTTTATCTCTGGCTTCGGCAATTTGTGCGGAAATACTAGGGCGTTCTACGGAAATGAGGTGATCTAATTCTGCACGTAACTTATCGTAGCCCTCTTGGGTCAAATAGGTAACTTTAGACATATACTGTAGTATTAACAAAAAAGAAACAGAAAGCCCGGAAGCCTTCTGTTTCTCAAATTTAAAAAACTATTTCTTAATTAAAGCAGCAAGTGTGCTCCAAAGGTGTGTACACCATTAAAATTAAAGGTAGCTCTGTAGCTGTAATCAATGCCAATTTTGGTGCGCCCGCCTTTTTTAAGGGGTGCACGGAAAGTAAACCCGGCAGAGGGCCCGGTAAAGGCATTCAACAAGTCGGCCTCTACGCCCTCACGCTCACCGAATATTCCGGTTTCGAACAAATAGCCACCGCGAATCATTAAAAAGTCCTTGAAGCCATATTCTAGCCCCAATTGAAATTGATCTTTAGTAAAGCTATTGGTGGTGAAGTTAAAGGCGCCTGTAATTCTATGGGCTTCGGAGAAACGTTGAACATAAGCAATACCAATGTTCATTAGCGCAGGCATTTCATACTCTGCAGAACGTTGTTGCTGCGAAACAGGGGCACCAAATACCGGAGAAATATTCTTAACGGTTAAGCCATCTCCTGTAGCCATCATTCTTGGTCCGATATTTCTAAGGGTAATCCCAAAATGCAGGTTATCTGAGTCAATTCCTTCGTATTCCTTAGGTTTGCCTATGGTTGTTTTGTATATAATACCTGCATCCACAGCAAATCCACTCGCAGAAACGTTAGAAATTGCCTGGTTAACCAAGCGAACAGTAACACCACCATGAATGCGATCCGAGAAAGAGCGCGCATAAGAGAGTCCCAGATTTAGGTTGTTAACCGTGTAGGTTGAACCGGTACCTTCGGGCTGCTCTACGGTGGTTTCTTGGATATCGCCGGAACCTAGGCTCATAACGCTCAATCCAAGAACACCGCGGCTTTTACCCAAATTCTGAGAAAAGCCAAAGGCATTAATTCCAATATCGGTACCAGCCAGCCATCGGGTGTGGGTGAACAAAAGCTCGGTACGCTCCGTAAAGGCCATGCCTGCAATGTTAAGGAATTGAGATTCCAAGCCACGACCAATGGCCGTATTAGCACCTGCCCACCCAGAGCTCTGAGCCCAAGGGTTTATTAGCAAGTCGGTACTTCCTGCAGAACCTGCGCGGTCTTCGTTTCCCGCCACAACCGGTTGCATTAAAGCTCCGGCGAGCATTCCGGCCAAAAGGCCTTTGCGGGTAATGTATGTTAAATGCTTCATAACTTCTTTCTTTTCCGGTGCTTAGAAGGAGTCTAGATCGATTGGGCGCATAACGCCAAACCATTTAATGATTCGTTCGCCAATATCCGGAGCTTGGATATGCATAATGTATAGTCCACTAGCAATAGGGATGTTGGCATAGTTTTTCAAATCCCAGTCCAAAGAAGTTATGGAGCTGGTGGATTTCTCCAGACGACGAATCAACGTTCCGTTAAGTGCGTAAATACTTACGGTACATTCATCAGGGAGGTTCACTATTTTAACTCGGCTATCTACTTGACTGGTTTCATAACCGCTTGCAGAGTAATATGGGTTGGGTACGACTTGAATCAGATCAAGCGCAGCACGAGCTGCATCGTTGTTACCCACGGTGGGCGTAAGATTGTCCATGGAGAAATTATACATGGGCTGGTTGTTGTTCTCGGGGGTGTCCGAAACGTCATTTGCCGTATACCCTGAGCGGTAACGTCGTACCACCCGCATGCTAATGCGTACTTCCTCACGCAACCAATCGGTGCCTTTGGGGTGGAAAGGTACCCCAGCCCAAGCACAGTTTCTCCAAATATTTCTAGAGATGGATGGAGAAATAGAACTTCTAGGCTCACCGTTGGGCAAATTCAAATACTCCGCTAATTGTTCACCGGCGTCGTAAGAAGGGAAAGTGTTGTATGGGCCATCGTTTCTGTTGGAGCCAAACACATAAATAAAGTGTTTACCGGCTGCCAAAAGGTCACCTAACGGAGAGAACACCCCTTCTCCTGTGGTCAAGTCGGCCACGGAAGGATTAAAGAGCATATCGCGTCCATTGTTACCCACCAAATAGGAGTCCTCTCCAAAGGCCATATTTAGCCTTTGTCCGGTTTCCACGTCAATGGCATATCCGGGGAACCAACTAAAGCCCCATTCGGAAATATAGTTCGGATCGTTTGGATCGGTACTAACGCCGGAACCGGGAGTCGCCGGATTTCCATCCTTGTCCACAGAAGGACTATGACGCATGGAGAGTTTTTCAGGACGGCTGCTCAATGCCGGGTGACGGTAAGCCAAGTCAACAATATCTTGGGTTTCGAATACCGGGCAACGAGTCCATAGCGAACGATCCGGGGTAAGTACAATGTCTACCGAAGGCATCAAGCGCTCAAAGCGAACGCTGGAAGCAATTCGACCATTCGCACCAATTACAGCATTAGAGCCAAGCTGGTGTGCGGGACGCGTATTGTTCGCATCGTCTAAGTAAGTGATAGAGGAGCCTGTCAACATGTACGGCACAATTCCACCACCTCCAAAGAAAGAGATGTTGCGCTCAAAGCTTGCATCAGGGTCTACATAAAGTGCCTGGTCAATGCCGCCTGCAGTAACCTCAATAAAGTTAGAGTTCCACTGCGGGTCTTGCTGACTTTCGGTAGTTCCTGAACGCACATAGTTTGAAGGAGATCCCGTATTCTGATCCGGGAAAAAGCCTATCCATTGGTTTTGAATATTGCCGTACTCAATATCAGCAGCAATAAAGCCATTCTCCAACTCTCTATCTTGACGAATATTGGCATTGATTATTTCATACACCGGTCCGGGGTTTTGAACCTGACGGATGGTAATGGAGAAACCTAGGAATGGATCTGTATCAGGAATGTCCCTTCGGTCGAACATGATTTGCTCGTAAGAAGTAGACAAATCCTTTTCGGAAACGGCTACCGTGTCTCCTGCCGGGCTTCCCGGTTCAAGGAGCACCCAACGAGCTTCAGGGCTCAAGGTACCGTCAGGAGATGGATTGGGATCCGAAATTTTAAGTTGGTAAGATCCTCCACGCACCTTAAGCGGGTCAATCACCTTAATGTTTACAGGACCAAAGCCAAGTTCGTAAACCAAGGTATCTGCTCGATTTTCCGGAGAGTTCAAGATTCGGTCTTCGGTTTCTTTGGTCAAACGCACATTGTTTCCTCCATTTCCATATCCTTCAATCCGGGTAATCTGAGGACCACTTCCGTACAAGGAGTTCAACAGGGTTCCATTGAGTTCCGGAGCAGGAATGTGTGGAATGGCAGAATAGGCGCGTATGTTACGACGACCCAAGAAAAAAGGCTCCTTTTGACCATCCAGCTGGTTTGGGTCATCAGGATCGAAATTCTTAAAGTTGTTGTAGCCATAGGCCAAGGCCATAAAGTAATAGGTCTTGTGGTTAACCAAACGCTTGTCTTCCAAAGCAAATTGGTCTTCGGTTATTCGGAAAGAGTGTACAATACCTTCGTTGGCACCATTCACCATTACTTTAGGAACAGAGAAACCAAGGTCTTCATCGAATTCAAAATTGGTAATGGTTCCTATTGGGTTTCCTACTTCATCAAAATCGCGGATGTCGCACTGAGCTACCAGTCGAGCCACACTATTGCCATCTTCTCCAAAGATATCGGTAGCTGTAACCGTCTCATCACGGAGCTGATAAATCATGTACCCTTGGAAACGAATCATTCGATCGTATATCGTCGAGTCAGTGGTAGTTCCCAGGTTAATGGTAGTCAATACCGGCTGGCTAGGATTTGAGAAGAATCCGTACAAAGAATCAATGGGAGTGTTTGTGGTATCGAAGAATACCAAGGTGGAATCGGCAGTATTGCCATTGATAAATTGCTGTCCATAAACGTACATGGTGTCTCCGCTCGAGGTAGTATCGATTCGGGTCCAAGCAGGAACAAAGATTACGGTATCTCGCGTTTCCGTAGTCGTATTCAAGGAGAACTCAGGGATGAAATAGTTGAGCTCTTCGTACTCTTCCAAATAGTTGTTGCTGGTAGGACGGTTGGTCAAATACAAAATAAGTTCCCGATCGAGCTCTTGAATGTTTAAGTCCGGGGCGTCAGGTCCGTTCAATACACGGAAACAGTTCTCGAACAGGGATTGAGCTTTTTGGTCGGCCCGTAACACTCGAATTACAGATTCAAAGGGATCACCACTAGCGGTACGTGCCCAAACTACTCCGGTGGTAATGTCGTTCACATAGCCGGGACGTAAGGTAAACGGTCCTGCGGATTGTACAAAACGACGGTCGCCGGGTGTGTTGGGGGCAGCGCCCGTATTTTGCTCACGCCAGTCAAAGCCGGGGTCAATTCCCTTGGTTCCCCAGTTGAGGGGGTCCGAATCGCCAGGGAACATAAAGTCGGCTACGATATTGGTAGAACCGTTACCCGGAGCAGGGTATCCGTCACCACCGTAAACCATACGGGTATTGTCAAGCCAAATACCTCTCAAATAGTTGTAGTAACCGGGCGCTGTGCTTGGGTCGGCAGTAGGACCGGTTCCCGGGTTGTTGTAATATACAAAGCGGCGCATTCCGAAACGCTCGTTATCTGCAATGGTATCGTCAAAGCCTAAGCCGTTGATACCAAAAGCACCACTCCACCGGCTGGTATCGCGAAGGTTGGAAATATCCAAAGGAGAAAAGGTTTCAGCAATTCCATTGGAGTCAAGGTAAGGACCTTCGAAAAAGTCAATTCCGATGGCAGGAGGGTTTTCTCCATAGCCCAATTGACCGGAAAAGTTATCGTCAAAGGCGTCGCCATTATACATAAAGCCAAAACCACGCTGTACATCACAACCGGTGTAGTCGTCAATGGCGCCACCAATATCTGCATCGGTGTTCACACCAAAATAGCATTCTGCCAAGGTGGTAGTTCCCCTATTGATAAGCTCGTAGTTGTAGAAGGTCATGTTGTTGATCTCATCGTTGGTATTAAAACCAAAGGCTTGTGCCCGGATTTCCATACCAATGGGATCGCCTTGAGACTCTCCATGAATGTTTCCTTTATCGTTAAATACCCACCAGAGGGTAAAGTCACCATAAACAAAGGCGGAACGATCCGATGCACAATCGATGTTGTTGTCTAGATCATAGAAGGGGTAATCACAATCTTCCCAGCGGTATACACCATCGTCGTTGGCATCGAAGAAGGGCGCCAAAAGAGGCTGCATATCCAAATGTTGCCCATTGGCTTGAACGATAGGGTTTCCGGGCCACTCACGGATGGATTCCGGAACGGTATATCCATCGCAACTGGGATCATCGGGAGCGATACAATTACACAGACGGAATTGCTCTACTTCTTGACGCGTAATGGCCCAAATTTGGTCGTACAAATCGCAGGTTTCCGGATCAACTTCGGCAGTACCTAGACGATCTAAGGGTCCTGTGAAGTAGTCAACCCCACTGCTGCGGTAACGTTGGGCCGCCAATTTTAGCGTTTGGGTGTTTTGATCGCGACCTCCAATCCAGAGGGTACCCACATACAAGGAGTGTCTCCCGGAACCTTGGGGAACCTCATAACGGGCGTTGGCAATCAAGTCCCACCACATATCGCCGCCAGAGTGAATCAACGCACGTACGTTGTTTACATTCAATTCGGCTGAAGTAGATGGAGGCAAACAATCTGCTGCCAAGGCTTTATCGGGATTGGTGCCTGAACCACCCGATTTATCTCCGCCTCTTTTGTAGGCGTAACCGGTTTGGCTGGCGGTAAGCATGACCGCAAAGACCAGATACATTCGGAACTGCTTCATATGTCTTGTTGCTTCGGTAGTCGTTAGGAACGTTTGTGTCAATTAAAAGGATAGTATAGCACCCAGGCGAATTCTGCGAGGTAGACTCAAGTTGCGTGGGTCATTCACCTTCAAGGAATACATGTCTTGGAAAGCGAGCGGGTCAATTTGACCGTTGATGAAGGGCTGGAACTGAGGTGCAGTTAGGTAGCCATCATCGTCGGGGTTTCCGGTAGCAGCATATACTGCAATGGTGTTTTGAATATCAAATACATTCAATACCTGCAAGTAAATGTTCAAGGTAGACTTCTTGCGGTTGTCGTTGTCGCCGCCGTCTTTTTTCTTACCCCAGAAGATGTTGATGTCTTTGTCCACCATTAGGTCGATGTTGAACTCCCAAGGCAAGCGGTTTCCGTTGATGGATCCTTCCAAGGAAGGCTGTCCACCACCACCCAACAATTGGGTTCCGGTTACGTTGCTTTGTCCACTGTAAGGTACTCCGGATCCTCCACGAAGGGTGGCACTCCAGCCAAAGTTTTGCAACAGTGGCTTAAGCGCTGCCGGGCCATTGTACTTGTGGCCTCTTCCGCCATTCCCGTCACCGCCAAAACGGTAAATCAAGAAGGCTGTGAACAAGTGCCTACGGTCGTAGTTGGTAGGCACTGTAGTACGCAAGTTGGGCTGACCTGAGTTTACCAGGTTTAACTGGCTGGTATTGTCAGAACCTGTACCATCAGCAAACTGAAGAGTATAGGTAGCGGTCATTTTCATATTACCAATCTGGCGTGTTTCGTATTCAAAGGTAATGCCCTTAACGGTACCAAAGTCAATGTTGTCCCAGCTTCCATACGAACGAGGGAAGGCCTCGTTGATGCGCACCAAGGCAATCATATCGCGAAGCTCACGATAAAAGGCCGAGATTTTCAAAGCTGAGTTTTCGGTTAACTTTTGACGGAAACCAAGCGAGAAGTCGGTAGTTCGCTCCGGACGCAGGCTTGGATTGTTGAAGAAGGTGCCAAAGTTGTTGTAGGCTGCATTATCCCAGAAGAAATAATCCAAAGGATTTAAGCGCACCGCACCGGATGGACGTTGTGTAAGCACATCGTAGTAAGCGGTAAAGCCAACGTTGTCTGAGATGGGGAAGCTGAAAGATACCCGAGGCATAACGTTCACCTGAGGGGTGTAGTCTTCAAAAGCTCCGCTTGGCGTAAAGCCTTGGCTTTGTACATCGTCGTCGGGGTTAACCATTAAAGGCTGAACCCTACCGTTGGCGGTGCGGAGCAAGGCCGGGTCATTAATTACCTGACCTTCGGCATTGTACCATACGTTGCCATTTCGGTAACCCAAGATATCGGTTGGGTTGTTCCGGTCGTTTACGTACACCACATAATCGTTTCCGATGTTGCCCGGGTGGGTAACGCTGTTGCCCCCCAAGTCTGAAACCTCACCGGCACTGCGGGTTTGATACAATGAGTAAGGATCACTCAATACTTGCTGGTTGGCATCGAATCGGTCGATACGCACCCCTACGTTAAAGATGATGTCTTTAAAGGAGAATTTGTCTTGAATGTAACCGGCCAAATAGATCGGCTGGAAACTTCCGATGGGTCGGGTAAAGTTGCCAAACTCATCGCGGGCGGTGAAGAAGTCGTCGAAAGTGATGTTTCCGGTGGAACGGTTTCCGTACACATCGTAACCGTAATAGGTAACTAAGTTGTTTCCTTGGTTCAACAATTCATTGGCGCTGAACATGCTGATGTCAAGTTGATCCGGATCCAATGCGTCCACATCTACGGTTTCCAAACCATCTTCAGACAAACCTAGGCTACGACGCAGGTTCCAGTCAAAGAAGGACTGACCAACGCCAAATTTATAACCGGTTTCAGCCGTGCGCTCTTCGTCTTCCCGATAAAGTGCAGGGTAGTTGATGGTATCTTGGAAAACGCCGGTTTCGGGATCGTAAACAGGCATGGGAGCAGAAGTGTCGATTACACCCAAGTGGGCATTGGCCAACTGCCAACCTGTTCTCCAAAGTCCTACAGGAGCTAAGTTATAGAAGGCGTCGTTGCGTTGCTCAAACTCAAATCCAATTTGAAAGTCGTGGTCGCCAATGCTGGCGGAACCTTGACCCACCACACGGAATTGGTTGTTGTCGCTCAAAGAATAGCCATTGAACTGAGTACCGGGATGAGACCACAAATTGTATACCGAGCGAGGGTTTTGACCGTTAAGCAAACCACCACCGTTGATGATGTTGGGCAATTGATCGTATACTCCGATGGGGTCGTCGAACAAAGTAAAGTACTGGTTGGTAATGGCAGAGGAAGTAGGATTCATATCCCCGGGTTGGAAAGTAACCAAGGTATCTTGCATACCACCATACAACCATCCGGACATATTGGTTTTGGGATCCAAACCAAAGCTTGGATACACCGGACGGCGAAGGATGTCGAAACGACCTACGTAACCGTAATTGAAGAAGTTGTCTTTATGCGTGGCATCTTGGGTAGATCCAAGACCTTTGAGGTAATCGACTTGCAAAGAAACAACGGCATTTCTCAGGCCACCTTTCTTAGTAGAGTCGGGTGCTTCGTCTTTGAATCGGTGTACCACACGTCCCCAAACATTCCAGGTGAAGTTTGTAGACTCGGCGTTGTTTTCCCAGTTAAACAAGGAATAGTTGTAGGTAGTACCGTCTCGGCCACCGCGTTGGCGGGATAAGTTCACGAAACCACCGGCAGAAATGGTAGTATAATCGCTGGCAAGCACATCAAATTTAGCTTGGAAGTTCAGTGTGGAGCTGGCTACGTTGAGACGCTGTGGAATGGTTTCGAAGGCATCCCTACGCAGGTATTCTGCATTGAGCCTACTACCTGTTCCGGTTTCGGAAAGGCGGATGGGGTTTTCACGCAGGTCGCGCAACACATCCTCACGCACCCTCCAGATATCTCCGGAAACCGGAGCCGGGTCGCCGCGGTAATTACCCTCTACGGTACCTAAAAAGCCTACCATAGGCACTTTATTGTTGGTACCGGGGGCGGTGCGCTTGATTAGTGGACCACCAACCGCAGCGCTAAACAGGGCATCGTCCCAGTTGTCTAAAAATTTAGAGGTACGGCCTTCGATGTTTCCGAACCATTTGGGAGAAATACCGCGTGTAGTAAGCAAAATGATACCTCCTGTGGCATCGCCATACATGGCGGGTACACCACCCAAAATCACTTGTGTTTCTTCGACTGCTTGCTGAGGAAGCGAGCCGGAACCACCACGAATTTTTACTCCGTCAATAAACACGGTTGCACCGGAACGGGCACCGCGGATATTGCCAACCTCGCCATCGCGGCTAAACACACCACCAACGGTGGTTACCGCAGACAAAGGACTCCGGCTGGGCAGCTTAAGAATATCCTCACGAGAAATGGTGGTACGCACCATGGTTTCGTCCTTCTTAATTAGAGGATCGAGGTCAACTATGACATCGAACTCTCCAATCAAAACCGACTCCTGTTTCAATTGAGCATTTACGAAGGTGATATTACCACCGGATTCAACTCTAATTACTCTCTTTTGTTTGGCCAATCCAACGGAAGTAATTAAGAGCTCATAATCTCCTGCCGGCACGGCTTTCATCCAATATTGACCTTCGAAATTGGTGCTTTCTCCGCGTACCTGAACGCCGTCTTTCATAAGCACCACGTTAGCAAAGGGCACCGGTTCTCCTTTGTCGTCGGTGACGGTTCCCTTGAGTTCGCCCATTGCACCCTGTGCGAGTAGGCTGCCGTGCAAAACCAAGAGTGCCATTGCTAAGTTTAGTATCTTCTTCATCATATCCGTGAGGATTTAAGGGTGTATGATGCTACCGTTAATTTTGAATTCGTAAAAGTAGATATTTAAGGTGTTTTAACAAGCAAGAGCATCATATGGTTGCTTGCAAAAAGCACCATCAAGCGTATGGCCTTTCCATAATAGCCTGATAAATAATAGCTTTCCTAGCTTCATCCGCATTAAAATTTATGCCATTTTCTTCTGTTTTCAACGAGTTGTCGGGTATTGGGTCCACTTTTGCCGGTTGGATGGTTTGCCCGGGCATGCTTTGTTCAAAACCCTCGTACTCTTCACTCCACAGCGTTTCCAGAGAGCCTTCGGGAGCCTTAGGCTGTGCATTTCGCCCTTGCTCTTGGTTGCGTTGGGCCATTTCGCGCGCCTCCTTGAGCAGTTCTTCGGCGCGTTGTCTGGCCGTCTTTTGCCCTTGGGGGGCATTGGAGTTCTTTTTTTGTTGGCTTTTGTTCCACTCTTTATATGCACTGCTGGCAATACCTAAAACGGCAATCAGCAAGTAAAAAATCCATTGTTCCATGACTTCTGCAAATTTCTTAATCAAAGTTAAAAGGAATGTATGGCCTTAACAATTACAAAAAAGGGGATTTGTCGGTAAACATCTTCTGACCCATAGTTCAAGGAGATAACAAGCATGGTTTTGCATGGTTTTTGTTTTGGAAGAAATACGCGCCCCGGACCGGCACGGAAAGCCCGGAAAATGGAAAGCCGCAGCGCTTGGCGGGTGGAGGCTGAAACTTTGTGGAAGCCCCCGCACCGCCTAGCGCTGCGTGCTTTGGATTTGAGGACTTGGAGGGAGGGCCGGAAATGGCGCCCCTCATTTTAAACGGTCCGGGTTGGCTTTGAGGAAATCGGACCATTGGTTCTTTCCTTTTGCTGAACCGCCCATTTGTCGAAGACTTGCATTTGCGTTGGGGCGTTGGGTGGCGTTGCCGAGCCTGAAAAAGTGGCAAATGGCCACGCCGAGGGCATCGGTGGCGTCGGCGCTGAGTGCTTCAGGAAGGGGGCCGCATATGCTACGGGCCATGGCTGCCACTTGCTCTTTGCTGCTGTTGCCTCGGCCGGTGAGGGCTTGTTTGATTTCGCGGGGAGCATATTCTGCAACAGACATGCCTTGGCTCATGGCGGTGGCAATAACAACGCCTTGGGCACGCCCCAGCTTGAGCATGCTCTGGACGTTTTTGCCAAAAAACGGTGCTTCTATGGCCAACTCCTTGGGCCTGTGCTGAAAGAGTTGGTTCAACACAAATTGATGAATGTCGCCCAAACGTTCAAAATGGCTGCGTTTAGGGTCTAAAGTGAGGTGACCTACATCGTGTACGTGCACAATTTTTTTTCCCTTAACCTGCAGTATGGCAAAGCCTAAGGCGGTGGTTCCCGGATCAATTCCCAGGATATTGTATGCTTCGTCTGTGGGCATTGGCTAATTTAGGCGTCGAATGAAGACCTTCAAAGATACGCTTTCCCGATGGACGCCATGGCTCAAATGGATTTTGGCCTTGGTTTCGGTGGCTTATTTGGTCTATATGCTAAGCACGCGTCCCTTGGGCGACGTACGGCCCCTGTCTCCGCTTTGGCTTGTACCGGCCTTTTTGCTGTGCCCCTTAAATTGGTGGTTGGAATTGGTAAAATGGCGCATGCTTTGCGGCGCGGCAGTTCCGCTTCCTTTTTCACGCTTTATTGGTCCTTTGCTGAGTGGGGTTAGTTTGTCGGTATTTACTCCCAACCGCATTGGCGAGTTTGCCGGCAGGGTTTGGGGTCTACCGCCTCGTTACCGCTGGTCGGCAGGTATGGCATCGGTCATGGGTAGCTTTGCCCAACTGGGAACTACCCTATTTGTTGGCGGATTGGCTTTGGCCTACCAAACCAGCACATCGTTTGCGCTTACCGCGCCTTTTGCTTGGTGGATTGTGCTTTGGTTTGGGCTACCGGTGCTTTTGGCGCTCTGGTTGGCGCCGGTATGGCTGCGCTATTTGCTCCGTCAGTCTAAGCTCAAATTGGCCAAAAGGCTGGTAAAGGCAAGCCTTAGAATACGCCCCAAGCACATGGCTCTGGCTTTGGGATTTTCCCTATTGCGCTACCTGGTATTTACAGCACAGTTTTTGGCATGCGTTTGGGCCTTTGCGCCGCAAACGGAACTTTGGGCCACGCTACCAAAGCTCAGCTTGGTGTTCTTTTGGAATACCGTTATCCCAAGTCAGGCTTTTGCCGAAATTTTTACCCGTGGATCACTATCGGTATACTTGTTGGGTGCCGATTATGGCCTCCAAGCTTCATTGTGGCTGTGGGCCATTAATTTGGCACTACCGGCCTTGCCGGGAGCGCTTTGGTTGTGGCGAAGTTCCACCCAAAACTCGAAGGCATGACCGCTCTTTTGCTGGCTCTGGCTTGGCTCCTATGGCTGCTGCTGCTTGGCTATGGTTTGTACCGCTCCAAAAAGAGCACCGGAAAGGGCAGCTCATTTGTTCTTGAAAACCAATGCACGGTATTGGTGCCCATACGCAACGAACGAGAAGTGCTACCTGCCTTTCTAAACTTTTGGAAAAGCCAAAAGCAAATAGAGCTGTTGTTTATTGACGACCACTCCGAAGACGATTCAGCAGTCTGGTTGAAAAAGGAGGGCTTCACTTGCATAAAAAATGAGGGGAAAGGAAAAAAAGCGGCACTCCGCACCGGTTGGAAGCACAGCCAAAGGCCTTTTTTAGTGCATACCGATGCTGATGTGCTTTGGACGCCAAAAGCTTGGCAGCAATTAAA
Source organism: Bacteroidia bacterium (assembly GCA_030427255.1). Classification (GTDB taxonomy): domain Bacteria; phylum Bacteroidota; class Bacteroidia; order CAIKAF01; family CAIKAF01; genus CAIKAF01. The sequence goes on along the minus strand of JAUHWY010000016.1, from coordinate 44,308 downwards.
CGACTCTTTTGCCGCCATTCCTGAACTTAGGTTGTGTAGCCTATGGCCTCAAGTTCAAGGAAAATGGGCAGATGCCCTAGACTTTTCGGCCATGGGCTTGCATGCCCAAGCCGCAACCGGACTTAGGCTACCTTTTTTGGCATCGGGGGCTGCCCTTTGTGTAGCCCGTGCGGCAATAACCGACTTGGGTGCTGCCCTAGGGCCAAGCAATAGCGGGGACGATGTATTCCTTTTGCATGCCGTGGTTGCAAATTATGGCCCCAAGTCGGTGGCGGTCTTTGACTGTCCGGAGCTGAAGACCCATGGTAAGGATCGGTGGTTGGCCATATGGCGGCAACGCATACGCTGGGTTTCCAAATCAAAGCATTACCAAAACCATGCGGCTCAGTCCATTTCGCTTTGGATTTGGTTGTTTCATGCTTTCGCCCCGGTCGCGGTTTGGGCGTCCAACGGATGGTGGGCTTTGTTGGTTTTTGTTGCTGCCAAAGCATGCCTGGATTTTCTTTTTTTTGGGTGGGCTAAAGAGTTTTCCTTGGGAACAGTGGCCCTATCCCTGGTGTATTGGCTTTACTTGCCTTGGATTCCATTGATGGGTTGGCTGAGTAAAGCCTCTTGGCACAAAGCCAAGGCTTTTGGCGATAATTAGCTAACATTGCATCCATGAGTCAAGCGACCCATCCGGCTACACGCGTTTTGCGTCGACTAAGCCAAGACCCTTGGGCTTGGGCATCTATGCTTTGGCTACTTTTTGCGCTTGGAGTAGCTATTGCAGGTGGACGCTTAGGCACCGACTCCAGCCCGGATGCAGACCGCCAATGGCTAAGCAAGCGTTTGCTGGCTCCGGGTAGCCAAGTTGAGGCCTTCCAAAACCTTTCTTTGGATCAAGGCTTGGAGGCCTCTTATACTTGGGAGCCGATTGACGAAAGGGAAAATACAAGTGGGGAAAGAGCAAGTAGAAACTTTACATTCGTTTTTGGTACGGATGCGCTGGGGCGCGATTTTTTGAGCAGATTGGCCTTAGGGGCACGTATTTCCTTAGGCATTGGATGGATGTCGGTATTGGTAGCACTTTGTACCGGGCTGTTGGTGGGAAGTTTGGCCGGCTGGTTTGGAGGCTGGACAGACCGCATGCTAAGCTTTTTAACCAACCTAACCTGGTCTATACCCACCTTATTGATGGTGATGAGCATAACCTTGGTGTTAGGGAAAGGTTTATTTCCGGTTTTTCTGGCCGTGGGCCTGTCTACTTGGGTAGAAATTGCGCGCATTACACGTGCGGAAATCAGAAGTTTAGCGCAACTGGACTACGTTATGGCCGGTCGGTCATTGGGCTTTTCGGACACCCGATTGCTCATAAAGCACATGCTACCGGCCCTTACCGGTCCACTTTTGGTTGTTTCCACGGCCAATTTTGCCGGTGCTATCCTTATTGAAAGCGGTCTTAGCTTTTTAGGTTTGGGCGTTCAACCGCCTACGCCGACTTGGGGAAGCATGATTGAAGCCCACCGGCATTATTTACTATCGGGGAACGCCCATTTGGTTTGGCTACCGGGATTGGCTATTGTGACGGTGGTATTGGCGTTTAATCTATTGGGAAACAGCCTCAAAACGGCCTTAAAGGAAGCCTAATCCCGGCTTAATCCGAATAGGCGCATTTTTGGACTATTTTTGGTGGAAATAATTTACCATGAAACGTACAATCCTTTCAAGCCTTAGGGTTTTGGGCATTAGCTTGGGGCTTACAGGCGCAGCCCTACAAGCCCAAACCCTTCAATTTAGTCAGGCCATTTTGCTTACTCAATCTCAAAGTGTTCCGGCGGGAAAAGTTTGGAAAGTAACCAATATGCTGCCCTCCACACCCATCACCAGCAGCGCAGGCGGCACCAGCTCAGGCCAAAGCAGCAGCACCGAGCAAACCATTAGCGTCAACGGCAACACGGTGTATTTGGGTAGTTCGCACGCCCAGTATTCGGGGGCCATTGTTAACATTAGCGATAGAGGCGGCAGCAGCGCAGGTAACGGCACCCGCCCAATGTCGGCAGCCATGTCCAGCAGCCAGGTATTGCTTAGCGGAGCCTTGTGGTTCCCTGCGGGCACCACTCTAGCACCGGGCAATGGGCTTTACGGGATTAGCGTTTTGGAATTTACGGTTGTTCCTTAAAATGGTTCTTTTGGGAGGGGGGCTAAACCGGGCTTTCGGCTTTAGTCCTCGTCCAAAATAAGCAGGCTGTAAGCAGTACGGGGTCCCCTGAATGCTCAGGGGCCTCCGCCTGCCAACAGCCTGCATTATTTTGGATTCCGGGCTACCGCCTCTATCCCTGCCCCGGAATTATCCTCCGAAGTCGTCGAAGCTTACATTCTCTTCAGGAACACCCCACTCGTCGCACATTTTAACGACGGCGTTGTTCATCATAGGAGGGCCACAGAAGTAGAATTCTATTTCTTCGGGTTCCGGATGCTTGCTCAGGTAGTGGTCAATAAAGGCTTGGTGTACAAATCCTAGGAAACCATCGCCCTCCGCATCAATGTCTTCCTTGGCTTGCCAGTTATCTTCAGGCAAAGGCTCCGAAAGAACAATGTGGAATTTAAAGTTCGGAAACTCCTTTTCGATCTTGCGAAAATGGTCAATGTAGAACAGTTCGCGCTTGGAGCGTCCTCCATACCAATAAGAGACCTTACGGTTGGTTCTGAGGGTATGGAACAGGTGGAAAATATGGGAACGCAAAGGCGCCATACCGGCTCCACCACCAATGTATACCATTTCTTTGTCGGTATTCTTAATGAAGAACTCGCCGTAAGGGCCGGAAATGGTAACCTTATCGCCGGGTTTGCGGCTAAATACATAAGAGGAACAGATTCCGGGAGGCACGTCCATCCAACGGTTGTTGGCACGATCCCATGGCGGCGTGGCAATACGGATGTTGAGCATAATGATGTTGCCTTCCGCAGGGTGGTTGGCCATAGAATATGCCCGGAAAATCGGCTCCTTGTTGTCCAATTTTAAGTCCCACATATTGAACTTATCCCAGTCCTCTTTGTATTTGTCGGCACCCGCCAGATCGTCCGGATTGGGAGCGATATCGAAATCGCTGAATTTGGTGCTAAATACGGGAACGTCAATCTGAATATAGCCTCCGCTTTGGAAATCAAGGGTTTCGCCTTCGGGAAGACGCACCACAAACTCCTTAATGAAAGTGGCCACATTGTAGTTGGATACGACTTCGCATTCCCATTTTTTGATTCCGAAAATCTCCTCCGGGATTTGGATGTCCATGTCTTGGCGCACCTTTACCTGGCAACCCAAACGCCAATTCTCCTGAATTTCTTTTCGGGAAAAGTAAGGCGCTTCTGTTGGCAAAATATCACCTCCGCCCGAGTTCACCTGACAGCGACACATGGCGCATGTTCCGCCGCCACCGCAAGCCGAGGGCAAGAATATTTTGGCATTGCTCAAGGTGGATAGCAAGGTGCCACCCGCAGAAACCTCAATTGGCTCTTGTCCATTGATGGTAATTTTAACCGGACCCGATTGGGTCAATTTGCTTTTGGCAAAGAGCAGAAGTGCCACTAATAACAAGATGATGACCAGGAAAACCGCTACTGCCGATAAAATCAAGGTAATGTCCATAATCTTAGTCTAGAGTTTGATGCCACTAAAGCTTAAGAAGGCAATGCCCATAAGCCCGGTGATGATAAAAGCCATTCCTAAGCCGCGCACAGGACCCGGAATATTGGAATAGCGAATTTTTTCGCGAATAGCCGCAATGGCTACAATGGCAATGAACCAACCCACTCCGGAGCCAAGTCCAAAAACGGTAGCCTGAGCAATATTGGCGTAATCACGCTCTTGCATAAATAGTGCGCCACCAAGGATAGAGCAGTTTACCGCAATAAGAGGCAAGAAAATCCCCAAAGCCGAATACAAAGAAGGGCTAAACTTCTCTACGGCCATCTCCACAATCTGAACGGTTGCCGCAATTACGGCAATGAACATAATAAAGGAAAGAAAGCTCAAGTCAATACCGGCCATTTCAGCTCCCATCCAAGATAAGGCTCCCGGCTTGAGTAGGTAGTTCTCCAAGAGATAGTTAATAGGCACCGTAATGCCAAGTACAAACACCACGGCAAGACCTAAGCCAACCGCAGTATTCACCTTCTTTGAGACGGCCAAATAGGAGCACATCCCTAAGAAATAGGCGAAAATCATATTGTCCACAAAAATGGACTTCACAAATATGTTTACCAGTTCCATGCGTTCTAGCGTTTACTTAGTTGGCTTCAATGAGTTTTTTGTTGCGGCTGCGTTGCACCCAAATAATGATGCCCACCAAAATCAGGGCCATGGGCGGCAAAATAAACAAACCGTTGTTTACGTAGCCCATGTCGTAAAAACCTTGGGGAATCAAGTTGAATCCCATGATGCTTCCCGATCCAAAAAACTCACGGAAAATGGCCACAATAATTAGAATCACCGAATAACCTAAAGCATTTCCAAAGGCATCCAAAATAGAAGGACCTGGTTTATTCGCCAATGCAAAGGCCTCTAAACGTCCCATTACAATGCAGTTGGTAATGATAAGCCCAACAAAAACGGAGAGTTCCTTAGACACATCGTAAGCCAAAGCCTTCAGAGCTAAGTCTACCACGGTAACCAAGGCGGCAACTACCACCAATTGCACAATAATCCGCACCCGCGAAGGCACCAAATTTCTCAGCAAAGAAATGGTGGCACTTCCAAACACCATTACAAACAACACTCCCATACACAGAAAAAGTGCGGGCTTTAGTTGAACGGTAACCGCAAGCGCAGAGCAAATGCCCAATACCTGCACGGTAATGGGGTTGTCGTCGTCCAGCGGATCGGTAATAAGTTTTCTATCCTTGGCCGTAAACAAGGGCTTTGCCGGCGCCTTGGGGGCTTTTTCCTGTACAGTAGTTTCTGTGCTCATGGTAAGGAATATTAATCGTTAATCAACCAACAAAGCTTGGCCTTGGGTTTTGAGTCCGTTTTTCTCAGCATAATTGGTAAAGGCTTGCAAATATTTTTGCAGCATATCGCTCACGCCATTCGAAGTAATGGTACCTCCGGAAATCCCGTCCACCACATGTTGGTATTCGGGACTGGACTGTGGCACTTTACCGGTCTTTTCCACACGGATGCCCTTAAAGCTTCCGTCGTCGCCGTACAATTCTTTGGCGTTGCCATCTTTAGGTCGGAATTGTCCTTCGAACATGTCGGTTTTGATTTCGGCACCCAAACCCGGAGTTTCCGACTTATGGTCAAAATTGGCGTTAAATACCGTGTTCAAATCCGACTCAATGGCAATAAATCCCCAAACCGGACCCCAAAGGCCGGTTCCACGCATGCCCAACACATAGCGTACGGTATCGCCGTTTTGGAACTTAAACATGGGGAAGCGCTCTTCGTCGGCTCCCTTTTTTACTTCCTTGGCTTGGTTTAAGGTAAAGGCGGTTTCGCTGCCATCTTCTACCAAGGCACCATCGGCGGTATACATAGCCATATCCGTGATGTATTGGTCAAACATGCTTTCCGCTTGCTCGCGGTCAACCGATTTCCCTAGAGCAGCAGACAAAATATTTTGCCGCTTTTCTAATTCCACACTCTTAAGGTAACTTGGATTGGTCCAAGAAAATACCAGAGTGAGCAAAACACCCACTGCCACTACCAAGATGGCAGAAAAAAGGATGGTGTAGCTGTTACTTTCTGTATTAGGCATGGGCTAAAGCTTTGGTGCGCTTAAGGCGACGTTTGATATTGGACTGAATAACGTAGTGATCAATCAATGGGGCCATTACATTCATAAACAATATGGCCAGCATCATACCTTCCGGATAAGCCGGGTTCAATACCCGAATAATTACGGCAAGAACACCTATCAAAAAGCCGTAAATGTATTTACCCGTTGGGGTCTGAGAGGCAGTAACAGGGTCTGTGGCCATAAACACAGCCCCAAAGGCAAAGCCACCAAAAATCAAATGATAAAATGGAGGAATAGCCAAATAAGGATTGTCGGGGAACATGCCGGCTACGCCATTCAGCAAATAACCCATGGCCAAACCACCGGCAACTACAGAAAGCATAATTCTCCAACTACCAATTCCTGTGGCAATTAAAATAAGTGCTCCCAACAAAATGCCAAGGGCACTGGTTTCACCAACAGATCCGGGTACCAAGCCGATAAAACCGGCCATTAAAAAGTCGCTGATGCCGTCGTAGGCTACACCGCCCAAATGACTTACTTCGCCACCTACTTTGGCAAACTGAGCAAGCGCCGTTTCTCCGGTATATCCATCTACCACATTGGCATTCTCGCCGGCGGCTACTAGGTTGCCGCTAATCCATACCTTGTCTCCGGAAATATCCGCAGGGTAGGCAAAGAACAAAAAGGCACGTGCGGTCAAGGCCACGTTCAACACGTTCATGCCCGTTCCTCCAAAAACTTCCTTTCCAATAACTACGGCAAAGATTACGGCCACGGCCAGCATCCACAAGGGAAGGTCCGGTGGACAAACCAATGGAATAAGCATGCCCGAAACCAAAAAACCTTCGTTGATTTGGTGTCCTTTTATAATGCAGAACAAAAATTCAACTCCAAGACCAACCCCGTAGGAAACGATAATGAGTGGCAACACCTTTAAGGCGCCGTACAAAAAGGTATCCATAAAGGCTGCCTCCTCGCCTAAAGCGCGGAAGTGCTGGAACCCCACATTGTACATTCCAATCAACATAGCGGGAACCATGGCTAAAATAACCATGGCCATGGTACGCTTTAGGTCAATGGAGTCGCGAATGTGTGCCCCCTTTCCCGTCGCATGACCGGGAGTAAACAAAAACGTGGCAAACCCATCGTAAAGTGGCCAATACTTGTGCCACTTACCGCCCTCTTGAAAATTGGGCTCGAGTTTGTCCATTAAATTTCTCAATGGCTTCATCTATCCTCGTATAATCGTTTAGTGAACAGGTTCTTTCATACTTTGCACCAACTCTCCATAAAGCACCTCATGGGCTTGGCGCACCATTTGTTGGCTTTCGATTTTGGAAGTGCAAACAAACTCACACAGAGCAAAGTCCTCGGGCGAAACTTCATAAATACCCAATTGCTCTTGCAATTCTATATCGCCGGTGTGTATAGCTTTAAGCAATTGCACCGGATAAATATCCATAGGGAATACCTTATCGTACTCACCGGTGACTACAAAGGCGCGTTCCTCACCATTCTTATTGGTGGTAAGCGCATATTTCTTCCCGGGCATCAACCAAGAAAAGAAGGTTCTGGAAACACTGAACTTATTGAGACCGGGCGCCGCCCAGCCCAAAAACTCCTTATGTTTTCCCTCAGCCAATACCGTTACTTGGTGATGGAACATGCCCAAATAACCTTCCGGCCCTTCCTTATCGCCGGTGAGCACATTACCCGAAATATAGCGATTTCCAAAAGTGGAATCCTCTAAATTGTCGTCGGTGGCAATATGCTTGAGCTGCGCTCCCAGCACCGTGCGAATGTATTTCCCCTTTTTTACTTTAGGGCCGGCAACGGCCACCAAACGCGTTGCATCAAATTGGCCTGTGGTGCACAGCTTACCAATTAAAGCAACATCTACGGGATGCACATACCAAATAAACTCACCTCGGTTAATTGGGTCAATATGATGCGCCTGCACGCTCACAGAGCTGGCCGGGTGCTTTCCTGAAAAGACATGCTTCTCTACCCCTTGAGCTTCGGTAAACACCTTATTGGTATTGAGTTTGTCATGCAAATTCAAATGCACCTTTGCTCCGGAAACCTTCGCTAAAACCTCAAGACCAAGGGCAAAATCTTTTTCTTTCCCTTGCATTAAGAACTCCACATCTGCAGCTAAAGGCGCTGTATCAAATGCGCTTACAAAAACTGCTTTGGGCTTAATGTCGGGAAAGGCCACCGCATCGTAAGGCTTGGTGCGAATAAAAGCCCATGCGCCACGATCTCCTAAAAAACTGCACAGCTCTTCTTGGCTGGCGGCTTTCCAGTCCACCACAGGAGCATCCAAATAACGGGTTTCCTTGTCGGCCAAAATTTTTATGGCAAGCAATTTGCGTTTAGCTCCGCGTACCAGTTCTACAACCTCACCGCTTACCGGTGAAACCACTTGATATGCAGGATTATGCTTGTCCATCAAAACCGGAGTACCGGCCAAAACTTCGTCGCCTACATTAACCAAGGCTTTTGGCCTGGTGCCTACAAAATCGGTTGGTTTTATGGCCACAATCTCGGGCATTTGGCCTTGTACAATCACTTTATCGGCTTCGCCTACCAAACGAATGTCAAGCCCTTTCCGTATGTTGATGGTGTTTCCCATGCCGGTTCACTTAATGAATGGGTGCAAATTTATAGAAAAACCCTAACCCAAACAGGGGATGTTTCGGTTTTTCCTCAGATTGAGCTATGATATTTTTAACATGCATTTGTATTTTGTAACACATGATTACTCCAATTGGTTCCCAAATGCGCCTTTTTCTCTTGCTTTTTGCCGTTTCTTTTTCGCTAAATCTTAGCGGCCAAGAACTTAAAGACGCCGTCTTTTTACCCAATATTTTCTCTACCGAAATTCACCCGCCGGGTGAACCTCTGCTGCCTCCCGTTATTGAGCTAAACTCCAATCAGGTGCTCGAAATCGGGTTTGATGACCTCAATTTCGACAGCAAAAGCTACAGCTACCGGGTCATTCACTGCACACCCGACTGGCAAGCCTCCGACCTCAATTTTATGCAGTATATGAACGGCTTTGAAAGCTTCGAAATCCTCGACTTTGGCTTCTCAAACAGCGCCACAAGGCCATTTACACACTATTGGTTCCGCTTTCCCAACGACATGATGAAGCCGCTTATGGGAGGCAATTATTTGGTGCAGGTGTTCCCTACCGACCACCCCGAAGAAACGGTTTTTCAAAGGCGATTGCTGGTCGTAGACCCCTCCCTTGGCATAAACGCCATGGTTCGAAGCGCCAGCTCTACCCGCCAACGACTTAGCCACCAAGAAGTGGTATTTGACCTAAACCTGGAATTCCTAAACATTCAGGACCAACACGAAGATATTTTTGTCGCTATTCTTCAAAACGACCGGTGGGACAACGCCATCATGGACCTTAAACCGCGCTACGCCGAAGCAAATGTATTGCACTACGACCACGTAAACGGCGACAATGCGTTCCCCGGAGGCAACCAATACCGCCTGCTCGATTTAAAGTCCCTCATGGTTATGCGCGATCCGGTAATGGCTTTTCAAACCATCGATGGACAATTCCATGCACGGCTCCGGCCCGAACTGCCGCGCGTCCAACGCGCCTACTCAGACCAACCCGACATCAACGGCGCATGCATTTACCATTTGCAAGAAAACTACACCCAAACCATGGACGAAGACTATATTCAGGTCCATTTCTTGCTCGACGCCGGCCAACGCTACCCCGATGGCGAGGTGTACCTCATCGGCGCCCTAAGCAACGGCCAACTCGACGACCGGTTCCGACTCCGATTTGACGAGGCAAACAACATTTACTACCTGTCCGTGCCCATGAAACAAGGCTTGTACAATTATATGTACGGCTTCAAAGCAAACGGCAGCAACAGCGCCGACCTCAGCCCCATCGAAGGCAGCCACTCCGAAACCGAAAACAAGTACACCATTTTGGTCTATGTGCGCGGCGTTGGAGACATTGCCCACCGACTGGTTGGCTACACCGAGCTCAATTCCCGCACCGACAGGGACCGCTAAAAGCAAAGCATTCTTAGGATTTGGGCCTTTGCTTCGTAGGCAATGCTACTATTCTATCCGGCCACCGGGTTCGGCCTTCCTTGCCCATGCGCCTATTGGGTGGCCGCACAGGGTCTTGCTTAGGCAAGCCATGTCCGGCTCCCCAATAGACGCGCATGGGCTTCGGAGGGTCCTCACTTAGGGCCGGGAGGCTCCATTTCCTAAAACCATTATCCTAAGCCTTAACTTAGAAAATGGTCAGTATTCTATTTTGTCCTCCTTTGCGGCCCAAGCGTCGAACACCAATTTTGCTTCTTTAGCCAAAAGGGGCTCCAAGGGCATGCTGCGTTTGGGCAAAGGCAATTGCAATTCTTCATAAATAAAGGAATCGTCAAAGCCAATGGCAGCGGCATCTGTTTTGCTGTTGCCGTAGTACACCTTGTCCGGACGTGCCCAATACAAGGCTCCAAGACACATGGGGCAGGGTTCACAGCTGGTATACACCGTGCAGCCGCTGAGTTGAAAACTCCCTAAATTGGCACAAGCATCTCGTATGGCACTCACCTCGGCATGGGCGGTAGGGTCGTTGGAAGAGGTAACTTTATTCCAGCCCCGTCCAACGATTTCGCCGTCTTTTACCACTACGCAGCCAAAGGGACCACCAAGGCCCTTTTCCATATATTCACGGGAGAGGCGAATGGCCTCCCGCATAAATGCTTCATGAGTATTCATGGAACAAAAATACGGAAGTACTTTGGGGAGCAGGAATCTAAGTCAGAAATAGCCTAACTTCTTCCCTTTTGTAAGTGCAGCATCCCCATGCCTTGTTTCCTACCGGCAAATAGACCCGTTCTTCCATACAGGAAAACGATGGTCTCGGAATCCAAACTTCTCACCATCCAAACAAAAATCTTTTTATGCTGGCTGTAGTCAATAACCGACTGGGTAGTCATCTCGCCATCGGGCAAAATATTCAGAAGCTTAAGCGTCATATGTTTTATTTTTCCTCCTGAAGTGGCTTTGCCTGAGGAAGTTTTGTTTAGGTCTTTTTTATCGGCATCAAAAAACAAAGAAAGGGTTCCATCGGCATGCAAGACGCTGTTGTACCCTTTTCCAAGGGGAGCATTGGTCGTTTTTAATTTAACCACACGACGGGTTTGTAAAATCTCACCTTCCGGAGAAATCGTAGTTACAAGCAAGTCACCATAATTATATACATTATAACAACGTCTACCGCTTTGGGTGGTTACGCAATGGACTTCCCAACTAAACTTCTCTCCAATCAAAATGGTATTTCCATCTTGGGTGAGCAAAACTTCGCGCACTTGAATGTTTTCCACTCCGTTTTCTTCGGCCTTTTTCCCTTTGGTCTTCCGCTTCTTTTTGGTGGTATCAAACTCGCGAATGATTTTTGCCTCAAGGTCTTGGTTATTCTGAGAAATAAACGCCTTTTCCTTAACATCAAACAATTGATGAAATGCTCCGGTTACGCTCGAAGAGCTTTTGTCGCTGTAAAAACCGGAACAAGCAATCAGGTCTCCGGACTGGGCTAAGGTTAAACCGGAAATATATTTGCCGGAAATCTCAACAGCAGTTTCTGCCACAGGACGATCCCTGCCTTCCGGGGTATAATAGCTAAGAAAGAACTCCCAGGTATCGTCCACCTTGCGCTTTTTGGCGCCCTTGTCCCTTTCTCCATGGGCAATCATTAGGCTTCCGTCGTTGCCTACTTCATAGTCTTCCAGTTGAATATCCTCCAGATTTGCTTTAAATCGGGGTTCATAGGTTTCGACCATCTCACTTTTTCCCAGGTCGTAAACAACAAAAGAATACGAGCCTTTACTTTTTTTACCCTTATCCGGCTCCACCTTTAAACAGACCTTAGAACTATCTTGAGAAAACCGAAGGGAAAAATCCGGGGCTTTCTTTTTGGATTTCACAGTTTCCTTATGCAGCAATTGCGGCTTGCCCACATACTCGCCAAAATCATCAAACTCTTGGTGGTACAAATACACCCTCTTATTCTTCTTTTCGTAGACCATTGGGAAGGCATGCAACTTGCCCTTTATCAAATAAGGTCCAAGATACCATAGTACTTTCCCTTTTGAGCTGTACTTTTTATCGAAGACCTCTTTGCTCCAAATCACTTCGTAGCTATTCCGATCCAACTTGGCCAGGATATCTTTTTTAATTACAATGGTGTAGTAGGGCAATGGAATAATGGTATACTTGGCGCGCATCATATAAACGCCCGAAGCATTAGCTCCAATAATAGCGGCCGGATATTGACCGTGCTTTTTCTTGTACTTCACCCTAGTGCCCATTTCCACCTTATACTTTGGGCCCTGTGCGTTTAGGCTTAAACCTGTATGCCACAAAAGTGCAGAAGCAAACAAGAGCAATCCGAGGAAATTTGCACGAAGTGCAATTCCAGTCCTAATCCATCGAATCATAAGAAATACGGATGATTGAGTTAATAATGTTTAAAATTGAGGAGCTAAACTAACAACTTTGTAAGTATATTCCAAGTGCTATTGTAACGCCGACAAGGGAAACGCATACCAAAACCCTTATTTCCAACTGCTTAAAAGAGTCCCTAATGGAACAAAACACATTTACCAGTTCAAACTTTTGCGCTGCAATGTTTGGGGACTAAAAAAAATAAAGCATCTTCCCGAATGACTTTTTAAGACCAATACTTTGCCAAACTACGCAAGGCTTAAGCCTTACTTAAATTCAAACTTCCCCAATCCATAGTTATACAACCGTTCCCCGGTAAGGCCGGTGGTGAAACTACTGTACTCGAAATACACTTCCCCATTCCAATGAATTAAATTGGAGCCCAATCCAAGATCGTTGTATTTACTTTGAATGTTAAAGACCGGGGATTCACCGGCTTTGTATTGGCATACTTCCACCATGTTGTTCGTTAGTGTGGTATAACCATTGCTAACGGTGCTGTAAAGGTTAGAAAAAAGAGCCGTAGATCCATCCGTACCATGCACCACCAAAACACTTCCGCCACTATTCCCTTGGGAAGTTTTGATATGAAGGTCCATAGAAATCAAGTCACCCTTGGGACTTATCCTCAGCAACACAATATCCCCATCTTGAATCCGTGGAGACGAAAATATTTTACCCCCCTTGTCCAAATCCTTAAATAACTTTTCAAACATTGTTGCCCGCTGGGCAATCAAAAAGTAGTTGCCGTTTGGCATAACAGAAATGTGGGGAATCTCCACCCTATCTGATAAATGGGCGGGCTTTAGCACTTTATCTTTCCACAAGGTATTCTTATCGGCAGCATATTGCTCTTGTATTTCTGCAGAAAAGGGAATTTCCTTGGCGCCTCTTAAAGACAGCGTGTCCTTATGCATGCGTTGCCAAAACAGTCCGGTAGCCCCTTCTCCGGGATTGTCGGTATAAGTTCCGGTCAATAGGAAATGTTCTCCGTCTCTTTCCAAGCGAGCATAAGTCGTGTGCTTTATCCCAACTTCTATGGGAAAAGAGGTAATGTTTTCGGATTTTGAGCCGGCTTTGACGTGTTGCAAAGCAATGGTCCAATACTGAATGCCTTCTTGGACAAACTTTTGATCGTCTCGGGTGGATGAGATATAATAGCTATCGCCATTATTCTCCACCAGAAAATTGTCCGGTATGTTAAAATAGGTTTCATTCTCTTCTGCCAACCTTGTTGTGCTCAACACCTTCATTTCCTCCAAGTCAAAAACTATCCAAAAGTTCACATCATCCTCTTCATTGTAGAAATCGGAAGCGGAATACAAGAAGATGCCAACTTTTGTTCCATCGGGGGAGAAATACTTCCTATTATATATGCCATGGCCCCCATCGGCAGAACTATACTTATAGATAGGCACTAAATCACCTACCGTTTTTCCGCTAAAATCAAAGGCTTGGAGATAGATATAACGCGAATTCCCCCTAGTGTTTGACCCGTAAAAAAACGCTAAAATGTTTTGTTCGGTCACAAGGTATTGATATCCCTGAGCATAATCAAAATACTTAAATCCATCCGGCTTTTTAGGGTTCTTTAAAACAATTCGGTCGGTCTTTTTCCCGGTTTGCGGATCCACCCTAAGAATATCAATTTTATACATGTACTTTTTCTGATGTTCCCAATAAAAGCCTTGGCTGTTTTGGCCAATATAGCCGTCTCCTTTTCCAAGGTCAGGATTCAACAACTTTAGGCTAACGGACTCACTTTGTCCATTGACAATAAAAAAGGACGACAGAAATAAGAAGAAGAAAAAAAGCCTTGGTATTCCGAAACCGAAGTTTCCTACTGGTTTACTAAAGAGCACTCTCATAGGGTTTGCGTTGTTAAAAAATTGTTCTAATGTATGGTATGAGAAAATGCACCTGTTAATACACGTATTTTGCCCAACCTTGATTGTATCCTGAATAAGGAAAGTACATTTCATCATTAATAATCAATGGGTTATCTTCGATTACGAACGATTTACCTCGAACGGGAAATGAAACTGGGGAAAGGAACTCCGGGGCTTCTCCCGGAGCATAACGCCCTAGCCATACCAATGACAAATAACTATCCATGGCTTTTCTCTGGGCAAGTATTCCAGTGACCCCATTTGGTTTATGAGACACATAGATTCTATTAATGGAGTAACCATCGCCTCCTACATCTTGAATATCTAAAGAGACGAACTTTCCTTCAGGGCTAATTCGCATTAGAATTAAATCACCCAACTGAGTTCTAGCCTCCGGATATGTCCCTAAATGATCCTTCCGGGTAACCTCATAGCTAATCACTCGCTGGGCTATAACAAAGTACCCCTCATTAGGCATTCTCGAAATGTGCTTAACAACAACCCTGTCCTGATGATTGCTGGAGTCAAAAACTGTTTTATTTAAGTGTGGATTGCTATTGAGCCCAAGCATCGTTTGTAAAGAGTCCGGGAACCTTAGGGTTTGAACTCCATGAAAAGAAATAGAGTCTTTGTGAACTTTATGCATGTAGATTCCCTGTGCCCCTTGGCCGGGCCTATCTTCAAAGCAGCCGGAAAAGAGAATATGCTCTCCATCCCATTGAACCCTCGAAGAAATGATGTGCTTATTACCGAAGTCTACCGTATAGGTTTGGGCTTGAGAGATTGGGGCCCCCGGACTTATGTAGAGCAGATTAAAGGCCCAAATCGACTCTTGAGTTTTAGCGAAATGCTCCTTGTCCCTAGAAAATCTAAGGAAGTAGCGCCCTCCATCATTGTCAACCAAAAACTCCTGCGGCCAAGGAAAATAATCTTCTTCACTTGCAATCCACAACCTGGTGCTTACTGCTTTTCGTTTGACTAAGTCTAGAATTACTCCATACCCATGTGCAGTGTACTTCGTATATAGGGAGCTTTTGGGCGAAAACCTTACCGCGACCTTGGACCCATCCGGTGAGAAAATATACTTCCAATTTACCGACAAACCAATGAAATCCCCGGTAATCTTAAATAGCGAAACCAATGGGCCATCTAAGTTCCCTTCCAAGTCATAGGCCTGCACAAACACCTCATAAAAGCTGTACTTAGCATCCGAAGCGGTTATGAAGGCAAAAAGCGACTGCTCTTTAATAAGAAAAGGATATAAACCTGCAAAGGTCATTGAACGTATGCCCTTAGGCTTTTTGGGGAGTTTTATAGCAAAGACCCGTTCTTCTTGTCCTGTTTCGACATTAACTTGCCGTATTTGGGCTTTGGTACTACTTCCTCCTCCATAATCCCAAAACGCATATTGGCCATTATGTCCAATATAGTCATCGAATTTTCCTACTCCTTTTGTAAAGGGAACAATAGAGACCTCTTTGGATTGACTTCTTCCCACGCTAAACAGGAACAAAGCAAGGGCCAACAAGCATACGTTTTTTTGCATGTGGATGGTTTGAGATGAATAAAACAGGTCGTAAAAGTAGTACTTTCTAATAAAAACGGCTCCTTGACCCCAAATTTTATACAAAAATGCTACTTAAGGGTATGCAAATCAAAGAGAAAACTTTTCTCTTAATTAAACCATTCCCATTGGAAGAAACAAGCGCCCCGGCGGAGTTGTAAAGCCCGGACGCTTTGGTTCTAGGCAGGCTTGGCGGGCGGAGGCCCAAATTCTTTTGGGACCCCGTACCGCTTAGCCTGCCTTGGGCCAAAGCGGAGGACTTGGAAACGGAGACGGATAAGGCGCCCAAAACCAACATAAAAAAACAAAGCCCGTTCCCGAAGGAACAGGCCTTGCCAACCAGAGGTTGCGTGCTCAGTTTTTCAGCAAGCGAATGTGCTGCTGAATGCCTTCCATGTTGAGTTGTAGCACATACATGCCGGCGGGTAATTGTTCCAGTCCCTGAATTTGGTCGTGGGCGTTGCCTTGCATAAGAACTTGTCCACTCAAATTCATAAGGATGAACTCGCCTTTGAATCCGGGAATAAAGGCTTGGTTTTGTATAGGATTAGGATACACTTGCCAGTGGTTGCCCTCTTGACCGGCTCCCTGCAAGGTTCGAATTTCGGAGTATTCCCATGCGCCATCCAAATCCAGTTGACGGATGCGATAGTAGTTCATCTTCATGTCCGGATTCACATGCATGAATTGGTAACTAAGCTCTACAGAGGAGAATCCGGCGGCTTGGGTTTCGCCTAACAAATTCCAGTTTTCTAAATCTGTACTGTGCCATATTTCGAAGTGACTGGTGTTTATTTCGGAAAGGGTGGTCCATTGCAACAAGCCTTGTTGTCCCATCCACTCTGCGGTGAAGGCTCCCCAAACCAAAGGAAGAGGGGTAATTGGGCCCGGATCTCTCCAGTCGCGGTCACCGCCCGGAGCTTGGTTGTCGGGGAAGCCGATGGGGGTAGCGCTATTCAGGGGATTATTTCCCGGGTCAGAACCTCGCACAATGGCATCATAGACATCGTCTAAACCGTCGCCGTCCGAATCCACGCCGGACCAATAAGGCTCAGGGCCATCCAACACTCCATTGGCATTGGCATCCCACCCTTCCAAATCGTCGTAGATGCCGTCGTTGTCGGAGTCAAAGTCAATGTAATCGGGAATAGATCCGGGTCCTTCGGTGTTTACAGGCGCAATGCCATTGTTGGGATCTCCGCCAAACTCAGCGTCGTTGTTGTCAAAGGCGTCGTCAATACCGTCACCATCGGCATCAGCTCCGGCAGGGGCAATAAAACCGGCGGTAGATTGTCCTTCAATGATGTCAGGGATACCATCGTTGTCCGAATCAATATCCAAGTAATTCAGGTTGGCATCGCCATTGGCACCGGCAGTATTTAAGTCGTTATTTAGGGGATTGGGGAAAGAACCGCCCGCATTTCCATCAAAGGCATCGCTCCAACCATTGGCCTTAGCACCTCCTGTTGGGGCCCCATCTGCAATGCCATCGTAATTGGAATCGGCAAAGTTGTTTTCTCTTACATCCAAGATGCCGTCGTTGTCGGAATCCAAGTCTTGGCTGTTCAAGAAACCATCTAAGTCGAAGTCGCCTCGGATGTAATTGTCAGGAATACCATCGAAATCGCCATCCACACCTGAAATTACACTTGCACCGGCCGTATTTTCGGTTGTACCATCGTTGCCTACATCGCCGTCAAGCGCATCGATTAAGCCGTCGTTGTCGATATCGCCAACAGCATCCACCATGCCGTCGTTGTCTGCATCGGTACCTCCAACTTCAAGAATATCCGGGTATCCATCGTTGTCGCTGTCCAGGTCTTGTGTATTCGGTATGTCGTCGTTGTCGGAATCGGGGAAGTTTATTGCGTCTCCACCGTCGTTGGCATCGTAGGTGTCGTGCAAGCCATCGCTATCGCCATCCGAAAAGAGGCCATCCACAATACCATCTCCATTGGTATCTACTCCGCGCGCCTCAATAAGGTCGGTAATTCCGTCGTTATCGCTGTCGAGGTCGTTTTCGCTCCGTAGGTTGTCGCCATCGCCATCGCCGCGGGTAAAGCTTTCGGGTCGTCCATCTACGGAGACTCCATCCCCTCCGGTAAGACGAGCTGCAATAGCGGTGTTTTCAGCGGTATTGTCGTTGCCAATATCGGAGTCTTTGGAATCGTCTAAGCCATCGTTATCGGTATCTGCTGTAGCGTCCAATATACCATCGTCATTAGCATCCAGGCCACCGGCCTCAAGTACATCCGGAATGCCGTCGTTGTCGGAATCTAAATCAAGGGCGTCAAGAATACCATCGCCGTCAAAGTCGGTTTGAGGAATAGCAAAACCTCCATCGTTTACGTCGTAGAGATCGTGCCAACCGTCGGTATCTCCATCTGCCATGGCTCCATCAATGAGTCCATTGCCATCGGTATCGATTCCGCCGTATTCGATAAGGTCGGGAATACCGTCGCCGTCGCTATCCAAAGACCTGGCGTTGGGAATATTGTCTCCATCGGTATCGGTATTATCAATAGCTGTACCCCCATTGTTGGCATCGTAGGTAGTGTGTAGGCCGTCGTTGTCGGGGTCGGCAAAAGCTCCGTCTACAATTCCGTCGTTGTTGGCATCTACGCCACCGGCTTCGAGTATATCTTGAACTCCATCGTTGTCGGCATCAAGATCTCGGAAATTGAAACGGTTGTCGCCATCAAGGTCTCCACGGGTCAAGCTGTTGGGAATGCCATCGCTGTCGGTATCGGTACCTGTAAGAATAAGGGCAGCTGCCGTATTCTCTGCCACGCCATCATTTCCAACATCACCGTCTACAGCATCTTGTAGTCCGTCGTTGTCGGTATCTGCTGCCCCATCCTGAATGCCATTGTCGTCGGCATCGGTTCCTCCAGACTCGGCTACATCAGTAATTCCGTCGTTGTCCGAATCTAGGTCAAGGTAGTCTACTAAAAGATCTGCATCAGAATTAACAGGGATCAAATGGTCGCCGCCGTCGTTCACGTCGTAGGTATCATGGAGACCATCCTCGTCCGAATCGGAAAATGCGCCGTCTACAGTACCGTCGCCATTGGTGTCCACGCCTCCGGCCTCTGCAAGGTCGGTAAGGCCATCGCCGTCGGAGTCCTTATCGTAAGGATTGGCAAATAGGTCTCCATCGGGATTGGGGTTTTGTTTGCCGGTAATGGTAACGTAGCTTTCCGGCGCACCATCTACGGTTGTGCCATCGCCCCCTGTGGTAAACAATGGAGCGTTAGGACTTTCGAGGGAGCCGTTTCCATCGGCATCCGGGTCAACGGCATCGTCAAGGCCATCGTTGTCTGCATCGCCTGTTGGATCTAGAATGCCGTCTTGATTGCCATCGGTACCCCCTGCTTCAGTTACGTCGGTAATGCCGTCGTTGTCCGAATCGAGGTCTTTGAAGTTAAGCACCCCGTCTCCGTCGGAGTCGCGGTTTTCGATGGCATGTCCACCGTCGTCGGGGTCATAGGTGCTGTGCAAACCGTCGCCATCGCCATCGGCAAATGCACCATCTACGGTACCATTTCCATCGGTATCGATGCCACCGGCTTCAATAATATCAGGGATTCCATCGCCATCGGAATCTAAGTCATGTTCGTCTTGCTGGCCGTCGCCATCGGTATCGCCATTCACATAGGTATCCGGGGCTCCGTCTACGGTAGTTCCATCGCCTCCGGTTAAACGAAGGGCCAAAGAGGTGTTCTCTGCGGTATTGTCGTTGCCTATATCGGAATCCACGGAATCGTCCAAGCCGTCGTTATCGGTATCAGCAGTCGCATCAAGGCGGCCATCGTCGTTGGCGTCGGTACCTCCCACTTCAATTACGTCCGGAATTCCGTCGTTGTCGGTATCCAAGTCAATTACGTCACGAATTCCATCGCCATCGGTATCGGGATCCGAAATGGCGAAACCTCCATTATTGGGATCGTAGAAGTCATGCCAACCATCGGTATCTGTGTCGGTATAAGCGCCATCTACCATACCGTTTCCGTCGGTATCGATTCCGTCCATTTCAATAATATCCGGAATACCATCGCCATCGGAATCCAAAGAAAGGGCATCGGGAATGCCATCGTTGTCGGAATCTGTGTTGTCGATAGAAGTTCCCCCATCGTTGGCATCGTAGGTGGTGTGTAATCCGTCCCCATCCGGGTCGGAGAAGGCCCCATCTACTACGCCATCATCGTTGGCATCAACTCCACCTGCTTCAATGATGTCTTGTTTTCCATCGTTGTCGGAATCCAGGTCAATAAAGCTAGGGTATCCGTCGCCATCCACATCCCCGCGGGTAATTGAGTTTGGTCGTCCATCGGCATCTGTATCCGTGCCTGTAAGCACAAGAGCTGCTGCCGTATTTTCTGCGGTTCCGTCGTTGCCCACATCGCCATCAATGGCATCGTCCAAACCGTCCCGGTCGCTATCGGCGGTTTCGTCTTGACGGCCATCGTCATTTGCATCGGTACCTCCCATTTCAATGACATCAGGAATACCGTCGTTGTCGGAGTCCAAATCTTCAAAATTGTAAATACCGTCGCCATCGGAATCAAGGAAAGCAATGTCATCTCCTCCGTTGTCGGTATCGTAGGTGTTGTGGAGGCCATCGTTATCGCCATCGGCAAATGCACCGTCTACGCGGCCGTCGCCGTCGGTATCCACGCCACCGGCTTCAATAATATCGGCCACTCCATCGTTGTCGGTATCGAGGTCAAAGAAATCGGGAATGCTGTCTTGATCCGCATCCAAAGCAGGATTAATGGCATCGCAGTACCCATCAAGGTTAGCATCAACGCAAGCGGCATGAACCACACCGGGGTCACGGGCATCTATGTAATTGGGAATTCCATCGCCATCTTCGTCACCGGAGGGATCCAAGGGATTTACGCCATCCGTTAAGATTCCGGCAAGGCAAGAGAAATCGGTTGCAGAAGGGCCGCAAATTTCAATGTAATCAGGAATTCCATCGTTATCGTCGTCTAAATCATCGGGGTTGTAAACGCCATCGCCGTCGTTGTCGAAGTAATTGTCGCATGAAATATCCGGCTCATGGGGAAGCACTTCCATTTGGGCCGTACCTGCAATGGTAGGATTTATTGCTTTGGAAACAATCAAGCGCCTTGTGGAAGGTGTAGAATAGGTCAATTCGTTCGGGAAGGCAATCTCCACAAAATAGAGGGCATTGTTTCCGTTGGGTAAGCCAAAGTGCAAGGTAGCCTCGTTTTGGCTTCCATGCCCGGATCCACCATCTACGCTTTGGAGCGGACCAATGATGTTGCCTGAGCAATCCTTCAACACGGCGGTTGCACCAATGTATGGGCGATTGTTTCCGCCGGTCATTAAGTTGGGACGAATTTCAGAAATATCTACTTCGATGTAGTTTTTGTTGGCAAATGGAGTAGCTCCATTGTAGAGGTTATTTATCCAAAGCTTATTGGCTGAGCCATTAATGTTCACATAAATGTCCAAATCGCCATCGCCGTCTACATCGGCCATGGCACAACCTTCGCCGTCGCCGTTGTTGGTTCCGGAAGCAACAAAACTGTAATTGTTAAAGTCAAAAGTACTTCCGGTATTTGGCCCGGCAACCGGGTCGTTCAGTTGGTTTATGAACATAAAGCTGGAGCCATTGTCTGTAAAGAACAAGTCAATATCGCCGTCGTTGTCTATATCTCCACCGGTTACTCCATCCACAGCTGTATTTGTTCTAAAGCTCGCATCAAAGGCGGTGGTCATATCGGTCCAGGTGCGGTCTCCGTTGTTTCGGTAAATTCGGTTGCCTGGAGCAGATGTCCAAACAATATCCAAATCTCCGTCGTTATCGAGGTCGTATAGGCCAATGCCTCCTTTGTCCCCATTTGCTGCATCATCTAAGTTGGTGGCAAAACCAAAACTGGTTCCTGTATTGTAGTACACATCGTCTCCATCGTGCTTTCTAGCCACAATGTCCACCCAGCCGTCGTTGTCCATATCGCCCACCGCAGAATAGTCACCATCGGTGGCGGATTGATCTAGGCCGTAGCAGGGGTCTCCACAACCTGTGGTAATGATGGTAAAATGCGTGGCCGGAGTAACCGCAACCAAGGCTCCTGTGGTATGGTTGATGCGGTTGTTCCTCAACAAATCGATACCATAGTTATGGTTTTCAATCATGATGTCAAGGTCTCCATCGCCATCGAAGTCAATGGCTCCCAAACCTTCGATGTTGTTTGCGCCAATGTTAATGATGCCACCGGAAGCACGAACGGTAATGGGAGTAGTTCCCCCTGCACCATCTCCAAAGGTAGGGCCCGGGTTACTGAGCCATATTTGGATTTTGTCGGAACCTCCGGATGACCCTAAGGAACGGGCAAAGTCTTTGCGGCCGTCGTTATTAAAATCTGCCCAGACCGCCTGACGTTCCATGGTTTGGCTTAACAAACCATTTGCCACGGTGGTGGTTACATCGGTATAAGAAGTTCCGTCGTTTCGGTAAACTCGGGAGTCGCCGGTTCCGTTGTTGGTGTTTAGAAAAATGTCAGGATCGCCATCGTCGTCATAGTCTCCGAAGGCCACCCCACCGTCTTTGTTTCCTCCAATATCTACATTCCAAGACGCTGCACTTTCGCTGAATTGGTTGGTTGTTTGGCCGAAACTTGAAGTGGCAAGGCAAATGAACATTAAGGCATAGAGCCAACGCATCGAATATCGTTGCATAACTATTTGGGTTCTAGGCCGACGAGCGAGAAATATCTTTTTGGGATAGCACGCATCCTCACTCTTCGGGTTGGTTTACTTGTTTCCCAAATATATCTCCGCAATTGTGCGATAGTAAACCTTCGGTGTTTTACATTTGGAATATATTTCCATTTTTTGGAAAATAATCCAAAACGGGCGGTATTAGAGCTATATAATCCTTAATTTTTCAAAATTCGGCTGTACTGAACCAGTCCATTTTGCTCTAATTCCAAAATATAAACACCTTTTGACAAGTCCGAAAGGTTTAAAGATTGACCCGTTTGTCCAATTTTGATGACTTTACCGCTCAAATCCACCACCTTATATGTCCCGGAAAAGTCGTTGATTTGAACTACACTTTTTACCGGATTGGGATAAACCAGCCACCATTGGGCTCCTGAATTTTCGTCCGAACTAAGGCTTCGGATTTCAGAAAAGTCAAAAGCCCCATCGAAATCAATCTGACGCAATCGGTAGTAATGCACGCCGGTTCCGGGGTTTTTGTGGGTAAAGGCATAGCTTAGTGTTGTTGCGGAATAGCCGGCAGCGTCGGTTTCTCCGATGACCTGCCAATGCACCATATCCGAGCTATGCTGAATTTCAAAATGACTGGTGTTGATTTCAGTTAGGGTACTCCAGTTGAGTTGTGCATCCATTCCGCTCCAAACAGCTTCAAAATCACCCCATACCAAAGGAAGCGGTGTAATTGGCCCTGAGTCTCTCCAGTCGCGGTCTCCTCCGGGAGCTTGGTTGTCGGGAAAGCCAATTGGATTGCTGTTATTCAAAGGATTAAATCCGGGGTTGCCGTTTCTGTTGATTTGGTCAAACACATCGTCCAAGCCATCGTTATCGGCATCTGCAGGGCTGACCACTTGGGGTTCTGAACCACTAATCACACCATCGCCATTGGCATCCCAAGCCTCAACAGCATCCGGGATATTGTCGTTGTCTGAATCGGTATCTATAAAATCTGGGTAGGAGCCGGGGCCATCGGTATTGACCGGTGTAATTCCATTGTTTGCGCCCCCTGCAAAAGCGGCATTGTCGTTGTCAAAGGCATTGTCAATACCATCTCTGTCGCTGTCTACACGCTGGGGGGCCACAAAACCTGCCGTGGATTGGCCCTCAACCAAGTCTACAATACCATCGCCATCGGTGTCAATATCCAGGAAATTAGGAAGGGCATCTCCATCGGTATTGGGACGTGCCGGAGTATTGCCGCCAACTAAACCGTCAAACAAGTTGCTCCATCCGTTGGCTTTAGCACCGGCGGTTGGCGCTCCATCCACGGTGCCATTGAAATCCCCATCGTCGAATTCATTTTCGCGCGCATCTAGAATTCCATCGTTGTCGCTGTCTAAGTCGGCACTATTCAACATACCATCCAGGTCAAAATCTCCGCTTACATAGCCTTCCGGCCGGCCGTCATTATTTACATCACTTTGTGTAAGGACTAGAACGGAAGCTGTATTTTCTGGGGTTCCGTCGTTGTCGGCATCTCCGTCAACCAAGTCAGAAAAGCCATCTGCGTCGGCATCGGCAAAAAGGCCATCGATCATTCCGTCATTATTCAAATCCTCTCCGCCGGCTTCCAAAATATCGGCCAAACCATCGTTATCGCTGTCTAGGTCTCTGCTGTCCGGAATCAAATCTCCATCCTGATCCGGGTTTTGCAATGGATTTCCGCCTTGATCCAAGTCGTAGGTATCCACTAATCCGTCTTCATCCGCATCTGCAAAAAGATCTACTCTGCCATCTCCATTGGTGTCCACTCCACCGGCTTCGGCCAAATCAGCCAAACCGTCGTTGTCGCTGTCTAAGTCGCGAAAAGCGGGTAGGAAGTCCTGATCGTTGTCGGAAAAGGGCCAAGCATCCGGAGCGCCGTCGTTGTTCGAATCCAGCCCTGTGCGCAAAAGCACCCCTGCCGCATTGTCGACAATTCCATCGTTGTTTGTGTCGGCGTCTACTGCGTCAATTAAGCCATCTCTATCAGCATCCGCGGTTCCGTCTACCCGCCCGTCTCCATCGGCATCTGTTCCATTGCTTTCCAACACATCGGCAATGCCATCGTTATCGCTGTCTAAATCTAAAAAGTCGGGGATATTGTCTTGATCGGTATCGGTCAAAGCCAAACTGAAGCCTCCATTATTTGCATCGTAGGTGTCGTGCAAACCGTTTCCATTGTTGTCTACAAAGTTTCCCATTATGGTTCCTGCCCCCAAAGAATCTAAACCACCCGCCTCTAAGAGGTCAGTAAGTCCGTCGCCATCGGTGTCGAGGTCAAAAAAGTTAGGAATGCCGTCCCCATCTGCATCCAACCTTGCATCTAAAGCATCGCAACGACCATCCAAGTTCAAATCGGCACAGGTGTTTGTAAAGTTCGGGTCTCTGGAATCCAAAGCATTGGGCACTCCGTCACCATCAAGGTCACCGGAAGGGTTTACGGCATTATTTCCGGAATCAAAAATCAAGGTGCTAAGGCAACTATAGTTAGCGGCACCTGCTCCACACACTTCTTCCACGTCTAGGATCCCGTCGTTATCGTCGTCAAGATCGGTAAGGTTAATTATTCCGTCGCGATCGTTATCTAAGTAGCCCTCGCAAGCCACATTGGGTTCGTGGGGAAGAACCTCTAAATGGTTTGTTCCTGCAAGCGCCGGATTTATCGCTTTGGAAACCACAGGCTGCACCAAGCCCGGATAGGTTTGCTCATTGGGGTACCGAACTTCTACCGTGTATAGATGGTTGGGGCCATTAGGCAAACCAAAATGAAGCCGTTGGCTATTTTGACTTCCATGACCTGAGCCTCCGTCCACCATGCGCACACCGGAAAGAATATTTCCATTGCAATCCTTAAGTACCACCATGGCCCCATTTGCCGGGCGATCTAGACCGCCGGACATGCGATGGGTGCGTATTTCTTTAACATCAACGGTGAGGTAAGCCTTAGCCCCCTGTGGTGTTGCTCCGTCATACAAGCGATTGATCCACAACCTGTCGCTACGGCTGGAGCTGTTGTTACCATCTTTGATTTCAAAAATGTCTAAGTCACCGTCTCCGTCCACATCCGCCATGGCCACCCCCTCCCCATTGTGGGTATTTGTTCCGGAATTGACAAAATTGTGGTCGGTAAAGGAGAAGGCGCCGTTTGATCCCGGGCCTAACAAGTTATTGATAAACAAGACAGAGCCATTATTGTCTGTAAAAAACAAATCGATGTCCCCATCGTTGTCCACATCGCCACCAGCCACGCCGTCTACGCCGCCATTGCCTTGGAAAGAACCTCCCAAAGCATTGTTCATTAGAGTAAATGTGCGGTCGCCATTGTTCCTGTAAATGTAATTCCCGGGGTCTGAAGTCCAAACAATATCCAAATCGCCGTCGTTGTCCAAGTCGTAAAGGCCAATACCTCCTTTGTCGTTGTTGTCTGCGTTTTGGAGGTCAATTCCCCCTGTAAAGCCGTTTCCGGTAGAAAAGTAAACATCGTTTCCATTGCGTTTGCGGGCAACCAAGTCGACCCAACCGTCGTTGTCCAAATCGCCCACTGCGCTGTAGTCTCCTTCTAAGCCTCCACCCGATTGTTGCAACCCTAAGGAAGTGCCGCTTCCGGGGGTAATATGCGTAAAATGAGTGGAGGGAGTAACTACTGTTTTATTTCCTGTAATATGATCAATAAGGTTATTACGAAGAATGTCAATGCCGTAAGAGTGGTTTTCGATAAGGATATCCAAATCGCCGTCCCCATCCATGTCAAAAGCATTTACGCCTTCAAAATTGGCGTCATCCACAGAAATGTCTACGCCACCGCCCTCACCAATGCCTATGGGATCATCATCCCCGAACCCATCGCCAAAGGTGTTGTTGTAAGGTCCACCGGTGTTGTTGTTGAATAAAAAAAGTTGAAGGCGGTCACTTCCTGAACCGGAAGTACCAAGAGACCTTAGTATGTCTAAATACCCATCGTTGTTAAAATCGGCAAAAAGCGCTTGCCGGTCTCGAACTTCATCCTCCAACTCTTCTGCTAAGGCATCGGTAACATCCGTAAAGTGGGTTCCATCGTTTCGATACAATCTAGTATATCCATTGGAGGAGCTACTTGAAGAAGTATTTACCAGCACATCGTCATCTCCATCCCGGTCAAAGTCGCCGAAAGCAATGCCGCCATCCTTATCCCGATTATTGGAAACACCCCAAGTAGAGGCCGATTCGTCGAAGGTAGTTTGAGACATGAGGAGGTCAGCCCGCATGCAAAGCATTGCCAGAGCAACCAAAAATATACGTTGCATAATTCCTGTTTTTTAACCCCGGCCTCGGCTTATTTTTCTTGAGATGAAAGCCTCCGGCCCAAGCTTATTATTTTGCTATGTCTTTTATGACGATACAAACCTAGGCCATCAACTTAGCTCCATCAAGACATTTTCGTAGTCATATTGGAGTTAATTTCCATTTGTTGGAAAAACAAAAGCTTACCGTTTCCATTTTTAGGAAACCCCTTATTTTAAGGGCTTTTATGAAGCTTTTTTAACATTTAACGCCTAAGTCCAGAGAAAAAAAGGTTGAAAATAATGGCCCAAAAAGAGATGCCAGAAAGCTGAATAATGTCCCAAAGAGATTTTATATAAGTAGGTACAGTAATCTACCTTTAGGAACACGCACCACACAGATTTACCGCCCCGGACCGCACGATTACCCCGCAAAGGGGAACAAGGTCTGAAGCCACCCGTGCAGGAGCGGCGCGCATGCAAGCTCCCTGCATGGGTTTGGCTGAAGCCTTGTTCCCCTGCGGAGTAAAAGTAAGGGCCGGAAATGGCGGCCCAAAAAATCCACCCCTAGCCTATTCATACAAAAACCTCATTTCTAAACAAGTAAGATTTCGCTCCTGTTTTTTCTGTATTAAATCCTTGTAACGGCCTTTGATTTATGAACAAGCCATTGTAAATTTATTTCAGATTTCTTGGTTTCACCGCCTCCCACCGGAAAAAACCAGGTAAGAAATCTGCCCTTAAGGGCATTTTTTAAACCAACTCTTTTCTGCTAAGCCCAATCAAGGGTTAGCTGCGAAAAGGGTTTTTTTTCGTCCCGGCGTGTCTGGGTAAGGGAGGTTGTTGCTTACTAAGAACCAAGCGTTCTTTTTTACTCCCACAATTTTCACCTATGAAAACACGTCTTACCCTCTTAACGGCATGCCTGTGCTTGCTTTTTCTAAATGCCAAAGCACAAAAAGACACCCTATTTTGGTTCGTTGCCCCTGAGGCAGCTCAAAATCATGGGGATCGGCCCATCCTTTTCCGATTCGCCACCTTTAATCAGGCGGCCACCATTCGTATAGAACAACCGGCAAACCCCAACTTCCCGGTCCAAACCTTAACCCTAGGGCCAAACAGCGCACAGTCCATTGACCTGACTCAATGGATTACCATGATAGAAAATGACCCGCCCAATGCAGTACTAACTAAGGGGTTTAGAATTCGATCCTCGGCACCGATTACCGCCTATTACGAAATAAACCCCGGCTGTGGCTGCAACCCCGACATCTTTACCTTGAAAGGTAAAAATGCTTTGGGAACTCAATTCCTGTTGCCCTTTCAAAACTTTTTTTCCAATATAAATTATGCACGATCCGGTTTTGATATTGTGGCCACTCAAAACAACACCACCATTACCATAACCCCCACTCAAGATATTGTGGGGCACCCCGGAGGACAAAGCTTCACAATTCAGCTTAATCAAGGCGAAACCTGGAACGGCCGAGCGGTAAGCACAGCAGCCAACCAGCATTTGGAAGGAACCTCCGTAGTTTCGGATAAGCCCATTGCCATTACCATCAACGACGATTCCATGAGAGGAGCTCCCTATGGCGGGTGCATGGACATTATGGGGGACCAAATTGTACCAATTCCTGTTATTGGCGATGAATATATTGTGGTAAAAGGCTACTTAAACGGTCCGGATAAAGTATTTGTATTGGCTAGCCAAAACGGCACCACGGTGCAAGTTGATGGTACTACCGTGGCGACGCTTCAAGCAGGTGAAACCTATGCCCATACCTTGGCCAACCCAGTGGCCTACATTCAAACCAGCTCCCCAAGCTATGTGCTGCACGCCACCGGCTTTGGCTGCGAGGTGGGCGGTGCGCTGCTCCCTACCATAGAATGTACAGGCTCCTCTTCGGTGAGCTTTACCCGCTCTACCAACGAGTTTTTTGCCATGAACGTGATTGTTCAAACCGGAGGCGAAGGAAACTTCAACCTCAACGGCAACACCGGCTGGGTCTCGGCCAATGCCTTTCAACCGGTACCCGGCTCCAATGGTGCATGGATGTATGCCCAAATCAACCTTAGCAATCAGGTTCCTACAGGTCAGGCTTCCAGGCTCACCAACAGCAGCCACCTCTTTCATATGGGAGTGGTAAATGGGGGTGGCACATCCGGTTGCCGCTATGGTTATTTCTCCGACTACAATGCCTTTGAATTCCAAATACCGGATCCCCAAGATACGGTTTGCCTTGGCGATGGCTTTTTGCTTCAGGTGGACCGAATCAATGGCGCTACCTATCAATGGTCCGGCCCGAATAATTTTTCGGCCACAGGAGATTCGGTAGCCGTTCAACCCTCTGTGCAGGGCCACCAAGGGCAATTTGTGATCCAAGGTAATGTAGGCGTTTGCCCTATTATTCCGGACACCTTTGAGCTTAGGATCCACACCCCTCCTGCCACCCCACAACTCAGCTACAATGCGCCTTTGTGTCAATCCGACACCCTACAGCTGCAAGCCCAAGTAGCTACAGGCTTGCAATACCAGTGGACAGGCCCTTCAGGATTTATAAGCAGCATCCAAAACCCGAGCATTCCAAGCGCTCAGGCAATACAGGCCGGCAATTATAGTCTGGTAGCCTCCGACAGCCTTTGCGCTTCGGACACCGCCCATATTATGGTTCAGGTACACCCGGTATACCTTGACTCTGTAACCACACGCATTTGCCAAGGCGACTCGGCATGGCTTCAAAACGCCTGGCAGCACCAAAGCGGAGTATACACCGACCACCTTGCCACGACCTTTGGCTGCGATTCCATTAGGGTAACCACGCTCTTTGTTGACCCCATATTTAACCAAAACCAAACCGCCGACATTTGCCGAGGACAAAGCTACAGCCTGCCGGACGGGCAGCAAGTGCAACAAACCGGAACCTATACCAGCTCCCTGCAAAGCCTTTGGGGTTGCGATTCCATCATCCAAACCCAATTGACGGTGCACGACACCTTTTGGACCCAAATTCAGGTGCACATTTGCCAAGGCGACTCTTTGGCCATGCCCAACCAAAGCTATCAAAGCCAAAGCGGCACCTACAGCTTTCCCCTGCAAACCACAGCAGGCTGCGATTCCACCGTAACCATACACCTACAAGTGAATCCGGTGCACCATATCCAACAGCAAGCTTTTATTTGTCAAGGCCAAAACTACACGCTGCCCTCCGGACAAACCGTTCAATCGGCCGGGACCTACCTTGACACCCTAAGCAGCAGCTTGGGATGCGACTCCATAATGGAGACCCAACTGCAATTATGGCCGGTGTACCACGACAGCCTTTGGGTCACCATTTGTGAAGGCCAAAGCCACAGCCTTCCCGATGGGCAAACGGTTCAGCAAAGCGGAACTTATATAAGCCAATTAAGCTCCATTCAAGGCTGCGACAGCCTGTTCACCACCTTCCTTAGCGTCGCCGACACCTTTCAAACCAACCTGCAAAGCAGCATTTGTCAAGGCGACTCGGTACAACTCAGCAACGGCAGCCATGTTCAGCAAATAGGCCTATATACCACCAACCTGCAAAGCATGGCAGGCTGCGACTCCACCATCCTGCATCAAGTGCAGGTTTGGCCTAGCTATCAAATCGCTTGGCAGGCCGACTTTTGCCAAGGAGACAGCCTAATGCTGCCCGACCAAAGTTGGACCCAAAATCCGGGCAGCTTCAACCTGACTTTGTCAACCATACATGGCTGCGATTCTACCTTTTTAATAACGATTAGCCAACAACCGAGCTACACCCAAAACGACAGTGCCTTTATATGCCAAGGGGACGTGCATACCCTAGCCAACGGCTTGCAGGTACAAACACCGGGCATACACAGCCTAACCTTAAGTACAACCCAAGGTTGTGACTCGACGCTAAACACGCAACTTACGGTTTGGCCAAGCCATAGTTTCACTCAAAACTTCAGGCTATGCGATGGAAGCAGCCTCAGCCTACCCAACGGTCAAGTGGTGCATCAAGGAGGAGTATATACTCAGGCATATCAAACCATTAGGGGCTGTGATTCGGTATTTGTGTATCAGGTAAGCCTAGACCCGGTAACCACTCAAAACGAGACCATTCAGCTCTGCGAAGGAGAAAGCTGGCCCACGGCAACCGGCAACCAAAACCAGGCAGGAACCTATATAGATTCCCTCCAATCTCAGTTTGGCTGCGACTCCATTTACATTACAGAAATTCGGGTGGCCCCTGTGTTGGACAGCTTAGTAAACCTAAGCCTATGCCAAGGC
This sequence comes from Bacteroidia bacterium, assembly GCA_030427255.1. Classification (GTDB taxonomy): domain Bacteria; phylum Bacteroidota; class Bacteroidia; order CAIKAF01; family CAIKAF01; genus CAIKAF01. The sequence continues at coordinate 13,370 of JAUHWY010000016.1, read as the reverse complement.
CAGCCGGCAACCTTTGGTCAACAGACCTTCCACCATGCCGGAATCTTTGAAAGGCGCTACCAAAGCTTAGCGGGTTGCGACTCCATTTGGACCTTTTTGGTCTCCGAAGCTCCCGAACCCATAGATCGAACTCCGGAAGATACTTTCGTTTGCGATCAAAGCATAACCCTTTGGCTTGACCCCGATTACGACTGGCAATGGCAACACGGCGAGCAAGGGCACAAAATAGCAGTAAGCGACACCGGCTGGTACCATGCCTTTACCATAGATCCTTACGGCTGCGAAATCCGCGACAGCATTCACCTGCGCGATGGCTGCCGTCCCACGCTGTTCGTACCCAACACCTTTACCCCCAACGGCGACGGCGACAACGAAATTTTCCGAGCCTACGGCACACGAATCAAGTCCTACACTTTGCGGATATTCAACCGCTGGGGCGACGAAATCTTCACCAGCAACAAGCTGGAACACGGTTGGGACGGCACGCACCTCAACCAAGAAGTTCCGGTAGGCATTTATAATTACCGCATTGAATATCAAGTCGACAGCCCTTTCCCCTTCGACGACAGCCCGCTTCAAGGCAAAGTAAACCTGATTCGGTAATTCGATTAAAATCCCTCCACGTGTTGGGGGGATTTTTTTTGGGCGCCCGGGCGGGTCCTCAGTGCTAGTCCTCGGCTTTAGCCCACGTGCAGCTAAGCCTGCGGTTGCTTCGCAAAGCTACGCATCCTCGGCTAAGCTGCACGGGGCCAAAGCCTCCGGGCTATTCCTTCGGCCCCTGGCGCAAAAGTTACTTTTTATTAATTTTCAAATTTTGTATTTTTGCAAGATTCTATTCATCTTATCAAATATTCCAAAGTTCGTTCTTTGGTTTCAATACCCTTAAATACCGGCATGGAAAAGTACAAAGTATATACCCTATCCAATTTTCGAAAAATCCCTCAAGTGCAAACCTACTTATCTGCCGATGAGCAATTCGACATTGAGGTGGTGGGGTCGGTACTTCCATTTAAGGTCAACAATTATGTAGTGGAGCAACTTATCGATTGGGAAAAAGTACCCAACGACCCAATGTTCCGGCTTACATTTCCTCAAAAAGAAATGCTGAGCAATGCCCATTACAAGCTCATAGCCGAAGCCTTGCGTAAAGAAGTAGGAAAAGTGGAGTTGAAAAAAATAGCAGACCGCATTCGTTTGCAATTGAATCCACACCCTGCCGGACAACAAGAGCAAAACGTACCCGAAATTGACGGCGTAAAGCTCACCGGGGTGCAACATAAATACGACCAAACAGCCTTGTTTTTTCCTCAGCACGGCCAAACCTGCCATGCCTATTGCACCTTTTGTTTTCGCTGGCCACAGTTTGTGGGCATGGACGAACTAAAATTTGCCATGCAAGAAACCGAGCTTTTGGTAAAATACCTAAAGCGCCACCCCGAAATCACCGACGTCTTGTTTACCGGCGGCGACCCCATGATAATGACCGCCAAAAGGCTCCGCATGTACATTGAGCCCTTGCTCCATGGAAACGTGCCAAACCTAAGGCATATCCGCATTGGTACTAAGGCTCTCGGCTATTGGCCCTACCGCTTTTTAACGGATAAGGATGCCGAAGATGTACTGGACTTATTCAAAGAAGTACGCGCTTCCGGCCTACATCTCGCCTTTATGGCGCACTTTAATCATCCTGCCGAACTACGCACGCCTGCCGTGCAGGAGGCCATAGCCAAAATCAAATCTACCGGAGCAGAGATTCGCACCCAATCCCCCATTATGGCAGGCATTAACGACAGCGCCGAGGCATGGAAAGAAATGTGGCAACTGCAAGTAAAGCATGGCTGCATACCTTACTATATGTTTTTAGCTAGAGATACGGGTGCCCAAGACTACTTTGCCGTGCCCTTGGTTAGGGCTTGGGAAATATTTCAAAAAGCCTACCAAGGGGTAAGCGGTATTTGTCGTACGGTGCGCGGCCCAAGCATGTCGGCAGGGCCGGGAAAAGTACAGGTGCTGGGACCGGCAAATGTAGCCGGCGAAAAGGTCATTACCCTTCGGTTCATTCAAGGCAGAAATGCCCAATGGGTGCACCGGCCCTTCTTTGCAAAATACGACGAAAAAGCCATTTGGCTCGACGACCTTAAGCCCGCCTTTGGAGAAGAACGCTTCTTTTTTGAGAAAGAAAGGCAAGAAGCTGCGTTCCAATCCAATTAAATTCCCGCAATAAACCTTAGCGCGAGGCCTAATCCCTAAATTTTGACAGGAATTTTGTGAACAAAAGGGCTTTTTTCTTACAAATCACTATTTTTACTAAAGAAAATGAAGTCCTTATGAAAAAACTATGTACCATACTCTTTGGTTCGCTTAGCCTTGGCTTAAGTGCCCAAACCCAACAGCTCTTTTTTGAAGATTTTTCCAATGCGTTTAGCGCCGACATGGTGTTGAACTCCACCGCAGTAAACTCCACCAATGTCGGTGACAACACTTGGACCATAAACAACAGTTACAACGGTGGAAACATCAGTATTTTTTGTTTCCAAACCATTAATGTTCCTATTTCTGCCACTCCGGCACAACCGGGAGGCATTACCAACCCTAATGGAAATTACCTTCATCTAAGCTCTTTGGATGGATTTAACACGGGTGTTGACAATGCGCACTACCGCGCTGCAGATGGGTTGTGTACCTTTTCTCAAAATTATTTTACCCACATGTCCGTTGACGTCAACACCACCGGGCAAACGGGGGTAAGTTTGAGCTTTTGGTGGCTTTGTGCAGGAAGTCCCAACGAGGCCTTTGGTGAGTTGTATTACTCAACAAACGGCGGAAGTACTTGGACTCAGTACCCCAACTTTACTATGGTTGGCCAGAGCAGTTGGACCCAAACCACACTTACCGACCCCGCATTTGACAACCGCGCGCAACTGCGCTTTGGATGGCGCTTTGTGAACAACCAAGCCACCGGAGGTAGCGACCCCGCCCTCGGCATTGATGATATCGAAATTACCGGTCCATTGGTGGTACCCGGAATCACCACCGGCGACCCGGCTTCGGCTACCCTGTGCTCCGGGCAGTCCATTACAGTGCCCTTTACCTTGGTTAACGGCCCAATGAACGCCAACAATACCTTTAGCTTGGAAATGTCCGACGCCAACGGCAACTTCTCCGGAAACGTAATTGGTACGCTCAATGCTACCACCGGCAGCAGCATCACCGGCACCCTACCTAATATGACACCCGGTTCCGGTTACCTTTTCCGTGTTAACGCTAGTGATCCACAAACTACAGGCTCCGCCAACGGAACGGCCTCTTCGTCTCCTGCGGCTCTAAACCTCAGCTTTTCTCACACCATCGATGAGTTGGACGTGGAAGTTACCAATACTTCCGGTTCTAGCCCCAACGCTACTTGGCTCTTCTGTCCGAGCGATTACGTTCCCGCAAGCGGACAACCCTATACCCACACCTTCCCCTCCAGCGGCTCCTTTTGCGTTTGCCTAAAAGCAGACAACGGCTGCGTGGTAGATAGTATTTGTGAAACCGTAGACCTTTGCGCCGATGTAGATGCTGACGTTAACCTTTCGGTAGACGGTCCGGATGTAACCGTGCCTGACAGCATTGAGGGTGCCGACTCTGTTGTGGTTGACTTTGGTATGGGCAGTGTGGTTACCAACCCCACTTTACCTTACGTACACACTTACACTTCGCTTGGACCTAAAACGGTATGTATTTATGCCTACAACGACTGTGGAAACGCCGACACTACCTGCATTGACGTAACCATTAGCTCCATGCAGGGCATTAGCGATGCCAACCAGCATTTCAACATCTTCCCGAATCCAAGCAACGACCAAGTGCGGATTGAAGGTTTGCCCATCAATGGATGGGAACTCTTTAGCCTCACCGGGCAACGGATAGGAAATGCAGAGTACGATGTTCCCCAGAGTGAGAGCAGCATTTCTGTCCAAAACCTAGCCGCAGGCACCTATCTCCTGCTGCTTAAGGGCGAAAAACAACAGTGGTACAGCCGCATATCGGTGGTGCACTAATAAACCATGAACTACTCAAAAAAGGCCGGCTTCAAAGTCGGCCTTTTTTTTGTTCTGCCGCGTTTAAATAAGCTAAGTGTTCTCAAGCTGCATACCAAAAGGTGGCCAAGCTGCGTTCTATAAAAGCATCCCCAAATAGGTCCACTTATGTTTTTGCGAGTTGCTCTTTTGGTCCTTCTTGTTGTATTGCTTTCGAGCTGTGCCGGCACCTACAAATGCAACGGAAAACGCGGCACACCTACGCCCATGGGGCAGATGTAAAGCAGCATCCTTAGCTTGCCAAACCTTTCAGTCCCGTTTGGCTTGGGCTAAGGCTACAAACCCAGAAAGGGGCATTAGCCATATTTGAGGGATCAACCAGCCATGGTATTGGGTTCCACCTAGCCTAATTGGTAATTTGTATTAAACTCTCTTTTTCGGAGCTTAAGCGCCAGGAGGGAGGCGGCTACCGGCCGCAGGGGAGCATGCATTTCCGGCACGGCTTTTGGCGGCGGCGCTTTAGCAAGCCCCCAAAAGCCAATAAACAGACTTCTAAAAACCTAAACTTAAGTTCACCGGGGAATCCTGCATGCAGCACTTAGCCGGAAAGCATGCACCCCAAGGCCAGTAATAGCCGGACTCCGTTAAGGCGCCCAAAAACTATTCTTCCAAATCGGATAGGGCATCTTCCAAAATGCGGTCGTCTTCTAAAACAACCTGACTACCAAACTCTTTATCCAAATCAGCGTCCAATTGGTCGTCCGAGAATCCATCGTCGCTCCCCTCACCTTCGGCAAACTGCATTCCTTCCGGAATTTTGCCCTGATTGGCCTGGATGGAAGCAAAGGCTAGGCGCCGCGCACGCCGGCTATGAGCAATGGCCCGCTTGTCCATACCTCTTCGAAGCAAAGATATGGCGTAGCGCTGGTGAGAAACCGCTTTAGCCAAATCCCCGGTTTTGTTCTGGTGCTCCGCCAACTGCTTTTTGGCGTGGTGGATAGTGACGTTGGTTCGACGCAACACACGCTTTGCCTGGGCTTGTTCTCGAGGCGCCATTTGGCTGCGGCGCTCCTTTGCCCTTTCCTTGCGAGGCGTACGTTGTGCATGGGTCGAAGTTGCCAACAGCAACAAAACCAAGAAACTAAGGACAATGCGCGTTTGCATAAGCGGTTTTTAAGAAAATTAAGCAAAAACTTTGCCAAAGGCCAATGAACAGCATGTATTTTTGGGGCATGCATCCCGGAGTTGAAAAATACAAAGCGTTCGAAGGACAATATATTGACACGGCTCCTTCGGCAGTAAGCAATTGGTTACGCGGCAAAATTATTGAGGTTAGGGAGTCGCACCTGACCTTAGGGTTTGAGGTGAGGAATGAAATGACCAATCCCGCCGGGATGTTGCATGGAGGCATGATTGCCACCATGATTGACGATGCCATTGGCATGCATTTGTTTGTTTTGGGCATTGAGCCCTTTCATGTAAGCGTGAACATGCACATCGATTATTTGGGCACTGCCCGCTTGGGTGAAGAGGTGCGGGTGACCGCAAAAATTGTGCGCAAAGGGGCGCGTATATTGAATGCTTCCTGTGAAGTTAAAAGCATTACCGGTTCCTTGCTGGCTGCAGGAACGGTTAATTTAATTCCCGTACGCTAAAGGTTTAGCCTTGTTTCTTTTCTTCGGATGCTTTATCCTTATCCATGGCTTTTCTATACCAGCGCAAGGCATACATTTCGTAAGCGGTGAACACCAAATAGCAAATAAAGAAGAGGGTAACGAAAGCCAGGTCGATGCCTGCGGTCAAATAATGAACGGCGCCTAAAAAGGCCAAGTAGGCCAGCATCTTAACCCCCATGGCCGTAATGAAGCTGGTTTGGAACTTGCGCGGGTCGCCGCTCATGCTGCGCACCAAAAGGCTGTGGCTAAGGCCGGTAATGAAATAAAATGCCGGAACAATGAGGAATTTACTGTCTACCGCTCCCTCTATGCCCAGCAAATTACGCACCACAAAGTAGAGGGCAATCAAAAGGACTGCAATTAGGGTGAGTCCCAAGAAATATTTTGATTTAGCCTGCATAAATTTTTGGTAAAGATACAATTTGCTTGGGGCTTCGCTTCTTGCTTTATTTTCTGAGCACCTTTTTTAGGACCAAGCCAATGGCAAGCAAAACACCCAGCATAGCCAATGCAGGGCTAATCCAGTTGGAATCATTGGCCTCATCAAGTTTAGAGCCGCCCCAGGTGGCTATAGCAATGGTGGCCAGCATTTGAAATCCCAGCCCGGACCATTCAACAACCTGATGGCGGTTCTTGCGTTTTTTGTTGGGGTCAGGAGGCATGCTTTGTTTGCATGGTACAAGAGCCTTCAAAAGTGGCACCGGATTCAATGGAGAGGCCTTGCGTTTGAATGCTTCCTTCGAGTTTTGCTGAATTGCGGAGCATCACTAATTCTTTGGCAATTACATCTCCGGTTATTTGTCCATAGAGATCTAACTGCTGGCAATGTATGTTTCCCTGCACGGTTCCTTCGGGTCCCACCACTACTTTTCCGTCGCAATGCAGGTCTCCTTTCATTTGCCCATCTAGGCGAATGCTCTCAGAAGCATGCAAGTTCCCTTCAATTTTGGTCCCCGGATTGATTTGGTTGTGTGAGCCGGTATCGGGCACATGTTTATCTCGACGCGCCATAAATCACTTATAATTTTGTTGAACCCACTCCACATAGCCCTCTATGTCTCTTGTGCGGAACAAGAGCCCCAGATTGTTAATGGAGGCCGGAACAAGAATGGGGCTTGGTCCTCCTTCTTCCATTCCTTTTTCTAAAACCTTTTGCTTCTGTAGGGCCTGAATATAATTCATGGCATCGGTGGCGTTGGTAAACCTTCGGATATTGAGCAGCTGGTTTTCTTTTCCAAGTAAGGTATTGGATACGCTAAGTCGTTTTGATTTGTAGGAAGCTTCATTAAAATTGCTCAACACCCCTTTGAGCCCTTCCGGGTTAAAGCCGGGGTCTTGCACAATAACCACTACCATATGCTCCACTTCCGGTGTATACTTAAATGGGTATTCCTTTTTAGGCGCCAAGCTGTCGATCTGAGTTTGTACCGTGTCTTTCCCTGCCGGTTTGGGCGCTTCCACACCTAGCTTTTCCAAAAGCCGCGTAGCCGTTTCGGCAGACTCGGTCTCGGGATTATCGTTGACCACGGCTTTTAATGCTTCTATGAGGCCTTTTTGCCCCAAGCTGTCGGGGAAGTCTTTGGTTAGGGCGGCCAAAAGTTGAAAGCGGTGCCTTAGAGTGCTTTTGGGGTAATCGCGAAGGCCTGTGGCTGCCAAATTGTAGGCTTGGGCTCGGTTTTCGGAGACAAATGCCGCATAAGCTCGGTTATAGAGAGGTTCGGCAGCATCGGCCTGTTTGTCTTTTTCGTTCAGGTAATTGGGATTATTGAGGATTCGTGCATACTCACTATTGGGGTATTGCTCGGTTATTCGTTTACGGTAATAATCGGCCTTTGAGATGTCTTTTTGTTCGGTGTAGTTTAAATAGAGGTAATAAAAGGCCAAAGGAAAATGCTTGCTGGTATCGGTTCTGCGTTCCAGTTCCAAGAAAGCCTCGTTGCTTCGGGGTAGGTCTTCAATTTTGTCTTTATACACCACCCCAAGCGCAAAGAGGGCATCGTAAATCAGGTTTTTACTGGCGTTACGTGCCGAATCCGAGGTGGGAATTTCGGCGAGGTAGGTTTCGGGTAAATACCTGGGGTTTTCGGCTTCTCCGTCTTGGCCATCGCCTCCATCGGTAAAGCCATTGCTCAGCGCTGCACTTCTCCTCCAGTTGTCTTCCAAAGGTCGATTTCCCCAAACTTTTTGGAACTCCTGCGCTCCAAAACTTTTGGCTTGGGCATTTACAAAATACCATTGACCGCCATCGGCACCGCCTCCTCCGCCTCCAACTTGAAGGGCCTGCTGCTCCATAAGGCGCTTGGCTTCTTCGTCTTGCTCTCTCAAGTCTAAAATATAATTGTCTAACCAAACGGCCAAGTCGTTCTCAGACATGCTTCCCAGTTGGAGCAAGGAGTCTTGCAAAGCCACCGTGCGAATGTTATTGACTACCTCGGTTAGGTTATCGCGAAGGCGGAGAATCTCATCGTAGCGCGGGTGGTCTTTAGAAATCAAGCTTGCCGTGGAATCGTAATACGCTTGGGCAGGCTCATAGGCTTGAACTTCTAAGTTAAGTTCGGCAAGCAGCAAAAAAGAGGAGGCTTTCTGTACTTGGTTGTTGGTGCTTTCTTTAATCGATGCCTGCAAGTTCTCAATGGCGTCCTCTTTCTTATTCTCACTCAGGTCGAGCAAAGCCAAGGCGTAGTAAATTTGATCTCGGTATTCGATGTTTTTGTCGTCCCGGAGCATCTTTTTAAACATGGCACGCAGGTCGGCAGCATTGTTGTTGCCGGCATTTTTTGCCATTCGGATGCGGGCTTGAAACTCCATGGCATATTCCGGACGTAAGTCTAGGCAATCGTTGAATGCACGATACGCTTCTTCGGGTCTTTCCAGCGCGTCGTATAATTGTCCTTTAATGAAGGTATATCTAGCCCGCACCCTTTTTCGCTTTTCGGCTTTTATGGCCAAATCCAACACATCTAACGCTTCTTCGTACCGTTTTTGGAGAATAAAGTATTCTGCTTCGGCGGCGTGAAAATCGGCCTTTAGTTCTTCGGTAAGCATGCCTTTGCGTACCTGGCGCATGGCCGCGGAGGCTTCGGCAAATTCATTTTCTTGATTGTACACCCTAAGCAGCCATATTTTGGCTTCTTCTTTGGTAAGTTCGTCTTCGCTTTCTACAGCTACATAGCGAAACTGACCCGCTGCCAAAAAGAATTCTTTCTTAAAGAAATTGGCCTTGCCCATAAGCAAATAGCAGTCGTCAATCCAGCTATTGTGCTGCTGTCCGTTGATCAGCATGGAGTGCTTTTTGATCATTTTCCCGGACTTTTCAATGGCTCTTTCGGCATTGGCATTGATATCGGACCAGCCGTCGGAATGTCCGATATCGAATACGGGCAAAATACCGGCGTAATTATCGGTGCGGCTTTTGCGTAAATCCAAGACCCCTTCTTTCATGGCTTCTTTGCCGTTGAAATAGCCGTTGTAGCGGGTATTGAGTCGGTGCCAAAAACGATTTAAGGGTTTGTTTTTGCGCGTAGAACATCCCACCCAGCTCATGCCAAGCAGGAGTAAAAGGCCAAATGCTATAATGGAACGCGTATTCATTCTCCGCACAAAGTTAGCATAACCCCTCAGTCTCCTTCTGCCTCGGTGCAACCATCTTGCAGCGCTTCGTCCGAAAACTCTGCCCAACTGAATTTGGGATCTTCCGGAATAGCCTCGAAGCTGTCGGAGCAGATTACCCCATTAGGATAACCTTCAACATCGGTACAGCGTATGCATTTAGGGCTTCCGCATGCAAAAGCAAGACAGGCCAAAGCCGGTACAATTCGTTTCATGGTCGGTTAACGCAAGCTTTAGGGTCATATTGTAAGCAACCCGCTTGCACAAAGTAAAAATGGCTTTGCACAAGCGGGTTTGCCTCTAGTTTATTTTGAAAATCAGGGGTTAACCAATAGGCGGCGGGTAGCCAAAACGCCTTGCTGATTTTTGATGCTGTAAAAATACATTCCGGAGCGAAGCCCTTTCACATCCATGGTGAGGGTTCCTTTTCCTGATTCCAAGCTCCAAGTGCGCACTAAGGCACCGCTTAAATCGTACAGCGCTAAGTTGGCCTCTCCCTCTACTTCGTAGTCTACACGAGTAATGTTGCGTGCAGGGTTGGGGTAAGGCTGGCTCAACTGAGCTGCGGAGCTTCCTACTTCTTGAATGCTTGCTGTTCCACCAGTAACATTAAAAATAACATTTACATAAATGGAATCACTGGTATTCATGGCATCAAAGAACACATACTGTATGGTAAAAATACCGTTGGTTCCACCTGGGAAAAAGTAAGAATAAAAGCTGCTGTCGGTCTCTCCGGCTGCAATATCAACGGTATCGGTTGCCTGATTGGTTACCGGCGCATAGCATTGAATAGACCAGCAAAATTGATTTTCGGAAGTCTGAGGCACATTAATCATGCGACGCTTCACCAAAGTTCTAACGGTTGATGCGCTGTTGTTGGTCAAGAAACCTTGCCATTTGATGGGCTCATCGTTCGGAAAGGTTATGGTAGCATCGCCGTTTTTGGTCACCGCACTGTTGGTGTAGTTGCTACCGCCTTTGTCGGCCAGACTAAAACTCGATTGTGCACTAAGCAAGGAGATGGTACTAAATGCTAAGAACAGAGTAAATAATGATTTCATCTAAAGATATTTTCATCAAAAATACAACCAAAATGCCAGTCCTGCAAACCTTCTACATCTGCTGCTTTGCGTTTTAATTTCAGGTAAAATCATTAAGGCGTTTAAAAAATTAAATTTATGTACTTTTGCAGCACACCTAAACCCAAGTGGTATGCAACGCATCCTTTTACTGGTTGTCTTATTTTTCAGCACCTTACAGCTCAGTGCTCAAGTTCGGCTTAGCCAAAAACCTGCGGACGGACGCATGGAGCCCATGGCACTCACCGTTCATTACTTGGCCAGACCTCCTTTGGCCACTCCTCAAAACGAAGAACTCAATGCCATGCCTACCGGCTTGGAAGCCGAAATTTTTAATGAATTCTACCAATGGATGCGCAGCACCAAAAGAATTCCGGTGCAAGTTACCTGGAAAGGTCATGTAGAATTCGAAGAGTTTTACAACGCCGTTAAAGAAGCCGATCCATTTACCCTTGGATTCGGAAACGTTACCATTACCGAAGGTCGTAAAAAGGAATTGGATTTCTCTCCACCTTACCTCAACAACGTGAGCGTACTGGTAACCAACGGAAACGTACCCACCGTACACGACACCGCCGACATCCGCAAGTACCTCAAAGGCCTGCGGGGTGTTTCTACCGCCGGCTCTGTGCATGCCAAATACATGGACATTCTGCGCACCTCATACTTGTCCGACCTAAAAGTGGAGTTCGTTTCAGACCAAAACAATATCCCTCGCAAAGTGCTTCGCGGCGATGATTATTTCGGCTATGTAGACATCATTACCTACTGGCGCTACATCAAAGACGCACGCAGCGGATACCTTAAAATCCACCGCTTTTTGAACCGTGGCAACGAGCACTTGGGCTTTATTATGCCTAAAGACGCCGAAATCCTAAGCTACATCAACGAATTCTTCGAAAGCGGCTTCGGATTCACCAGCACCAAACGCTACCACGACATCCTTGAAAAATACTTGGGTTACGAAGTCATCAGCACGGTGGCCATTCGATAACAGCCCTTCAGGCTGTCGACACAGGCAGCCTATTCTTCAAAAATTCCTAAAAAGCCTCTATTTTTTTATAGGGGTTTTTTTATGAGGGGGGCTACTGGGCTGTCCCCTTTAGCTCCCTTGGGCAGTGCACACAGGCCTAAGGCATCCGGGGTCCCCCGAAGGATCGGAGGCCTCCGTTGCCCAAGGCCTGTGGCGCTGCCCTTCGGTAGGCTACCGGCTCCATCCCTGCCCCGTGAAAAATGCTACAAATTTGGTGATCCACTTTTCCCCCGGGAATGATGAATGGGGAATGATGAATGGGGAGTGATGAATGGGGAATGGGGAATGGTGAATGGTGAATGGGGAATGGTGAATGATGAATGATGAATGATGAATGATGAGGTAAAGACGCAACATCTCGCGGCTCTGCGTGCCCTAATTTCGCGCTAAGGGTTTCACGCAAAGTCGCCAAGCCGCAAAGGGGCGTTTGACGGCGCCATCTATTTCACGCATTGGTCCTACTGCGCTGAAACCTTTGCGCATTCGCGTCCTTCTCTCATCAAAAAGACCACCCAAAGTTTAGAAAAGCTTAACCTAAGGATGTTTGATTTGGCCGTTTTTAAGCCGCCTTTAGCCTAAAGAGTTTCGTAATTTGGTCAAAAATACCCCATGAAAAAAACGATTTGGTTGCTGGCCTTGGGCTTTTTTAGTCCCCTTCTTCAAGGTCAAGGCGTTAAAATCTCCTCCACACCCGGAAATCCCGATCCCTCAGCAGTGCTGGATGCCGAAGCTACCGACAAAGGCGTATTGGTGCCGCGGGTAAATTTGCAAAACGCAACGGACGGACAAACCATAAGCACCCCGGCCACGGGTTTGATGGTGTTCAATACCGGACAAAGCTTAGCTCCGGCAGGTTTTTACTACAATGCCGGAACGCCGCAAAATCCCACTTGGGCGCTGATGCTGCCGAATCCTGCCAATACCGATTTGGACATGGGCAATTTCAATATTGTGAATTTGGCGCCGCCGGTGAATCCCAACGATGCGGTGAATAAGGATTATGTAGATCAGGCGGTGGTGAGTGGCAGCGGAGGGGGAAGTACGCCCAACGTAAGCATGCTTTCGAATGAATCACAAAGCTCAACTACCTTAGGGAATGCGGCCAGAGCTTGCGCCAACCTTACCGAAAGTGGGCACAGCGATTGGTTTTTACCTTCTATGGATGAGTTGATGTACCTGTTGAGTTACGATGCAGGAAACATAAGTCAGAACAGCTCTCCCAACATCCTTTGGACCCGCACGGCCTCCGGAACTTCCGGAAACCGAAGCCTTGCCATGCGTTTATCGGACGGATATATGGTTTCTGAGTATGGCTACAATAGTGCCTATTTCCGTTGTGTACGATGAACCCGGCCCCCGGACCGCACGGAAACCCCGGAAGCCCCAAGGCTTGCCCTGCCGTGCAGGGGGTTTTTGGAGCTTTGCGGAAAACAACCGCCTGCCGGAAGGGCTGCCTTGGGGCTGAGGAGTTGCAGTAAGGGCCGGAAAAGGGCCCCTAAACCTTAAATTTAAAATTTATACCATGAATGTGTTTTCTTTCGTTTTAATTTCTACCCTAGGTGTTTCTACCGCCTTGGCTCAGGGCGTAAAAATTTCATCTACCCCCGGCAGTCCGGATCCCTCGGCAGTTCTGGATGCCGAGGCCACCGACAAAGGCGTGTTGGTGCCCAGGGTGGATTTGCAAAACGCCACGGACGGACAAACCGTGAGCAATCCCGCTACCGGATTAATGGTCTTCAATACCGGGCAGAACTTAGCTCCGGCAGGTTTTTATTACAATGCCGGAACGCCGCAAAACCCCACTTGGGCACTGATGCTGCCCAATCCTGCCAATACCGACTTGGACATGGGCAATTTCAGTATTGTAAACTTAGCTCCGCCGGTGAACCCCAACGATGCGGTGAATAAGGATTATGTGGATCAGGCCGTGGTGAGTGGAAGTGGAGGC